>CAVPHK010000001.1:0-376317 GCA_963704215.1 uncultured Flavobacteriaceae bacterium
TCCAGCAACAAAACCAACACCCATAATAGCGCCTCCAATTATAGCACCCCATAAATAAGTTGGGTGCACATACATTAAGCTTATATCGGCATAGCCAAGATAATCTATGTAATATAAACCTATTAACGATACTAGTGCAGCCGTAAAAAATACTTTTAATACTGCAAAATCATATCCGTAAAATACTCCGGCAAGTTTTCTGGATGATGAGAAACCAGAAGCTTCTAACACAAATCCAAATACTAAACCAATTAAAATGGCGATTATACTATCCCAATCTCCTGGAATTACGCCGTTAGGAATTAAAGGTCCCATAATTTTTTATTTTTATTTATTTAAATCCAATTTTTTCTAAAAAAGTAGGCTACTAAATATCCGGTGCCAAAAATGGCAAGCATAGTAATAAAACCACCTGTTGAAAGCACTGCCATACCGCTTAGTGCTGCACCACTTGTACATCCACGAGCTATTTGTGCTCCTAATCCAAATAAAACACCACCTCCTAAAGCAAAAACTAATCTTCTTCTTGAAGTTATTTTTGGTGAATGTTGTACTCTCCAACCTATACGTCCACTAAGTCCGCCCGATATAAAAGCTCCAATTATAACACCTAATGTTTCAAATACTAACCAGTTATTCATGGAGGATTTATCTTCACTTATAAATTGTTTGTAATAGTCGTTATCTGTCGCATGCGAATGCGTTACGGCGTCTACAATTGTTACAACACCACTTTTCATCGCACCACTAGCGCCTAAGCCTCTACCTGTAATATAAAACGTGAATATAATTAGAATGCCTAAAATGAAACCGCCGAAATATGGATTCCAATATACATGTCTGTTTTTTTGAGTTTTAACTTTCATCATAATCTGTTAATTTTTAGTATAAGTATCTTGTAATTTGACCTGCTTCTACCATAACAAATCGAAATATGAGGCCTCCCATAATAACTAAAAGTGCTGGAACAACTGCAGGTATTTTAAAACCAATATATTCGGCAACTTCCATTATTAATGGAATAATTAAGCCTAGAATTACGACAAACCCGAAAAACATTAAAGTAAAATCTCCACCAACTAATAATTGAACGGCTTCTAATTGCACTTGCGATCCGGCATAAAACCCCATTATCATATGTGTAATTAAACCTAATTCAATAATTATTAAAAAGATGTCAATTTTAGTAAAGAAGTGTTTCTCTTTTTGTGATTTTGCAAATAAAATAATGGCAGCAGCTGCCGTAGATAAACCAGACGTTAAAAATAATGGTCCTAAAATGGCATTGTTCCAAAGCGGTCTTGCATTAAATGCTGAGAGTAAAATACCCGTGTAAATTCCTAATACAACAGATAAAGGAATTAAGGCATACGCCATGTTCATTCTATTTTTTATTAAGAAATTTTCAAATGTTGCTAAAAATTTAAATCTTTTGAGCAATTGAAATTTGCCTTCAAATTTTGAAAAAACATCAGAATAATAACTAAATACCCAAAGGAAAGATAGCGGCGTAATAATCATTAATACCCAAGCTCCCCAAGACATTGGAGACTCTATTCTAACTGTGGTATATAGCTTCCAAAACCAAATTTTATGAGTCAAATCGTATAATAACGCCATTAGACCTAATGATAATGCTATTGGAGCAATAATTACGGCATTTTTAACTGTTGCTTTATAAACATCAGCTTTTCCCATAACTGTAACTATTGCAGCAAAAAATAATAGTCCTGCTGCTAAACCACCAACAAACAAATAAACAGAAATTGGCCAATGCCAAATATGTAAATAAGGATCTATATTTGGGATATCTCTACCGCTTATAAATAATTCTTCTTGCATAATTTTTTAATTTAAATTAAGTAAAAAACGTGAGGATTAGTACCAGCTTCTGGAGCCAACGTTTTATATTTTCTGTTTTTTAACAATTGTGAAACTTCACTGTTCGGATTATCTAAATCACCAAAATACATGCATTTTGTTGGGCAGACAGACACACAAGCTGGCAATTGACCATCTTTTAATCTGTGGTGGCAAAATGTACATTTATCTACATAACCTTCAGGGTGTTGAAAACGAGCATCGTAAGGGCAAGATTCTATACAAGCACCACAGCCAATACAGTCATTACCAGTTACTAAAACAATACCACCTTCTACAATATGACTTGCACCAGTCGGGCAACATCTTACACAAGGAGCCTTATCGCAATGATTACAACGTTCTGATTTTAATTCTAATTCAACATTTGGATAAGTTCCATTAACTATTTCTGTTATCCAATCTCTACAATATCCAACAGGAACATTGTTTTCAGTTTGACAAGCAACAACGCAATCACTACATCCAACACATTTTAATGTGTCTATTACCATTGCATATCTCATATCTAAATTGTTTTATGTGGGTTTTCAGTTAATATGGTAACAAAGTTGCCACGCATTCCTGTTCCACCCATTATAGGGTCTATCGCTACTCTTGAAATTAATTCTGTATCATTAATTCCTTTACCATAAGCGCGAGTTAGTTTTTTGTTTTGGTGACCAAAACCGTGTACCATATAAACAGAATCCCATCCAATTCGTTCTGTAACTCTAACTTTTATTGCGAATGATGATATAATTTCATCTTGGTTTTTAAGCCACACTTCTTGTCCTGTTTTTAAACCTATTATTCGTGCAACTTTTGGATTTACCCAAAGGGTATTTTCCTTCATTAAGTCGTTTAAATTAGGATTGTTCGCCGTTCTACTAAAAGTATGCATGGGTGCTCTACCATAGTTTAATCTGTAATATCCTTGTTCTGGCTCCGGGTGTTTAGTAAAAACAGGCATTGGATCGAAGCCTAAATCCTTTAATTCTTGAGAATATAATTCAATTTTACCGCTATGGGTGTGGAATTCATATGGTTCATTTTCGTTTAAGTATAATGGACCTGATTTACGTGGATAGTTTTTAACACCAATTTGTTCTATTTCTTCTAATGAAGTGCCTAATTCTTTTAATTGCCATTCTAAAACTTCTTTATAATCGTCGTATGCGAATTGATCTGCCAGCCCCATTTTTTCGCCAATTTGTTTGGCTATCCACCAAGCTGGTTTTGAATCATATTTTGGAGCTACTGCTGGAATTCTAATTGCAATGGATGGTTCTCTATTAGTTGCAGAACGAATTTCATCATAACGTTCTAAATAAGTACATTCAGGTAAAACCACATCAGCATAACCTGTAACATCCATTGGCATAGTGTCTATAACTACCATAAAGTCTAAAGAATCAATGGCTTTTTCTAATAACTTTTTATTAGGAATAGATTTGGTTAAATTAGTACCAGCTACCATCCAAGCTTTAACGGGATACTCATTATTTTCACCAGGAATTGAGCACGAATTATTTCGGTAGTCACACCCATTTCAGCTAAAGGATATTTAGAACTAACTTCCTTCCAAGCCCATTTTGGTTTTGGATATTCTGGATGAGGGAATTCAGGCACTTTTAAGCTTTCTTTAAAGTAAAACCCTCCTCTCCGTCCCCAAGAACCTAACAAAGCATTTAAAATAGCCATAGCTCTTGCTCTTTGAGAATCATCACCGTACCACACAACGTGTCTGCCAGGATGTATAATTGTTGCTGGAGAAGCGTAAGCCATTGCTCTTGCTGTACGTCTAATTTCTTCAGGTTTGATAGTTGTAATGCTATAAGCCCATTCTGGAGTAAAAGTGCTAACGTGCTCTTTTAATTCATTGAAGCCTAGGGCATATTTATCAATATATTCTTTATCATAAAGGTTTTCTTCAATTAAAACATGCATCCAAGCTAACATTAAAGCAATGTCTGTTCCAGGCTTAATGGGTAACCAATGTTGCGATTTACTAGCGGCAGTTGAAAAGCGTGGATCTACTGTTATAATGGTTGCACCATTGTCAATAGCATCCGACATTTCTTGTACCTGCGAATTGTGCATGTTTTCGCCAATATGAGAACCTATTAACACCAAACATTTAGTATCTCTAATATCTGTTGGCTCTGGAGAACCTACCCAAGAACCAAAGGTTAATTTAAAACCAGTTTCTCGAGGACCTCTGCACTGTGCATAAGCTGGCTCACCGATTGTATCGGAACCAAAAGCGTTAAATAAATGCTCTAAATGTTTTCCGGGAGAACCATGTTTAAGTAATGCTATAGACTCTGCACCATAAGTTTCTTTTATTCCTTTAAATTTTGAAGCTATTAAATCTAAAGCTTCTTCCCAGCTAGCTTCTCTAAATGTTTCTTCTCCATCAATAATGGTTCTAATTAAAGGTGTTTTTAATCGGTCTTCATCACTATACATGCCTACACCACCAGTTCCTCTGGGGCAAAGCCTACCGTTACAATGTGAATCATCATCATTACCAATTATTTTTTGAATATTACCTTCATCGTCTGAATAGGCCCAAGCTGCACATTTCCAAAAGCAAACTTCGCAATAGGTTGCAGATCTTTTAAATTTATTAGCAATATTTTGCTTTAATAACGGCATCTAAATATGAATTACCGCCAAACATTTTATAAGCTGTTGAAACTGTTGCTAAACCTCCTAAACCTAAGGCAGAAATTTTTATAAATTTTCTTCTCGAAGTAGTCATAAGTTGATTTGTTTTTCCTTGTAAAAATATTTATAATTACCGCTGTATATTATGATAAATGTCATGTAATCAACGTTTTATGTGTAACATAGGTTACATAACGAATCAAATATTTAGTTGTAGCTCCTGAAATTATAATCTTAAAGAATTTTAAAATGTTGTAGATTTGAAAAACAGTTTAATTAATGAAGAGAAAGATACTATTTTAACGGTCTTATTTTTATTCGTATTTTTACTGTTTGCGCTATTGTTTTTTGTAAGAAATAAAGAATTATTTAAATCGGATAATGGTTATGAAAATGGGAGCTTAAATACGGAAGTGTCTCTTAATGAATCTTGTATACAATGCCATAGCGACACTAAAGGGTATTCAAAATTTCATGATCCCGAACTCATTGGGTGCGCTAGTTGTCATTTAGGAAATACACTAGCACTCAATAAAGAAGAAGCTCATAAGGGCATGATTTTAATTCCTGGAAATTTGTCTGATGCCAAAGAAACCTGTGGAATATGCCATCCAAACGAGTTAAATAAAATAAATAAGTCGTTAATGACAACGAATAGTGGTTTAGTGGCCGTTGATAAATTTATTTTTGGAGAAACAGATCATCCTGATTACCATTTTCATATTAAAGACATAAAGAACTCTCCTTCAGATAAACATTTAAGAGATTTATGTGCCAACTGCCATTTAGGAGCCGAAAAAACTACTTATGGAGAAATTAATCAATTAAGTAGGGGTGGTGGTTGCAATGCCTGCCATTTAAATTATTCTAAAGACGCAAAAGCTGACTTAGATAAATATCTGGCTTCAAATAAAACGATATTACCAAAAATTCATCCTTCAACAAATATATTTGTAAATGATACACATTGCTTTGGCTGCCATAGTCGCTCAAGCAGAATTTCAACAAATTATATTGGTTTGCAGGAAACATTATTAGACGAAGAAACTGTTAGAAATAAAAAAGAATATAAAGTTTTAGAGGATAAAAGAGTTTATAAATATATAGCAGAAGATGTGCATCATACTAAAGGAATGCTTTGTATAGATTGCCATTCTTCGCATGAAGTTATGGGTGATGGAAAAACCTATTTACACGAAGAGCAGGCCGTAAAAATACAATGTATAGATTGTCATTTTAATGAGAAACCCAATACGATTGCTTATAAAGATGTTGATGTGGAAAGTAAATCTGTGTTTATGCATCGCAACTATAAACATTACTGATAAGCAAATTATAGTGACTAAAAAAGATAATAACCCATTGGTAAACACGTTTGTTGATGCAAAAGGAAATGCCTTTTTAATTGGAAAAAAGGATAACAAACTACATGAATTAAAACCACAATCGGATGTGTGTTCTCGAGATAATGCACATAAAAATGTAAGTTGTTCGGCATGTCATTCTTCATGGACACCGCGTTGTATTGGTTGCCATAATCAATTTGATAAAGATGAACCAAGAGGCTATGATTTGTTAGCTAAGAAATATGTAAAAGGACAATGGAAAGAATATGTTGCAGAATTCTCATCGTCGCTTCCTGCAATGGGCGTTCGGCAAAATAAAGAAGGCAAAACAATTGAACCAGCTATTCCGGGTATGATTTTAACGATTGATAAAGGAAGTTATTCAAACAAAAAAATAGGGGAAGATGTTTCTTTTCATAGGCTATATGCCCCAAATTCTCCACATACCACTACAAAAGAAGTTCGCGATTGTAAATCATGTCATGCCAACGCAGCTGCAATAGGATATGGAAATGGTAGTTTAACTTATGAAATTAAAAATAATAAAGCTAAGTGGGAGTTTACACCCGAATATGCATTGAATGCCAATGATAATTTACCAGAAGATGCATGGATTCCGTTTTTAAAGCCCGAGCGTAAGTCTTTAGTTAAATCTACAAGGACGGATTTTAGACCATTTAATGTCGAGGAACAAAAAAGAATTTTACTAGTGGGAGCTTGTTTGCAATGTCATAAAGACAACTCTAAAGAAATGAAGCAAACGCTGAATTTAGGCTTAAACTCTGTGTTGAAAAGAATTAGTAAATCTTGTGTTTTACCTTCAAATTAATTCAGGATTTCAAGAAAAATCATTACATAAAAAAAACAGTCAAAATATATACTTTTGACTGTTTTAAGATTTTATTTATTCGATGGGTTGTGTTAAATAAATACAATTTGGCATCCTTCTGTATCGGCTCTATTATAAAAATCGCCAATTGTTAAAATGCCATCTAATTCATCAATTAAATCTTCTTTTTTAAGGTGGAACATATCAACAGCTAGTTTGCACCCCCAAAGTTTACAACCAGAATCTGAAAGGATTTCTAAAAATTCGCCAACTGGAGGCATATCTAGTTTTTCCATTTCTTTTTTCATCATTTTGGTTGCAAAAGCTTCCATGCCAGGTAATCCACCAATCATTGTTGGAATATGCATCCCTGGATTACCTACAGTAGCAACGTGCAAATTTTCTAGTTTTTTCTTTTGAATGGCTTCTAATCCAAAAAATGTAAAAAATATTTCAGATTCGATACCTTCCATTCTTGCGCCGTTAGCCATTACAAATGCTGCATAGGCGTTTTCGATGGTGGCTTTTGATAATATGAAAAGCATTTTTTTAACTTTTGTACTCATAATATTGTGATTTATGTTAGTATTTTGTTTTAAAATTAGATACAACTTTTTGGTTTCGGAACACCAGCGATTTTTGTTGAAACTTTTAATGGTCCGTTAGGGAAAAGTTCATAGAATTCTTTGATGTCTAATACTCCACTTTTTTTGATGCCTCTAACAGATAAAGCCACATCATTTTTAACTTGCTCTTGTAACCAATTAACAACTTCCCAGTGTCTGTCGGTCATAACAATTCCTTCGTTTTTGGCTATTTCTAAGCCGATTTCTTTAGTCCATTGCGATACATCTGTTAAATAACCATCTTCTGTAACGTCTAGTCTAATTCCTGCAATATTTAAATCCATAATATTTATATTTAGTTTATTTATTAATTATTTTTTTTAATGTCGAATACTTTACCTTTAAAACTCATGTTTCTAGAAACAAATGGTATGGCAATTCCTTTTAATAACATGTTCCAATAAATCCATCTAAAGGCTAATTTTCCCCAGTGATTTAATACACTTTCTTTTAATAATTTTAGAGGCCCAACTTTGGCAAACGGGAAGGTACCATGAACGGGTTCTGTGTTGTAATTGAAATCTATTAGTAATGCTTTGTTGTGTCCCGTTTCAATAAAACAGTTTGCATGACCGTCAAATTCTTCTTTTAATATAAAGCCATTTATGTAAAGTAAAATATTATCGGTTAATGTTTCGGCTTGAAAGTGTGCTACAGATCCTGCTTTAGAAGCGGGTACATTGGTAGCATCTCCTATTACGAAAATATTTTCATGATCGATGGATTGTAACGTATGTTTATTAGTTGGTACAAAGTTTAAATCGTCGCCTAATCCAGATCTTTCAATAACTTCATCACCCATATTTGTAGGAACTGTTACTAATAAATCGAATGGAATTTTTTTCTCACCATAATCAATGATTTCTTTGGTTTCGTTATCAACTCTTTCTATAGCGAAATCAGTTTCCATTTTAATACCTTTTTCAGCAAGTAAATAACTTAATGATTTTGAGCATGTTGGTTTTGTAAATGCACCAGACAATGGGGTTACATACGTAATTTCAACTTTATCACGCATTCCTTTTTTGGTGAAATAAGAATCAGCTAAAAAAGTAAATTCTAAGGGTGCCACAGGACATTTTATTGGCATTTCTGTTAAGTGTACCACTAATTTGCCGCCTTCCCATTCACGCAATTTGTTTCTTAAAGCTAAAGCTCCTTCAAAAGTGTAGAAATCAAAAATATCTTTTTGCCATAACGTTCCAAGTAAACCTTCTGTTTCTTCTGGAGCAATTTTAGATCCCGTAGCAATGATTAGGATATCATAATTTAGTGTTTCGTCTTCCAATTCTACTTTATTATTTTCCGGTAGAATTTTTTCTATCTTTTTTTGAATATAATTAACGCCCTTTGGGATGAATTTTTTTCCTTCTTTCTTTACTTGGTCTTCAGTGTACGTGTCGAAAGGAAGAAATAAAAATCCTGGTTGATAATAATGTGTTTTATATTGGTCTACTATAGAAATTTTCCATTCCTTTTTTGGGAGTTTAGAAACCAGATGATTTGCCATCATGGTTCCTGATGTTCCTGCGCCTAATATTACTAAATTTTTCATGTTTATATGTTTATGTATGGATTACAAAACAATTCAATTCTGCAATTATTTTGTGTCGTAAAATTAATTCTTGGGGGGGCTAAAAAACATGACAGAAGTCATATATGATCCCTTGTGTAACATAGGTTACATAAAGGCTTTCAGCGCTTTATAATTATAAAAAGCTAACAAATGTCATAGATATAGCAGATATACAAAGCTAATTTTGTTGTATTAATATTTAATAATCGCATCATATATTATGGTGCATAAACTACTTAATTATGAAAACTAACTTTATAAAACTATTATTTTTGTTTTTTACCTCAGCTGTGTTCTCACAAGCTGGACATATTATGCAAGGCATTGGCGCTGTAAATATGTCTATGGGAGGAGCTGCAACCGCACAACCACTTGATATTTCTGGAGCTATGCAATGGAACCCCGCAACACTTTCGGCTTTTGATAGCAAAATTTTAAAACTTGATGTTGGTTTGTTCTTTTCTTCACCAGAACTTTCGTCTTCGTTACCAGCAGGTATGTTAGGAGCTGGAGCTCCTGGTGTTAGTGGAACAACAATGGATGATAGAGGGATGTCTCCTATGCCAGCATTAGCTATGGTTTGGGGAAAAGAAGGTAGTAAACACACCTTTGGTGCTTCTGCATTTGGTATTAGTGGCTTTGGTGTTACATTTCCAGAAGAAACTAATAATCCATTTAGTGCATCTTTTAATCCTACAATAAATTCTAATCCTATAAATTATCCACAAGCTGCAGGTGGTTTTGGTCATATTGAATCAGATTATATGTTGTTGCAAGTTGGTTTATCATATGCTTACGAGATTTCGGATAAATTTTCTATTGGTATTCAGCCAACAGTAAATTATGCAGCATTGGAATTAGCACCGAATCCTACAGCGAATCCAACATCAGCTGGATATCCAACAACCGATAAAGCTTCGGCTATTGGTTATGGCGCTCAATTCGGATTATTTTATGATTCAGGATTTGGATTAAAACTAGGTGCATCTTATAAAACAGCACAAACATTTAGCGAATTCGAATTCACTAATACTTATTTAGATAATACTACTAGTAAAAATGAATTCCAAATGGATTATCCTGCAATTATGTCTGTTGGACTTGGTTATTCTACAACCGATATTGATTTTGCTTTAGACTTTAGAAGAGTGGATTATGAAAATACAGAAGGATTTCGAAAAATCAGGATGGACTCAAACAGCCTCTGTTGCCGGATTTGGATGGGAAAACATTTCAATACTTTCTGCTGGATTACAGTACAAAGGCATCAATAAATTGCCATTACGTATTGGATATACTTATAGCTCTAATCCAATACCAGAAGAAATAACATTTTTTAATATTCCAGCCACAGCAGTCATTAAAAACGCCTACCAATTTGGGTTTAGTTATATAGTAAATGATAGTTGGAAAATAGATGCTGTATATCATTATGGAGATAGTAATGGAGCAACAGAAGGAAATATGTTATCAGCCTTTTATGGCTTCAGCTAGCAATCCTAATGGTGTAGTGCCAGGAACTTCTATTGGCTATGAAATGACAACTTCTATGATACAGTTTGGTATTAGTTATACATTTAATAAATAAAATCGCAGCATATTTAATTATAAAAAAATTATTAATTTTTTTAAAGTGGTTATTAATTAAACTTAATAACCACTTTTGTTTATTATGCATAGTTTATTAATCTGCAAACAGGTTCTAAATCATTATGATACATTAATATTTTTTTTAAATAAATATGATTTTTGTCAGTTTGTTTAAATTTATAGGTATTATTGTATGTAATATTGTAACTTTGAAAAAAAATTATTTTATCTTTTAAACATTGTAAAAAATTTAGAAATTTAAAAAAAGTGAATCTTAAAAGAAAAATATTACCCAGAAAAAAAGTCTAGATGGAGAACTACTGCGGTTTTTTTAATTGCAGTTATTACGGGTTTAGGTTTTTTCATGTCTAAAGAAGCAGCTTTGGTTTCTTATATGTCAGACGATCCATTGGCATGTGTAAATTGCCACGTAATGACGCCGGTTTACAATAGTTGGATGCATAGTTCGCACAGAGAATGGGCATCTTGTAACGATTGCCATGTGCCGCACAACAATATATTTAATCAATATTATTTTAAAGCAAAAGACGGCTTGTTTCATGCTTCGGTATTTACTTTAAGAGCAGAACCCGAAGTGATGTTTATGCGAGAGGAATCTGCAGAGGTGGTACAGAATAACTGTATTCGATGCCATGTTCAGCAGGTTACGCAAACTAAATATGATGGTTTTGATTGATGATCATGCTAAAAATAGAACAGAAAGACAATGTTGGAGTTGCCATCAAGAAGTACCACACGGTACCATTCATGGTATTTCAACAATTAAAAATAATATAGCACCCATACCAACAGATCCAGAAAAATCTGTAATTCCAGAATGGTTGGAAAAAGAAATGGAAAATAAAAAGAAGTAAATTAAAAACTTAATACATGAAAAACAAGGTTTTATTTATTAGTTACAGCAGTAGTAGTATTTCTTCTAGGAATGTTAGCATCAAGTATTGTTAATAGAAAAAACGAAGCTAAATATAAATATGTTCCACAGGTTGAAATTGCTGAAAATGAACCAAGAAATGCAGAATGGGGAAAAAATTTCCCAGCAGAATATCAGTCGTTTTTACAAACGGCCGATACAAGTTTTGCTACTTATCAAGGTGGTAATGCCATGCGCGATGTATTGCATGAAGATAGCCGTTTGGTAGTACTTTGGGCTGGTTATGGTTTTTCTAAAGATTATAATCAAGGAAGAGGTCATCAATATGCTATTGAAGATATTACAAAATACATTAAGAACTGGAGCACCAAAAGGATAAAGGAGATGGCCCCATGCCAGCAACTTGTTGGACATGTAAAAGTCCAGATGTACCGCGTTTAATGAACGAAAAAGGTATTGCAGAATTTTATGCTGGAAAATGGGCAGATAAAGGTGAAGAAATTGTAAACCCTATTGGTTGTGCAGATTGTCATGACTCTAAAACTATGAAATTAACCATTACAAGACCTGCTTTAGTTGAAGCTTTTCAAGCTATGGGTAAAGATATTAGTAAAGCAACACATCAAGAAATGCGTTCTTTAGTTTGTGCACAATGTCATGTTGAGTATTATTTTGATAAAAAAATACCAGGAAACGAAGGCATTCCTTATTTAAAATTCCCATGGGATAAAGGAATGACTGTTGAAGCTATGGAAGAATATTATGATGAAATTGAATTTTCAGATTGGACACACGAATTAAGTCGTGCACCAATGCTAAAAGCACAACATCCAGGTTATGAAACTTATTTAACAGGTGTTCATGCAGATAGAGGTGTTTCTTGTGCAGATTGCCACATGCCATATAAGAGTGAAGGTGGTCAAAAATTTACAGATCATCATATTCAATCACCTTTAAACAATGTTGCTAATGCATGTCAAGTTTGTCATAGAGAAGATGCAGATAAATTAAAATTGAATGTTTATGATCGTCAACAAAAAGCTACTGAAAACAGAATAAAATTAGAAGATTTCTTAGTTAAAGCACATGTTGAAGCTAAAAAAGCATGGGATTTAGGTGCTACTGAAGCTCAAATGAAAGATATTTTAATGGATATTCGTCATGCACAATGGCGTTGGGATTATGCTGCAGCAGCGCCACGGGGCATCATTTCATTCGCCTGTTGAAATCGGCAAGAGTTTTAGGAAGCGGATTTACAATTATCCAAGAAGGACGTGTTAAATTAGCACGCTTATTAGCGGAGCTAGGACATAATAAACCAGTAGATATGCCAGATATTTCTACTAAAGAAAAAGCTCAAAAATATATTGGTTTAGATGTTGAAACAATGAAAAAAGAAAAAGCAGAGTTTAAGAAAACACTTAGTTCCACAATGGTTAGAAGCTGCAAAAAAACGCGAAGCAAAATACGGCACTAAACAAATAGCAAAAAATAATTAATATACTTTTTATTGTAACTAATTACTAAGAAAGATAACCTTTGTGGTCTTATAAAATCATCAAAGGTTATCTTTTTTATTTAATAATATTCCATGCAAAAATATTTATAAAATCTTTTCATCTTCAAGTTTAGCATTACTATTATTGCTCATTTTTGCAATTGCTATGGCGGTTGCCACTTTTGTAGAAAACGATTATGGAACTGCAACTGCTTGGGTAGCTATTTACGATTCGTGGTGGTTTGAATTAGTAATGCTAGGTTTGGTTATTCTCGTTTATAGCTCAATATTTTTAAATACAAGTTATTGCGAAAAGAAAAATGGGCCATTTTGCTATTTCATGTCGCTTTTATAGTTATTATTTTAGGCGCGGCAATTACACGATATACGTCGTATGGCGGAATTATGAGAATTAGAGAAGGTGAGTCTTCAAACATTGTAATTTCAGATACCAATTTTTTAAACGTTACTATTACCGATGGCACATCTAAAACTGACTTTAAAAGAAAAATTATCGTTTTCGCCAATTAGAAATAATGATTTTAGCTTTAGAAACAAGCTTTAAAGATAAACCTGTAATTATCACCTATAAAGACTTTATTCCAGACGCTGAGGCAGAAGTTGTAAATGATGAAAATGGTGGAGAACCACTTTTAGAAATGGTTGTTACCGAAGGCAATGGCAGAAATACGGTTTACATGAAACAAGGTGAAATTGAAACAATAGGCGACCATCATCATGAAATTGGATTTAATTCTGATAAAGAAGGCATTATAAATATAATTGAAGAAAATGGTTCATTTAGTATTAAATCACCTTCGACTTAGATTTCTTTATCATGTCTTCACAACAGGCCGGAAGAATTAGCTAAAGACAGTTTGCAGCCTATTACTTTAAGAACGTTATATCGTTCTGGCGATATGTCTTTTGTACCGTTATCGTATTATAAAAATGGCACGTTTAAAATTAAAAGTACTTCTGTAAAACCTAAAGATAACGATAAAACAAAAGACGATGCTTTAATAGTAAATGTATCTGTTAATGGTAAAGAAAAACCATTAAATTTATTGTACAGACAAGGTATGTTACCAACACATCATGAAGTAGAAATTGATGGTGTTCGGGTTATTTTATCGTATGGTGCCGCAGCTATTAAAACGCCATTTTCAATTCAATTAAATGATTTTCAGCTTAGAACGATACCCAGGGTCTTCAAGTCCGTCTGCATATGCTAGCGAAGTAACAGTATTTAGATGGAAATGAAAAAATGCCTTATCGAATTTTTATGAATAATGTACTTGATTATAAAGGCTATCGTTTTTTTCAGGCCAGTTATGATACCGATGAATTAGGAACCGTACTTTCTGTAAATCATGATCGATTAGGCACTATTAGTTACTTATTTAGGTTATTTATTAATGACGTTGGGAATGTTTTTTGCGCTTTTTGGAAAAGCGTCACGTTTTCATTTTATAAATAAAAAATTAAAACAATTAAAGAAAAAGCACATTGCTACTATTTTCTTATTACTTGGTCTTCAAGCTGGTGTTTCGCAACCTCGTAAATGATTCTATAACGACGCGTATTGAAAGATTAGTTAAAACTCAACAAATTGATAAAGCACATGCCGAATATTTTGGCAGACTATTGGTTCAGGATTTAGATGGTAGAATAAAACCAATAAATACACTTGCATCAGAATTTGTTAGAAAAATATCTAGAAAATCTAGTTTTTCATATCCCTATAAATGGCAAGAACATTAACACTCGATGTTAATCAGGTGTTTCTAGCAATGCATATGGCGCCTAATGTTTGGCAACAAATTCCACTGATTAAAATTGATTTTGAAAAAACTGGAGATCTTTTAAAAAATGTAAATATTGGAGCTAATAACTTGGTGGCTTTTAATGAATTGATTGACGATAATGGCGATTATATTATTAACCAACGAAGTTGAATTAGCTAATAAGAAAAAACCTGCCGAACGTAATGAATTTGATAAAGAAGTATTAAAAATTGATGAACGTTTTAATATTCTTTACAATTTGTTTATTGGTAATTATCTTAAAATATTCCCAAATAAAAACGATACAAATAATACATGGTTTAGTTACACCCATCATTTTAAAGATTTTCCTGAAGAAGATGGTCAGTTTGCGCAAAGTATCATACCGTCATATTTTAAAGATATAGCTACGCTAATAATTATGATGATGCACATGAAAAGTTGCTTTATATTAAAAAAGTATCAAGAAGTTTTAGGGGCTCAAGTCATTCCAACCCCAGAACGAATTGAAGCAGAAATTTGGTATAACAAAGCCAATATTAATTTTTGGTTGTTTCAAGTATTTTTTACACTTGGGTTTTTCTTGTTGGTTTTGGCTATTTTAAAAATGTTTTCATAACAAAAAAGTCTTGAATTTTTAAATAATGGCTTTATAATTCTAACCTTAGTGTCGTTTTTATGCTTTACAGGAAATATTTTATTGCGTTGGTATGTGGCACAACATGCGCCTTGGAGTAATGGCTACGAAATGCTGGTGTTTGTGGCTTGGGTTTTATTATTATGTGGGTTAATAACATTTAGAAAATCAGATTTTTCACTGCCATTATCAACCTTGTTTTCTGGAGCCTTATTGTTTGTGAGTTATCTCGATTGGTTAAATCCAGAAATAACGAATTTAATGCCTGTTTTAAAATCGTATTGGTTAAAAATTCACGTGGCAACCATTGTTAGCAGTTATGCGCCTTTAGCATTATCGAGTGTGTTAGGATTAATGGCTTTATTATTACTTATTTTTAAAACCGAAAAAACAAAAGCCATTATAGATATTAAAATTAAGGAACTAAGTTATATAAACGAAATAGCCATGACCATTGGTTTGTTTGTATTAGCGGTTGGTACGTTTTTAGGAGGTGTTTGGGCTAACGAATCTTGGGGTCGTTATTGGGCTTGGGATCCAAAAGAAACTTGGGCTTTAATAAGTATTATAGTTTATGCCATTGTTTTGCATTTACGTTTTATTCCAAAATTAAATAATAATTATGTTTTGAATGTGGCGAGTATGTTTGCATTTTGGTCTATAATCATGACCTCTTTTGGGGTTAATTACTATTTATCAGGATTACATAGTTATGCAGCCGGAGACCCATTACCTATTCCAACATTCGTTTATGTATTGGCACTTTTATGGTTTTGGTTGCTGTTTTAGCTTATTTTAGAGATAAGGTGAATACATCAAAAAATTCAATGTCTGTTTAGATTTTATGTTAAACGACACATATAGTTAGTTGATAATCTTCAATTAGGAATGATAAATCAATAATTTTTATATGATAAAGGCAAGTTTATAAAAAATTTATAATCTTTAATTGTGAAGTTTGCAAAAATAAGTACTTAGTTTTAAAACTAAGTATTATTACGTATTATTGTAGTAAATACTTGTTTATGCCAACTATAGTATCTCATACAATATCAAAACAACATGCTTCATTAAACATGTCTTGCGAATCCTGTAAGAATATGAGTTGTTTGATAAAATTAAATCTTAAATCGGACATAGAATCTAAGTTTTCTGATTACACTAAAAGTACCTTAAAATGCAAAAAAGGGCAGCAATTTATTATTGAAGGCGCGCCAGTAAATGGCTTATTTTTTATTTTGAAAGGAAAAGTAAAAGTTTTTAGAACCGGCATAAATGGTCGCGAACAAATAGTGAGATTTGCTAAAGATGGAGAAATTATTGGGCATCGTGGTTTTGGTACCGAAGAGTATTATTCAATAGGGGCTATTGCTTTAGAAGATTCAATTTTATGCTACTTCTCAAAAGAATATTTGCAAGAAGCCTTGCGTAACAACCCTGAGTTTACTTATAATATGATGCTTTTTTATGCCAACGAATTAAACAGAAGCGAATCGAAAGTAAAGTCTATTTCTCAAATGACTGTTCGAGAACGTGTCGTGGACACCTTATTGTATCATAAACAGAAAATTTGGTGATTTTAAAGGTTATATCGATTTAACATTAAGCAGAAAAGAATATGCCGATTATGCAGGAACTACCGAAGAACAGGTAATTCGTGTGTTTTCTGCCTTAAAGAAAGAAAAACTGATTTCGGCAAAAGGCAAGAAAATTGGCATTACAAATATAGACCTTCTTAAAAAAGAAATTAGCGAGCATAACTTCTACTTGGATAGCTAATTTTTATACACATACTTAATTTTTATTATATAAATACTTCATAATATAAGTGAGCTACGTAGGTTTACTTGTTATTTCATTATTTGTTAAAACCATTAATAACAGTCACTTACGATTAATTATATGTTTTTTAGCAGGTTTTTTAATGGTGTAAAAAGAGGTTTTTACATGGGTAATTTCATTGAATAGAAGTAGATGTACTTATATATTTGTCAAAAAATAAGTATTAATACTTAGTTAAATATTAAAAACAATATAATTATGAAATCACTACTTAACAAAATCAACATGGATCTTATCGGTTTCTTTACTGTTACTTTCTTGTGGTGGAAAAGAAAAGAAAAAAGATGGAACTACAGAAGCGGCTTGCAACTACTTCAAAAACAAAAACATTAGATATTGAAAAACCACAATTAACCTTTGGGTTTATCAAATTAACAGATATGGCACCTTTAGCCATTGCCAAAGAAAAAGGATTTTTTGAAGATGAAGGTTTATTTGTTTCTGTTGAAGCACAATCAAACTGGAAAAATGTTTTAGACCGTGTTATTGACGGTCAATTAGATGGTTCACACATGTTAGCAGGTCAGCCTATTGCTGCAGGAGCAGGTTTTGGAAGACAAGCCGAATTGGTAACTGCATTTTCTATGGATTTAAATGGAAATGCCATTACAGTATCCAATGATGTTTGGTCTAAAATGAAACCAAATGTACCAAAAGGTGCCGATGGAAAACCAGTTCATCCTATTAAAGCAGATGCTTTAAAACCTGTAATTACAGAATATAAAAATAAAGGAAATGCTTTTAAAATGGGTATGGTATTTCCTGTTTCCACACATAATTATGAAATAAGATATTGGTTAGCAGCAGCAGGAATTAATCCAGGAATGTACACTGCTGATAATGTACAAGGACAAATTGATGCTGATGTTTTACTATCTGTAACACCTCCACCACAAATGCCAGCAACTCTTGAAGCAGGAACTATTTATGGATATTGTGTAGGCGAACCTTGGAATCAACAAGCTGTTTTTAAAGGTATTGGTGTGCCGGTTGTTACCAACTACGATATCTGGAAAAACAACCCAGAAAAAGTATTTGTAATGACTAAAAAGTTTGTTGAAGAAAATCCAAATACAGCCATAGCAGTTACTAAAGCCTTAATTAGAGCAGGAAAATGGTTAGACGAACCAAGAAATAGAGCCGAAGCAGTGAAAATATTATCGATGTCTCAATATGTGGGAGCCGATGAAGTGGTATTAGCAAATTCTATGACAGGTACTTTCGAATTTGAAAAAGGAGATAAACGTGACATGCCAGACTTTAATGTATTCTATAAATACAATGCAACATATCCTTTTTATTCTGATGGTATTTGGTTCTTAACTCAAATGCGTAGATGGGGACAAATTCCTGATGCGAAACCAGAAGGTTGGTATGCCGAAACTATTAAAAAGATTTACAGACCAGATATCTGGAAAAAAGCTGCAGAATTATTAGTTGAAGAAGGTCAAATTCCTGCAAGTGATATTGCCAAGTACCGATGGTTATAAACCAGCAACAACCGATTTTATTGATGGGACAAATTACGATGCTAAAGACCCAATTGGCTATATCAATAGTTTCTCGATAGGAAATAAAGATAAAAAGTAATAATTCTAAATAATAATAATCATGAAGCAAAGCATAACATTAGAAAAAGTAACCAAGTTTATGGGATTCGGGTTTTTAGGAACACTAAAATCGATATTTACTGGGAAGATTGAAAAGGAAGATTTTAAAAACTTCTTAAGAAAAGTAGTCGTGCCGCTTGCTTCCATACTGTTATTTATTGGATTATGGCACATGGGAGCTAAGTCTTTATACAATATTGAAGCTGATTATAAAATTGAAAAAGCCTTAACAGAACAAGGGCAGGAAGCAGCCGATGCCATGCGAGCATGTATTGCATCTGGTGCTATAAAATGCCAACCAAACACCTTGCCATCTCCAGCTCAGGTTTGGGCTTCTTTCAAACGTTGTTAGACGATCATTACATTATTAGAGCAGATAAGGAAGCTTTTATTGAAAAAACAGCTGCATTAAATGCAAAACGTCTAGCCGAAGGAAAAGATGCCATTACTTATACAGGAAGACCATCGTTTGTAGATCAGATTTTTACGAGTATAAAAACAGTTTTTGCAGGGTTCTTTTTAGCGCTTTTAATTGCAGTGCCTATTGGAATTGTAATTGGATTAAGTAAAACGTTAAGAAGTTCGGTAAACTGGTTAATTCAAATTTTTAAACCGGTGTCACCTGTAGTTTGGTTACTTATTGGTTTTTATGATTGTAAAAACATTAACTAAAAACTCGGAGTCTGATAGTGCGTTTATCATTTCGTTTATAAGTGTTGGTTTATGTTCTATGTGGGCAACATTGGTTAATACGGCTATGGGTGTTTCATCAGTTGATAAAGATTATATAAATGTGGCAAAAGTATTGAAATTAGGAACTTTTCAAAAAATATTTAAAGTGATATTGCCATCGTGCTTTACCATTAATTTTTACCGGATTGAGAATTACACTTTCGGTGTCGTGGATGGTGCTTATTGCCATTGAATTATTAGCACAAAGTCCTGGTTTAGGATCGTTTGTTTGGGAGGAATTCCAAAATGGTGCGATAGATTCGAACTCAAAAATTATTGTTGCCATGTTTGTTATTGGTGGCATTGGATTTTTGTTAGACAGAATGATGCTAACCATTCAAAACATGATTTCGTTTAATAAAAATGATGGAATTTAATTAACATGTGCGTTAGGGATTGCAGTGGAAAGCCCACAGCGACCCCGAGGCATCGGGGGAGCGAGCCCCGAGACTTCGAGGGTAACGTATAGCCCGACCCTTGGGTAACGCTCAAACAATAATTAAACGAATCAACAAATAAACAGAAAAATGGCATATTTAGAATTAAATAATATTTATAAAACTTACGGACAGGGCGAGCACGCAACTGAAGTGCTTTCGAACATTAATTTGACGTATTGAAGAAGGGGAGTTTGTTGCGATTGTTGGGTTTACGGGCAGTGGAAAAACAACCTTGGTAAACCTTATAAATGGATTGTTACAACCCACAAGTGGCGAGGTGTTGTTTAAAGGCGAACCTGTAGTGGGCACAAGTCATGAGCGTGGTGTTATTTTTCAGAATTACTCGTTATTACCTTGGTTAACTGTTGGACAAAATATTTATATGGCTGTTAAGGAGGCGTTTCCGAAGGAAAAAAAATCGGCGCTTAACGGTATTGTTGACAGATTATGTTGAAATGGTGAACTTAACGCACTGCCATTAATAAGCGTCCTAAAGAATTATCGGGTGGTATGCGCCAACGTGTGGCAGTTGCAAGAGCCTTAGCCATGAAACCGGAAATGATTATTATGGACGAACCGCTTGGTGCTTTAGATGCCTTAACACGTGGGAATTTACAAGACGAAATTTTAAATATTTGGGGTAAAGATAAACGTACCGCATTATTAATTACCAATGATGTAGATGAAGGTATTTATATGGCAGATCGTATTATTCCGTTGCGTCCAGGACCAAATGCCACTTTAGGGCCTGAGTTTAAAATTGATATTGAACGCCCAAGAGATAAAACGGAACTGAATGATAACCCGAATTTTAAAAAAACAAGAAATGCCATTATTGAATATTTAATGGATATTGGGAATGAACGGAAATCGGTATCTAAAGATAGAATATGTACTTGCCAGAGTTAACCCCAAAAGATTTTGTAAACCGATTTTAAATAAGAAAAACCAATGAGTACAATCACTGTAAATAAAACGAACAACTATAAATGATAACGGACTTTTTCCTTCGAATGAGGTTATGTTGGATTTGAAGAGCCTTAAGAAAGTATATCCAACACCAAAAGGTGATTATGTGGTTTTGGAAGATTTAAATCTTCAAATAAGAAAAGAAGAGTTCGTTACCATTATAGGGCATTCGGGTTGTGGTAAAACAACTATGCTATCTATGATTGCGGGATTAAATCCAATTTCGGGTGGCAACATTTCAGTTTTAGGAAAATATATTAAAGGTCCAGGACCCGATAGAGGTGTTATTTTTCAATCACCTAGTTTAATGCCATGGATGACTTCGTTACAAAATGTATTATTAGGTGTTAATCAAGTATTTCCAGATGCTACAAAAGCACAACGCAACGATATTGCCAAATACTATTTGCAAAAAGTAGGTTTGGAAGATGCTTTTAATAAACGGGCTTCCGAACTTTCTCAAGGTATGCAACAACGTGTTGGTATTGCCAGAGCTTTTGCCATAAAACCAAAAGTATTGTTACTTGATGAACCTTTTGGGATGTTAGATTCTTTAACACGTGGAGAACTTCAAGATATTCTTAATTGAAATTTGGAATAAAGAAAAAATTACAGCGGTTATGATTACGCACGATGTGGATGAAGCTATTTTTTTAGCAGACCGCGTTGTTATGATGACCAGCGGACCAAAAGCTAAAATAGGCGATATTTTAAACATTGATTTTGAAAGACCAAGAACTAGAAAATCGGTTTTAGAACACGATGATTATTATAAATACAGAAAACATTTAATCGACTTTTTAGAACACTAAAATTAATAAAAAAGGAATGTAAAACATGAGTAATATCATAAAAGAGATGTTTTAGTCTTTTTAAATTTGCCCTCAATATTTAAAGTGTAAATTTATATAGTAAAATAAAATAATTAAAAATCAACCAAATTTAAAACTAACAATTATGAAGAAGATTTATTTAACAATAAGCTATCTTAACCCTAATGGTACAATTTGCACAAGCGCAATTTACCTTAGATGGCGAATTTAGACCAAGAACAGAATGTCTGCACGGGTTTGGTAGCTTAATTCCAGAAGCTAATGAGCCAGACTTTTTTACAGTAACAAGAGCGAGATTAAACGCAGGCTATGCTACAGAAACTTATAAAGTGTATATGAGCATTCAGGATATTTTATTGTGGGGTGAAAATCCGACAAATAATACATTCCGATTCGAACAATAAATTCGATTTATTCGAAGCATGGGCAGAATTACAATTAGGTAAAGGATGGTCTACCAAATTAGGACGTCAAGTATTATCCTATGATGACCAACGTATTTTAGGAGGTTTAGATTGGGCGCAATCTGGACGTAACCATGATGCAGCGTTACTAAAATATGCTAAAGAAGGATTTGCTCTCGATTTCGCCTTGGCTTTTAATCAAGATAATTTAGCGACCGCAGGAAATTTATATGCGACTACGGCACTATTTTCATATAAAACCATGCAAATGATGCATTTAAATCAAAAATTTGGAAATTTATCGGCTAGCCTTTTAGTTATGAACAACGGTTATCAAAACGGTACACCTGGTGTTTCTAATTTACAAACCTTTGGTACACATTTAAATTATAAAAAAGATGCTTTCGGACTTGCAGTAAACGCTTACCTTCAAACAGGTGAAAGACTTGGTGAAGTTGATGTTAAAGGCGCTTACGATTTAAGTTTAGATGTATCTTATAAGGCGTCAGATAAAGTAAGTATTGGCGCTGGTGTTGAAATTTTAAGCGGTAACGATGCTGGGGCTGGTGAAACCGGAGCTTTCTTTCCATTATATGGTACAAACCACAAATATAATGGTTTAATGGATTATTTCTACGTAGGCAACCATGCCAATTCTATAGGTTTGGTTGATATTCACGTAGGTGCAGATTTCAAATTAAGCGAAACAGCAAATTTATCGGTAAACCTATTAAACTTTAGTGGTGAGCAAGAATTAACTAGTGGGGAAAAATCTTTAGGAACCGAATTAGATTTAGTATTCGCTAAAAAATTCAAAGGCTACAGCTTGGTATTGGGTTACTCACAAATGTTCGCCGCCGATGGCATGTACGAACTTAAAGGTGTAACAAAAGCCGATGCTGCCGATGGTCAAAACTGGGCATGGGCCATGTTAGTAATCAAACCTAAATTCATAAATTAATATATAGTAAATACATTTTGTTAAATCCCGAAAGGACCTCATAAATTATGGGGTTCTTTTTTTTTAATAAGTAGCTAATTCCTGCTTTCCGCTATATCTTTTTAAAACGTCAGGGCAAACTTTAAGTGTATCTCAATCAATCAAGTTTAAGGTATTCACACGAGTTTGTGCAATTCAAGTTTTAAAAAGGATGCCGCTTCAATCAGGGCTAAACCTTACCATGGTTTAGTGCATTTAATATAAGTCATTGTATTTCTTTTAAGCTTTTTTTCAAAAAAAAACAGAATCAATAGTCTAAAACATAGCAATTACATTTAAAATACTTTTCTTACTTTTAAAAAGTAAAAAATTAATATGCTTAAAAAAGTTTTTGGAAGTGCTGTTTTTGGTGTCGAAGCCACAACAGTAACAGTCGAAGTAAATACAGATTCCGGAATTGGATACCATTTAGTAGGTTTGCCCGATAATGCTATAAAAGAAAGTAATTTTAGAATTGCAGCGGCGCTTCAAAATAATGGCTATCGCATCCCTGGAAAAAAAATTATCATCAATATGTCACCTGCCGATTTACGAAAGGAAGGCTCCGCATACGATTTAACCCTAGCCATGGGTATTCTGGCATCTTCAAGTCAGATACAAGCAGAAGATTTAGAACGTTATCTAATTATGGGCGAATTGTCTTTAGATGGCACGCTGCAACCCATAAAAGGCGCCTTGCCTATTGCTGTTAAAGCCAGAGAAGAAGGCTTTAAAGGCTTTATTCTCCCAAAAGAGAATGCCAAAGAAGCGGCAATTGTCGATAATTTGGAGGTGTACGGTGTTGATAACATCAAACAAGTCATTAATTTTTTCGATAAAGGTGAAGCCTTAGAGCAAACCATTATCAATACCCGCGAAGAGTTTGAAAAAAATCTAAACTATCCAGAATTCGATTTTTCTGATGTAAAAGGACAAGAAGGCATTAAGCGTTGTATGGAAATTGCAGCAGCTGGTGGACATAACATTATACTAATCGGGCCACCAGGCGCAGGAAAAACCATGCTCGCCAAACGTTTGCCTAGTATTTTACCACCTATGACGCTTCATGAGGCACTCGAAACTACAAAAATCCATTCGGTAGTGGGTCGTACAAAAGATACCGGTTTAATGGCGCAGCGCCCTTTTAGAAGTCCGCATCATACCATTTCAAACGTCGCTTTGGTGGGTGGCGGTAGTTATCCGCAACCCGGAGAAATTTCCTTATCGCATAATGGGGTGTTATTTTTAGATGAATTACCAGAATTTAAACGCGAAGTTTTAGAAGTGATGCGCCAACCATTAGAAGATAGAGAAGTAACCATATCTCGTGCAAAATTTACGGTAACCTATCCAAGTAGTTTTATGTTAGTGGCGAGTATGAATCCAAGTCCGGGAGGGTATTTTAACGACCCAAATGCGCCTGTAACCTCTAGTCCCGCCGAAATGCAACGCTATTTAAGCAAAATTTCCGGACCATTGTTGGACAGAATAGACATTCATATTGAAGTTACACCAGTTCCTTTTGAGAAACTATCAGAAGATCGAAAAGGAGAGACTTCTGTTGAAATTAGAAAACGTGTTACCGAAGCTAGAGATATTCAAACCAAACGTTTTGCTGATTCCGATACCGTTCATTATAACGCCCAAATGAATACGAAGCAAATTCGAAACTATTGTGTTTTAGATGATGCCTCCAAACAGTTATTAAAAACCGCTATGGAACGCTTAAATCTTTCAGCTCGAGCGTATGATAGAATTTTAAAAGTATCTAGAACCATTGCTGATTTAGAAGGTAATGAAACTATAAACGGTTCGCACATTAGTGAAGCCATTCAATATCGAAGTTTAGATAGAGAAGGGTGGTTGGGGTAATAATTTTTACATGTGTTACAAAATGAAAGCCTGGTATATAAACCTTAAAACTAAAAATAAATAACTCTATGTTTACTGAATACCTAAATAAACTAGGTGAATACAGCTATTTAAGCGAAGAAACTAAATCGCTATTAAGGGAAATAATCAGCATTGAAACCTTTAATAAAGAAGATTTAATTCTTGAACATGGTGACGTTTGCAAGCATATATATTTTGTAAAAAAAGGATTTATCCGAATCTTTTACTTTAAAGAAGGTAAAGAAATTACAGAATGGATAACAGGAGAAAATAATTTCTTTTTTTCAATTACCAGTTTTTTTGAAAGTTCTCCAAGTGATTTAATCATCGAAGCATTAGAAAATTCAGAAATCATTCAAATTTCAAAAGTTGGGTTAGATGGTCTTCGTAAGCAAAATATTGAAGTAGCAAATCTAATGATAGAATGGATTTCAGGCTCATTGGTATTATCACAAAAGCGCATGGATTCCATTCAATTTGAAACTGCCAGACAGCGTTACGACAACTTGTTAAAGCAACAACCCGAATTACTTAATAAAGTGGCACTACAGCATATCGCTTCCTTTTTAGGGATTACTCAAGAGACATTAAGCAGGATACGAGCTAAAGTTTAAATCCAATTCCTTTTTTGACAATTGTCAAAGGTTTTTATTTATTTAAATATGAAATTTGGTAAAACTTAAAAATTCACTTTATGAAAAGTACTTTGTTAATTCTATTTATTCTATTAGGGGTCAGTCTTAAGGCTCAATCAAAATCAGACGCACAAATAAAAAATCTAATTAGCCAAATGACACTTGAAGAAAAAGTGAATTTAGTGATTGGTACGGGAATGGATATTCCCGGTATTTCAGAAAAGAATGAGGCTCCTGAAGCAGTTATTGGTGAAACTCAAGATAAAGTACCTGGGGCTGCGGGTACAAGTTATACAAATAAAAAATTAGGTTTTCCAGCGGTGGTGTTTGCCGATGGGCCTGCCGGAATTCGTATTAGTCCTACACGTGCAGATTTACCAGATCAAACGTTTTATGCTACTGGGTTTCCTACAGCAACATCGTTATCTTCAAGTTGGAATTTAGAAATAGTTAAGGAAGTAGGAGCCGCTTTTGGACGGGAAGGTAAAGATTATGGAGTAGATTTTTTGTTGGCTCCGGCTTTAAATATTCACAGAAATCCGTTGGGAGGTAGAAATTTTGAATACTATTCAGAAGACCCTGTTTTAGCAGGAAAAATTACAGCAGCATTTGTAAATGGTCTTCAATCGGAAGGCGTAGGGGCTACTATTAAACATTTTGTAGCTAACAATTCAGAGACTAATCGTACGCAATTAAATACAGTAGTTAGCGAACGTGCTTTAAGAGAAATTTATTTAAAAGGATTTAAAATTGCCATTGACGAAAGTAATCCATGGGCGTTAATGTCATCGTACAATAAAATTAATGGAGTATTTGCTTCAGAAAATGAAGAGCTATTAACAAGCTTATTGCGTGATGAGTGGAAATATCAAGGTTTTGTTATGACCGATTGGTTTGCAGGTCAGGATGCTGTAGCTCAAATGATTGCAGGAAATGATTTGTTGATGCCAGGAACAAAAATTCAATCAGAAAGTATATTGAAGGCAGTAAAATCAGGTGAATTAAACGAAAATATTTTGGATAGAAATATCACAAAAATTTTAAAACAGTATTTTAAAACATTTTCATTCAATAATTATCAACCAACAAACAAACCCGATTTAGAGGCTAATAAATTAATAGCTAGAAATGCCGCGTCCGAGGGTATGGTTTTATTAAAAAATACGGAAGCATTACCTATAAAAGGTGGTTCAAAAGTTGCGTTATTCGGAACAGCTTCTTTTGAAACTATAGCTGGTGGTACAGGAAGCGGTGATGTTAATAAAGCTTATATAACATCATTTTTTGATGGTTTTAATTCAGCTGGTTTACAATTGGACGAAAATTTAAAAGCTAATTATGAAAGTTATATAAAGGAAGAAAAAGTAAAAATCCCACCTAAAAAAATGTTCTTTGAAAAGAATATTTTAGTTCCAGATAAAAATTGGAGTCTAGAGGAATTAAAGGAGATTGCATTGCGAAATGACATTGCAGTATATACCTTAGGAAGAACTTCAGGTGAATTTGAAGATAGAATACTGGAAGGCGATTTTAATTTAACTCCAAATGAGTTGAGTTTAATTGAAAACCTAAGTAAAGTATTTCATGCGCAAAATAAAAAGTTAGTTGTCATTCTAAATATTGGAGGTGTAATTGAAACACAAAGTTGGAAACATTTTTCAGATGCCATAATATTAGTATGGCAACCTGGGCAGGAGGCAGGAAATGCAATTGCAGATGTAGTTTCTGGAAAGGCTAATCCTTCTGGTAAATTGCCGGTTACATTTCCAAATTCGTTATCTGATATTCCTTCTACAAAAAATTTCCCTGGAAAAGTTATTGATGAAAATGCACCAAAATCTGATAATCCACTTTTTGGTGTTCCGGCTGAAGAAATTTATGAAGAAGGAATTTATATTGGGTATAGGTTTTTTGACAGTTTTAGCGTTGAAAGTTCATTTCCATTTGGGTATGGTTTATCTTATACTAATTTTGACTATTCTAATTTAAAATTCATTAAAAAAGGTGATGAAATCACAATATCATGCTTGATTAAGAATTCCGGTACTGTTGCCGGTAAAGAGGTAGTTCAATTATATGTTAAGAGCCCGTCAGGAGTGATGGATAAAGCTGAAAAAGAACTTAAAGGGTTTGCAAAAACAAGATTATTAAATCCAGGTGAATTTCAAACAATAGTGATTAAAACAAATGTAAATGATCTTGGGTATTATGACACCAAATCTCATTCTTGGCGCTTAGATTCTGGGGCATATAAATTTATAATTGCCAGTGATTCGAAAACGTTTAAACTTAATAAAGAAATTACATTAGGTGCGCGCGTTATTCAAAAAACAGAACAGTTATTAAGTCCTAAAGTAGAAATCAATGAATTGTCTAAAAAATGATTAATAGCAATTTTTAATTTTACAGGCTAGGTAATTAATATCTAGCCTTTTTTATTAAGCAGAGAATAACTGATGATTAAAAAAGGATTTATTGTATTGAAATGAGAATTGAAAACATTTCGTATGATATAGAGTATACTAGAGAAGTAAAAATTATTGTTATAATAAAAAAAACATATAAATTTATAGGTGAATCTTTTATTATTAAACTTAGGAATTTAAACATGAAAATACTAATAACTTTATTACTAAGCATTTTACTCATTAGCTGTAACAATATTAATAAAGAACCACATCCTGTCATTTCAAAAAGTAAACTAATAAAAGTACCTATCTTGAACTTAGAACAAGCCAACCGTTTAGCAGAATTACCGTTGCATTGCATGAATATTGAGTTTCCTAATCGGTTGTCTCAAACCTTAGGAGGTGAAGTCGATTTAAAAGCGCCACAAGTCTTGCATCCCGCATTTTATGGCTGTTTCGACTGGCATTCGTCGGTTCACGGGCATTGGAGCTTGGTAAGTTTACTAAAACAGTTTCCGAATATTGATAATGACGAAGACATCAAACAAAAACTCCTTCAAAATATTTCAAAAGAAAATATTGAAACCGAAGTTGCTTATTTTCATGGCGAACATAATAAATCTTATGAGCGTACGTATGGTTGGGCGTGGTTATTAAAGTTAGCCGAAGAATTACATACTTGGGACAATGAAACAGCAAGGCAGTTGGAAACTAATTTACAGCCATTAACCAATTTAATTGTTGCAAAATACATCGAGTTTCTGCCAAAATTAAATTATCCTATTAGGGCAGGCGACCACCCCAATACGGCATTCGGGTTGAGTTTCGCTTTAGATTATGCCAATACAGTAAACGATTCTATTTTAAAATCAAGCATTGAAAAACGCGCGAAAGATTTTTATCTGTCAGATGTTAATTGTCCCATGACATGGGAACCCAGCGGTACCGATTTTTTATCGCCTTGTTTAGAAGAAGCAGCTTTAATGAAACGTGTATTGCCTAAAAATGAATTCGTGGTTTGGTTAGATAAGTTTTTACCAGACCTTAAGGATAAAAATTTTAATTTAGAGACAGGAAAGGTTTCCGATAGAAAAGATGGCAGTCTGGTGCATTTAGATGGTCTTAATTTTTCAAGAGCATGGAGTTTAAACAAGATATCTGAAAATTTACCAGAATACAATCATCTTAAAAACATTGCAAATCAGCATATCAATTATTCGCTTCCAAGTATTTTTGAAGATAGTTATGAAGGCGGACATTGGTTAGGCAGTTTTGCTATTTACGCGTTGAATTCTAATTCTAAATAAAAGTTCAAGATGCATAGCCGTTGCATGGACATAAATGTAGATGTAGGTGAAGGGGTTGGTAATGAATCAAAGTTGTTGCCTTATGCGTCATCTTGCAACATTGCTTGTGGTGGACATGCAGGCGATCATAAAAGCATGCGAAAAGTGGTTAAATTAGCGCAGCAGTATCGCGTTAAAATTGGTGCGCACCCATCGTTCCCTGATTTTGAAAATTTTGGCAGAAAACCCATGGATATGCCCTGTGTGGCTTTGTTTGCATCGTTGCAAGAGCAAATAAACAGTTTGTTGGCTATCCTAAAACAGGAAAACGCCATGTTGCACCATGTAAAACCGCATGGCGCATTGTATAATATGGCGGCTACAGACACAAGAATTGCAACAATTGTTATTGAAGTTATGAAAGCCATTACAATGCCAGTAAAGCTTTATGTGCCATATAAATCGGTTATTGAAACCCTTGCCATTCAAAATAACATACCAATAACATACGAAGTTTTTGCCGATAGGAATTATAACGACGATTTAACATTGGTTTCCCGTACCGAAAGTGATGCTTTTATTTATAACCCGGACGCTATGTTCGACCATGTTTATAGAATGCTGATCAAGCAAAAAGTAAAAACTATAACAGGAGCTGAGGTAAGTATAAAAGCCGAAACATTTTGTTTACACGGAGACAGTATCAATGCGGCGCGTTTAATAAAAAAACTACGACTAAATTTAGAATCTAAAGGGATAAAAATTCGCTAAAATAATTGGACTTCAATCTAACATATAAACCTTTTGGTGAACGTGCTATTTTAATAGAATGGCCAGCGGTAATTAATGAAAATATTATAAAAGACATTGTAATTTTTAAAATGTCAATTAAAAAATTAAATATTAAATTTATTGTTGAAGTAAAACATGCATATAACTCGTTATTAATTAGTTATGATGCTATTTGTAGGAATTTTGAAAACGAGGTTAACTTATTAAAAAACATATATTCAGCATCCGATTTTAATGATGAAATCAAATCGGTAAAATGGAAAATACCGGTATGTTATGATACTGTTTTTGCATTAGATTTAGAGACTATTTCTACCACTAAAAAGATTTCGGAAGAGGAAATTATTAAGCGTCATTCTCAGGTTATTTACACAGTTTATTTTATTGGTTTTTTGCCTGGATTTTTATATTTGGGAGGCTTAGATGCATCGCTTTATATGCCCAGAAAATCGACTCCAAGATTACAAATCGAAAAAGGATCGGTTGCAATTGGTGGTAATCAAACGGGCGTGTATCCATCGTCAAGTCCCGGTGGCTGGAATATTATTGGTAATTCTCCTATAGAATTTTTCAATCCGAAACAAGTTATTCCTTGTTTTGCAAATCCTTTAGATAAAATTGAATTTAAATCGGTTACGATTTCGGAATATAAAGACATTAAAGTTTTGGTAGACGAAGGTGTTTACCAGTTAGAAAGTGAGGTGCTTTATGGTTAAGGTTTTAAACCCTGGATTGTATTCATCCATTCAGGATTTTGGGCGTTTAGGTTTTCAGCAATATGGTGTGCCGTATTCTGGCGTTATGGATCGAAATTCAGCAGCACTAGCAAATCAAATATTAGGAAATCAAGAAGTGGCTGCTGTTATTGAAATGACGATGACCGGAGCAACGCTTCAATTTTATAACGATACTTATATTTGTGTTACGGGCGCAGATATGTCTCCTAAACTAAATGACACTTTAATTCAACTCAATAAAGGAATAAAAATTCAAACAGGTGATGTATTGTCTTTTGGGAAATTAAAAACAGGTTTTCGAAGTTATGTATCGGTTTTAGGAGGATTTAAAACTGAAGAGGTCATGAAGAGTCAAAGCATGTATAGCGGTATCACATCAGAATTTAAATTAAATAAAAATGATGAATTGAAATATGAGTTAAACATTTCATTTACAGGATCTAAAAATGCTTCAATTAAAGTAAATAATGATGTGTTTTTAAGTAGTGTTATAGAGGTTTTTATCGGCCCTGAATATTATAAGCTGTCAAAAAAGCAGCAGGATATTTTGTTAAGCTCTCAATTTACTATAGCAAATAACAACAATAGAATGGCATATCAGTTACAGGAATCTCTAGAGAATAGTTTAGAGCCCATAATTACCTCTGCGGTACTTCCGGGAACAGTTCAGTTAACGCCTTCAGGAAAACTCATTGTATTAATGCGAGACTGCCAAACAACAGGAGGTTACCCTCGAGTTCTTCAGTTAAAAGAAATGGCTATTAATATACTTGCTCAAAAATATACTGGTCAGCAAATAAAGTTTAAGTTGATTTAAGCCAGTTCTAAAGCCACTTCAACCATGCCCTTAAAAGTTGTTTCTCTTTCTTTGGTTGTGGTTCGTTCTCCTGTTACTAAAGAATCTGAAATGGTTAAAATGCTTAAAGCACGTACATTATGTTTTGCAGCGATGGTATATAATCCTGCCGATTCCATTTCTACACAAAGTACTCCGAATTTCGACCATTTTTTATACGATTCGAAATCATCGGCATAAAACTCATCCGAGGTAAATACATTTCCAGCTTTTATAGGTATGTTTTTGTTTTTAGCTGCTTCAACTGCTTTTTGGAATAACTCAAAATTGGCAGTAGGAGCGTAGTCGGCACCACCAAATCGCAGTTCATTAACGCCAGAATTTGAAGACGCGGCCATAGCCAGTACAATATCTCTTAATTTAATATGTGATTGATAAGAACCTGCGCTTCCTACGCGAATTAAATTCTTTACACCATAATCGGTAATTAACTCATGGGCGTAAATGGAAATAGAAGGTACACCCATGCCTGTACCCATTACCGAAACACGTTTATTATTGTAGGTTCCCGTAAACCCAAGCATGCCTCTTACTTGGTTGAAGCAAACAGGGTTTTCAAAAAAAGTTTCAGCAATCCATTTGGCTCTTAGGGGATCTCCTGGTAGTAAAATAGTTTCAGCAATATCGCCTTTTTGTGCTTCTATATGTACGCTCATGTTATAAAATTAAATGTTAAAATGTATTTTGGAAAAAATGTTTAGTAGTTGTTATCGGTTGAAGTTGCACCCGTTACAATAGCAATTCCAGATGACGTACCTAATCTTTCAACGCCTAAATTAATATATTCTAAAGCTGTTTTATAATCTTTAATTCCCCCCGAAGCTTTAATTTTTACTTGTCCTTTCGCAACATTTTTCATCAGGTTAATGTCGTGTATGGTTGCTCCGCCAGTACCAAATCCAGTAGAGGTTTTAATAAAATCGGCTCCACTTTGTATTGCCAACTCACTTGCTTTTATGATTTCTAATTCTTCTAAATAACAAGTTTCTAAAATAACTTTTAAAGTATTGTTAGGCATGCATTTCTTAACAGTCTCAATGTCCTTCCAAACAGCATCAAAATCTTTGCTTTTAAGCAGACCGATATTAAGCACCATATCGATTTCATCGGCACCGTCTTTAAGGGCTTGTTTTGTTTCTTCCACCTTTGCCAAGGTGCTCATAGCTCCTAATGGAAAACCAATAACGCAGCAAACTTTTACCTCGCTATTTATTAATTGTTGCTTTGCTAATGTTGCATAGCAGCTATTAACGCATACCGAGTAAAATTTGTATTGTTTTGCCTCGTTACACAGTTGTATAATGTCGTCTTTAGTAGCTGTGGCTTTTAAAATGGTATGATCTATATAGCTTCCTAATTGTTTCATAATGTTGTTTAAATTTAGCACAATTTTACAGGTCTAAACTAGATATAAATCTTGCTTAAAATAAAAGTTATGTATGCACAACAAAGGTATTAACAATTCTTTGAAAATACCATTGAAAAAACTATAAATAGGAAGTTTGTTTGTTTAAATTTTATAAACTAATAATTCAGACTGTATATTTCTATTTTAACCGCTATTGATTGTTTACTGTTAAAGTAGATTCGAGAATGCCGGATTTTTGGTTTGCTTCTAAATACTTTTTAAAAATTTTAGCGTTTCTGTTTTGTGGTACTCTATTTCCTGAAGATATATTAACCGAGGTTCCTATAATATCGGCTCCCGCTTCTAAGTATTTAATAGCAGTTTCATAGTCTTCAATATCACCATAGGCAACTATTTTTGTGGCGTCTCTTATTGTTTTTTTAATGATTTTAATGGCAGTGTAGGTGGCGCCACCTTTAGAGAATCCGCTGGAAGTTTTTATATAATCTGCTTTGGCATCTAAGCAAATTTCGCAAGCTTTTATAATTTCATTTTTATTTAATTCTGAAATTTCAAGAATTACTTTTAAAGGGATGTCTCCAATGGCGAATTTTACATCACAAATATCCTTAAGAACCGAAACATAATTTTGACTTTTAAGAAAACCTAAATTTAATACCATTTCAATTTCGTCGGCACCATATTCAATCGCTTTTTTAGCTTCAAATACTTTTGATTCTGTAGTTGTAGCCCCTAAGGGGAAACCAACTACTGTACAGACTTTAATGTTGGTTTTGTCTAGAAGTTGCTTAGCGAAGGTAACGTAAGCGCTGTTTATGCAAATGGCATAATAATTATTTAACTTGGCTTCGTGGCATAAGTCGATAATTTCTCTTTCGGTCGTGGTCGCTTTTAAAAGTGCATATTCGATTTGGCTGGATATATCCATAGTTTATAAGTAGGTTTTTTGGCTTATATTTTTATTATAAGCAGTTGCTATTAATTTTTTATTTGTAGAGTTTGGGACTTACAAGTACGCTAAGTTAGATATTTTTATCGATATAAACGTACCGTTTATCGATTACACAAAATTATTTATTAACTGACTTATTAACTAATTAGATATCAAAATATTAAGATATCGACGAAATAACGCCGTATTTTTATTGATAAATTAAACAAAGCAACAATCTTCTTGTTAATTAAGAATCTTGTTGCTTTTACCAACCAACCAAAAAAATATTGTTATTTCTTTTTTAACTACTGCTGCAAACTTTACTGGTTTTAAGCATTTTTAGATACTAAATCATTCTGGTTTCTAAACACTAATTTATCATTAAAGGCATCTAATAATATGATGCTATCTGTGGTTACTTTTCCTGCTAATATTTCTTTGCTTAAGGCATTTAATACTTCCTTTTGAAGAACTCGTTTTACGGGTCTTGCCCCGTACTCTGGGTTGTAGCCTTTGTCCGCTAAATAATCAATAGCTTCTTGGGTAGCATCAAATGTAATACCTTGTTTTCCTATCATTTTCGTTACATTTTTTAACTGTAATCCAACAATAGCTTTGATATTTTTTTTGCTTAGTGGTGTAAACATAATAGTATCGTCTATACGGTTTAAGAACTCTGGTCTTACACTTTGTTTAAGTAATGCTAGAACGTCTACTTTCGCTGCTTCAATGGCTGAATCTATGTCTTTGGTAGCTTCAAAACGATCATGTATTATTGTGCTTCCTAAATTGGAAGTCATAATAATAATGGAGTTTTTAAAATCGGCTACGCGACCTTTGTTGTCGGTTAAATGTCCTTCATCGAGCACTTGTAATAGTATATTAAATGTGTCTGGATGCGCTTTTTCAATTTCATCTAAAAGCACAACAGAGTAAGGTTTGCGCCTTACGGCTTCGGTTAATTGACCACCTTCATCATAACCTACATATCCTGGAGGTGCCCCAACTAATCGGCTTACTGCATGTCGTTCTTGATATTCACTCATATCAATTCTGGTCATCGCATTTTCATCGTCGAATAAATATTCTGCTAAAGCTTTGGCTAATTCTGTTTTACCAACACCCGTGGTACCTAAAAATAAGAAGGTGCCTATAGGTTTTTTAGGATTTTGCAACCCTGCACGACTTCGGCGAACGGCATCACTAACGGCTGTAATGGCTTCTTCTTGTCCAACCACACGTTTGTGTAATTCATCTTCAAGTTTTAGTAATTTTTCGCGCTCACTTTGAATCATTTTGTTTACAGGAATTCCAGTCCATTTTGCAACCACTTCTGCAATATCATCATAGGTCACTTCTTCTTTAATCATCGAATTCTCAGATTGTTCATCTAATTGTTTTTGAAACACTTCAAGTTCTTCTTGAGCTTCTTTGATTTTGCCATAGCGTAATTCGGCTACCTTACCATAGTCGCCATCGCGTTCTGCACGTTCGGCTTCTAGTTTGTAATTCTCAATACGCTGTTTTGTATTCTGAATGTTTTCAACAACCTCTTTTTCGCTTTTCCATTTAGCATTTAAGTCGTTACGTTGTTCTTTTAAGTTTGCTAAATCGGCGCGCAACGTTTTTAGTTTAACCTCGTCTTTTTCTCTTTTAATGGCTTCAATTTCAATTTCTAGCTGCATTACCTTTCTGTCTAAAACATCTAGTTCTTCTGGTTTAGAATTAATTTCCATGCGAAGTTTCGATGCGGCTTCGTCCATTAAGTCGATTGCTTTATCTGGTAAAAAACGATTGGTAATATAGCGTTGCGATAATTCTACAGCGCCAATAATAGCCTCATCTTTAATACGAACTTTATGGTGGGTTTCGTATTTTTCTTTAATTCCTCGGAGTATGGAAATAGCACTTTCTGTATCAGGCTCATCAACCATTACTTTTTGAAAACGACGCTCTAACGCTTTATCTTTTTCAAAATATTTCTGATATTCATCTAGCGTGGTGGCACCAATAGCACGCAGTTCTCCTCTGGCTAGGGCGGGTTTTAATATGTTTGCGGCATCCATAGCACCTTGTCCGCCACCTGCACCAACTAATGTGTGGATTTCATCAATAAATAAGACAATGTCTCCATTGCTTTCTGTAACTTCTTTAATTACGGCTTTTAGGCGTTCTTCGAACTCACCTTTATATTTAGCACCGGCAATTAATGCGCCCATATCTAAGGCGAAAATTTGTTTGTCTTTTAAATTTTCGGGTATATCGCCATCTATAATTCTATGTGCTAATCCTTCGGCAATGGCTGTTTTACCAGTTCCGGGTTCTCCAACAAGAATGGGGTTGTTTTTGGTTCTTCGCGATAAAATTTGCAGTATTCTACGTATTTCTTCATCACGCCCAATAACAGGATCTAATTTTCCGTCTCTTGCTAATTGGTTTAAATTTTTGGCGTATTTATTTAGGGAATTATAGGTTTCTTCTTGACTTTGTGAGGTAACTCTATCGCCTTTACGCAATTCATCTATAGCGGCTTTTAGTCCTTTTTCGGTAACACCTTGGTCTTTTAGCATTTGCGCAATTTTGCTACTTGATTTAAAAATGGCTAGTATTATATGTTCGACCGATATATAATCGTCGTTCATTTTTTTAGAAATGGTAGCAGCTTCATTAAGTGTTTTTCCAGTTTCGCGAGACAGCATAAGTTCGCTTCCAGTCACTTTAGAGAAGCTTTCAATTTGTTTATTTAAAGCTTGTTCTAGAATGGAAATATTGACATTCAATTTTTTTAAAATGAATGGAAGTACGTTTTCGTCAACCTCAAAAAGCCCTTTAAAAAGGTGTTCGTTTTCAATTTGTTGATTGCCATGTTCTTGCGCAATTTGTTGCGCCTGCTGAATGGCTTCTTGCGATTTAATAGTATAATTATTTAAGTTCATATATTTTGATATTTATTTTTTCCAGAATAGCGGAAAACATTTGTTTTAATTTTTTAAAAGAAATAGGACAATAATCTTACCAAGTCATTTAGCCAGTCAAAATGTCCGTTAAGTACTGATTATAAGTGACTTTTTGGCGGGTTTAGGGCGTTTTGTATTTTCTGTTGTGCGGTTGTATGGGTAAAATATTAGGTATTTAAACTGTATGGTGATATTTTTACAGTTCACAGAAAACTTAATTCAATGCGTCATCTTTATCTTTTATTATTAATTTCTTTTTCATTTTTTAATTCAAATGCTCAGACAGTTCAAGACGATTTTGAAGGAAGCGGTACAATTACATCGTGGTCTGGTGACGATTGTGGTATGAATAATAATTTTCCAAACCCTTATAAACAAGGAATTAATACATCAAATACGGTTTTAAAATATGACGATATAGGAGGTACTTATGCTAATGTTAGATTTGATGTTCCTACCAATTTTAATATAAGCGATAAAAATGTATTTGTATTAAAAATCTATGTCCCCTCAAGTGGATTAACTGGAAGTCAACAAAATCAGGTTTCTTTAAAACTTCAAAATAATACGTTGACTGAGCCATGGACTACTCAAACTGAAATAAAAAAGACCATTCTTTTAAATCAATGGCAAGAAATTACTTTTGATTTTATTAACGATGGCTATATTAATATTAATGGTAGTTCAGGTGCTCCAAAAAGTCGTACTGATCTCAATAGGGTAGTTATACAAATTAATGGTGAAGACAATTCAGATAAGGTTGTTGCTTACATTGATGATTTAAATACTTATAGCTATACAGCTCCAACTACAACTTTTAACAACTTGGTGTGGGCTGATGAATTTGATGTTGCAGGACCTATTGATGGAACTAAATGGTTTCATCAAACACAATTAATTGCTGGAAATAGTTGGGCAAATGGTGAGGTACAGCATTATACAAATCGCGAAGCAAACTCATACGTAAGTAATGGTACTTTAAAAATTAAGGCGATAAAAGAATCTTACACAGACCAAGGCGTAATTAAACAATATACATCGGCACGGTTAAATTCTAAAATTGCGTTTAAATATGGACGCGTAGAAGCTCGTGCTAAATTGCCGAGTATTGCTGGAACTTGGCCTGCAATTTGGTTACTAGGAAAGAATATTAACGAAGATGGAGCATATTGGGATAATCAAGGTTTTGGTACAACTAGTTGGCCACAGTGTGGTGAAATTGATATTATGGAACCTAACATAGCGAAAACTCAAATATTAGCAACTTGGCATTGGGACAATGGCAGTGGTTACCAGTACAACAGTAATAGTGTTGCTACTAATAATACCGATACATCTCAAAATTTCCACGATTATGTGCTAGAATGGGATGAGACTTCTATGAAAATTTATATGGATGATGTTTTAATTAATCAAATGCCAACTGTGAATCCTTTTAACCAGGAGTACTTTATCTTGTTAAACCTTGCAATGGGTGGTAATTTGGGTGGAGCCATCAGTCCTAGTTTTACAAATGACATTATGGAAATTGATTATATTAGGGTATATCAAAGCACTGCTTTATCGACCAACAATCCTACAATAGATTCTGAGGTGAAAATCTATCCAAACCCAGTTAAAGACACGTTAAATATTAATCTTGGAAATATTTTTAGCAAAGAGGTTCATGTTCGAATTTATGATATCAGTGGACGAGTAATGTTTAAAGAAGTATTTTAAACATAACTCGAAGAATCTTGAAATTAACACTTCATTTTTAAATAAAGGTGTTTATTTTATAAGCCTTAATTTAAATGGTACCAATACGAGCAACTCAAAAATTTGTAAAAAATTAAAATGTGTAAGCTTTTTAAGTTTGTACGACTTTAATAGCATGAATTTATTAAATAAAATATTTGGAGGTTCAACTGAACCTAAAAAGGAGAAAGTGTTGCCATGGATTTCTTTGACGACTTTAGAACAGTTAACCAATATTCAGAGTAAATCACAAACTAAAACTCAGATTGTTTTTAAACATTCTACGCGTTGTGGAATAAGTCGCATGGTAATGAATCAATTCATAGAAGCGTACGGTTTGAGTGAAAGTAATGCGGATTTGTATTACTTAGATTTGTTGAATTACCGAGAGATTTCTAATGAAATTGCGAATAGATTTAATGTGTTTCATGAATCTCCACAGCTACTAGTTATAAAAAATGGTGTTGCAGTGGCCAATGCTAGTCACGGAGCTATAAACGAACTAGATTTAAATCGCTTCATTTAAGTTTTCATGTCTCTATGCAATCGGAATATTTATTTGTATATGGTACGTTGCTAAAAGATTTTGATAGTTATATGTCTAAATTTTTAGACAGGAATTCAGAGTTTATTGGTCGCGGCTATTTTAACGGAAAATTATTTGAAATTTCATGGTATCCTGGTGCTGTTTTGAGCGAAGACGTATCTGAAAAAGTATATGGGCATGTTTTTAGAATTCTTGATAAAAGCAAAACTTTTAAAATTTTAGATGATTATGAAGGTATTGGTGATTCTATCGAACACCCCAATGAATATAAACGGGTATTAATTGAAGCGTATTTAGATTCTAAAGAAACCATCAATTCATGGGTTTATATTTATAATCTTCCCACTACTAGCTTAAAATTAATTGCTTCAGGTAATTATTTAAAGCAATAAGTTTTATCTTTATAGGACTATAGGATTACTTAATTTGCCTAGAATTAGGATTTATTTAATCTTTCAATTGTTTGTAACTATAAAGACTAAAGTTATGACTAAAAAGACATTTGGAACATTCGCAGGTGTATTTACGCCAACAACCTTAACCATTTTAGGTGTTATAATGTATATTCGACAACCATGGGTAGTCGGTAATGCAGGTGTTTTAGGAGCTTTAGCAATAATCTTGCTTTCGGTAGCAATAACGCTTGCGACAGCGCTTAGTTTATCGTCTATTACCACGAACATACGTATTGGAAGTGGCGGTGCGTTTAGTTTGATATCGCAATCTTTAGGTTTAGAAATTGGCGGGGCCATTGGGATTCCATTTTATTTTGCTCAAGCTATAGCCGTGGCGATGTACATTTTTGGTTTTCGAGAAGGTTTACAAATACTTGTCCCACTAATAAATCCTATAATATTAGATCTGGCAATTTTTGCACTTGTTATGGGTATTGCTTTTGTGAGTACAAGTTTTGCTTTTAAAATTCAGTATGTTATTTTGGGCGTTATTGTACTTTCCTTAATATCAATTTATGGCTCTTTATTTGTAAACGACTTAAATTATAATTTTGAATGGTTTGGAACATACCCGGGGTCTATTGAAAATAATTTTAAAGGCTCGTCTTTTTGGATAGTTTTTGCCGTATTTTTTCCTGCTGTTACGGGTGTTATGGCTGGTGCTAATATGTCTGGCGATCTTACTAACCCAAGAAAAAGTATTCCTGTTGGTACCATTTCGTCTGTTATTTTAACCACCATCATCTATGTTAGTTTAGTTTTTGTTTCTGCATTAATTGCTACTCCAGACGAGTTATCTAAAAATTATAGCGTATTTATCGATAAATCGCTTTATGGGCCTATTGTGCTTGCAGGGTTGTTAGGTGCTACGTTATCATCTGCATTAGGTTCGTTTGTTGGTGCACCTAGAATCTTGTTGGCGCTTGGTGAAAAAAATATTCTTCCTAAAAGTAAAAAGTTGGCTAAAACATCAAAAAAAGGAGAACCAATAAACGCCATGATTATTACCGCTTTTATAGTGCTTTTTGGTATTTCATTACGTAATTTAAATACCATTGCACCTTTGCTTACCATGTTTTTTATGATAACCTATGCCATGGTAAATGTGGTAGCACTTGTAGAACAAACACTTGGTTTACCTAGTTACCGCCCTACTTTAAAAATTCCTTTAATTGTACCGGCTATTGGAGCGTTTGGCTCGATTGCTATCATGTTTGTAATGAATGTAATCGTTGCCTTGTTTTCGTTAATATTTATTGTATTGTTCTACTTGTACCTTGTAAAAATGAATATAAAATCTGCCGCAGGAGATTCAAGAAGTGGACTTTTTACAGCCTTGGCAGAATGGGCAACAAAGAAAACCAACAGTTTAAGGCAAGAACGAGAAGTTCGGTCTTGGCGTCCAGATTTATTGTTCCCGGTGATGATGCCAAAAGAGCTTCGAAGTTCATTTAGGTTGATACATTCAATTATTTATCCAAAAGGTTCTGTAAAAATATTATCGTTAAAGCATACTAATAAAATAGAGCAGAAAAACATGGAAACCTTTCTTAATAATGCTGTTGCAAAATTTAAAGAAAGCGATTTGTCTGTATCCTATACCGTAATTGATAATACGGATTTCAACACCACTGTAAATGTGAGTATGCAGTCGCTCAATGCTGCTTTTTTTAAGCCGAATATTATTTTTGCGAGTATTGACACGACAACTTCAAATTATAATTATTATAATAAACTTATAATCGATACAAAAGCTAATAATTTTGGAATGATTATTTACATTCCGTATTCCACGGCGAGTCTTGCGATTGAAAAAAGCATTAATTTATGGATGACGGATATTCCTGAAAATTGGAAAGAAACGTTTAGCGTTAAAGACAATAATTTATCGACCTTAATTTCTCTGTTAATTTGTAGGAATTGGAAGGGTACTATCGATGTTCATATTTTAAATAATAATCCGAAATTGGTTTTCACAGAAACTGATATTGAAGATTTACATACGATGGTACGTTTTCCTAAAAAAACCAATATTCATATTAAACAAGGCAATTTGATTGAAAATGTTGTAAAAGAACGCAATACGGATATTAATATTTTTAATTTAGCAGCAGGGTATGACGATTGAAGAAATGGTAGCAATTGTGAATGAATCTAGAATATCTGCTGTATTTTGTGCTGATTCCGATTTTGAAAACGTACTCGTTTAATGGTAATATGCTTCAATTAGAACCGAAGAAAGTAACATTCAGTTTAGAATACCATGATGGAAATAAGAAAGTTTGATAAAACAGGATATTCAACTCGAAGCATGGTCACCACTAGCACAAGGTCGAAATGGCTTATTTACAAATAAAACATTAGCGGAAATAGGAGATAAATATGGTAAGAGTAATGCACAGATAAGTTTGAGATGGCATTTACAAAGAGGTATCGTGGCCATTCCACGAACAGAACAGAAATCGCATATGCTCGAAAATTTAGATATTTTCGATTTTGAACTAAGTGAATTGGATATGAAAACCATAGCCCAATTAGATTTAAATAGTACGCAATTTCCTGAATGGAAATAATCTAAAAAAAAAGCCCTATATCTTAGGGCTTTTAATTTTAACTGGGGTTGTAGCTATTTATAATTTTTTTAAGTTGAATTTTTAGATCTTCACCAGTGTCGTAAATCATTTGTTCTTCAGAAGGGAATGGAACTTGTCTGTTATTTAAAAATGGGAGTAAGGTAGTTTCTAAAGCTCTATTATCACCTCTAGCCGTTGCAAAAACATGTTGAAAAATAAATTCACTAGTTATAGGAAAAGCATCTGCTAATTGTTTCGTGTTTAAATTATAGTACTCGACGTTGCCAGTAACTTGTACAGATTTAAATTGCGTAGACTCGTAATATTCGCATCTAACAGTTATGGTTTTGTCAATTTGGATGGCATTACCGAGACTGTCTTTTACAACATTACCTTTAGCGTCTAATAAATTTTGTTTACCATCAGCCACTTGTTTTTCTTTTATAATTTGGCGTTCTTTTATTTGTTCTGGAGAAATGTTAATATCTCGTAACTTAACACGCATATTATAATCGTACTTAACTTTATCTACCGGGTTATTGTGGTAAACGGTCCATAAATTATTAATTCCGTAGGTGCTAAAATTTAATAAATCGTCTTCAAGTCTTGTAGGTATGGTTTTTCGCGTATCGTTAATCATATCAACCAAAATAAAATCGGTTCCTTTATTATGGGCAACTTCCATAAGATTGCGAACATCTTTAAAATTAGGATTGATGTTTTCAATTTCACTAAACATATCAAACGCTTGTCTGAAATCTAATTTGTTTTTCGATTTTAAAAGCGCCGATGCATTTTTGTACATATGTAATGATGCATCATTTTTAAAACTGATTATTTGATTAGAATAATCGGTCATGTCAAACTTCAGGTTTTTGCCATTAATAGCAAGAGGAAGTAAAGGTTTTATAAGGTCTTGACGCTTTGTTAAAGCCACATACATATCGTAAATACGAAGATAATTTTCTGGATTATTTTCTTTCTTAAGGAAATTGATAGTAGTTAAATCGCGCTCATTAGATTTATAATATGCTTCTTGAAGCATAGCAATTATGTCTGATTTTCCTTTTTTATCTTTATTGGTTCTTAGTTTTCCAATGGCATTATAGATGGCTTGGTCGTAATTACCAGTGCTTAAAGATTTTTCAATTTGTTTACTGGTACTGCATGAAAAGATAAAAAGCAGTATAACTGTTGAAAGTAATAGTTTCTTCATTTGGCTAAAATTTAGGATATGGATTACATGTATCCAATTGTGGTGCCAAAATACTAATAATATAGATAAAAAGCTAATAAATACGACAAAATACAATTAATTTATTCATTCGTATTAATTAGCTTACAATATATTTAATATATAAAAAGTTTTGCCAATCAATTCTATTTAAATTGAAAAAAAGATAAAAAACAATCTTCTACTTTTTCGAGTAAACAGGTAGTAATTTGGTTGATACTTCTCCAAAACCAATACGTGTACCATCTTTTTCACAATAACCGCGCATAATTACGGTATCGTTATCATTAATAAACTTACGTTCACTACCATCTTTCATTTTAAATGGTTTTTCGCCTTTCCAAGTTAATTCTAGCATAGAGCCATAAGCATCTGGGGTTGGCCCAGAAATGGTTCCACTTCCCATTAAGTCTCCAGAATTTATTGGGCAACCATTCACGGTATGGTGCGCTAACTGTTGAGACATATTCCAATATAAATGTTTGAAATTAGATTTGGTAACCACGGTTTCTTTAGCACCTTTTGGCTGAATGGCCACTTCTAAATTAATATCGAAACTCTTTTTTCCTTTGGATTGCAGATAGTTTAATTGTGGTTTAATTGGTTTTGGTCCTTCTACTCTAAAAGGATCTAGAGCATCTAATGTTACAATCCAAGGTGAAATGGACGAAGCGAAATTTTTTGCTAAAAATGGTCCTAACGGCACATATTCCCATTTTTGGATGTCGCGCGCACTCCAATCATTTAATAATACCAAGCCAAATATGTATTCTTCGGCTTCATTAACAGGAATAGATTCCCCAAGGTCGTTAGCATCGGTGGTTATAAACGCCATCTCCAATTCAAAATCTACCATAGTACTTGGTCCATAAATAGGTGCTTCAGCACCTTTAGGAAGCATTTGTCCTTTTGGTCTGTGTACCGGAATCCCAGAAGTAATTATAGAAGAACTTCTTCCGTGATACGCTACAGGAATATGTAGCCAGTTAGGTAATAGCGCTTTTTCAGGGTCTCTAAACATCGAGCCCACATTGGTAGCATGTTCTATACTTGAGTAGAAATCTGTGTAATCACCAATCTGTATAGGTAATTGCATTTCAATTTCATCCAATCTAAATAGTACAATCTCCTTATGTTGCTTGTTTTGTTTTAACGATTCGTTGTTACTGTCAAATATTTGAGCAATACGGTTTCTAACAGCACGCCATGTTTTTCTACCATCAGCAATAAAGTCATTAAGCGTATCCTGAAGAAAAATATCATCGGTTAAAGGGATGCCATCAAAATAACCTAATTGGTGCAACGCTCCTAAATCTATAGCAGTATCGCCAATTCTGGTTCCGATGGTAATAATATCATCTCTGGTTAAAAACACCCCAAAAGGAATATTCTGTATGGGGAAATCGGAGTTTTTATCTACGTGTAACCACGATTTTCTATCTGGATTGTTAGCTGATAATGGCATAACTTATTTTTTTGTTGTTTATTGAATTATGTTCAAACCTACACATTTTTTTCATTTTATTAGAATAAAACATTAAAAATTTAGGTTTCTTGTAAGCGTTAATAAATCGGTTAAAAACTTAGTAGTAAATATATGTTTTTTGATGCGTTTTACTAATCTATTTCCTATTTTTGCCGAATATTTAACAAGAAATAATTTTTATGCAACGCGACGAACAAATTTTTGAACTAATACAAGCTGAAAAAGAACGCCAACTTCATGGTATAGAACTTATTGCATCAGAGAATTTTGTAAGTAACCAAGTAATGGAGGCTGCAGGTTCTGTTTTAACAAATAAGTATGCAGAAGGTTACCCGGGCAAACGTTATTATGGCGGTTGTGAAGTTGTAGATGAAGTAGAACAAATAGCGATAGATAGAGCAAAAACCTTGTTTGGCGCCGACTACGTAAACGTACAACCGCACTCTGGAAGTCAAGCAAACACTGCTGTTTACCACGCATGTTTAAACCCTGGAGATAAAATTTTAGGTTTCGATTTATCGCATGGTGGGCATTTAACACATGGATCTCCAGTTAATTTTTCGGGTAAATTATACAATCCTGTATTTTACGGGGTAGAGCAGGAGACAGGTGTTTTGAACTATGATAAAATTCAAGAAATAGCAACTAAAGAACAACCAAAATTAATAATTGCTGGTGCATCTGCATATTCTCGCGATATCGATTTTAAACGTTTTAGAGTTATTGCCGATAGCGTTGGTGCTATTTTAATGGCAGATATTTCGCATCCTGCAGGATTAATTGCTAAAGGTATTTTAAACGACCCAATGCCACATTGCCACATTGTAACAACCACAACACACAAAACGTTGAGAGGTCCGCGTGGAGGTATGATTATGATGGGTAAAGATTTCGATAACCCCTTCGGAATTACTTTAAAAGACGGTAGCTTACGTAAAATGTCGTCTTTGTTAGATTCTGCGGTGTTCCCTGGAAATCAAGGCGGACCATTAGAGCATATTATTGCTGCTAAAGCCATCGCATTTGGAGAAGCATTAACCGACGATTTTTTACATTACCAACTGCAGGTTAAAGCCAATGCCGCTACTATGGCAAAAGCGTTAGTAGAAAAAGGTTACAATATTATCTCTGGCGGAACAGACAACCACTGTATGCTAATAGATTTACGTAACAAAAACATATCTGGTAAAGAAGCAGAACAAGCTTTAGTAAAAGCGGATATTACGGTAAACAAAAACATGGTGCCTTTCGATACACGTTCGCCTTTTGTAACATCAGGAATTCGTGTAGGTACAGCTGCAATTACAACACGTGGATTAAAAGAAGCAGACATGATAGAAATAGTAGAGCTTATAGACGAAGTCATTGCAAACTTCGAAAACGAAGCTGTTTTAGATGCTGTTAAAGAAAAAGTTAATACCATGATGGCAGGAAAACCTTTATTTGTTTAAACACCATTTTATATAAAATTAAAAATCCTGCTTCGGCGGGATTTTTTGTTTTTGGCGTTACCCTAAAAAGGGTCGGGCTTTACATTACAATCTTTTGGTTTTTTGTCATTCCTGCGAAGGCAGGAATCCATTATCAAAATTTAGGGTTTGTGTATTAAGGTTATTTTCCTGCCCGAGCAAAACCAAAAGGATTTTCATTGCAATCCCTAACGCAGGTATCAGCTAAAGTTCGTGCTAGCCACAAATCAATTTTTACTTGCAAAGTGAGTTACATCGCAAGATAAAAAACGAGTGTATTCGACCCACAAGTTTTTATCTTAAAGATAAGTCGTCCAATAGTATTTCCTAGCTTAAAAGAATAGTTAATTATCCACAGGAAAAATGATATGCTGATAAGCACCTAAATCGGGAGCAGTCGTTCTATTTACATTTAAAATATCAAAAGGAACTTGGGTTGCAAACGTTGACAACCCTTTGTTTATGGCTGCAGAATCTTCACCTATAACTAACTTGTTTAATTCCGTATTTAAAAAATTAGGGTTTAGATTAAAAATATTGCCTTCGTAGTGATTGGTGTCAGTTATATCGTAATTAGCACCCGTAATATTGTTATTGCTATTGTCAAAACGAATCAAACAATTGGTAAATTTAAAATTAAAAACAACGGCAGCATCTTCAATTTCATCTAATAATATTTCGGGGTTATCATTCCCATAAATAATACAATTATTAAAATTGGCAGCTGTTAAATCGGTTATAGTTGCGTTGTTATCATCATCTAAAACAAAATTATTCAGCAATACAGAAGGAAATTGTCTGGAGCCACTCCAATAGTTCGCAATAGTGCATTGCGTAAAATTGTATGTTCCACCAAAAGTACCAGCAAACGAAGATTGTCCGCTATTGTTAACCACCAGATTTTCGGCAGTAATAGACGTGTTTCTTCCTAAAATTCCGAAGCTACTAGCATTGTATATTTTAGAATTGGTTATTTTTAATTTTTCGGTAGCTTCATTTGGGTTGCCATCGCATAAAATACCAACAGTGGCATTTTTAATGGTGGCGTAATTTATAGTGTTATTTACGCTGCCGTCAAAAAACCAGATGGTTCCCCATTGCCCCGGAATATCAGAAAAATCAGGTTCTAATCGGTCACCTTCTAAAATCACTTCATTTTCTAATAAGGTTTGGTCGTTGCTCAATTCGCCATTAATTTTTAACGAAGCGCCTTCAGAAATAATTAACCCGGAATTGTCGTGAAAATGCACGCGAGCACCTGCGTTAATAGTTAAGGTTTGGTTGTTAGGCACCGCTGCAAAACCATAAATAACATAAGGCTTATCTTTGGTAAAGGTTAATTCGTTGGGTAATAATTCGCGCCCTTGTAAATTAGTTTCAATAAGTTCGCCGCCAACATTTAGTTTAATTGTTTCTATTACTTTAGTGGTGTTATCTCTATCGGGATAAATAAAGATGGCATCCTGAACCAGCGTAACGAGTTCTACTTTTTGAAGGTTAGAACCAGCATCAAATTCTATTTGATCTGTATATAAAAACTTGCCGTCTGTATTCGAAAAATTAGCTATATCTATGGTGCTTTCAACAAAAACATACATGCTGTCTCTAGCTAGAATATGAATATTTTCGAATGATTTCCCAGACATGCCATCAACATTCAATCTATAATTTGAAGCAGTTCCTTGCGCTAGTTTTATGGATGGAATTATGATGTCTTTATTGCTTCTGTTGTACACTTTTAAATTGTAAGTACTCGAACCAATATTTGTAAATACCGTATCTAAATATACCGTGTCTTTCGAAAATTCAAGATTTCCTGTATTTGGAGAATACTCAAAATCTTTTCGGCAAGAACTCCAAAGCATTAAAAAACCTAAAGTTAAAACAAGGTACACACTACGTTTCATAACTAATAATTCCATTTGAGTAAAAATATAACTTTTGTTTAGATGATAGCGAATGTATGCCTTTAATTAGTTGAATAATTTTATGATGTCTTCTGTTATGCGAGCTGGTTTATTGGTTTTACTACTCATTAAACACCATGTGGTTTCGGACGATGCAAGTAAGGTTTTGTTGTTATTATAAATATCCACCATACGAATCGATTTTGCTCCTTCAGATTTTTTCACATAGGTTTTAATAAGTATAGAATCGCCTAAAAAAGCAGCACTTTTATATTCGATACAATGAGAAAGCATCACCCAATAATACGCTCTAATTATTTCTGCAGACGCATTATTGAGCCAGTGTTCTTTTGCAATATTTTGAACCCACTGTACATATCTAATATTATTAACATGGTTTAGTTCATCTAAATCACTTTTGGTAACTGTTAATGAACGTTCAAATATGTGCATAGCATTTGGCTTGATTTTATAGCATGTTAACGTTCCAGGTTACTCGATGGATTTCATTGGGTTTTAAAGTTTGTAAGCCCATTTTATTATTAAAACTATCTGCAACACCTGTTGTAGGTTCGATAGCTACCGTATTCGCTCTTGGAGGCATGTATATTTGCAAAAAATTTTCTTTAGACGATGCCTTTATTTCTAGCGTATATTCTGGTGTTGTAAACAGGGTATTTCCAGAATTTAAAATATAGCAATCATCAAGTTTTCTGTCTTCAATTTTAAATCCAGAATTACTATCTACGTCATTATCTATTACACCGTCTGTAATACATCTTTCGTTAAAAGTTGTCTTTTTGTTGCAGTCAAATTTTAAATAGCTGTTATGTAAATCTTTAGATATAAAATAAGGGTGCCAGCCAATATTAAAAGGAAAAGGCTTGCTATCTGTATTGGTAACTTCAACATGTATGTCTAAAGCATCATCTTTTAAAATATATTCCACTTGAAAAGCGTAGGTATAAGGAAAACCAACAGATTCGTTTTCTTCGGTGTACAATAATTTTACGGAGGCGAAATCTTCAGATGTTTTTTGATCTATAACTTGAAATGTTTTGTTATAAACCAATCCGTGTATGGCATTGTTTCTATCTATTTCATTAATTTGAAATTGATACGTCTTTCCTTCAAAATTATAGGTTCCGTCTTTGATTCTATTCACAAAAGGAAAAAGTATGGATGACGCGTAAGTATTATTATAAGTTAAAGGATGTAAATCCTCGATTATAGTTTTTCCTTGGAGTTTTAGTTCTTGTAAACTGGCGCCAAGATTTACATATATTTTAGCAAAAGTTGATTTGTTTTTATTTTCGATACAAATGATGCTATTTGTGTTTTCCTCTAGGTTTTTTATACTGTACAAAATAGTTTAATTTATTAGGTTAATACCATTGCAAATATAGTAAGTATGAATAATTCTTGATAATTAATGTGCAATTGGTTTAATTAAAAATTAAATATAATTAAGAATACATTAATAATGTCTAATTAAAATAGGGTATTAAAATTTTTAGAAAAAGTTGCAGAGTTTGATAAAAATGCCATTTGCATGATGTAGATTTAGTAAAACGGCGAAATAAAAAAAGCTCGTAAACATTTAAATTACGAGCTTTTATAGCGGAGAAAGAGGGATTCGAACCCCCGGAGGTGTGACCCTCAACAGTTTTCAAGACTGCCGCATTCGACCACTCTGCCATTTCTCCAATTTGGGTCTCATCAGGTATTCCCTGAATGCGGGTGCAAATATAGAATCCTTTTTCAATACTTTCAAATAAAATGTCAACTTTTTAAAAAATAAATTTTAGCCATTTTACTAATCGTTAATTTATGTCACTTTTTATTAAAAAGATAAATTCAAAGTTTATTTTTGTCAATATTTAAAATTCTAAAATGAATACAATAAAACAGCTACAATGGCGCTATGCAACTAAAAAATTCGATAGCAATAAAAAACTCTCAGCTAATAAATTAAATATATTAAAACAAGCATTTAATTTAACAGCAACGTCTTTCGGCTTGCAAACCATTAAAATGGTCGTGGTAGAGAATAAAGAATTAAGAGCATCTTTGGTGGCACATGCCTATAACCAAAAACAAGTGCTAGAAGCCTCTCATTTATTGGTAATTTGTATTCAGGAAGATATTTTAGAGCAAGATGTAGTTAACTATTACAACCATATTAAGGCAGTGCGAAACACACCAGAAACCATCTTAAAACCATATCGCGAAGATCTTATTAAAATGATGGCAAAAATGTCGGTTGCAGAGCGTCAGCGTTGGTCCACAAACCAAGCCTATATTGCCTTAGGGAATTTAATGACGGTTTGCGCGTTAGAAGAAATCGATGCTTGCCCCATGGAAGGCTTTATACCAGAAGCTTTCAATAAGGCGTTACAATTAAATACATTAGGCTTAAAATCGGTGCTACTGCTTCCCGTTGGTTATCGAGACACAAACTGATATGTTTGCAGGTTTCGCAAAAGTTAGGATGCCAATAGAAGAATATGTCATAGAAATTTAAAGCAATAATTTGGGCGTTACCACAAGGGTCGGGCTTTACATTGCAATCTTTTTGCTCGTGCCTCACAAAAAGGATTTCCACTGCAATCCCTAACGCAAAGGCAGTTTCAATTAATAATATAGTAATAAAAATATACAATATGCCAGGATTTGAATTATTTGGAGATTTAGAACGTAAACACGTAAACGATGTATTAGATAATGGCGTTTTAATGCGTTATGGGTTTGATGGTATGCGCAACGGACATTGGAAAGCCAAAGAACTTGAAACAGCACTTCGAAAATACCTTTCAAAGTAAACCATGTACAATTAGTTTCCAGTGGAACAGCAGCCGTTTCAGTAGCCTTGGCAGCAGCAGGCGTAGGGGCAGGAGACGAAGTTATTATGCCAACATTTACGTTCGTAGCCAGTTTTGAAGCCATTATGATGTTGGGAGCTATTCCTATTTTGGTAGATATTGATGATACACTTACCTATAATCCAAAAGCAGTAGAACAAGCCATTACCCCAAAAACAAAAGCCGTTATGATGGTGCAAATGTGTGGTAGTATGGGCAATATGGATGCACTTACAAGCTATTTGTACCAAACACAATTTGCTTTTAGTAGAAGATGCATGTCAAGCCATTGGAGGCACTTATAAAGGGAAACCACTTGGTAGTATTGGCGATTTAGGTTGTTTTTCGTTCGATTTTGTAAAAACCATTACCTGTGGCGAAGGTGGTGCCGTAATTACCAATAATAAAGATTATTATCATTAATGCCGACCATTATAGCGACCACGGTCACGACCATATTGGAAGCGATAGAGGCGCCGAAACACATCCGTTTTTAGGCTATAATTTCAGAATATCCGAACTTCATGCTGCAGTAGGTTTAGCACAAGTAAAACGCTTACCGGAGTTTTTAGACATTCAAAAAAAGAAACTTTAATATTCTTAGAGAAGCGCTTTAGCACAAATTCCAGAAGTTACTTTTAGAACTGTTCCAGAAGGTGGTGAAGAAAGCTTAGGCTTTTTAAATTTCTTTTTACCAGATTTAGAGATCGCTAGAAAGGTTTCAAAAGGTTTTAAACAAAATGGGGTAGATGGCTGTTTTCATTATTATCGATAACAACTGGCATTATGTTCGTAAATGGGACCATTTAAAAGATTTAAAATCATTATTCCCGATTTGTACAGAAGTAAAAGCAGGATTAGAATATCTTAAAACCAAGGAATTTCCACAATCTGATCATTATATTGGCAGAAATATATCCTGTTTAATAAAATTATCGTGGACAGAAGCACAGGTAAAAGAACGTGCCGCAAAAATGGTGGAAGTAATTAAAGCATCTTTATAAAATAAATTTACAATTATGTTTAAAAAGGCCTTATTCACTTTAGTATTTTTAAGTTCACTTGTAAATTTTAGTCAGGCTCGGGATTATCATATTATAAATCTGATGCCTCTGGAAGACGACACAGTTGCCGATGTTAATTTTTTTGTATCAAAAGTTATAGATAACCGTATTTACAAAGACAACCTTGGGATAGCTCAAAAGGGAGTATTCAATAAAAAAGTGCTTTCTATATTTGAATATCCTTTCGAGGAAGAGTTGACCGATTATTTTAGTGCTATATTTCCTAAAAGTTCATCAAAAACACCTGTAGTTGTAAGAATCAATCAATTATTGATTTCTGAACATACAGGAGCGTTTAAAGAAACAGGAAAAGCAACTGTGAATTTAGATGTATTATCTTTTCTAGGATGATGCCTATTATTTACTGGGAAGTTTTTCTGCTTATACTGAAAAAAACAGTGTAGATGTCACAGGAAAACATGATGATAGAATTAGAGAGGTTTTAAAAGATTGTTTAATACAATTCAGTGAATCAAATCAAGACACAAGCGATAAGCAAAGTATTTCAGTAGAAATTCCAAAGACACCGGTAATTTTAAACGAACCCATAAAAAAAGGTTTTTATACATCGTTTTCTGAGTTATACGCTAACCAACCATTTCAGGATGTTTCTATTGTGTTTAAGGAACATACAGCAAATACTGAAAAGCTAACTTTGGAAGATCGAGACCACAAACGTGCTTTGTATTATGCCTATTCGGACGGTGATAACATTTTCCTGAATGCTGCAAATTATTCGGGAGAAAAGCACTTTGTTAAAACAGAGCAGATCGATAAATATTTATTGTTTAACGACACGTTTGTAAATCAGGACAAAGTAGCTGGTATGTCGCTTGCATTTGGTGTTTTGGGGATATTAATGTCTAACGAGCAAACAAATGTGTTGTTAGATTTGTACACCGGGCAATATCATAGTATCGACGGTTCCAAAATGCGAATGCTTTTAAATGATAAATATCCAGATTTATATAAACATCTACGAAAGAACTTGAATAATAAAGAGTTTATGAAATCAGTTTTAATTAAGCTTCTAGAAAGTGAAAACAAAGAAGAAGTTAGGTATATTTTAGAAGCTTTTTAGTAACGTCATTTTGTAATTTGATAAATATTTAAGTATTTATAATTCGAAATGGCGATAAGAATTCTAGGTGGTTAAAAATGATGGGGGATAGAGTTGTCAATGCAAAAAGTATAAAAATTAATTATATTAATTTTAAATAAATTATATAATTTACCATAATCATTTGATTTATAGGTTTTTATTTTCTACTTTTATAACACTTCCCCAAATCTTCAAGTGATAACTCTTTTATAGAATGGGCTACAATCTTTGTGTTTAAGATTGGTATTTTAAATTAGTTCTCTCAAAAAATTAATAGCAAAAAAATAGTTCAACAACACGTTTTAATTTTATTTGAAACAGAAATGCTCACATGTTGTAGGTATTTCTATGTAACTATATATAAACCATTTAAAGCTATTAATTATGAAACTATTTTTACTTTCTGCAGTCGTTCTGTTTGGACTCTTACTTACCAGTCCTTGTGCTTCCCAAGTTTATAAGCTTGATGAAAAAACCATTTGGAGTAATTTCGACAACCCTGAAGTCTGGCAACAAGACTATTTAGAACAATATACTTATGGAAACGGTGGGAACAAAGAAACTAAAATATTAGGTTTGGCGTATCCCAGTTTAGTAAATGAATATCAGCATATTAAAACGTATAATACTTCTAATAATACGATTTCATTAAATTTGATTCAGGATTGGAATGGGTCTTCATGGGATGATAGTTATCAAGAGGTTTATACCTATTATACCGGAACAAGCAATATAAAAGATATAACTACGTATTCCTTTGATGCAGGATACAATGTTTATAAAATAGCTTATGAATACACCGGCGCTGATGTTAACAAAATAACATTTCAGGAAGGTAGTACTGGCACTTTGGTGAATTTCAAGCAATTTGAATATACTTATAATACACCTGGGCAACCTGCAACAGAATTAGAATACCAGTGGAGTGGGAGTGCGTGGCAGCTTATAGAACGTGGAACGGCAACGTATTCAACAAATCAAAGAGAACTAATGGTCGAGACCTATAACGGAAGTACATACGCTTTAAAAGAAAGGTATATCACTACGTATTCGGGTGGTTTAGAAACCGTATATCTTTGGCAAAGTTGGGTAGATCCTAATTGGGTAAATGAAGATAGAGAATTAAGTACTTATGACAGTAATGGCAACAAAGAATTATATGTTTCTGAGGAATATGATTCAGCAACTTCAAGTTGGGTAGGTTATTATAAAGAAGAAAGCACATTTTCTGTAGCAGCTCCTTTAAAAACAGAAACTTTTGAAAATAACGGGTTTAAAATCTATCCAAATCCGTCGTCAAGCATTATTAATCTAGCATCCAATAGTAGAATAGACCACGTAAGTATTTATGATGTATTAGGAAATCAAGTGTTTTCAACACAAAATACCAAACAAATAAATATAGAAAGTTTAAAAGCGGGTGTTTACTTTCTAAAAGCTGTCCATGATAAAAGTAGTACAACCAAAAGAGTTGTAAAGCAATAAATAAGTTTGAGTTAGTCAATTTAAAAAGAGGGTTATGCTAAGAAGTTTTACTTACAATGCTCTCTTTTTAATAAGTTACATAGTTTACAATTTCTAAACCATAGCCTATTAAACCAACACGTTTACTTTGTTGACTGTTAGATAACAAGCGCATTTTATGTATGTTTAAATCGTGCAAAATTTGCGCCCCAATCCCAAAATCGCGTGCATCCATATCTATTTTTGGTGCTTTGTAGATGGTGTCGGGTTTTTGGTTGTCTTTAATAACAGCTAATCTTTTTAAAATATTCATGGACGGTGTTTCTTGATTAATAAAGATAATAGCACCTTTGCCTTCTTTATTAATAACCTTAAACATATTTTCTAACTGTTCGTCAACGTTATTAGTAAGTGTTCCTAAAATATCATTGTTAATTAAAGTAGAATTTATGCGCGTTAACACCTCTTCATTATCTTTCCAGGCACCTTTGGTTAAAGCAATATGTATTTGTTTATTGGTAGTTTGTTTGTAAGCTCTTAGTCTGAAACTTCCAAAACGCGTTTCTATTTGAAAATCTTCTTTCTTTTCAATTAAAGAATCATGTTGCATGCGGTACGCCACTAAATCTTCAATCGACACTAATTTAAGATCTAATTTTTTTGCGATTTTTATGAGTTGAGGTAAGCGCGCCATGGTACCATCTTCATTCATGATTTCTACAATAACGCCTGCGGGCTGTAAACCAGCCAATCTTGCAAAATCTATGGCCGCTTCGGTATGCCCCGTTCTTCTTAAAACCCCACCTTCTTTGGCCACTAATGGGAAAATATGTCCTGGTCTTGCTAAATCAAATGGTTTGGTATGGGCGTCTGTTAATGCTTTTACAGTTTTAGCTCTATCGCTAGCCGAAATACCCGTAGTAACTCCTTGTCCTTTTAAATCTACCGAAACTGTAAAGGCCGTTTCCATATGGTCGGTGTTATTTCTCACCATCATATGTAAATCTAATTCTTTGCAGCGATTTTCAGTTAGTGGAGCACATATTAAACCGCGACCTTCAGTGGCCATAAAATTTATCATTTCTGGCGTTACTTTGTCGGCAGCAGCTACAAAATCACCTTCATTTTCTCTATTGGCGTCATCAACAACAATAATAACTTTACCATTGCGTATATCTTCAATTGCTTCTGGTATAGTATTAAGTTTTACTTGGTTGTTTGTGTTTTCTATCATGGCTTCTGTAATCATAATGCAAAGGTATTGCTTATTTTAAGGAATCTAAACAATTTTGTTTTAAGTCTTCTTTGATTCTAGATTTTAAAAATATAAAGGTTATAAAGTATAGTGGTATTCCAAGAATCATTAAAATGAGTTCTGGCTTTTTATCTTTATTACGAATGTGCGAATAAAAGTTGAAATTATTAATGAGCGATTTTATGTAGTATATTAAAAATAAAACAAATGATGACACACTTAGTTGAATAGATGCCGAAGCCAACGATGGCAACTTATTATTTTTAAATACAAAATGAAGTATAAGCAATACAACTCCAATAATATATAATGTGATGGCAAATTTTGAATGATCACGATAATCGCTTGAGATGCGTTTAGAGGTTTCATAATTTTCATCTATTTGCAATCCTTCGTTACGTAATTGGTTTGTGCTGATACCTCTGCTATTTAGCAGCTGTATGGCTTCATAACGACTGTTTTCTTCAAGACCTAGTGCTTCATAATTAGTTATAACATTAACTAAAGCGTCATTCTTGTAGGATGATAAAAACGAATAACTTACATCGGCTTTATCTTTGATGTTAAATACTTTTTTAAGTGGTTCAATAAGGTGATCAAATTCAAATAATCCTTTATCTGCAGTAGCACGTCTGGTTAAAAATATACCTAAAGGAAGCATGATCAATGTAGAAAACCAACTTGCTAAAACAGGGTTAAAACTTCCATTTTTAGCACTGTTTGTTGCAAAAATTCCTATAAAATGATAGGTTAAAAATAATAAAATGGCGATAACCATGGGCAAACCTATACCGCCTTTGCGAATTAACGCACCCAGAGGCGCACCAACAAAAAATAAAATAATACAGGCAAATCCTAGCGCGAATTTTTCGTGTAAAGAAATAATATGTTTGTTAAGCCATTCTTTCGAAATTTTAAGGGAAGATTGATTTGTATTAATTATTTGGCGAACGTTCGTTGTATTTTTTAGCGCTATATCAACCATTTCAAATTTTTTCTTGGTATTAAAAGCATCTAAAATGGGACCTAAATTTATGGAGTCTTTTTGTTTGAATTCAGGTAATGCAATAGTGGAAACATTGGATGCTTGAATTAAACTTTGTGAAAAAGTCGCTCGACTATTATTTTCCATGATCACCAGAGAATCAATAGTAGTTTTAAGACCTACAACGTTAAGCATGTTATACTTGTCTGTGTGAGACTGTTCGTCGAAATCAACATTATTCATTTGCGATAAATCAATATTGATAACATATTTTTCAAAAGTACTTTTGGCAAACGGTTTTTTAAGGCGTGCTTTCACGTTATTAGGGTTAACATCGCTATAATAATTTCCGTCAAATAAAATAAGTTTTAAAACATTGGAGTCCTTTTCGCTGGCTAATTCACCCGTTTTAGATTTAATTACTGTGGCATTGGTTCTGCCATTACTGCCTTTTATATGTATGGTAACATTGTCTAGGTATTGATCTTTGTCGCCATGTTTATCATCAAATTTTATGTTATAGTTATTGACTTCATTAAACTGCCCTCTAGCAAGTAACATGGCAGGTTTTGTTTTCGCAATGTTTGTTCTTAGGTTATAAAAACTAATTTCTGCCCAAGGAATTACATTATTAGCAAAGAAAAATGTAACAATTCCTAATATAACTATAAAAACGCTTAGTCCAGACATGGCACGCTGTAATGAAATACCGGTAGATTTCATTGCTGCAAACTCATAATTTTCGGCAAAACTACCAAATACCATGATGGAAGATAAGAGTATGGTTAAAGGTAAAACCAATGGGATGAGTTTTGGCATCACATAGATTATGAATTTTACTATTACAGAAAAATCCAAATCTTTACCAGATAACTCTCTAATATAGAGCCATATACTCTGTAATATAAAAATTAGAATGAGTATAACAAATACGCTAAAGAACGTTTTAAGGTAGGAGGTTAATATGTATCGATCTAATATTTTCACACCGGCATAAATTGCTAATTGATTATTAAATAACTAGTTTATAAAATTAAGAACGCAAATAATAATGCGTTCTCTTATTTAGTTATTAATAAAATACAAGGTTGTTAATTGATTTTATTTATGTAATAACCTTTGTATTTGTTTGCGTCAAAGGTAAATAAGCTTTTTGACAAAGGCTCATTTGTTTTAAAAGAATTAACGGTAAGCGTAGTTTTTGTACCGTTTTTACCAATTTGCATTAAATTATAAATGTGTTTTGTTTGATTGTCTATTCCTAAAAGGATGTATTTAATTTCAGATTTAGAATCTATTGGTGTTAGTTTTACCAATTGAATTTTTCTACCGTTAATATTTTGCTCAATATCCATAGCATAGGTATAACCATCTTCATAAAACGATAGCATTTTACTAGGCGTTATGGCATCTTCTTCAGAATCTTTTTCAGATGAAATGGTAATTTCCTCATCTTCTGTACTTATACTGTAAAGTTTTTTACCGTCGTAAAGGCGGGTAACACCAAGAATATTTAGTTTGTATTTTTCACCTTGTAAGACAACATCTCCTTTTGTTTCCTGTTTTATTCTTTCGGCAGTATTTTCTAAAACATATTTAAATTCAATAGAGATATTATCGTAGCTTTTTACTTTTTGTGAAACTTGATTTAATAAGGTTTTGGCTTTATTTTGAGCAAAACTATTTATGGTTAGTGCTATTAATAAAATGGCTAAAACGTTTTTGATTTTCATAGGATTATAATTATTATATGTTTTCATTTTCTAAATGTCTATCTAATGCTGTAAGATCGGTAATAAGTACCTGTCTTGCTTTACTACCTTCAAACGGACCAACAATACCAGCGGCTTCTAATTGATCAATGATTCTACCTGCACGATTGTATCCTAATTTAAGTTTTCGCTGAAGCAAAGAAGCAGAACCTTGTTGTGCAGTAACAATAACTTCGGCAGCTTCTCTAAATAATTTATCTCGGTCTTCTATATCTATATCAAGACTTGTGCCACTTTCTTCTCCTACATATTCTGGTAAAAAGTAGGCGTTAGGATACGCTTTTTGCGACCCAATATAATCGGTTAGTTTTTCAATTTCTGGTGTATCTACAAAGGCGCATTGTACACGTATTAAGTCGTTACCTTGTGTAAAGAGCATATCACCTCGTCCAATAAGTTGATCGGCACCAGAGCCGTCTAATATGGTTCTCGAATCTATTTTTGAAGTTACTCTAAAGGCAATACGCGCAGGGAAATTGGCTTTAATAATACCGGTAATAACGTTTACGGACGGACGCTGTGTTGCAATAATTAAGTGAATACCTATGGCTCGCGCTAATTGTGCTAAACGTGCAATAGGGGTTTCAACTTCTTTTCCTGCCGTCATGATTAAATCGGCAAACTCATCGACAACCAAAACAATGTAAGGTAAGAATTGATGACCCTCGTTAGGGTTTAATTTGCGTTCTTTAAATTTAATATTGTACTCTGCGATATTTCTGCACAAGGCATTTTTTAACAACTCATAGCGGTTGTCCATTTCAATACAAAGTGAATTTAAGGTATTGATTACCTTAGTGTTATCTGTTATTATGGCGTCTTCACTATCTGGAAGTTTTGCTAAATAATGACGTTCAATTTTATTAAAAAGGGTTAACTCTACCTTTTTAGGATCTACTAAAACAAACTTCACTTCGGCGGGATGCTTTTTATAAAGTAACGAAGTAAGTACGGCGTTTAATCCAACCGATTTTCCTTGACCCGTTGCACCTGCCATTAAAAGGTGAGGCATTTTTGCTAAATCGACCACAAAGGTTTCGTTGCTAATGGTTTTTCCCAAGGCTATTGGAAGTTGCATTTCGGACGTTTGAAACTTCTTTGATGCAATGACAGAGCGCATGGAAACTATGGTCGCATTTTTATTTGGCACCTCAATACCAATGGTCCCTTTGCCAGGAATGGGTGCAATAATACGAATACCCAGAGCTGCTAACGAAAGTGCAATATCGTCTTCTAAATTTTTTATTTTCGAAATACGAATTCCGGCATCCGGAACAATTTCATAAAGCGTAACGGTAGGCCCGATGGTCGCTTTTATACTGGCAATACCAATATTGTAGTTCTTTAAAGTATCAACAATTTTATTTTTGTTTTCCTCTAATTCCTGTTGATTTATGGTGATGCCCTCGGAATCATATTTCTTAAGAAGATCTAATGGAGGGAATTGATATTTTGAAAGTTCTAAAGTAGGATCGAATTGACCAAAATCTGCAACTAATTTATCTGACAGATTATCGGTTTCAGAAAGTTCTTCCGCCACTTCTTTCACCTCCATTTCAATATCTAACTCATCTTCTAAATCTTCTTTAGTAGGCGTTTTTACGATTAAAGGTGCTGTTGCAGCTTTAGGTTTTACGTCCTTTATGAGATTTGAATTAGTGTTTTCTGAGGAAATTTCATAAGCCGATTTAATAGCCTGTGCTTCTTCAGATAAATTATTATCTAACGGAATTATAACGTCATCATTAGCATTAGAAAAGTCGTCTTTAATATTATTTTTTGCAGATTTAAAGAGATTTGTAAAGCTTTCAAAAGTCACTTTATAACGCGTAGCCAAATAGGTAATGAGTCCGAATAAAAGCAGAAGCGTTGTGCCAATTTTTCCAATATAATCTTGTAAATACGTGTTTACTTCAAAACCGATTGTGCCTCCAAGAACACCATAGGAGTTTCCGAAGAATCCAAAAAGAACAGAAAACCAAATAGCTGTTAAAATGCCCCAAAACCAGTGCTTAGCAAGGTTGGTTCTGCTTAGGTTTAATAAGACATAAATACCCGAGACAAAAATTAATCCCGCAAAAATAAAAGACGCAATGCCAAATCCGCGTTGTATAAACAAATCGCTTAACCAGGCTCCAGATTTACTTAACCAATTTTCTGATTTAACTTCGCGTGCTGCAAAATCAGATAGGGTACTTTGGTCTGCTTCACCAGTAAAAAAGAAAGAAATAAATGCAATAAAAAGTAAAATGCCAAAAAAAGCTAAAAAACTACCATATACCAGTTTTTGCTGGTTTGATAATTTAAAACTTGGCATTTTAATTTTCTTATTTGAAGTTTTAGTGTCGTTTTTTTTCTTCGCCATTAATGCGCTGTTGGTTTAAACAAAAATACAAATTACTAACGTTTAACCTAATGGTTATAGTATTTTAAAAAATCTTTGGTAAATAGATGATAAGCCCAATAATAATCGCAATAATGGAAGCATAAAACACAGAACCAGCGGCGATATCTTTAATTAACCCAATTTTATTATTGTGTTCTGGATGAATAAAATTCGCAATTTCTTCTACCGCGGTATTCATGCCTTCAATGCTCATCACTAAACCAATGGCTAAAAGTTGAATAATCCATTCTGTTGAAGAAATATTAAAAAAGAATCCAGCTGCTGTAATTAATAATGCAATTGTAAATTGAACTTTTATACTTGCTTCTTTCTTTAAAAGTAATAAAGCACCTCTAACTGCATAACCAATACTTTTAATTCGGTTTGCAAAGAAGGATTCTTTTTTATTCATTAATGATGTCTGGCTAAATTTATTATTTTAATGCTTTTAATGCGGCCTCGTAATTAGGTTCGTCAACTATTTCTGGAACTTGTTCTGTATATAAAACAGTACCTTGTTCATCTAGAACAATCACACAACGAGAATGAAGCGCTTCTAATGGTCCAGAAATAAAATTTAAGCCATAATTTTTGCCAAAACTTCCAGCTTTATAATCAGAAAGACTAATAACATTTTCTAATCCTTCAGCACCACAAAAACGAGCATGAGCGAAAGGTAAATCGTGAGAAATACATAATACTTTAGTATTTTTCATTTCACTAGCTTTTTTGTTAAATTGTCTAACAGATTGTGCACAAGTACCTGTATCTATGCTAGGGAATATGTTTAAAACAACTTTACTGCCAGCAAAATCACTTAATTTTTTTGTAGATAAATCGTTAGCTGTTAAATTGAAATCTGGAGCTTTTGTTCCAACTTTTGGTAATTCACCAGAAGTTTTAATTGCGTTTCCTTTTAATGTTACTGTTGCCATAATAGAATATTTAAATATTGGTGTAAAAGTATGAATAAATACAGTAATTTCTATTTCAAATAGACGAATTTGTTTAGTATTTATTATTGATACCTGAGATAATAATTGGATGAAAAAATGAAAGTTTCAATTTATGGAATAAAAAAGTAGTATGTTTTTTAAAAAGCATTGTTATATCTATAATTTATTGAATAATGTTTTGTAATAAATTTTATCGATTACAACATAGGTTAATAGAATGTTATAAATTGGTTTTTTAGGGGTCTATTTAGTAACTTTACCTAATTCGGTATCGCAAAACAAAAATTAATATAAAATCTTATGAGTAGTTCAAAAACAGGAAAATGTCCAGTTATGCACGGCGCAAACACAACTGGGGAAAAGTCAGTTATGAATTGGTGGCCAAATGCATTAAATCTAGACATTTTGCATCAACATGACAGTAAAACAAACCCTTTGGGGAATGATTTTAATTATCAAGAGGAATTAAAAAAACTTGATGTTGTAGCACTTAAAAAAGATCTTCATAATCTTATGACAGATAGTCAAGATTGGTGGCCAGCAGATTGGGGACATTATGGCGGCTTGATGATTAGAATGGCGTGGCATGCTGCAGGTTCTTACAGAGTCGCAGATGGACGTGGTGGTGGTGGAACCGGTAATCAGCGATTTGCTCCACTTAATTCATGGCCTGATAACGTTAGTTTAGATAAAGCTAGACGTTTGCTATGGCCAGTTAAAAAGAAATATGGGAATAAAGTGAGTTGGGCAGACTTAATTATTCTGGCAGGTACTATTGCTTACGAAAGTATGGGCTTAAAAACTTACGGTTTTGCTTTTGGTCGTGAAGATATCTGGGGACCAGAAAAAGACACCTATTGGGGTGCTGAGAAGGAATGGTTAGCACCTAGTGATGGGCGTTATGAAGATGTTAGTAAACCATCAACAATGGAAAACCCGTTAGCTGCTGTTCAAATGGGATTAATTTATGTTAATCCTGAAGGGGTTAATGGTAAACCAGACCCATTAAAAACAGGTGCTCAAGTACGTGAAACATTCAAAAGAATGGCAATGAATGACGAAGAGACTGTAGCCTTAACAGCTGGTGGACATACCGTAGGAAAAGCACATGGTAATGGCGATGCTAGTATTTTAGGGCCAAGTCCTGAAGAAGCTCCAGTGGAAGAGCAAGGCTTTGGATGGTCTAATCCAACCAGAACAGGGAAAGGGCGTGATACAGTAACTAGTGGAATAGAAGGGGCATGGACAACGCATCCTACAAAATGGGATAATGGTTTCTTTGAAATGTTGTTTAACCACGAATGGGAATTGCGTAAAAGTCCTGCTGGTGCATGGCAATGGGAACCGGTAACTATAAAGGAAGAAGATATGCCAGTGGATGTAGAGGATTTGAAAACGCGTCATAATCCGATGATGACTGATGCAGATATGTCTATGAAAGTCGACCCGATATATAAAGAAATATCATTAAAGTTTAAAAATGATTTTAATGCCTTTTCTGATGCCTTTGCACGTGCGTGGTTTAAATTAACACATCGCGATATGGGGCCAAAAGATCGTTGGGTTGGACCAGATGTACCAAAAGAAGATTTAATTTGGCAAGATCCAGTGCCAAAAGGTAAAAAGGATTATAATGTTAATGCTGTTAAAGAAAAAATAGCTAAGTCCGGATTGAGTATTTCAGATCTTGTGTCTACTGCTTGGGACAGTGCACGCACCTTTAGAGGTTCAGATTATCGAGGTGGTGCTAATGGTGCCAGAATCCGTCTTGCTCCTCAAAAAGATTGGGAAGGGAACGAACCAAAACGTTTGGCGCATGTGTTGTCGGTTTTAGAACCTATTGCCAAAGAATTCGGTATAAGTGTTGCCGATACTATAGTATTAGCTGGTAATTACGGAATTGAGAAAGCTGTAAAAAACGCGGGATTATCTATTGAGGTGCCATTTGCGCCTGGGCGTGGCGATGCTTCGGCTGAAATGACAGATGCCGAGTCGTTCGAGTATTTAGAGCCCGTTGCCGATGGTTATCGTAATTGGTTGAAAAAAGACTATGTAGTAACTCCTGAAGAATTACTACTAGACCGCACACAATTAATGGGTTTAACAGCTCCAGAAATGACTGTACTAATAGGTGGTATGCGTGTTATGGAAACTAATTTTGGAGGTAGCAAGCACGGGGTATTTACAGATAAGCCAGGAGCTTTGACTAATGACTTTTTTGTTAATTTAACAGATATGGCAAATTATTGGAAACCGACAAGCAATGGTGTTTATGAAATTTGTGATCGTAAAACAGGTAAATGTAAATGGACTGCAACACGTATAGACCTTGTTTTTGGTTCTAATTCTATTTTACGTGCTTACGCAGAAGTGTATGCTCAAGATGATAGCAAACAGAAATTTGTAAACGACTTTGTGAAAGCTTGGGTTAAAGTGATGAATGCAGATCGCTTCGACTTAGTTTAAGTTAAAGATTTTGTTAAACTAAAAAACCACTTCAATTGAAGTGGTTTTTTGTTGCAATAATTTTTCTTTTTCTATTTATCTATCGATCCGAGTACACGAGACATAAAAGTATTTAAAGCCTCTTTTTTTGGTGTACCGTCTTTAACCATTTTGTTCACTTCTATGGCGCCATACATATTCGATATTAGTTCGCCAATGACATCTAATTCTTCATCTTTTAATGAAGGTACTTCAGTAAGTGCTTCAAGCGTTTCGATGGTTTCAACGACAAAATCTTCGTCGTTTTCTTCAATAAACTGTGTTAGATGTTTAATTACTGGTAACTTCATTTACTAAATCTTTTAATACTTCGAATTTATTGGTTTGCACCTGATTAACAAATGCACCATTTCTGAAAGTAGCGAAGGTAGGTAAATTGTCTACCGTCGCTAATTTTCTAGATTCAGGAAATTTTTCTGCATCTGCAATAACAAAAGAAATACTTTCATTTTCTGAGGCTAACTTTTTAACTTTTGGCTTCATAATTCGGCAATTTCCACACCAGGTAGCCGAATATTGAACCACAACAGTTTGATTACTTGCAATGATATCTTGCAAATTATCTTGTTCTAATTCTTGCAACATAATTAATTTGCTAAAGTTGATAAATATTCTGCAGTTGAATTTCTATCCGCTTTCATGGCATCTTTTCCTTCTTCCCAGTTAGCTGGACAAACTTCACCATTTTTTTGAACATGCGTTAATGCGTCAATAATACGTAAATACTCATTTACATTTCTACCTAAAGGCATGTTGTTGATGCTCTCGTGTTGTACTGTTCCTTCTTCATCTATAATGTAAGTGGCTCTGTAAGTTACGTTATCACCTTCAACCGTTACTACTACCAGTTTCTTCGTTATATTGCTCGTTAGAAATATCTAAAATACCAAGCGTAGAAGCTAAATTTCTGTTAGAATCTGCTAAAATTGGATAGGTAACACCTTCAATGCCACCATTATCTTTTGCGGTGTTTAACCATGCAAAATGTACTTCGGCAGTATCGCAAGAAGCACCTATTACTAAGGTGTTTCTTTTTTCGAATTCACCCAATGCCGCTTGAAATGCATGTAACTCTGTTGGACAAACAAAAGTAAAATCTTTTGGGTACCAAAATAAAACTACTTTTTTCTTATTGTTAACTGCTTCTTCTAGAACGTTTACTTTAAAAGTATCGCCCATATCGTTCATTGCGTTAACGCTTAAATTTGGAAATTTTTTTCCTACTAATCCCATATCGAAATTTTTAATAATTAATAACTTTTCTGTTGCAAATTTAAGCTTAGTTCAAGCAAGTTTTGAATAGTATCAATTAATAAAACTTATAGAGTGATAGTAATAAAAAATGGGAATAAAATTACAGGTTGTTTTTTCTTAATTTAATAATTTTAAGAGGCGTAAAATGGCAACTTCGTAAAATATTGGCAAAATGGCTATATTGTTGTTGTTATTTATTTGCCAATTCTTTTATTTTTATTTGCAGTGCTGCAAATAATAAGGTCATAAACGGACTTAACCAGTTAAATATAGCATATCCAGCGTAATGAAGTGTGTCTACTCCTAAAACACCACTTTGGTAAGCGCCACAAGTATTCCAAGGAATTAAAACAGAAGTAACAGTCCCAGAATCTTCTAATGTTCTACTTAAATTTTCTGGCGCTAATCCGCGATCTTCATATGCTTTTTTAAACATTTTACCAGGGATTACTATGGCTAAATATTGGTCTGATGCAATAGCGTTTAAACCTAAACAACTTATTACGGTACTTGCAAAAAGCCCAAAAATGGAAGAAGCAACTGCAAGTAAAGCTTTTGTTATTCTGGCCAACGCTCCAATGCCATCCATGATACCACCAAAAATCATGGCGCAGATAATTAAATAGATAGTCCATAACATACCTTGCATGCCACCGGCTGAAAAAAGATCGTTTAATTTTTCGTTATCGGTAGTAATTTGGGTCTCGGTAAAAATAGAAGTAATTATAGATTGCAATTTAGTATCGGATAAATGCATTAAAACTTCCGTTTGAAAAGCAAACGCAAAGACAGCAGCTAACAAAACTCCGGTACCCAAAGCAACTAAGGGTTTTGTTTTTAAAAGAATTAAAGCAATTACAACTAAAGGCACAATAAAAAGCCATGGCGATATATTAAATGTTGAATTTATAGTTGATAAGAGATTACTTAAATCGGCGTTTCCAGAGGTTTCAATATTCATACTAATTATTCCAAAAACAGTTAATGTCACAATTAGAGTTGGTACTGTAGTCATAGTCATGTACCTAATATGAGTAAACAAATCGGTTCCCGCCATAGCTGGAGCCAAGTTGGTAGTATCACTTAAAGGAGACATTTTATCTCCAAAATATGCTCCAGAAATTACGGCTCCGGCTATCATGCCTGTGTTAATTCCTAATGCCGTTCCAATTCCAACTAATGCGATACCTACGGTTGCAGACGTTGTCCAAGAACTTCCAGTAGCTACGGAAATAACGGCACAAATTATTACCGATGCGGGTAAAAATATGGCAGGACTTAGTACTTGTAAACCGTAATAAACCATAGCAGGAATAACGCCACTAATTAACCAAGTGCCAGCTAAAGCACCAACCAACAATAAAATCATGATTGGGACAAAAACACTTTTTAGGTTTTCCCTAACTTCTGTTATCATGCTTGGTATTGTAACTTTATTAAACAAGCCAACACCCACAGCAACTATGCCACCAAGAAGTAAAATAATCTGGTTTGTGTAAGTTCCAAACCATTCCTGACCTTCAACAAAAAAGATATTATAAGCTAGCAAGAACATTAAAATAACTACCGGAATTATAGCTTCCCAAATATTAAGTTCTTTGTTTTCAATAATGTTTTGATTCTCGATTTCTATTTTGGAAATATTCTTATCGTCTTGCATTTTATTGAATTTGAACTGTAATGTTACGATTTTAGATGATTGTATGCAAATGGTTTTAATGTGTACTTTTGCCATCAACTTTTAATTTTATGGATTCATTTACACAAATTGTGTTAGGGGCTGCATGTGGAGAAGCAGTTTTAGGTAAAAAAATTGGCAATAAAGCATTGTTGTTTGGTGCCATTGGTGGTACGATACCAGATTTAGATGTACTTGTTGGGAAGTACTTATTTGGAAACGACATTGATGCCATGTTATTTCATAGAGGTTTTATGCACTCTGTTTTGTTTTCAATTTTGGCGGCATTTATTTTGGGTTGGGGAATTCATAAATTGTACAATTCTGGAAAGCGACTCCATACCACCACTAAAAAAGATTGGATCTTACTCTTTTTCTGGTCTTTATTCACACATCCTATTTTAGATTGCTTTACACCTTATGGTACACAGCTTTTTACCCCATTTACATCATACAGAGTCGCTTTTAATAATATAGCTGTTATTGATCCTTTTTATACTCTTCCATTTTTAACTTGTATGATTGTTGTTATGTTTTTTAACAGACAAAATATTAGAAGACGATTTTGGTTGAAATTAGGATTGGGAATTAGCACGGTTTATTTATTTTTAACGGTTGTGAATAAATTATATGTTGATACTATTTTTAGAAAATCAGTAACCGAAAGCGGTATGCTTATTAACAGATTTAGCATTCAACCTTCTATATTTAATAATATTTTGTGGTATGCCATTGCAGAGTCTGAAACGTCGTATTTTGTATCCTATTATTCACTTTTCGATACAAAAAATAGATTTTTAGAATTTAATTCATTACCAAAACAACGCGATTTAAAACCCGAAGAGTTTAAGGACATTAAAAATCTGGCAGATTTTAGTAAACACTATTATAGTGTTTACAAAATAGGGGATAACCATTATCAATATAACGATCTTCGATATCCCATTATAGACGCAAATAATCCAAATTCGGCTGTATTTAGCATGATTCTGTTCAAAGAGAACGACCGTTTAAATATGAAACCATTCAAACCAAAAACAGACAATGTTAATAAAACATTGTCTGACCTATGGATACGTCTTAAAGGAATTTGATTTATAGAATATTAAGTTCTTTCATGCAGGTATTCATTAGCTCGTAAGTGCGTTCAATATCATCGTCTAGTCCGATAGAAAAACGAATTAATCCGTTACTTAATCCCATTGCTATTTGTTCTTCTTCTGGTATTTCAGATGATGTAGACGTTCCTGGTGCGCTAAACAAGGTTTTATAAAAACCTAGGCTAACTGCGAGATATCCTAATTTGCGATTTTGCATCAGTTCCATTAATTCGTTTGCTTTTTCTAAAGAGCCAACATCAATAGTTAGCATGCCTCCAAAGCCATATTTTTCATTCATCATACTTTTGAATAATTCGTGACCTGGATGAGATTTTAATCCTGGATATACCGTTTTTAAACCATCAGCTTCAAATTTTTCGGCTAAATACAAACCATTTTTACTATGTTGTTGCATCCTGATATGCAAGGTTCTTAAGTTTTTCAAAATTGATGCAGCTCTTAAACTATCCATGGTAGATCCTAATAACATAGAAGCACCATGGTTTACATTGCGCAATTCGTTTATAAATTCTTGGGTACCACAAACAACACCACCAACAGTATCACTAGAACCATTTATAAATTTTGTTAAGCTATGAATCACGATATCTGCTCCTAAAATAGCAGGTGATATTGATAATGGAGAGAAGGTGTTATCGACTACCAATTTTAGATGATGTTTTTTAGCAATAGCTGCCAGACCTTTAATGTCGGCAATTTCCAATAGTGGATTACTTACCGATTCGCAATACAGTACCTTTGTATTTTTAGTAATAGCAGCTTCAACAACATCTAGTTTTGAGATATCTACAAACGATGTGTCTATTTTAAATCGCGGCAAAAAGTTTTTTAAAAAGGCATAAGTTCCACCATATATGGTTCTACTTGAAACAATATGGTTGCCAGCGTCACATAATTGCATTAATACGGGTGTTATGGCCCCCATTCCTGATGCCGATACATTCGCCGTTTCGGTGCCTTCCATGGCTGCTAGTGTTTCGCCTAAATATAAATTTGAAGGCGAAGAGTGACGCGAATATAAATAACACCCATCGGCATTACCTTCAAAGGTGTCAAACATTGTTTTTGCCGATAGAAAGGTGTAGGTTGATGAATCGGAAATTGAAGGGTTTACACCTCCGAATTCTCCAAAATATTGTAAATCTTGTATGTTGTTTGCAGGTTTAAAAGCCATAACGCGTAGTATTGATTAACTATCAAATTTCAATAAAAATAGATTAAAAAACAATAATTATTGATTAATATAGATAATAAAACTATGATAGATTAAAATTTTAGATTAATTTTTTATTATTTTATGTAAATTTGATAAACAAACGAAAAATTTTCAATTATGGTTTTTGATGAAATCGATAAAAAACTACTTGAGTATTTGCAATCGGATAGCAAACAAACTAATAAAGAGCTTTCTAATAAATTAAATCTTTCGGTTACTGCGGTTTACGAACGCATCAAAAAACTTGAAAAAGATGGGTTTATTAACAAGTATGTAGCTTTGGTTAATCAAGATCGTGTAGATAAATCCTTTGTGGCTTTTTGTCATATTAAACTCATTCAGCATTCTCAAGAATATGTCATGAAATTCGAAAAAGAAGTCACCAATTTAACAGAAGTTTTAGAGTGTTATCATATTAGTGGTGACTATGATTATTTATTGAAGGTAATTGTGAAAGATATGGCAGCATTCAGAGAATTTATGGTAAAAAAATTAACGTCTATCAATCATATTGGTAGCACACACAGTATGTTTGTAATTAATGAAGTAAAACACAGCACCGCAATTAGTTTTTAAATTGATTTCCATATAGGATCCCACTTATTCTTACAATTAAAACTTTTTTACTACTTTTAAACCGCTATTAATTAATTTACTAATGCAATAAATGAAAAAACTCATATACGTGATTATAGGGTTCTGTATCGGCGCTTTCTTAACTTATTATTTTTGTCCGAGAGAGATTCATAAAGACGCCTTAGCATCAAATAAGGTTCCTAAAGACACTATTTCTGTTGTAGAAGCTAAAATATTAAGTAACAATTGGGAACAAAACAATCCCACAGAAATAGATTCTCTTATAGATGTTGAAGGCACGAAAAAACAAATGCGTTCTGTGGCATGGTCTTTAGAAGATATTAATGATTATTTGGTGTATGCCAAAGCTAAATCTGATAGTTTAGGATATACTATGACAGGTGTGCGCGTGTATTTAGGTAACTATGGAAATGTAAATAACCCAGTAAAAAAGAACAGAAACACCATGTTTATAGTTCCTACAGGGAATAAAAACACATCTAAAGCCAGTAGTATAAGTCTGTTTTTACCTCCAGCTATTCAAGATATTCCTGCTCCTCCTTTGAATCATGGAGATGGTGGTAATGGTGGTTATCCACAATAATTAAGTCGTGATAGATTTCTTATTAAAGCACTATTCATTTATCACTCATGCATTAGAATTTTTAGCAGCAATTACAGGTGTTTTTTATTATAAAAAATACAAAAATGTAGCTGCTAAATATTTTATTATATTTTTATTATATGTTGCTATATGCGACTCAGCTTGTTATTATACCTTTTATGTAAGACCAAATGAAGTGCTTAGTTTTCTTATTGGCACAAAATTTCAAAAAAATCATTGGTTCGCAACACTATATTGGGTTATTGGAGCCATACTATTTTATGGGTTTTATTTTAATAAAATTTTAAAAACACCTTTATATAAAAATATTATAAAATACTCAGTATATATTTTCTTAATATTTTCATTAATTTATATAGCTCTAAATTGGGAACTATTTTTTGTTAAATTCTTTACAGTTTTAGATGTTTTAGGAGCAATTATTATATTAATGTGTTCTACATTTTATTTTTTTGAAATTTTAAAATATGATAAAATTTTAGAATTTTATAAGTCTATAAATTTCTATATCAGTCTTACAGTCTTTATTTGGTGGTTAATAATAACACCATTGTCTTTTTATAGTTTATATTTTACTTATGATGTTGGTAAAAACTTTTTAGATTTAGATTTCGTTGCACTAAGACGGCAAATCTTTTTGTTTTCAAACATATTTATGTACTTAACCTTTACATTTGCTTTAATATTTTGTAAACCGGAAATTGAAACTAACACTAATGATTCGTGATAGAATTTTTAGCTAAAAATTTTAATTATATTACTTATTCTTTAGAGTTTTTAGCGGCTTTAACCGGAATTATCTACTTAAAAAAGTATCGCAATTCTAGTACAAAGTATTTCATATTTTTTTTAATTTATATATTTATTGTTGAAGTTTTAGGCGCTTCTTTAGTTTACTATCCGGACTTCTATCCAGTTTATTTAATAAGACGTATGGGTTTTCAAATGACAAATTGGTACAACCTCTTTTGGTTTTTTGGAAGCATTCTTTTTGTGTTTTATTACTTCCATTCCTTATTGCAATTGAATCAAACTAAGTATATTATTAAGATTGTCGGGATATTATTTACGTTCATTATGCTTGGACATTTTATGTTTTATTTTGATGTTTTTATGTCTTCACACCCAAAACTATATCAATTACTAGGACTATTAGCAACCTTTATAAGTATTGCGGTCTATTTTATTGAGTTTTTAAAAAGCGATTCTATTTTAAACATCTTTAGAACATTTGGTTTTTATGGGAGTATTGGACTGTTTTTGTGGTGGTTAATTATTACTCCAGTTATATTTTTCGACTTATACAATACAGAAGCCGATTGGCATTATGTTAATTTAAAAAGACTTATATTTCTATTTGCTAATGCATTTATGTATTCAATTTTTACGTTTGCTTTGATGTATTGTAAACCCGAAAACATAAGTAACACTGCTAATTAATGAAAAACTTTTTATTACAAAATTATCTTATTTTAACATGTGGTGTTGAGCTATTAGCGGCTCTAACAGGCGTTATATATTATAGTAAGTATAAATATTCAAACGCAAAATATTTTATTTATTTTTTGGTATTTATTGCGTTGGCAGAATTAGCCTCTAGTTATACATATTTTATTGAAAATGATGGTGTTTTTAGTTTTTTAAAAGGAACTGTTTTTCAAAAAAATTATTGGTTTGGTGCAGTTTATTGGTCTTTAGGAGGTATATTATTTTATTCATATTATTTCTTAAAATTAATTAAAACAAAAAGTTTTGTACTCGTTATAAAAATTAGTCGTTATTTTTTCCTTGTTTTTTTCATTATTTATGTTCTTTTTAATTGGAATGATTATTTTATTAAACCTTTTCCAGTAATAAATATTTTAGGAGCCATCATTATTTTTCTCTCTGTAATTTTCTATTTTATTGAGATTTTAAAAAGTGACGTTGTTTTAACTTTTTATAAATCTCTAAATTTTTATATTGCGGCTACTATTTTTATATGGTGGATAATTATAACGCCAATTGTATTTTTTAATGTTTATTTTAGACATGTTGATTGGAATTTTATTTTCTTGAAATGGCAAATTTATTTAGTTGCCAATATATTTATGTATTTAACCTTTACAATTTCTTTAATATGGTGCAAACCGGAGAGCGATTAGCTAGTACAGCTTCAGAACGTTATTTATTAATATATATGATTGCTGTTTTGGTAATTGTAACCTCATTAGTAATTATATTTTTTGTGGTTTTTTTAAAACGGAAAAATAAATTACTGCTAGATAGAATAAAACAACAACAAGCATTTGATGCAGAAATAGTTCAAGCACAGGCAGAAACACAAGAACAAACTTTAAAAAATATTGGCTGGGAATTGCATGATAATGTGGGGCAGTTACTTTCGTTTGCAAGTATGCAGTTAAGTATTCTAAAAATGCAGATGTCTGACGATGACAAAGAAAAATTTAAAGATACCAGTGATGCGCTAAAGGAAAGTTTAGCCGAAGTGCGGTCGCTTTCAAAAACTTTAAATAATGAAGTGGTTCTTAATATTGGTTTTGAAAAATCGATTACCAACGAATTAGATCGTCTTAAAAAAATGAAGTTTACTTCAGCAGAACTTAAGATTATTGGTGATAAAGTAGCTTTTAAGGACCGAAAGCATGAAATTATAATTTTTAGAATTATTCAGGAATTTTTATCAAATTCAGTAAAATATTCCGAAGCTAAAAATTTGAATATAGTTTTAAATTATCAACCTAATAATTTGATGATTTCTGCAAGTGATGATGGTAAAGGTTTTAATATTGATGACGTTGAAAAAGGCTCGGGTTTAATTAATATGAAAAGCAGAGCAGCCTTGATTAATGCGACATTAGAACTAACTTCGCAACCAACAAAAGGGGTGCAATTAATACTAAATTACCCACTTTAAACGACATTACGACCCTCATGTAATGAAGCGAAGCAATCTTAATATTGTGAGTTATGAGTTAAATATATAGATGATTTTAATGAGATTGCTTCGTGCCTAGCGATGACATTATTAACTAAAAAACTTAAACATTTTTTTTAAAAGGTTCAATTTGTCTTTATAAGGTGCATATCTAATAGGAGGGTCTATCCAATTACCGCGTTTAATTATTGCTTTTCTATGTGAAAATGTATCGAAGCCTAGTTTGCCATGATATGAACCCATACCGCTGTTTCCCACCCCTCCAAATGGCAATTTATGATTTCCAAAATGAATTAAAACATCATTGATAACGCCACCACCAAAGCTGAATGTTTTCAGAATGTCATCAACAAATGAGTTGTTGTTGGAAAACACATATAGAGATAACGGTTTTTCATAATTATATATGATTTTTTCTATGTCTTCTTTGGTTTCAAATGTTAAAATTGGAAGTATGGGACCGAAAATTTCTTCACTCATAACCGCGCTATCTAAGGCAGGGTTATCAATTAAAGTTGGAGAAATAAAACACGAATCTTCATTTATATCGCCACCAAAAACAACGTTTTGATTTTTAAGCATATTGGCTAAACGCACGGTGTTTTTCGTATTTATTATTCTAGGGAAATCGGGCGAATCTATTGGGTTTTCACCATAAGCTTTGGTTATTTCTTTTTTTAAAGCTTCTATAAATTCCGTTTTGATATTAGATTTTACAATAATATAATCTGGTGCGATACATGTTTGTCCGCCATTTAAAAATTTACCCCAAACAATGCGTTTTGCTGTCAGGTTTAGGTCTACCGAATCATCAATTATACATGGCGATTTTCCGCCCAATTCTAAAGTAACAGGTGTTAAATGTTTTGATGCCGCTTGTGCCACAATTTTGCCAACAGAAACACTACCCGTAAAAAAGATATAATCCCAACGCTGCGCTAATAATTCTGTTGAAGTTTCTACCCCTCCTTGAATTGATGCCACATACTCTTTAGGGAAAACATTTTCGACAATATCTGTGATTAATTGGGACGTGTTTTTTGTTAGTTCGCTTGGTTTTAAAACGACCGTATTTCCAGCAGCCACAGCCATAATTAAAGGCTCGATTGCCAATAAAAAAGGATAATTCCAGGGAGCAATAATCAAAACTGCTCCGTATGGGTCTTTATAAATATAATCTCTTGACGGAAAGGTTAATATAGAAGATTTTACGCCTTCGGGTTTTACCCAATCTTTTAAATTTTTGATTGCCAGATTTAATTCTGAAATAACAATTCCGAATTCACTGATAAAGGATTCAAATTCCGATTTTTGAAAATCTTGTTTTAAAGCGTCGTAAATAGCTTGTTCCTTTGATAATATTTCAGTTTTTAATGTCTTTAAATGAGTTAATCTACTCTCAATATTTTTAGTTTTTTGAGCATTGAAAAACACTTTTTGATCTGAAAGGATTTTAGGAATATTGTTCACAAGCTTTTTTTATAAAGATATAAAATTTAAGCGTTGCATGCATTCCAAATAACATCATCTGGCAGGGGAGCAGTTAAGCTAATGGTTTCATTTTTTACAGGATGCATAAACGTAATATGTCTTGCATGTAAATGTATGCTGCCATCTGGATTGCTACGGTCAAAACCATATTTTAAATCCCCTTTAATGGGGCAACCAATGCTCGATAATTGAGAACGAATTTGATGATGTCTTCCAGTTTCTAAATCCACTTCCAGTAAAAAATAATTATCTAATTTTTGTAATAATTTATAATGAAGAATAGCTTTTTTACCGTCTTTTATTTCTTTAATATATGCTGAAGATTTATTGTTTTTAGGATTCTTTTTTAACCAATGCGTTAAAGAATCTTCCGTTTTAGAAGGCATATTTTTTACAATAGCCCAATAGGTTTTGTGAATATCTTTTGAAACAAAAAGAGCATTTAAACGAGGAAGTACTTTACTGGTTTTTGCAAAAATAACGAGACCAGTTGTAGGTCTGTCTAAACGGTGCACAACACCTAAATAAACATTTCCAGGTTTGTTGTATTTATCTTTAATATAGCTTTTTACAACGTCGCTTAAAGGTTTGTCTCCCGTTTTATCGCCTTGTACAATATCACCAGCCCGTTTGTTTACAATAATGATATGGTTATCTTCAAATAAGACTTGAAGGTTGTTTTTATTGGAAAGTATTTTAGACACGGATTTCACTGATTTACACGAATTTCCTGGTAATTATAAAGATTTTTCAATTATTTTGATTGAAAACTGAAAACTGAGACTATAAACTAGTACTGTTCATTATCATTAGGAAAATCGCGTGTTTTAACATCATCTACATATTGTGAGATTGCCGAGGTCATGTCTTCATATAAATTCATGTAACGACGTAAAAAACGTGGGTGAAATTCGTGGGTCATTCCTAACATATCATGTAATACTAAAACTTGTCCATCCACACCATTTCCGGCACCAATGCCAATAATAGGAATGCTTACACTTTCTGCAACTTCTTTTGCTAAGGCCGCGGGAATTTTTTCTAGAACTATAGCGAAACAACCAACACGTTCTAACATTTTCGCATCTTTTATTAAATCTTCGGCTTCTTGTTCTTCTTTAGCACGAACGGTGTACGTGCCAAATTTGTATATAGATTGAGGTGTTAAACCTAAATGCCCCATTACGGGAATTCCTGCAGCTAAGATGCGTTTAATCGATTCTTTTATTTCGCGTCCTCCTTCCATTTTTACAGAATGCGCACCACTTTCTTTCATAATTCTTATGGCAGAACGCAACGCTTCTTTAGGGTCGCTCTGGTAACTTCCAAAGGGCAAATCTACAACAATTAGAGCGCGGTCTATAGCTCGAATTACAGAAGAAGCATGATAAATCATTTGGTCTAAAGTAATGGGTAAGGTGGTTTCATGTCCCGCCATAACATTACTGGCAGAATCGCCTACAAGAATAACATCTACACCAGCGCCATCCACTATTTTTGCCATGGTATAATCGTAAGCCGTTAGCATTGATATTTTTTCTCCGTTGGCTTTCATATCAACCAAGGTTTTTACAGTAACTCTTTTGTATTCTTTTTTTGCAGTAGACATGTATTTATCTTTTTAAAAACAGAATGTAAAAGTAGTAAATTAAGTAGATATGTTAGGATTGAAAGTTTCAAAGTTTCAAAGCTATAGAGATGTGCAGTGGCCAAGTCGCAATAATTCAAAGATTTAAAGTAGCAATGTTTTAAAGATAGAACTATAAAAATTAGCAATCTGATAAATGAACACCAACTGCTAAACCACCTTCGGAGGTTTCCTTGTATTTGGTATTCATGTCTTTTGCGGTTTCCCACATGGTAGCCACCACTTTATCTAACGGTACTTTTACGTTTTTAGGGTCGGTATCAAGGGCCATTTCTGCAGCGTTTATGGCTTTTATGGCTCCCATAGCATTGCGTTCTATACAAGGTATTTGAACTAAACCGCCAATAGGGTCGCAGGTTAAACCTAAGTGGTGTTCCATGGCAATTTCTGCAGCAACCAACACTTGTTCGGGTGTGCCGCCCATAAGTTCGCATAAAGCCCCGGCAGCCATGGCAGAAGATACGCCAATTTCTGCTTGACAGCCACCCATGGCCGCACTAATGGTGGCCCCTTTTTTAAAGATACTACCAATTTCGCCTGCAACGAGTAGAAATTGTTTGATGTGTTTGAAATCGGCTTCGTGGTTTTCAATTACCATATAATACATTAAAACCGACAGGAATAACTCCAGCACTTCCGTTGGTTGGTGCAGTAACCACGCGCCCTAAAGAGGCGTTTACTTCGTTTACTGAAAGCGCAAAACAGCTTACCCATTTTAATATTTGGCGGAATTTAACTTCGGTTTTCCTAATGGTTTCCAGCCATTCTTGTGGTGAATTGTATGGTAAATCACCTTTTAAAGTTTGATAGGTATCATAAGCGCGACGTCGAACGTTTAAACCACCTGGTAAGTTTCCTTCGGTGTGGCAACCTATATAGATGCAATCTAGCATGGTGTTCCAAATACGTTGCAATTCAAAATTGATGATTTCGATGGGACGGATGGATTTTTCGTTTTCCAGAACGACTTCGGAAATGGATTTATTTAGTTGATGACAATATTTTAATAAGTCGTTACCTGTTGCTATGGGATATGGAAATGTGCAGTAGAAAATGATTTTGTTTGCTTTTGAAACTTTTCGTTCTTCAACAACCACAAACCCACCACCAATAGAGTAGTAGGTCGCTTTAGATTTTCGCCCTTTTATAGTGGCTGAAAATTGCAGAGCATTGGCATGGAAGGGTAAAAATTTCCGATTGAATATTATATCGGTTTCGGGTGAAAATGGTATATTGTTTTCGCCGTTGAAATTAATACGCTTTGTATTTTTTATTTCGGAAATAATAGATGGAATAGAATCTGTAGGAATGGTTTCGGGGTTAGCGCCCGTTAATCCTAACATAATGGCATAGTCGGTGGCGTGTCCTTTTCCTGTTAATGATAAAGAACCATAAAGGTCGACTGTAATTTTTTCTACGGAATTGAATTTGTTGGTTTCTTTGAGTTCTTTAATCCAGCGTTCGGCGGCTCGCCAAGGCCCTAAAGTGTGTGAACTGGATGGCCCAACGCCAATTTTTAACATATCGAAAACTGAAATACATTCCATAAAACAAAATAGGTTTGTTTCACAAATATAAGACGTTTTATTCACGCAAAGGCGTAAAGACGCAAAGTGTCGAGAATTAAATATTAGTTCATGTTTTATGACGGTAGTTGCGAGTAGCTGCGTTAGGGATAGGAGTGGAAAGCCCACAGCGAACCCAACGTTTTGGGGGAGCGAGGACTTGTAGCGGATAGCCCGACCCTTGCGGTAACGCCATTTAAATTATGATTTTAGAATTTTGCTAAGATTAACGATTAACGAGATTTAATGATTTAATTTTAACTTTATACTGCGACTGTATACTGCGACTGAAAACTCAAAATTTATGACAGCTTGTCAGTTTATTTGTGTTGGCATAATCATTGACTTATACAATTCGAATTTAAAAAGAACACAAAGTTTCCGTGCAGACGGAAATCTATAAACAATAAATAAAAATATTATGAGTAAAATTATTGGAATCGATTTAGGAACAACCAACTCTTGCGTTTCTGTAATGGAGGGTAATGAGCCTGTTGTAATCCCAAACGCAGAAGGTAAAAGAACAACGCCATCGGTTATTGCTTTTGTTGAAGGCGGCGAAATTAAAGTTGGTGACCCAGCAAAAAGACAAGCGGTAACAAACCCAACAAAAACGGTTTATTCTATTAAACGTTTTATGGGGAATAAATTTACTGAATCTAAAAAAGAAGCAGATAGAGTACCTTATAAAGTAGTAAAAGGCGATAATGATACACCACGTGTAGATATTGATGGTCGTTTATATACACCACAAGAATTATCGTGCTATGATTCTTCAAAAAATGAAGAAAACGGCTGAAGATTATTTAGGAACAACGGTTACTGAAGCGGTTATTACAGTACCTGCTTATTTTAACGATTCGCAACGACAAGCTACTAAAGAAGCTGGAGAAATTGCAGGTTTAAAAGTACGTAGAATTATAAACGAGCCTACTGCTGCGGCATTGGCTTATGGTTTAGATAAAAAAGGTATAGACCAAAAAATTGTGGTTTTTGACTTTGGTGGAGGAACACATGACGTGTCTATCTTAGAATTAGGTGATGGTGTATTTGAAGTATTATCTACTGATGGTGATACACATTTAGGTGGTGATGATGTTGATGAAAAAATCATTAACTGGTTAGCCGATGAGTTTAACGCTGAAGAAGGTATGGATTTAAGAAAAGATCCGATGTCTTTACAACGTTTAAAAGAAGCTGCAGAAAAAGCTAAGATTGAATTATCATCTTCTGCTCAAACAGAAATTAACTTACCATATATTACAGCAACTGCAAGTGGACCAAAACACTTAGTGCGCACATTAACAAAATCTAAATTCGAGCAATTAATTGACGATTTAGTAAAACGTACTATCGAGCCATGTCAGACTGCATTAAAAGCTGCTGGTTTAACTATTAAAGATATTGATGAAGTTATATTAGTAGGTGGATCAACACGTATTCCTGCGGTACAAGCAGCTGTTGAGAAATTCTTTGGAAAAGCACCAAGTAAAGGTGTAAATCCAGATGAAGTAGTATCGCTAGGTGCTGGTATTCAAGGTGGTGTATTAACTGGAGATGTTAAAGATGTATTGTTATTAGACGTTACACCATTATCATTAGGTATTGAAACTATGGGTAATGTTATGACGAAGTTGATTGAAGCAAATACTACGATTCCTACTAAGAAATCGCAAGTATTCTCAACAGCTGCTGATAACCAACCATCTGTAGAAATTCACGTATTACAAGGTGAAAGAGCAATGGCTGCCGATAATAAAACAATTGGACGTTTCCATTTAGATGGTATTCCACCAGCAAGAAGAGGAACACCTCAAATTGAAGTAACTTTTGATATTGATGCCAATGGTATTATTCATGTAACTGCAACAGATAAAGCTACAGATAAAACACAAGATATTCGTATTGAAGCATCTTCTGGTTTAACTGAAGAAGAAATCAAGAAAATGAAAGCTGATGCAGAAGCAAATGCTGAAGCAGATAAACAAGCTAAAGAAAAAGCTGAAAAATTAAATGCTGCTGATGCTATGATTTTCCAAACTGAAAGTCAGTTAAAAGAATTTGGTGAAAAATTATCTGATGATAAAAAGAAACCAATTGAAGAAGCGTTAGAAGAACTTAAAAAAGCTTACGAAACAAAAGATATCGCGGTTATAGACCCAGCTTTAGAGAAAATAAATGAAGCCTGGAAAGTTGCTAGTGAAGAAATGTACAAAGCACAAGCCGAAGCTCAACAAGGTGGCGATCAACCAGGACCAGATGCTGCAGGTCAAACAGGACAAGCAGAATCTAGCGATGTTGAAGACGTTGACTTTGAAGAAGTGAAATAAATTGAATTGCTACGAAAGCAAAACTATTTGAAACAAAAACGCAACCCATAAGGTTGCGTTTTTTGTTGCTATAAACTGTGTAAAATGTAAGATGTTTTTATAGAAAATCACCTTCATCGTCTATTTTTACTCGAACAATTTTATCCTTGTTTTGGATTTTTACTTTGTATTGCTTTTTAGTAGCTGCATTATCTCTATGGAACGTAACAAGATATACATCTTCTTCTAGAGTCCAATTCGGGAATCGTTTAGTGATGGCATTTCTAACAGACATTGGTAATTTTATGTTTTTAAATTTTTCTACTGTTCTTATTACTTTACCATTTTTATCGTAAGCGGCAAGTATTTTGCCCTCAGGAATATAAAATGACACGTAATAAGTATCATAGTCATCTTCATAAAGTTGAGAGCTTTTTAAATCGTACATCGCAACTTTTTCTTGAAGCATCTTAACATTTATGTCGGTATCTTCATTATCAACAGCATTAAGATATTTGTAGTTAACTGCTGTAATTACAACTTCTGGAAGTTGTTGTTCTGGTATTTGTGAATACATTAGGAAAGTCAGACTAAAAATTATCAGACTTAAAATTAATTTTTTCATGATATTATTTTTTAGAATTAATAAGTTTAATATAGAATTATCGATTAGTAACCTACAATGATATATATCAGAACGTTAGCTGTTGTGTTTGAGTTTTTATAAACAATTTAAGCAAAAAAAAACGCAACCTTATGGGTTGCGTTTTTTCGCTATTAACTAAATTACTAAATAAAATCTCCAGAATGATTTGTTTTAATGTTTAAAACTTTATTATCATTCATTATTTTTATTTTGTAAACTTTTTTAGTAACACCTTTATCATGTTGATAACTTACATAATACGTGTCTTCTAATATGGTCCAATTAGGATAGTTTTTAGAGATGGCTTGCAAAACTTCTAAAGGCAATCTTACGTTTTTATATTTTTCGGTTGTTCTAACAATTTCTCCTTCGGTATTATAGTCTGCCAAAACTTTTCCGTCGCCGTTATAAAAAGATATGCTATAAGCTATGTCTCCATTGCTGTCTAGTTCTAAATTTTGTGCTTTGTGATCTTTTACTACAGCTTGTATTTTTTGAACAGGTAAAGCTTCCATTCCCGTATTGGTTGCTTCAATATAATTGTAATTAGCAACAACCTCAACTTCTTTTAATTCGATAGTTTGCGAATACATTTGGGTGGTAAATCCAAAAATTACGAGACCAAAAATTAGTTTTTTCATGACAAAATTTATAAAATTATTTACGAAATTATAATTTAAGGCTTGTTAAAAACATGATAAATATCATTAAATCAGTATCTTAACTTGATTTGAATTATTATGCATGCATAACATATTGATAATCAGGTATTATGCGTGCATAATAAAAATATGTTTTTTTAAAATATTTTTAAAATATAAAATAAGTAGGTTAGTAACAATTTTAAATAGAGATATAAGATTAGACATAACAATAAAATTTAATTGTCCAGAAATTTTTAATGCATCAAAAGGAAAAGTTATGCGTGCATAATATTTTATTATATTTGTTAAAAATGATATACATGGAAACTAAACTAACCAAAGCTGCTCAGTATAAAATATCCAATTATTCAAGCACCAATGTTTTTGGTATCAAACACTTCCATGGTTATAGAAGCCATGAAAAGTGGCATTGCAGGCTGTATTCCTGCGCTTAATTACAGAACTTTAGAAGACTTAAGAGACGCGGTAAAAGAGCTAAAAGCAGCCAAAGTGGAAGGCGGATCGTTTGGTTTTAATTTAATTGTAAATAAATCTAATATTAAGTATAAAGATCAATTACAAGTGCTTTGTGAAGAAGGTTGCGATTTTATCATTACCTCATTAGGAAGTCCAGAAGAAACCATAAATCAAGCGCATAAGGTAGGAATTAAAGTGTTTTGTGATGTTGTAGATTTAAAATTTGCTCAAAAAGTTGAAGATATTAGGAGCAGATGCGGTGATTGCTGTTAATAATGAGGCTGGAGGGCATCGAGGTAATTTATCGCCAGAAATTCTTATTAAAGAATTAGTTAGCCAATTGTAACATTCCTATTATTTCGGCAGGAGGCGTTGGCTGTAAAGCAGATATTGATAAAATGTTAAGCTATGGTGCAGAAGGTGTTTCGGTGGGGAGTCCGTTTATAGCTTCGGTTGAAGCCAATATTACAGACGAATATAAACAGGCTTGTATAGATTATGGTGCTAAAGATATTGTTATGACCGAACGTATTTCAGGAACACCTTGCACAGTAATTAATACTCCATATGTTCAGAAAATAGGAACGAAACAGACTTGGATTGAATCTGTATTAAATAAGAACAAAAAACTTAAAAAATGGGTGAAAATGATTCGGTTTTCTATTGGAATGAATGCTACAAAAAATGCCGCCACAAAAGCTACTTATAAAACCGTTTGGGTTGCGGGCCCTAGTATAGAGCATACTCATGCCATTCAAGCTACAAAAGATATTGTTAAAAAATTAATAGAATAATAGCGCTTTTTGTAGAGATAATTGTTTGAAATAAAAAAAGTAATAAATTATTTAAAATAGGTTACTGTTTAATCAATTAAAAATATATTTACAGAAATTATAAAAGCACATAAGTATTAATTAACTACCAAAATTTTTATATGATTTCTGAAAACACACCAACCAAATGGGGGCAGTTTATTCCACTTGTCTCTGTATTCTTTTTTTGGGGCTTTGTTGCTGCCAGTAACGATATTCTAATCCCAGTTTTTAAGGAAGCTTTCAATTTAACTCAAGGACAAAGTCAATTGGTTTCTTTGGCGTTTTACATTGCATATACTGTAGGCTCATTGATATATATGGGCATATCTTTTTTAATAAAGGAGGATGTCGTGAATAAAATTGGCTATAAAAATGGGCTAGTTTTAGGTCTGATTATTTCAGCTATAGGCACATTATTATTTTATCCAGCGGCAAACACAGGATCGTTCGCTTTAATGTTGTCAGGGCTTGTTTATTGTGGCTTTAGGCTTTTCGTTACAACAAACCGTAGCAAATCCCTTGGCCATTGCTCTTGGACCCATAGCTACTGGTTCTCAACGTTTAACATTGGCCGGTGGTGTTAATAATTTTGGGACTACTATAGGGCCGTTAATTGTAAGTTTTGCAATTTTTGGAACATCTACTGCAACCGATGTCAATATAAGTATTGAAAGCGTAAAAGTTCCTTATTTAGTTTTAGGTTTAGCCTTTTTGTTGGTAGCTATTTTATTAAAGTTTTCAACGTTACCAGATAGACCAACTGCCATAGTTGAAGCAGAAGATAGTTTAAATAAAACCAGAACATCTGCATTAAAGTATCCGCAATTGGTTTTAGGAATGATTGGAATATTTGTTTATGTAGGTGTTGAAGTGTCTACTGCAAGTAATTTACCTGCTTACATGGAACATAACTTAGGTTTTGAAATTTCGGACATAGCACCTTATATTTCGTTGTATTGGGCAAGTTTAATGATTGGTAGATGGACAGGTGCTGTTGAAGCGTTTACTACCGATATAAGCATGCGTAAGATGTTACGTTTTTTAGCACCATATTTAGCTTTTGGAGTATTTTTAGTTGGTAAATGCCATTGCGAAAACACGATTTAACACCGTTTTATGTTTACGCATTCGTTATTTTAGTTTTAATTGCTGCAGATATAGCGAGTAAAGGAAACCCAGCGCGAATGTTATTAATTTTCTCAATTTTGGGAATTGTTGCTTTAGGTATCGGAATGGTTAACGATGGAATGGTAAGTGTTTATGCCTTTACAAGTGTTGGTTTATTTTGTAGTACGTTATGGCCATGTATATTCACATTGGCAGTTAGTGGATTAGGAAATAAAACAAGCCAAGGCAGTAGTTTTTTAATTATGATGATTATGGGTGGTGGCGTAGTAAGTTGGTTGCAAGGGTATATTTCTGAAAGTATAGGAATACAAGCCAGTTATATTGTAGGGGTAATGTGTTTTGCATATTTAGCATTTTATGCTTGGCGAGTAAAAAGTATTTTGACTTCACAAGGAATAAATTTTGATGAAAAAATATCTGCAGGTCACTAATTCTTGTTTTTAAATTATAAAAAAAACCTAATATTAAATATGTTAGGTTTTTTTTTGCACATTTTCTAACGCGCATTTTTATTTTATAATGCGCTATTTGGCAACTAACCTTACTGTAAAATCAACTCATATAACGCTCAATTCCTATAATTACTGCTTTGAATGAAAAAGTATCTAATATCTAAAAATTAGCATGAAGTATTAAAAACATCTAATCACTAATGTTGAAAATCCATAAAATTGAAACTTTATTTTAATTTTGATTACGGGCGTATTTCGTACTTTTACAACCTAGAGTTTAAAAACACATTATTCTTATGCAATTAACCAAAGAAACAGTCATAGCAAAGGCAAATGCAGCATGTAAAAATACGTTAATGGAAACATTAAATATAGAAATTGTAGATTATGGTCATGATTTTTTAGTAGCAAGAATGCCTGTTAATTCAAAAGTATATCAACCAGATGGTATATTACACGGCGGTGCAACAGTGGCTTTAGCAGAAAGCGTAGGAAGTTTTGCCTCGCATGTGTTTATTGATACCGAAAAGTTTTTTGTGCGTGGCATTGAAATAACTGCAAATCACTTAAAAAGTGTTAAAGATGGTTATGTTTATGCCAGAGCAACATTTCTCCATAAAGGCAAAACCACACAATTGTTAGATATTAAAGTGACGGATGAAGCTAAAAACCTTATTTCGGTATGTAAACTCACCACCATCTCATTACCCAAAAAGCAATAGTTAACAAATTTGGAAGATTTTTTTAATAGTATTGAATTTCAGTACAACGAACAATTACCTTTTGTGGTTTACAGAAAACCGAGAGAACATAAGGTTCATGCTATATTACAGCCTACAAATGATTTACATTTTGTGAATGATTTTTCTGAAACTGGTTTCGTTTTTGCGCCTTTTGATGCTTCAGAAAAAGCCGTTTTATTTCCTTTAGATCATTCTAAAAGTATATCGATTGATTATGCTGTGCCTCAAATAGAACGCGAGATTCAAACATCTAAAAGCATCACTTCAGAAGCCAAACAACGTCATATAAATTTAGTTAATAATGGTGTTAATGCCATAAACAACCAAGTTTTTCAAAAAGTAGTTTTGTCGCGGCAAGAATTGGTGGAACTTAAAGATTACAATATTGTTTCCATTTTAAAAAATCTATTAAATCATTATCCTTCGGCGTTTGTATATTGCTGGTATCATCCAAAAGTGGGGTTGTGGCTAGGAGCAACACCCGAAACCCTCATGAAAATTGATGGGAATACATTTTCTATAATGGCTTTGGCTGGTACACAAGAATATAAAGGTAGTTTACAAGTTAGTTGGGGAGAAAAGGAGCAATTAGAACAAAAAATTGTAACCGATTTTATTGTTGAAAGTTTAAATCCGTTTATATATTCGTTAAAAATATCGGATATAGAAACTGTAAAAGCTGGAAATTTATTACATTTAAAAACTATGATTTCCGCCCAATTAAAATCAGACTACCAATTAAATGAATTAATTGATACCTTGCATCCTACACCTGCTGTATGTGGATACCCAAAATTAAAAGCAAAAGCATTTATTTTACAAAACGAAAATTATAATCGGGAATTTTATACAGGTTTTTTAGGCGAGCTGAATGTTACAAGTAAAGTTGCACCTAGAAGTAGTAAAAGAAATATAGAAAACAGAGCGTATACAATTTCTAAAAAAAGCACACAATTATATGTTAATTTGCGCTGTATGCAGTTAAAAGATTCTAACGCAATTATTTATATTGGAGGTGGCATTACAGCAACGTCTATTCCAGAATTTGAATGGGAAGAAACCGTATCAAAATCACTCGTAATTAAAAAAGTTTTGTAATTATAAATTATAAAACCTATTTAGTACATTTACATAATATTTTATTCATATGATTTATCCAAAAATACCGCTTGCTCAAACAGTTATAGAGCTTTTTAAAGCCAAAGGCATAAAACATATAGTTATTTCTCCAGGAAGTAGAAATGCCCCCTTAACATTAGGCTTTACCAATAATCCTTATTTTAAGTGTTACAGTATTGTAGACGAGCGTTGCGCTGCCTTTTTTGCCTTAGGTATTGCACAGCAAATTCAAGAACCTACTGCAGTGGTGTGCACCTCTGGTAGTGCTTTATTAAATTATTATCCAGCGGTTGCAGAAGCCTTTTATAGTGATATCCCTTTAGTGGTTGTTTCGGCAGACAGACCAAAACATTTAATTGGTATTGGTGACGGACAAACTATAAACCAAAAGAATATCTTTGAAAACCATATTTTATATTCGGTTAATCTTAAACTCGATTTAAAAGACGAAAAAAACATTCCTGCAAATGAAGATTTGCCGATGTTTAAAAATTTAGAAGATAAATTTGAACGTTTTTTAGGATTACAAAAAGATATACAAACACATAATGAAGAAGAAATTAATGAAGCATTAAATTTTGCATTATTAAAAAAAGGACCGGTGCATATTAACATTCCATTTGATGAACCGCTGTATGTAACTGTAGATAAGCTAAAGGTTTCACCCAAAGCAACAAATCCGGTAGTAAAAAATAAGCCGCTTGAAGAGTATTTGCTAAATACGTGTTTAGAAGATTGGAATTCGGCCTCTAAAAAAATGATTTTAGTAGGTGTAAATCAACCAAATCAAATTGATAAGAAATGGTTAAATGAATTAGCGCAAGATGATAGTGTAGTGGTATTTACCGAAAGTACATCAAATTTAAGTCACGATAGCTTTTTCCCGTCAATCGATCAAATTATTTCGCCTTTAACCGAAGAAGAAAAAAAAGCATTACAACCTGAAATTCTATTAACATTTGGTGGCTTGGTAGTCTCTAAAAAGGTTAAAGTCTTTTTAAGAAAATACCAACCAAAATACCATTGGCATGTTGATGAAAAAATGGCTAATGACACTTATTTTTGCTTAAGTAATCATTTAGAAATAGCTCCTAATGAGTTTTTTAAAGCCTTTTTGCCTAAAATTACCCATTATGTTAAGAGTAATTATAATCCAACCTGGAAAGCGGTAAAAAATCATCGCTTAAGAAAGCATAACGAATATTTAAAAACAATTCCGTTTTGCGACTTAAAGGCATTTGATATTTTATTGAAAAATATTCCGAATAATCATAATCTGCAAATTGGAAACAGTTCTGCCATTCGTTACACTCAATTATTTACGCTTAATAAAACGCATAGAGTATTTTGTAATAGAGGCACCAGTGGTATTGATGGAAGCACTTCTACAGCCATAGGATGTGCAGTAGTTAACGATAAACCGACAACCTTAATTACGGGCGATTTAAGCTTTTTATATGACAGTAATGCTTTATGGAATAATTATATCCCGAAAAGTTTTAGAATTATTGTAATAAATAATCAAGGAGGTGGAATTTTTAGAATTCTTCCAGGACATAAAAACACCAAAAACTTTGAAACATATTTTGAAGCTACGCACCATTTAGATGCCAGACATTTATGTAGAATGTATGATTTTACATATAAAAGTGTGGCTAAAGATAAAGGGCTTGAATATGCTTTAAAAGATTTCTTTGTTGAAGATGATAAACCTAAGCTGTTAGAAATATTTACGCCTAAAGATTTGAACGACGATATTCTTTTAAATTATTTTGAATTTATAAAATAATGTGACCTTTTTCATATAGCTGTGTCTAAAAAATAGTTATCTTTAAGACAGTTATGTATTAAAGGATTTTATAAACACATTAAAACAACAAATTATTATGAGTAAACGTGATGAACTTATTGCAAAATATGCCGCAGATTTAAAAGAAAAGTGTGGTGTAACCGCAGACATGGATTTATTAACCAAAGTAACTATAGGTTGTGGACCATCAATTTACAATGCAGATGCTGCAACGGTTTCTGGTTCTGATGAATCTGAACTTGCAACGGTTAAAAATAACTTCTTAATCAAAAAATTAGGATTAAAAGATAGTGCCGATTTAGATAAAGGCATTAATGCTGTTATTGAGCAATATGGTAAATCTAATCGTAACAAATACAGAGCCGTAGTTTATTATTTATTAACTAAACATTTTAAAAAGGAATCTTTTTATAAATAATAACTGGTTTTAAAAAACATTAAAGCGTTGCAATTTAAAATTGTAGCGCTTTTTTTTTGATATCGTTTAATGGAACGAATACTTTCTTGATAAGATTTTTAATGGGTTAGTTAGAATTGTCTTGCCTAAAATAGATTTTGCGCAATAGGGTAACGCCCAAATGGATTTATTTAAAGAAACTATGATGAATATTATTACCTTTGCAGCATGATAAAAATTGGGCAAGTAAATACATTAGAAATATTGCGTGAAACAGATCACGGCGCTTATTTAGTAGATGAAGATGGTAATGAGGTTTTGTTACCCAACAGATATGTGCCAGAGTCTTTTAAAATTTGGGATAAGTTAGACGTTTTTGTGTATTTAGATAACGAAGAACGCCCCGTGGCAACTACCGATATGCCTTATATTATGGTTGGTGAGTTCGCTTTATTACGTTGCAATGCTGTTACCGAATTTGGTGCTTTTTTAGATTGGGGATTGGTTAAAGAATTATTTTGCCCATTTAAAGAGCAAGCTTTTAAAATGAAGCCTAGAGGTTGGTATTTAGTGTATTGCTATCTGGATGAAAAAACGGGTAGGTTAGCTGCGTCGAGTAAAACCAATAGTTTTTTAGATAATAAAGTATTAACAGTAAGTGAATTTGATGAAGTCGATTTAATAGTATCGCACCCATCGGATATAGGAATGAATGTTATTGTAAATAAAACCCATATGGGCTTAATTTATAAGGACAGTATTTTTACAGATTTAAGTGTTGGCGATAAATTAAAGGGCATCGTTAAAAAAATACGTCCCGGAAACAAATTAGATGTTGCACTTGGGCAAATTGGTTATAGAAATATTGAGCCTAATGCGGAACGAATTCTTCATGAATTACATGATAATAGTGGCTATTTAAATTTAAACGACAAATCGAGTCCGGAAGAGATTAAAGAAATACTTCAAATGAGTAAAAAGAACTTTAAGAAGGCAGTAGGTTCTTTATACAAACAAAAACAAATAGAGATTAAAGACGACGGGATTTATTTAGTATAGTACATGATTAATCAAGAAACAATTGTAGCGTTGGCAACACCTTCTGGAGCAGGTGCCATTGCGGTTATCCGCTTATCTGGAACCGATGCCATAGTTATAGCTGATAGTTGTTTTAAATCGGTAATAAACCAAAAAAGGCTCAGCCTTCAAAAAACGCACACCATTCATTTAGGTCATATTATTGATAATAAAAGAACTATAGACGAAGTATTAGTATCTGTTTTTAAAAACCCGAATTCTTATACTGGCGAAGATGTCGTTGAAATATCATGCCATGGTTCTAATTATATCCAACAAGAAATTATACAGTTGTTTCTTCGTAAAGGCTGTAGAATGGCTACGGCAGGAGAATTTACCTTGCGTGCTTTTTTAAACGGCAAGTTAGATTTAAGTCAAGCGGAAGCCGTAGCAGATTTAATTTCAAGTGATAACGAAGCGTCTCATCAAATAGCCATGCAACAAATGCGCGGTGGTTTTTCATCTGAGATCGCCAGACTTCGTGAAGAACTCTTAAATTTCGCATCGTTAATAGAACTTGAATTAGACTTTGCTGAAGAAGATGTAGAATTTGCAGACAGAACACAATTTAAGGAATTAGTTGATCGTATTGCTTTGGTTTTAAAGAGATTAATAGATTCGTTTGCAGTTGGAAATGTAATTAAAAACGGGATTCCTGTCGCAATTGTGGGCGAACCAAATGTGGGGAAATCTACCCTTTTAAATGCGCTTTTAAATGAAGAACGTGCGATTGTTTCACACATTGCCGGAACCACACGCGATACCATTGAAGATGAGATCTCCATAGGAGGGATAGGTTTCCGGTTTATTGATACTGCCGGAATTAGAGAAACTAAAGATGTTGTTGAAAGTATCGGGATTAAAAAAACGTTTGAAAAAATTGACCAGGCACAAGTCGTGGTTTTTCTTGCCGATAGCACCAATTTTAAAGAGGATTCGTTTGTTCACACCTTTAAAATAGAAATCGAAAAAATTAAAAATAAATATCCATTAAAGCCTTTATTAATTGTTGCTAATAAAGTGGATAAACTGGATGATAATCAAATTACGTTCCTTCAAAAAGATATTCCAAATATTCATTTGTTATCTGCTAAAGAAGGCATAGGCGTAGAGGCGTTAAAAGACAAACTCTTAAGTTTTGTTAATACCGGATCATTGAGAAATAACGATACGATTGTTACGAATTCACGTCATTACGATTCGCTTTTAAAAGCTCTAGAAGAAATCGATAAAGTAAAGCATGGTTTAGAATCTGGTTTATCGGGCGATTTATTGGCTATTGATATACGTCAAGCCCTTTATCATTTTGGTGAAATTACCGGTGAAATTACCAGCGATGATTTATTGGGTAATATCTTCGCAAATTTCTGTATTGGGAAGTAGATATACGAAATAAATTAAAACAAAGAAGAGGACTTAAAAAAACTATTTTAAGACGATCTCATTTAACGTATTTTTATAAAACTAGCGATTTGTGTAACGGCTACTGGTGTTGTGGCTAGTTTTTCTTGCTAATTATTTTAACAATTCTATTGTTAATTATTTCCGACAAGTTCCAGTAGTAAAGTTTCGGATCAGTTGTGCTATAAAACTCAATAACGACAGCATCAAGATCTTTGTGATATTTTGCGAAGCTTTGGTAGCCTGGAACCCAACCCGAATGTTCATACTCATAGATGGAAGTATATATTTCCTGTTCTCCCGCTTCAAACAAAGATCCGTCGTTCAATGCCCTTATAAAAGTACCTACGTCTTCTGCTGTAGCATGCATGCCATAATTGTTTGTCTTTAAATCAGAGGAGTATCCTTTATGGTAGCCACTCATCACATCGTCTATATTCACTTCACTTAGTGAAGCAAATGTACGGTTAAGGTTTAGTGGTGTCAGAATTTCTTCCTGAATGAATTTAAAATTGCTATAACCTAGTTCATCATCCATTATCTTATTTATTAAAAGATAATTCGTATTGCAATATTCATAGTCTTCACCGGGTTCAAAGTTGGCTGGTTTGTCCTCAATCAATGCAAGACTTTCTTCAAAGGTCTCTGTTGGAGCTGCCCAAAAATTTGGAGCACCAGTGAAGTTTGGTATTCCGCTTCTATGCTGTATCATCATTCTCAAAGTGATTTTGTCTGAGTTTTGGATTCTTCCCATAAGTTTTGGTAAATATTCAGCAATTGTTTTATCCAGAGAAAGCCGTCCATCGCTTACCAATTTGGTGACAGCTACAGCGTCATATAACTTACTAATACTGGCAATTTTAAACAGGGCGTGTGGTTTGGCGGGTGTCTTAGATTCTCTATTATGCCAACCGGAAGAAAAATATTGTGGTGGTTGATCAGCCAGGTCTATATAGACAATAATTCCTTCAAATCCATGCCCAATGGCCTCATCTAACTGTTCCTGAACTGTATCTGGTAACGGTAGTGTCCATGCTTTTACCAATAGCCATGGAACAAAATAAAGCGAAATTAAGGTTCCAACTAGCAGCAAAACACGCACTGTCCATTTGGCTTTTTTATTTTTAATCATTTTTTTCTTTTAGTCTTGAGTTAGTGCTTCAATTTCTTTAATAATTTGATGGCCTAGTTCTGTTAATTGATGATATTGGCTAATCATCGTGTCGAATTGCCAAGCTGCTAAGCTAATAACATTTCTATAACCTGGTTTAGCTGTATATTCCATGAACACTTGGTCATATTCTGATTGAGGTGTGGCTTTCGTGCTTAAAGAATCTTTTGACATAAATGCAGAAGCCAAAATAAGCGATCTATCAAATTGAGTATCGAGATAATTCTCTTGGTGAACGGCATATTGGTTATAACTATTCTCGTTTTCGGCAATTAAATCTACCAAACCGTGATATCTAGCTAAAAGATAATCAAGCTTAGTATTGTTTATTTTTCCATAATATTTTGAATTTTTCAATGATTCATATCCCCCTGAATTTGGTTTAAAATAGAAATCAGCAAATGCAGAACCACTTGTCATGAACAAAAAAAGATTGTCATTTTCCGTCTTATCTAAGATGCTATTACGCACTTTCTTGCATAGGTCAGCAATTTGCTTTCTTCCTTTTGCTAACTTTTCTAACTGTTCTAGATCTTCCGCTGTATGCGATTTAATTTTTATTAAATATTCATTCAAGGAATTTTTATCTTTTATTGACTGATTCCAATTGTTAATCTGTAAGGCAATTAAAATCCCAATTACTACCAAAATGATTTCTCCTAAAGCATACTTTAGGTATTGAGTTTTTTTATTGTCTAAAATCAGGTTATGTCTTATTTTCCTAAATAACTTCATCAGGTGGTTCTTAATTAGCAATAATTAATGTATTTAGACGACTGTCTATAACTGTATTTTATTTTGCTTTTAATGATATACTTTTTTGAAAATTTTGGCATAGGAATTTCTAATAAATTGAAACTCAAAATAGATTTTGAATCTATTATTAAGTTTTACACTAATTAATCATTCTAATTTCAACCGTTGTGTGTTTATATTTAGGAATGCCTAATTTATTCTTTATTAACAACGGTAAAAATTCTTTAGGGAAGAATTTTAATAGCTTCTTTATAAGTAGGATGGACTAAATATACAAAAAAAATATACTTTCAATATTGAGTTAAAAATATTGGCCATTCTAAATTGAAGTTTCCAAGCAGGTTATTTTTGCAGTTGTAATTTCCTGGGAGTTTCCTAGCCTATTTATAATTCATTTTCTGAAAAACCTTATAAGCAATGGGGAGTATAATACTGTATCTAGGAAGTAGAATTATTTATGAATAAATACTGATAAGCATAATGATAATCAATGTGTTACTTTTATATCTGATTGAAATAAGCCATAAATATCCTTTAAAACAAGCGCTTCACCTGCATCATTAACCACATTTAAATCGTATCGAATATTAATTTTGGTTCCAATAGGTGCGTGGTAATAAATAACCCAGGCATCTGCTTCATTTGTGCCAATACAGCCATTAGAGTATGCTTTCCCAAGCGTGATGGGGTTAGTTGTTGGATGGATTAATTGACCGTTTCTTACACCATTAATTTCGGTTTCTAAAAATGGTATTTGAGGTAATTTGGTAACCTTCTCATCGTCTCTTCTGGTTACATAATAGCGTTTACCATTTACCGGGTTGTAATAATCAGGATTGCGAATATGCCTTACAATAGTTCCTTTACCAGTTTTTGTTTTTAAATCGATGGTTCTTCCGGCCATTTTAAGATACTTTTTTTCATCGCGACCCACACGAACCAGAAACTCGTAAAGCAAGACAGAATCTTCATAAATGCGTAATTTATATTCCGGAATATTTATGTCGATTAAAGTATTTGCAAAAGATTGCTTAATGCGGTTTGCTAAATCCAAACTGGGTATAGAAATTAAAGCTCCTTTATGAAGGATAATCATATCTTTTTGGTTATAAACAAAAAGACCTTTGTCTTTCATAAGGTAATAATCTGTGTTTTTTAACGCATCGAGAATCCAGGGATTTGCTCTTACTAAAAGGTGCTCATTTAATTCGTAAGGTGTTACAGCATTATATTTGATTACAATGGAATCTATAAACTGAAAATACTGTTTTATTGTAATATCTTTTTCTATCACAATAGTGTTTAATTCTTGATTTTCAACTAAATCGATTCTAAATATTTCCTGATTTATAAGGTTAAGATTATTTTGATTGCCAATACCATAAAAGTTTTTTAATACTAACAACGGCATCAGTAAAAACGGTAAATGGTATAATTTAGTTAGCATTTTGAAACTTTTATTTATGATCTAGTGTTTTATGGTCTATTGCACTCAGATTCAGTTTCGATTTCTTAGAATAGTTATTTTTTTCTCCAAATGGCGGATGACCAATATTTGATAGTGTTTGTTTAACCTCCTCAACATCGTCTGGATACAAATGTTCAAAAGTTACAGTGGCATATTGACTTTTTATAAAAATATTCGTTATGTTTTTAAGCTTTGATAGTTCTTGCATTATAATTGTTTTACAATGCTCACATTTTAAATTTTGAATATATAGCGTAGTTTTCATCTATTTTCGTTTTAAACACCTCTTAAAGATAGGATTTGAGGCTAAAAACGAAAATGATAACCATCAGTTTGAGATAGCTTTTTATGTAACAATATTGTTTTTTTCTAAAGCTTTAATGGTGGCTTCATAGCCTATATTAAAAATGTCATTCAGGTATTTTTTATCAAAAATTCCGAATTTATTTAATCCTAGCGGAGACACGATGACATCGCAATCTTTAAATTTTTTAGAATCTTCGTCCACCGATTTTATAATAAAAGCTCTCTCAATAACATTTATAGAAGATTTAAGTTCTTTTATGGTAATAGCATCGAAACTATTTACATATATACCAATTATTAAATCGCAAGTAGATTTTAATAATTCAACAGGGAAATTATTTAATGTGCCTCCATCTACATAATAGGAATCCTTGATTTTTACAGGTGCAAATATGCCAGGTATGGCAGCCGAGGCAAGCACAGGTTTTATCAATTCTCCACTATTAAATATTTCTAATTTACCACTTAAAATATTTGTAGTTGTAATATTAAGTTCTTTTTTTAAAAATGAAAAATCATCATTTTCTAGATAATTTTTAAAACCAGGATAAAATTTTTCAGCATCAATAAACCCAGGTTTATTCAATGCATATTTTTTAATATCCAGTATATTAACTTCTTTAAAAAACATTAAAATATCTTCCCAATTATACCCATAAGCATAAAGGGCACCAACTATAGCGCCAGCACTTGTACCCGCAATGTGGGTTGGAATAATACCATGTTCTTCTAAAGCCTTAATAGCTCCTATATGCGCAGCACCTCGCATACCCCCGCCAGATAATATCAAGCCTATTTTCATTTTTACCAATGTTAAATTATTAGCAATTTAAGACTTATAAATTACATTTTAAAACAGCGCTTTCTTTTTAAAATTAGGAATTTTTTTAGCATAAATTATTTTGATTCGCCCAGGAAGAATTTTATGATATCGGCGGTTGATACTATACCTACGAGTCTGTCATTTTCAAGAATAGGAATGGCATGGTATTTACCTTTAGATAAAATGTCAGCTACTTCATTAACAGTTGAGGTTGCAGGCATATAAAAGGGCTTCTCACTCATTATATCTTTAACTTTTAAGGTTTTATAGATAGGGTTGTTATCATTCATTCCGGCACCTGCTATATGGTACATAAAATCTACTAAACTTATGATACCAACCAGCGTATCGTTTTCAACCACAGGAATATGGTGATGAAAGTTTTTCTTTTCATAAATATGTTTCACATCCAAAATATGCTGATTTGGAGCAACAGTAACCACATTTTTCGTCATTATTTTTGTTATCAAATGGGTAGTCATAACTTTATATTTAATGTGTTTAACTAATTCAATTAAAATTAAAATATTACTACCTAATTCCAAATGATTAATATCATAGTAATTTCAATAATTTGTTTATAAGTTTAGTATTAGTTTAAGTTAAATATATTCAGATTATGAAAACTAAAACCCTTATAGAATTAATTACTTTAAGTTCTAGCATATACGTTTTAGCTAGAGATACTCAATTACTGGAAAAATTAAATGAATATTCCGAAAAAGGGAAAGAAAACATAAACAAAATGATGTCTGATTCCAAATTAGATGAAAATGGCAATGAGATTGAATTTGTAGATCAAATTATAAATAAAACTAATGAGTTAAAAGAACAACTTAATGAAAAAATAGAAGCGTTGGTTGTTCAATTTTATAAAAAAATACATGTTGCTCATACAGACGAATTAAGGGCTTTAAATATAAAACTTGAAAAACTAGAATCAAGCGTAGCCTTGTTGGAAGCTCGACTTAATAAATTGGAAGCTTAAAAAATGGGGCTAATTACTAATATAGCGAACAGTTTTAAATCGATCTCTAGATATAATCAAATTCTTAGGGTCCTAATAAAATATGGTTTTGAAGATTTGGTTCATTATTTAGAGGAAAATAAGCAATATACTTTTATTCAAAAATTAATACCAAGTTCTACAAGAAAACAAGTTGCAAAATATAGCAAATGGGCCAAAATGCGACTCGTTTGTGAGGAACTAGGACCTACATTTATAAAATTCGGACAAATATTAAGTAATAGACCAGATTTAATACCCTTGGAACTAACTTTTGAACTAGAGAAGCTTCAAGACAACGTACCTCCAATGTCTGAAGCATCGGCTAAAAAAGTTGTAGAAACCGAATTAAAAGATTCCGTACAAAATTTGTTTGCTTGGTTTGAGCCAGCACCATTTGCATCGGCATCTATGGCACAAGTTCATAAAGTTACGTTGCATTCGGGTAAACGAATTGCCCTTAAAATTCAACGAGAGGGTATTTACGATGTTATAATTGAAGATATTAAGGTGATGTATAAAATTGCCGATGTTTTAGAAAGACGCATACCTTCGTTAAAAAGTTTCGACCCTATAGGATTGGTTAAAAATTTTGAAAATTCTATAATAAAGGAACTCGATTTTATTCATGAATCAATCAATGTTCAGCGCTTTTATAATAATTTAAAAAACGACGAATCTGTCGATCAATTTGCCAAAGCCCCAAGGGTGTATCTGGAATTTACCACCACAAAAGTATTGGCTTTAGAGTTTATTAATGGGATTAAAATAGATCAAATTAAAGAGTTAAAAGCTAAAGATATAGATACAACAGTTATTGCGCGAAGACTGGCCATTAGTTATTACAAACAAATTTTTGAATATGGTTTCTTTCATGCCGATCCGCATCCTGGCAATTTATTAGTACTACCAAATAACCATATTTGTTATTTAGATTTTGGCATGATGGGTAGTATGCTTCCGAGAGATATTTCCATTTTTGGAAGGTTATTTATTAGCATAACCAATAGGGATGTAAAAAAAATTATTAAATCCATACACAAACTATCTAACAACGCTCCTATATCAGATATGAGAGATTTGGAAATTGATATTAATGAATTTGTTGAAAAATATTATGTTAGAGATATTCATGAAAACGAAATGAGTACCATTTTGCTTGATTTAAAAGATATTATTATTGCACATGGTTTAAAAGTTCCAACGTATTTCTTTCTTTTTGCCAGATCGCTAGTAACCATTGAAGGAGTGATTGAAAAATTAGATCCTAACTTAGAACAATTTGAAATTGTGAAACCTTACTTGCGTAAAAGTGCAACTCAAAAAGTATAACCCCATTAAAATGGGTGAAAAGGTTTTAAATTCTGTTGTAGAACTTACAAATTATATGGAAGATTTTCCAACAGATTTAAAGAATGCTATACGCAAAATTAATTCGGGTAAAATACAAGTAGATTTAACCCATAAGGGCATAGACCCTATGGTACATTCGCTTTTAAGAATAACAAAGCAATTAATATCGGCCCTTATTATAGCAGCGCTTGTTATTGGAGCGTCATTGTTTATAATTTATAAAATTAATCCGTTATGGAAGGGCATGTCTGTATTAGGGATTTTTTGTTTTATACTTGCTGGAATTCTAAGCTATGGGTTAGTATCAAATTTAAATAAGGGTGATTATGATTATTAATGTTTCGCTTTAATAACACTAAAGTTATAAATAACAGAGGCTGTTTTAAAAGTGTATTATATTTACTTTGTTAGGTTGAGCTTGTCGAAATTACTATTGATTATCAGTAAGTTAAAATATTTCGACAAGCTCAATATGACACAGAATTATACTTTTAAAACAGCCTCTTTATTCTTAAATTAAAAAGGTTTATGGTTTAGTAAACGCTTGCTTAAAATGATTATAGGCTTCAGAAATTTCATTTTGAAAATGTTCCAGTCTTGTTTCTTCTTTCTTTTTGCCATATTTACCTTTAATCCTATCTATAAAAGAATTAAAATCACTTTTTCCTTTTTCAAAGGAATCCTTAGCCTCACCTTTGTCTTTATTAAATTTTTGTTCTAAAATTTCTAACTGAATTTTAAATTGTTCGATTTCTATTAGTGTTAAGGCATACATTCTATTTAAAGTTTCATTCGTTTTAATTTTCACTTCAATATCATGTAAGGTTAAAAGCAATTCTTTTTTTTGCTTTTTAAAAACTTCCTTTGTTTCTGCTTTTCCTAAAGCCAGTTGAACGCGTAGTTCATCAAATTTGGTATTTAATTCTATTATTTTGTCCTTAATACCTTTAATTTTGAATTCGCTATCGTGAATAAATAGATTAAATTTTTTCTTAACCTCTTCGTACTTGTCTTGGGCTTCAGCCTTTCCTAAGGCCGCTTTTACCTGAAATTCCTCTAACTCAATAGCAGATTTTCTAAGTGCTCCAATAACTTTATCAACAAATTGAATGTCCTGCTTATTTTTCATGATTATTTGATTTTTATAGTATTAAAAATATTTATAAAATCTCACGATTGCAATGATTTATATCAGTCTAGCATTATGATTTATATCATTTGGAATCTCATAATAGTTCAGTATTTTTAATATAACGAACGAACCATTATTATGTTAGTTTTCAATAATATAAAAGCACGTTTAAATACCTTTTTAGAAGAAATTGGAGAATTAGCCTATTTTACGGCGCGATTTTTTAACGAAGCATTTAGACGTCCGTTCGAATTAAAAGAATTAGGGCGACAATGCTATAATATGGGTAATAAATCGTTGTTTTTAGTGGCAATTACAGGTTTTATTATTGGATTGGTTTTAACACTGCAAACAAGACCTACACTCATGGAATTTGGTGCCGTTTCCTGGATGCCATCTATGGTTGGCGTTTCCATTGTGAGAGAAATAGGCCCTATGATTACTGCTTTAGTGTGTGCAGGTAGGATAGGGTCTGGCATTGGAGCAGAACTTGGGTCTATGCGCGTTACAGAGCAAATTGATGCCATGGAAGTGTCTGGTACGAATCCTTTTAAATACCTCGTTGTTACGCGCGTCATGGCCACAACTTTAATGATTCCGTTGTTGGTGATACTGGGAGATGCCATTGCCTTGTATGGTTCTTTTTTGGTGGAAAACATAAAAGGCGATGTGTCTTTTAAACTATATTTTAATCAAGTTTTTAATACTTTAGAGTTTGGGGATATCGTTCCGGCAACGATAAAAACATTCTTTTTTGGATTAGCGATTGGGCTTGTGGGATGTTTTAAAGGCTATTATTGTAATAAAGGAACCGCAGGCGTTGGTAAAGCAGCAAATTCTGCAGTAGTTTTTGCTTCATTATTACTTTTTATAATTGATTTTATTGCAGTGTTTGTTGCCGATATTTTTTATGAATTATGAAAGAAAATAAGGCGGTCATAGAAAAAGATAATAGCGAAGTAAGTCGCGAAATAGTGTTGGAACTTGAAGATTTGAATAAAAGTTTTGAAGATAACCACGTGCTTAAACATTTCAATTTGAAATTGTACAAAGGCGAGAATTTAGTGGTTATGGGTAAATCTGGATCGGGTAAATCTGTGATGATAAAATGTTTGGTAGGTTTAATGGAAGCCGATAGCGGAAAAATAACCGTAATGCATAAAGATATAACCAAACTAAACCAAGAGGCATTAGATATTTTGCGGGCAGATATTGGTTTTTTGTTTCAAGGAAGTGCCTTGTACGATTCGATGACGGTTCGTGAAAATTTAGAATTTCCGTTAAGACGGCATTCTAAAAAATTTAAAAATGACGCAGATACTGAAGCTTTGGTCATCGAAGCGTTACAAAATGTAGGTTTGGCACATGCCATCGATTTAATGCCATCAGAATTATCGGGAGGTATGCAACGACGTGTGGCATTGGCCAGAACACTTATTTTGCAACCAAAAATTATTTTGTACGATGAGCCAACAAGTGGCTTAGACCCTATTACTGCTAAAGAAATAATAATATTAATGCAGGTTATTCAAAAAAAATATAACACCTCGTCACTCATCATTACACATGATGTGGATTGTGCGAGAGTTATTGCAGACAGAATGTTATTATTAATTGATGGAACTAATTATGCCGAAGGAACTTTTAAAGAACTTTCTGTTTCCACCGACCCCAAAATAATGGCCTTTTTTAAACAGTAAAATAACTTAGATGAAAAAAACAAAATCACAAGAAATAAGATTAGGACTGTTTGTAATTATTAGCACTATATTGTTTGTGTTGGCAGTTTACCTTATTGGGCAAAAAAAGAATATGTTCAAAAAAACATTCACGATTAGTTCCTATTTTCAAAACGTTCATGGCTTACAAAAAGGTAATAATGTTAGGTATTCTGGAATCAATATTGGCACCGTTAAAGATATTGAAATGGTTAATGATTCAACCATAAAAGTAGCTATGAGTGTTGAAGAAAAAATAACATCCTACATTAAAAAAAATGCGATAGCTACTATTGGTTCTGATGGGTTGGTAGGAAATATGATAGTTAATATCCTTCCAGGAACGGGATATGATGATATGATTGCCAATGGCGATATTATTCAGTCTTATAGTAAAATTGGTGCCGAAGATATATTAAGCACTTTGAGCGTGAGTACAGAGAACGCCGCTATTTTAACTTCCGATTTACTTAAAATAACACAAGCCATGATAAAAGGTAAAGGCACTTTAGCGCTATTATTAAATGATACCGTTATGGCTAAAGACTTAAGTAATTCGGTCACTAACTTACAAACGGCGAGTCAAAGTGCTTCCAATACTTTAAACGAAATTAATCAGATTATATCATCATTAAAAACCAATAATGTTACAGTTTTGGGAATGCTGTTAAACGATTCAGTTTCTGGAAAAAGAATTAAATCTACGGTTAAAAATCTTGAAACATCTAGTAGAGAGATTGAAACAATGCTTTATAATATTAATACCACTGTTAACGACTTTAACACAAGTTCGGGTGCTTATAATTATATCGTAAAAGATACAATGTCGGTTACTGATCTAAAATCTATACTTAAAAACATTAATGAAGGAACCGATAAGTTTAACCAAAATATGGAAGCCTTAAAGCATAATTTTTTAACACGAAGTTATTTTAGGAAGTTAGAAAGGCAAGAAAAAAGGGAGCTTAAGAAATTAGAACAATAATATAATCGACATGAATATAGACTATTTAAACGAGCGTATTAACGACTATAAAAATTCGATTGAAACGGTTGTAGAGAAGAAAAAATTATGGAAAAACGAAGTTAAATCGTTATTAAGAAACACGCTGAATGCCATTGTTGAAAAGTATAAAATTGGATGGTGCGTGCAGGAACTTGACTGGATTGGAGCTAAAGATGCCATTAACATTACTTTTGATTCTTTTCCGGTAGAATTAATTGAAAAGACTAATGAATTTGCTAGCTACCAATTTCTTCAAGGCGGCGCTTTAGTATTTTCGCAATTGTATACTGGTAATGTAGCTGTTACTGTTTTATTTCCATTAAATGAACAAATTTCTATTGAAGACAGCAGTATGGAACTGGGAGTTTATAACCCAAAAGACATTTCGGAAAAATTAATTGTTGAAAAAGTAGATGAATTTTTAAAAGAAATTATAAAGTGGGAAGTGCCTAACCAAAAGAACAAATTAGGATATTAGAGAAGCTTATTAATTCAAAATTAAAGTCATTTTTATTAAATGTAATAGAAGGCTATCTAAAAAGTCTAGTTCGATGTCATATTGAGCCTGTCGAAATATATTAACTTACTTATATTCAATATTAGTTTCGACAAGCTCAACCTGACAAATTAATTTTAAAGAGTTTTTAGACAGATACTATTTACAGTGCATAAAACCAATTAAAACTTATTGATTGCTACTCGTTGGAGGTTCTAATAATTCAAAGAATTGATCTAATTTAGGAAGAATTATAATCTCTGTTCTTCTATTAAGCGCTTTTCCTTTTTCGGTTGCATTGGTTTCTTTTGGAATGTATTCAGAGCGTCCGCCAGCAGTCATTCTTTCAGGTAAAACTCCAAATTTACTTTGCATTAATCTTACAATAGAGGTTGCTCTTTTAACACTTAAATCCCAGTTGTCTATAATACATTCTGTTGAAATTGGTACGTTATCTGTATGCCCTTCAACAAGAATATCTAACTCCTTGTGGTCGTTAACTATTTTTGCAATTTTTCCTAAAACGTCTTCTGCCTGATTATTTATTTTAAAACTTCCAGATTTAAATAACATTCTATCAGACAACGAAATATAAACAACCCCTTTTTTTACTTCAATTTTAATATCTTCATCATCAAACACGTCTAAAGAGCGTTTTAAATTCATAACCAAAACTAAATTAAGTGAGTCTTTACGTTGCATGGAACTTGTTAAATCTTTAATGTATTTATTTTGCTGATTTAAAGCGTCTAGAGATTTTTTAATACTTTCTGCACCAGATATGTTTATAACCGACAAATCTGATAGTCTTTGTAATAAATTAGTATTTGTGCTCTTAAAGTAGTCTAATTGCTGCTCCATGGCATTCGTATTGTTTTTTTCGTTCGCTAAGCTATTCTCAAGTACTAAAACATTACTTTCAACTGTTTTTAAGTCATCTTTACAGCTATTATACCTGTTTTCCATATCTATGTATTTTTTCTGACTTATACAGGCCGAAAGAAATACTAAAGAAATTATCGTTAATAATTTTAGAGTTTTCATAACTTCCTTTTTTATACTGTTAATAGATTAAAAGTAGGCCATGAGTTTCTGGTGTACAATGATATAAATCATTCAGCATCAGTCATAAAAACCTTAATTTATGTAAATAATGAGTAATTGATAAAACGTTATTCAATGTATAAACGTATTTCTTTAAAAAGTCCTTACCTATTACTATTTCCCATAGTTGGAATGGGAATGTTTATTTTGTTATATATTTTAGCGGCATGGGCTTATCCAGGAGGTTCTTGGAATATTTTAAGCCAACACGGATTTAGTTTTTGGAACAACTATTTATGTGATTTACTAGATTTTTATGCTCTTAATGGTGAAATAAATAATGGTCGAATTTTAGCGCGTGCTGGACTGTTTGTGTTATGCATCAGCTTAATAATTTTGTGGTATCATTTACCAAGACTTTTTAGTTATAAGAATGTCAATTTAATTATTATGAAGATTTGTGGTATACTCGCTCTAATTAGCATTTTATTTCTTGCTATTGGCACTCACGATTTAATTGTTAGAATTGCAGGCGTTTTGGGAGTTATTACTTTTATTATTTCGTTTATTGAGCTTTTTAAAAATAGCTATTATAAATTAGCTACATTTGGAATTCTTTGCCTGATTATTTTTTTGATTAACTATTATATTTATGAAACAGGTTCTTATTTAGAAGCATTGCCATTAATTCAAAAAATAACCTTTCTAGCATATATTCTTTGGTTTGGTTGTCTTGATATTGCATTATACCAAAGTGTGAATTCTAGAAATAAACATACTCGTCAATAACAATTCATTTTTAGTTTAAGGAAGTAATTTAATACAGGTAATTTCAGGTCGCATGCCAATTCTTCCTGGGAAGCCTAACCAACCTAAACCTCTGTTAACGTAAAGATATTGTTCTTTATTTTTATACAAACCAACCCAGTGTTTAAATTTATATTTTATGGGACTCCACTGAAAATCTTTATAATTTAGCGCAAATTGCATACCGTGTGTATGCCCGGAAAGTGTCAGTGCTATGTTGGTTGCTTCAACAACTTCTTCACCCCAGTGCGAAGGGTCATGCGAGAGTAATATTTTAAACGGAATGTTTTCAACATTTTTAATAGCTTCATCTAAATCTCCATATTGTTTAAATGGAGGGTAACCCCAATTTTCTACACCTACAACAGCTATTTTTTCTTGGTTAATTTCAATAATGTCTGAAGAATTTAGTAAAAGCTTAAAATTTATTTTTTTAAAAAAATGCTTAATTTCATTGAAGTTTTCAAGTTTTTTTTCATTTGATTCCCACTGACTATAATCGCCATAATCATGATTTCCTAAAACGGCATATTTTCCTTTTTTGGCTTCTAATTGTTTTAAAATTTTATCCCAACCAATTAATTCCCATGCGTAATTATTCACTAAATCTCCAGTAAACACAATAAGATCTGGGTTTAATTCATTTATTTGTTTAACAGCCCTTTCAAGGATTTTAAAACGGTAATTAAACCCTCCCAGGTGAATGTCTGAAATATGTACAATATTCAAGCCTTCGAACGATTTTGGTAAATGTTTAAAGTGTAGGTTGTTGTGGTAAATTTTAAAATGATATACGGCCTTAAAAATGGCATAAACTATTACAAAAAATGGTAAAAAACCTGAAAACAAGCCTATAATTGGTATAATTATAAGTGATACGTTTTCAGGAACTATAGTTCTGGTAAAAAATAATATGGAAATGATTATTACAAATATTATTTTGGGTATAAAGGATGATACTGTGAGTCCGTATAGTGAAGAGATAAGTAATTGTTTTCGTCTAGGATTAATGTTATCTAAAGTCAGTTTAAGAATAAGAATTGCCATGATTAAACCAACAGTAAAAATCCAAAAAAGAAAATGAATAGCTGTTTTTAATAGGGTAGCGGTAAGAAGGGTTGTTATTGATTGTAGCCAGTAAAACGCAATAATATCAACAAATAGAATAGCGAAACATAATAGTATAATTGCAAACAAGGAAAAACTACGCATAGCATTAGTTTTGTTTTAGTGTTTAGTCTTTCTTAAGCGTCTTTTGTCGCGTAGCGCCCAGTAAATACCTTTTACATCAGAAGCCCATTGGTCGTACATATAAATTAGTGCGATTTCTTCTAAAGTTTCTAATACGCCAATAACAATCATTACATAAAATAGCGCATACTCCGGATTAAAAAATAGCGACCATAAAATAAATATACTTTGAACAATGGCGCTTAGTTTAGCTAAATACGTATGAAACGCGGTGGCTTTGCCATATTTAAAATAAGCGATGAACATTTGTATAATGTAAGGAACAAATGCTATTAGTATGACTATCAGGTTTGTTTTAATAAAATCGGTTTCAAAATAAAACAGTCCGATTAGTCCAATAATAAAAGTTACTTGATCTCCAAAAGAATCTAATTGCGAACCTCTGGGACTTGTTATTTTTAATTTTCTTGCTAAAAAACCATCAATGGCATCGGTACAATAGCTTATTAATAATAGCCAGGTAAAAAATAATTGTTGATCCATCCATATTAAAACTAATAAAAATGGTGCGGCAAAAATTCTGTAAAATGAAAACCAATCGGCAATATTGTAATTTTTAAATGTAAGCATGCCCTTTTCGATTTTTATAAAAATACAAGAACAGTGGGTTAATTAATATGAGAAAAATCAGTTTAACAGATTTGTTTTTCTAAAATAATTGGAATCATCATTAAAAATTAATTAAGATATTATGGTGCCATCTTCCATCGTTATAATTCTATTGGTTCGCTTAGCAAAATCTTCATCATGTGTAACAACTAACAGCGATAAATTGTAATCTGCACTTAATTGCTTAAAAATATTAAAAACATTTTCAGAATTATAACTATCCAAATTACCAGTTGGTTCATCACCCATAATAATAGATGGATTATTAATTAGTGCACGCGCAATAGCGATTCGCTGCTTTTCGCCACCAGAAACGTTCGAAGCGCGTTTGTATGTTAAGTGTTCTATGTTTAGCATTTTTAATTTTTCAATGGCATCATGTTCAATTTCTTTCTCTGTTTTTTCTGCTAACTTTTTTGCGGGTAGCATCACGTTTTCTAGTACTGAGAATTCCGACAGCAAATAATGAAATTGAAATACAAAACCAATATGTTTATTTCTTATATGAGAAAGATAATCCCTGTCCTGACCTGTAATTAATTCATTATTCAATAAAAGTTCTCCTTCGTAATCGGTATCCATTGTAGAAAGAATATATAATAAAGTTGATTTTCCACAACCAGATTTCCCCATAACAGATACAAATTCACCTTTTTTTATTTCAAAGTTTATATCTTTTAAAACATGATATAAGGTTGGCTTCTTAAAATATTTATTAATATGTCTTGCTTCTAGTACATTATTCATATTATTGGCCTCTTATTATTTTTACTGGATCAATTTTTTTTGCTTTTTTTGAAGGGAAATAACCGGCCAAAAAAGTGGAAAATAAGGCAAAGGCAAACCCAATAACGAAATACATAGGATCTAAATTAATTGGATAGGTTTTTATGGTTGGTAAAGCCTCTGTTTTAAAAGGAATGGTTGCTATAAAATTCACCAAGCCGAACCCTAAAATTAACCCTAAAACACCGCCTACAAATCCAATTATCATTGCCTGACTCATAAAAATATATTGTACATCTTTACCCGAAAATCCAGTGGCTTTTAAAATGGCTATATCATTCATTTTTTCGTAAATAAGCATGTTTAAAATATTATAAATGCCAAATCCGGCGACTATTAGTAGGGTTATCGAAACGGCATAAGTTATAAGGTTTCGCACGTTGGTGCCCGTTTCAAATTGCGCATTAGCAGTTTTAATATCTATGGCAGTAAGATTAAATTGCTGTTCTATTTTTTTAGATAAGGTTGTGGCTTGATTGATATCATAAAGTTTAACGTTTATGTCGGTAATGTAATTCTCGGCTTCACCCAAAATACGTTGAACGGTTTTTAAGTTTGTAAAACTTTGAATGGCATCAATATCTGAAATTCCACTTTGGTAGAATCCAACAATTTTAAGGGGGAAAATATCCCCGTTTATGGTGCTTACTTGGATGCGATCTCCGATATGTAGTGACATTTTTTTTGCAATTCCTGCGCCTAATAATATACCATTATCACTGTTGTGTAAAGACTCTGGAGTTCCGTTTGTAATGTAATTTTGAAGGTTGAATAATCTGGCTTCTTCAAGCACATGGATGCCCGTTAAATTACCACCCAATTCTATGGAGCCAGCGATATAAAAAATTTGTGTTTTTATTTGAGGAATGGCTCCCATAACATTAGGGTCTTCATTTAAATAGTTTATAATTGGTAAGGCATTATGGATTTTTTTCTGACTTAATTTTGGTTTAATAGAATGCACCACATTAAAACTGGTTTTCATAGTTTCATACAATCCAACGGGCTGATGTTTTGAAGGTTTAATTTCGTTATAAATATGAATATGTGGTGTTTGGTTTAGAATTAAATCGTCTAGCATTGTATTTAATCCTGTCATAAAGCAAACCAAAGTAATGTATGCACCAATACCAAAAGTAACTCCAAGTGAAGCTGTGGCTGTTTGCTTAATTTTGGTAAGCAAATGTGTTTTAGCTATGGTTAATATAACTTTCCAGTTAGTCATTTTCTGGTTTATAGATATAGGTGTTTTTCGTAATTCCAGAGCGCACTTCTATGAGTTCTAAATTTTGTAATCCAGTTTCAATTGTAATAATTCCTTCATCTGTTTTAACTTTATTGTTATCAATTAAATATGTTTTTGGAATGGTTAGTACATTATCTTTTTCTGCGATAATAATATTTGCTTCACCAGAAAGACCAGGATATAAAATATTAGGTGCTTTATTAAAAACAGCTTCAATTTTAAATGTTTGATTTCGATCGTCTTTTTTAGGGTAAATTTTAGATACCCTGCCTTTAAAAACGACATCGTTATAGGCATCTAAAGTTATTATTACCTCCTGGTTTTTTGAAATTCTAACAATATCAACTTCATCTACTAGCATTTCAATAATAAAATTAGCGGCACTACCTATAGATGCCAGTGGTTCCATAGTTGTTACAATCTCGCCTGGTTCTTTGTTTAAGGCATATATTTTGCCATTTATTTTACTTTTAACTGTAAAATCTTTGGTATTGATTAAAGACGTTTGGTAATTATTTTGCGCTTGCTGAAGCGTTGTTTTTAATTCATTTTTTGTTCGGAAAAATTTATTTTTTAGTGTTGTTAAATTGTTTTTTGAAATTTCGAAATTAAGTTTTTTAGTATCGTAATCTACTTTAGAACCTATATTTTGATTCCAAAGATTTTTTTGTCTGTAAAAGTTAATCGAATCATTTTTATAGCGCAAGGTTGCTGTCTCAATGTCATCTTTTAGACTATTTAACAGAGTCGTATTTCCAGAATAATTTTCAAAGGCGAGGTCTAAAGCCAATTTGGCGTTTTGGGTGTTAAGAATTGGCGTGTTATTGATTATTTTAAGTATTGGAGTATCTTCATTAATAATATCTCCTTCCGATACGAAATTTTCTTCTAAGATACCCGTTACACTGGCGTAAACTTGATACAAACTATCGGGTTGAATGGTAACCGACGAATAAACCGATTCAACAAGATTGGTTTCCTTAGGAAGTATTTTGTCTTCTTTTTTAGAACACGATATAAGTACTAGACATGTGATTATTATTAAAAGAATTCTCATAATTAATAGGCTAATTTTGCTTGTAATAACATATATTCATTTAGGTTGGAGGCATCGATAACACCCACTAATTTGTCTTGATTTACGACAGGCAGAAATGGTATTTTTTCACTGTAAATAAGGTTGTATGCTTTAATTAGATCGTCTGAATATCTTACGGTTTTAAACGAGGTATTCATTATAGCACTAATTAAAATATTTTTATTCGAGTTTTCTATAATGTCTTTCTGATGTAATACGCCTATAACAGCCTTGTTTTTAAGAATAACAAAATTGGTTTCGGTGCCTGAAATTAATTTGTTAACAGCAAGTTCTATGGAATCGTCTGGACTAAAAGTTGTTATATCTGTAATCATAGCTTCTTCTACGCTATGGCCCTTTAATAATGCTAAATGTTGAACTAATTGATTCTCACCATAGGCACCTAAAAAAATGATAAGTGCAATAAAAATTAGAAACGGATTATATAACAACCCGACAAATAAAAACGATACAGCTAAAAATTGACCTAAAGTAGAGGCAATTTGAGTCGCTTTTACACGATTCATTTTAAGTGCTAATACGGCTCTTAAAATACGACCACCATCCATTGGAAACGCAGGAATAAGATTAAAAACCACCAAGGCAATATTGACAATAAATAGATAAAACAAAAAATTCTGTAAAGTAAAACTGCTTAGCATATCGAATGTTTCGGTAAAATTTAAGTGCATTAATTGCTTTACTGGAATTATAAAATAGAGTAGCAAAGCAATCCCAACATTTACTAAAGGACCGGCAAGTGTTACTAATAATTCTTGTTTAGGCGATTCTGGTATTCGTTCCAAACTTGCCATACCACCAATAGGTAATAAGGTTATTTTTTTGGTTTCAATTCCATAGTGTTTAGCCATAATTGCATGACCAAGTTCATGTAAAAGTACACATACAAAAGCCGCTAAAACTAAAGCAATATTAAATAAAATACTGTTGGTGTCTCCACCACGTTTTTGTTCATTAAATATTACCCATAGAATTAAAAAAATAAAAGTCCAGTGGACTTTTATTTTTATTCCAAAAACACTTCCTAAATTCAAATTTGCTTTCATTTAAAACGTTTTGGTTAATTAAGTTTAACAATACTCCATTTTTTATTTTCATTTACAACAGCATACATTCGGTCTGCAATCCGTTTCGAAGTAATTATTGGAGGTGTTTTTAAATACTTTTTATCTAAAACGATACTAAATCCTTTTGGCGTTAAATACTCTTTTATTTCGCCATTTTTATCGATAATTACCTCATGATATCTATAGTTCACCATTTTAATAGCTAAAACATCATTTTTACCTATTTCATTTTTCATTACATGCAATGCAAGGGCTTCATTATTAATAAAATTTGATGCGTTTAAAAATTGTGGTTCAATAATGGTTTTTCCAATAGTATCTATATATCCAAAGTACAAAATACCATTGGTTACTTTTGTAATTAAGCATCTACCATTTTTAAATACAGGATAGTCGCCATCATCATTTTTTGTGGTTACTAAATCATTTCTAAAATTTATAACCATGTTTCCTTCGTTATTTATAAATGCCCAATTAGTATCTTTTTTAATGGCTATAAGTCCATCATTAAGCGAAGAAACATAATCAAGGTTTTCAAAATTCTGGGCGTAACCATAAACAGAAATAATAAACAACAGGACTAATAAAACTACATTCTTTTTCATGACTCATTCTTTTAAGTTATTACATTAAAAGTACTATGTTTCATGGGTTTACGAAATGATATTCATCACTTTGGTTTAATTAAAACATGCCATTTTAACATAAAATAAAACCTATTTTACGTAGCAAGTAGTTTTATAACGTTTTCTAATCTTTCGCTTACTTCTTGGGCTACATCTTCCAACTGGCTGTTTTTAACAGCTTGCATAGATACCATGGGATTAATAGCCGCAACTTCTATTTTATTTGGTTCAAGTTCTTGCACAATAATGTTGCAAGGAAGCATGGTGCCTATTTTATCTTCCGATTGTAAAGCTTTATAGGCAAATGGGGGATTACAAGCACCTAGAATTTTATATTTCTTGAAATCTACATCTAATTTCTTTTTTAACGTTTCTTGTATATCTATTTGGGTAAGAATACCAAATCCTTCCTTTTGCAGTAGTTGGGTAACCTTTTCAATGATGGCATCGAAATCTCCCGAAACAACGGTGTTAAAATAATAAGTCATAATTATAAATTTTAATTAATTAAGTGCTTGCAGCACTTTCTTCTGTGAACTATAAATTTAACTATAATTGACTTCTTTTTCAAATTCTAAAGCTGTAACTTTTTTAATTAAATTATTGGTTCTTAAAAGGATGTGATTTTCATAACACATGATTTTTATCATTTTTTTTAGCAAGTATTATTCATACATTAAAACACAACTAATCCACCTTGAACTAAAGCGATATTCAATGTTTAAACAAGACGAAGAAATATCAAAAATCCTTTTAGAAACCATATCAGAAGCCGTAATTATATTTGATAAAAAGCTTTTAATAATGGAAGTGAATTCATCTGCCGAAAAAATTTTTGGTTACAGCAAAGCGGAACTCGTTTCTAAGAATTTAAGGGTGCTTCTTCCAACAAAATATCATGAGAGTCTTAATATTCGTTTTGAAGATTTTTTTAAATCTAAAAAAGAAAGAAAAACTAAAGAAGCCACAAGTATTATCGGCTTAAAAAAAGATAAAAGTTTAATTCAATTAGAAGTTAAATTAATACCATTTTCTATTTTCAATAATAACTATGCTATGGCATTATTAAATGATATTTCTGATAAAAAAGCCATAGAAAAAAAGCTCATGATTAAAGGCAGAGCACTAGAATCTGCCAAAAACGGTATTATAATTACCGATGCCTTAAAACCCGATAACCCTGTAATATATTATAATGCCGCATTTAAAAATTTAACAGGCTATGATGATCAAGAAATTCTTAATCGCAATTGCCGATTTTTACATGGCACAGATCGAGATCAAGAACCTTTAGAAAGAATAAGAGAAGCTATAAAAAATGGCAAAAGCTGTCAGGCAACCTTGCGGAATTACAAAAAAGATGGAACACTATTCTGGAATGATTTGTACATCATGCCCATACTCGATGATTTTGGTGTGGTAACCAATTTTATTGGCATTCAAAACGATATTACAGCAACAAAGTGCAAAGAAGAAGAATTCCAGCATCTTTCTACTATTTTCGATAAATCATTAAATGAAATTCATGTTTTTGATGCCATTACATTAAAGTATATAAATGTAAATTATGGAGGTCAAAAAAACCTTGGTTATACTTTGGAAGAGTTAACTACCATGACGCCAATAGATATTACACCGTATAAAACCGAAGAAGAATTAAGAGAGGTTATAGATGTGTTGCTACTCGGAAATGTTGAAAAATTAGTGGTTGAAACCGTGCATCAACGAAAAGATGGCAGTACGTATCCTGTTGAAACCCATTTACAACTTTCTATGTTAGGCCAGCGTCAAGTTTTTGTAGCTATTATTTTAGATATTACAGAACGTAAAAACTACACAACAAAACTTGAAAAGATAGTTAAGGAACGAACGCAACAACTTGAAAAAGCGTTGAATAAAGAAATTGAAGTAATTCAGCTTAAAAATAAATTTATTTCATCATTATCATACGAGTTTAAAACGCCGTTAAGTGCTATTTTAACTTCGGCCTTATTACTTAGCAAGTACAACTTAACCGAACAGCAAGAAAAACGAGATAAGCATGTAAAAACCATTACAGATAAAGCGCAGTTATTAAATAATATTTTAAATAGTTTTTTATCATTAGAAAAGTTTGATGCCGGTAAGCTAAATTATCACTTTAAAAACTTTAAAATAAGTGATATTGTTGACGAAGTTATTTTCAATTCGCGTATGCTTATCAAGAAAGGTCAGCAAATAAAATACACAGAGAAGGCTGAAGATTTAGCCATTTATCAAGATGAAAAAGTTATCGAATTAATTTTATCAAATTTAATACATAACGCCATTAAATATTCGCCAGAAAACACTAAAATTTTTTTGGATATAGAACAAAATGATGATGTTACAATTTTTAAAATAGAAGATGCGGGTATTGGTATTCCAGAAAAAGATCAAAAAAATATTTTTGAACGCTATTTTCGAGCAGAAAACGTTACAGATACCGAAGGCACAGGTATTGGTTTAAATATTGTAAAAAATCATCTAGAAAAATTAAACGGCAGCATTAATTTTGAAAGTAAGGAAGATTCTGGAACAACTTTTACAGTTTCTATTCCAAATAAAGCAAGCTCATGAAAACGGTATTACTCATAGAAGACGATCTTGCAATGCGAGAAAATACCGCAGAGATATTAGAGCTTGCTAACTACAAAGTAATTTCGGCAACAAATGGTTTAAGTGGCATAACTAAGGCACAAAAACACCTTCCAGATATTATTTTATGCGATATTTTAATGCCTAAAACAAATGGTTATAAAGTACTTAAAATACTGTCTGAAAACCAAAAAACCAATTATATACCATTTGTTTTTATTTCTGTGAAAGCGCAAACAGAAGATATAAGAAAGGGTATGAATTTAGGTGCAGACGATTATATTACGAAACCTTTTACCGAAGAAGAATTATTGAGTGTGATAGAAAGACGATTAGCTAAAGTGTCTATTTTAATTAATTCGGTAGAACATGCTAATATCATTGAAGCGCAACCTATTGAAGAGGAAATAAGAACCCTTAACGATTTAAAAAATTATTTTGATGATTATGGCAGTCTCATAGAATTCGATAAAGATGAGATTATTTATAGGCAAGGTAGATCATTCAAATTTTATATATCTCATAAATAAAGGGGCTGTTAAATGCCATAAAATCGACGAACAAGGTAAAGAACTTGTAACAGCTTTGTATAAAGTTGATGATTTGTTTGGTTTTACATCATTTATTACTAATTCACCTTATAAAGAAACAGCAACAGCCATAGAAGCTATAAAGTTGTTTGCTATTCCTATTGCGGAATTTAAAGATTTGCTTCACAATAATCATAAAGTAGTCTTAGAAATTATAGAAATGCTCGCAGATAATATAGCGACCTTAAAAGAACAGCTTTTACAAATGGCATATAGTTCGGTAAATAAAAAAACAGCCGTTACCATCTTAAGATTTGCCGAAAAACTAAATTATAAGTCTGGAGAAACCATAAAAATTTCAAGAAGCGATTTGGCTAGTGTAGCTGGTATAGCACCAGAAACGTTTATTAGAGCACTTACAATTCTTAAGAATGAGGGCATTATCGAGGCAGAAGGCAAAAATTTTAAAGTGGTGAATTTAGAAAAACTAAAAAATATCAGATAATATAAATTTAAAATAACGACATTATGGATAGTTCTCTTTTTTTGGCAAAGTTTTGGGGTTGGTATTTAATAATTTTCTTTTTTATTCTGAGTTTTAATCCGAAGCGCATAAAACAGATTTTTAAAGATTTAAAAGATGAAAAATTTTTAATTATCACTGCTTTTATAGCAATTATGGTAGGATTGCTTAATATCCTGTTTCATAATATTTGGGAACCAAACTGGAAACTTATTATTACTTTATTAGGCTGGATGTCACTTTTTATTGGCCTCGCATTATTTGTGTTTCCAAATCGTACCATATCTGGTTTAGAACTTATTAACATAAAATTTGTTCAAACCATCTACATGTTGCTATTTTTTATAGGTTTATTCTTGTTAAATGTGGTTTATGGCGTTGTTCCATACTAATTTTTTTTCATCAAACTGATTTCTATCATTTTGAAATCGATAATAAGGAGGTAAATTAGTATTTCAAAATAAACGTTCTTTTACATAAGCAAAAGTATATAGTATAGAGTTTAAAGTTATTATTTTGTTAAATCGATTTATTTTAATCTTTTTGGTTAGTTGATAAGAGTTGCAACTGTAATTCTTAAAAGAAGATTACGATTTAATGTTGTAATTAAATAATAAAATTGAACTCTAAACAGAAACAGGAAGTTTCTACTTCCTGTTTCTTATAAATTAACTGGAATTTTATCGTAAAAATGATAATCCAGTTTAAAAACGTTGAAAGCTATTTTTTAACTTAAGATTTAGTATAAATTTATTGTTAAAGTTAGTTTATTGGTTTGGGGTATGGTTGAATACTACATTTCAACGTTTTTATGGAGACAGGAAGTCTTCACTTCCTGTTTCCATTTTAGATGTATGGCTATTAATCAGTTCACATTAAATTACTGTGAAACAAAAAAGGGACATGATATTAAAATTATGTCCCTTTTTTTTGTCCCTTGATCATTATAATGTTTGAAATTTGAATCTAATTTATAGAAAATGGCAGTTAAAACGCACTTAAGATTTATGTATTTCGATTGCTACGTATAACTGACATATATCATTGTATTTCAGTAGTTAACAAGCTATATTTAAGTTATTAATAACTATAATAATGAAACGCAAGATACTTTTACCCACAGATTTCTCTAACAATGCGTGGCTTGCCATAACCTACGCATTAGAATTGTACAAAAAAGACACCTGCAATTTTTATGTCTTAAATGTTTTTACTGCCGTAGGAAATCCTATAGATAGTTTAGTTAATATGGAACCGGGTAGTGATTTGTATGAAACAGCGAAACTAAATTCTGAAAACGGATTGGCTAAAGTTCTAGATAAAATAACTTTGTTAAACCTTGCTAGCCCCGAGCATCATTTCGAAGTGCTATCTAGATTTCAAAATCCTGTTGAAGCCATTCGAAATATTGTTGAAGAAAAAGACATAGAAATAATTATTATGGGCACCAAAGGTGAAACTAATTCTAGAACTAAACTTTTTGGTGGTGTTGCTATAGATGTTATGGAAAAGGTGCGTAATTGCCCCGTAATTGTTGTTCCAGAGAAAGCGAAACATAAATTACCGAAAGAAATTGTGTTCCCTACAAGTTATAAAACGCATTTAAAAAGAAGAGAATTAAGTTACTTAATCGATTTGGCTAAAAAGTTTAATGCGTCAATTAAGATTTTACACATCGCTACCGAAGACAATTTAAGTGAGAAGCAGCTTAATAATAAGAGACTTTTTGAAGAGTATTTTAAAGGTATAGACTATTCATTTCATACCCTTAGCCATATAAAAGTTCCTGCAGCTATTAATTGTTTTGTACAAAGCAGAGAAAGCGATATGGTGGCATTTATAAATAAAAAACATGCCTTTTTTGGAAGTATTTTAACAAATCCTTTAGTTAAAGAAATAGGATATAATTCTACAGTTCCCCTTTTTGTTTTACATGATTTAAGGAATTAAATATTAAAATAGGCGATTTACTAATAATAAAATTTAAAAGATATGGTACGAATAGGTATTTGGTTGGATAAAGAAAAAGCTCATGTTGTAACCCTTCATAATGATGAGGCAAATTTTGAAACAATTTTATCAAATGTTGAAACGAGTAGAGACGTCCCAGGTTCAGATATTCGATTAAAAGAAGGCTCAAAAGAGATTATTCAAGATAGTAAGTTTTTAGAGCGCGAAAAACAACAATTTAAAAAATATTTTAAAAATCTGGTTTCAGAAATTAAAGAGGCTGATAAGCTCGTTTTGTTTGGTCCTGCTGAAACAGCATCGAACTTTAAAAAAGAGTTAAGCATACATTATAAGGAAGTAAATGAGAAAGTAATTAGTGTAGTTAAAGCAGATAGCATGACAAATGCGCAAATAGTTGCTTGGGTAAAATCGTATTACGATGCTAATTAACTTTTAATGACATTGTTTAGTACCTTAAATTATCTTAGAAAATGCAACCATAATTTTATATTATATGAAAACAGAACCAAACTATACGAGCTTCAACAGCAATAAATCGATTGAAGAATTAAGGTATATTTTATCTAAACATATTTCTAATTTAGAATATATAAAAGTAGAATTAGAGTTTTATGATAGCTTATTAGACAAAACTATTTTTAGGCCTCAAGTCCGGAATTTATTTGAAAAACTAGACGGCTTTAAAAAGGAGATTAATTTGTTAGTTGAGAAGCATATGTCTTTTTTAAACAATCAACTCTATTCACATTTAAATAGTGTTAAAAACAAAATTGAGTGTGATGATGTAGCCTGTGATAATTTTTTTATTTCTGAACATGATGCGCTAGATCTGGAAGTATTTAACTTTTATAAACAGGTAAACGATTTAAAGTCCAGATTATTTCCATTTTTTTTAAGTGTTATAAATGACTAGAACGTGTTGACAAGTTGTTCTCTAAAGTGCTGGTATACTGATGGATATCATTGTAAAAACTAGTAGTGATAGTTATATTTGGATAGTAAACAGTAAAATATGTTTAACCTAATATTATAATATCATGACAACATTATTGAAACGCAAAAAAAGAAACGTGGCAGCACCTTTCGAAAACAAATTATTAACTCCATGGAGTAATAATGTATTAAGACCTTGGAATAGCAGATTATTTCACTCTAATTTCGACGATTTGAATAGTTTATTAAAATTTGACACTATTTTTAAAGACGATTTTATAGAAGATGAAAGCCTTATGCCAGCAATGAATGTTATGGAACACAAAGAAGATTTTGAAATTGATTTAGCGATTCCTGGATTCGATAAAAAAGATTTTGAAGTTGAAATAGAAAATGATGTGCTTCATATTACTGGTGAAAAAGAACTAGAAAAAGAAGAAAAAGAAGATGATTATTCGCGAAAAGAATTTAGTTATAAATCTTTTAAAAGATCTATGATTCTTCCAACATCAGTAAATTTAGACGAAAAAGTTAAAGCGTCTTACAAAAATGGAATTTTGAAAATTAAACTTCTAAAAAAAGAAGAAAACATTAAAAAAGAAATTCCAAAAAAAATTGTAGAAATACAATAGTTTATGTAATTCCTTTAACAGAAGTGCTATTTAACAAAATAGCACTTCTGTTTTATATGTTACCCCTTATTAATTATAAATACTTGATTTGCAACTAGTAAAATTCTTGGTGTTTTCATATTTATAGTGAGAATTAGTACTGAAGCATTAATTTTTTTTATGGTTTAAAGTAGAGTATTCACCCATTTATTTATTATTTTTAATTAAATGTTTTTCGATGTAATGCAAAAACAAAATTAAACTCTGGCATAGTAATTGTTTATTGTTGAATTAATTATCAAAAAAATAAAAACCACTAAAAAAATTAAGTGTAACTAATTTCGTGTAGGTTATCACTTACGGTTTTTAAATAAATCGATAAAAAAAATAAAAAATACGATAAAATGCTTGTTTTTCACGATAAATTACATAAATTTGCCGTACAACCCTTAAATCTATGACATGAAAATGCGAATTATTTTTCTCAGTATTTGTTTTTTATTTATTTCAAATGTCAGTTTCTCTCAAAAAAAGAACGAATCTAAAAGTATAATTAGTTCTAAAGTGGCTATTAAAAAATATCACTATAAGGACGAATTGGAGAATATGCAGAAAGGTGAATTGTTAGGACTTTATATGGAACGTATAGAGATTCTAATTAAAACCTTGCCCTACATTGCTTTTGCTAGAATGCCCGGTATAACTATGGCAGATCTAGGTATACCAGAAACAAATGATAATAATAAAGCTTTAGAGAGCCAGTACGATGGTACTAATTCTTTTCTAAAAACTACAATTGAATTTCAAGAAAAAATGTTGCCCTATTCAGATAAACGGAATTTAGTAGCAGCTATTTTATTCTATGAAGAAACTATGAAATCCCTCTACATTTATAGTGAATTCAATTAATATATATTAAAATATTTTATCCCTTAATGAAATAGAAACATATAAGTAAAATTATATGTGGAAGTCATTCTTTATCGAAAATTAATTTTTAATCCATGAAATTATAAAGATAGTTAAGTGTAAACTTTTCTATGCTTCATAATTAAAAAGTATAGTAGTATTATTGTTCAAAAAAGTGCATTTCATCGAATTAATTTGCATTTGATAGAATTTAATTCTAGATTTGAGCGTTATATGAAAGAATATTAACAATTAATTTTTACATAATGAAAAACTTTACGCAACTAGCATGGATATTCTTATTCTTAGTGGGGACTATTAGTGCGCAACAAGAAAAAGGAATTGTTGGTACCAATAATTGGCTTAACAATTGGACAGAATTTAATCCGAGCCGCATGAGTTACGGAGAACCTACCCAGATATTAACAGGGAGTATCACAAAAGATACTAAATTACTTAAAAAGCATGTGTATCTATTAATGGGAAGCGTATTTGTAACTAATTTCGCCACACTTACTATAGAACCTGGAACAGTTATAATTGGAGATTACGAATCTAAAGGATCGTTAACTATCACCAAAGGTGCAACTCTTATAGCAGATGGTTTAGAAACAGACCCTATAGTTTTTACTTCTAACAGAGGTGTTAAACGTGCTGGAGATTGGGGAGGTATATTTTTACTGGGAGATGCGCCAACTAATAAATTCGGAAATGGTTCTGTATCATCTTATCATGCCGTTATAGATCCACAAACGTATAGTTACACAAATTATGGTGGTAAAGATCCAAATTGTAGTTCTGGAATTTTAAGATATGTAAGAATAGAATACGCCGGAAAAAGATTGAAAGATGGCGGAAATTACAGTGGTTTATTTCTAGCTGCAGTAGGTAATAAAACCATATTCGAGAATGTTATGGTGAGTTATTCTGCTGGTAATTCTTTCGAGGTTTGGGGAGGATCTGTAAATTTAGAAAAAGTTGTTTCGTACAGATCTAATAGTAACGACTATAAATTTAATTTCGGAACACAAAGTCAGTTAATTAATTCACTGGCAATAAGATCTCCATATATATCAAGTAGAAATGGGGCAAGATGCCTTCAAGTGTTATCTTATGACAATAGAGAAGAAGTAGATTTTACAAAAAGTGGAACTTCGTTAGATGCTCAAAATGTAACATTATTAACAGAGAGTAAAAATCTTAAATTAGATATGCAAATGGGATTAGTAAAAGAGGCTGTTTATGTTGGTCAGAACACTAATTTTGAAATGAGTAGAAGTGTAATCTCTGGATTTGTTCCAGCTGTTATTCTAGATAGTAAAATTCAAGTGAATGAAGCCAATTTAGAAAAAATAAAATTCGACAATATGTTTTTTAACAATTGTGAAGGAAACATATTTGTTGAAAATGACTCTAATAACCTCGATTTAGAGAATTGGTATGGTAATAGTTCATTTTTTAATGTGTATTCTAAATCTAGTAATAACGAAACATTTATAGATTCACAAAATGAGAAAAGACCCGATTATAGATTGCGAATTAATAAAATAATTGCAGCAGCAGCTAATGATATAGAACGGGAATAAATCTATGTTAATCAAAAAAGCACTAATGCAGAAAAGTTGATGCAGCTCTAAATATATTCGAAACTTACGCAGAAACTCTTAGAAGCGCAGCGTAAGGTGTTCAAATAAAAATTAAAAAAAGGCAGTAATACGATTAGTAATTTAAAATTCTAAAAATTAGTTAGAATTAAAAATTGTTTCTAGAAAATTTATTTACCAATGAAAATAAAAAATATAATGAGAAACTTTACGGTCATAATTGTTGTAATTATATGCTTTACTAACAGTGCATATTCTCAATTAGTTATTGGGAATCCAAGTTTAGGATTTACACAAGCATGTGCAGGTTCGGCTTTTAATACCTATAACGTAACCTTTACATTTACGCCTCCGTCTGCTTTAAATTCAACAAACCAGTTCATTATTGAATTGTCTGATGCCACAGGAAACTTTTCAAATGCTACAACAGTTTTTACTTCTGTTGCTGGAACTGTAGTTACTTCGCCTGCAACTTTGGCATTTTCATTACCTCAAACTACAGGCGGAGAAGCCTATCGAGTTAGAGTAAAAAGTACATCGCCGGCGGCAACTAGTGGAAGTTCGGTAGCTTTTGCAGCCTATTATAAAATTCAAGATTCGCCGTTTTCAATTAATAATTTAATTTCTACAGCCCAGTATTGTAGCGGCAGCAGTTACTTGCTTACAATAGATAACCCAGGAACAGGTACGAACGATTCACCTTTAAAATATCCATCACTTACCTTTAACTGGTATAAAGAAACAAGCCCAACAACATCTGTTTTTGTGGCATCGGGTTCCAGTTTGGCAGTAAGTGAACCAGGAGTATATTTTGTTAAAACAAATTATGGCTCTTGTACTTCAGATTCGTATTCGAATAGAGTAACGGTAAGTATGTCTACTTCAGGTGTCACAACTACCATTAATTCTAGTTTAGGTAATCCATATTGCGCAGGAGATGGTGCAACAACTTTAAGTTGTATAAGTGGTAATAGTTATCAGTGGTTTAAAGATGGTACTGCTATAACAGGAGCCACAAATCAGAGCTATGTAACAAATGAAGGAGGTATATATTCGGTTAATGTCGATTTAGGAAGCTGTAGCGCAAGTGGTTCTATCGATCTTCAAAATAATGACATAACGAGCAGTATTGATGTTTCAGAAACTAATACCATACTAATAGGAGAAAGTTTAATTGCGACTGTTACAACAGATGCTGTTAGTCCAGATTACAAATGGTATTTAAATGATGTTTTAATATCTGGAGCAACTAGTAATAGTTACGAAGCAACCGAAGCAGGAAATTATAAAGTCGTAATAACTCAAACAACGGGTTGTGCAGTGTCAGATGAGATTATTTATTCCTTAGCAATTAACGAACCATTTCCAGATGTAGCTAAAATACCAAATTTAATAAGTCCGAACAACGATGGTATCAATGACACATGGATAATACCTCAAGCATATGTAAGTGGTACTAATACCGAAGTGGTAATAATGAATTCTAGAGGCGAAGTGGTGCTGCGCACCAACAATTACTTAAACAATTGGCCGGAAAACCAAATAGATTTTAAAAATATAAACCCTGTTTATTATTACATCATTACAACACAAAATAATACAACTAAAAAAGGCTCCATTACGGTTGTCAAATAACATGAAAATCTCTCATTTACATATCGTTATATTTTTATTAATCACGCCGCTGCTTTATTCACAAGAAGATGGAGTAGTTGCTGTTGAATTACCTGTTAGAAATTCGTTGAAATTTAATAAATACGCTATGAACCCTACATTTAGCTTTGTACGGGAAAATAATAAATACATAAGTTTTACTAATAAAAAACAATGGGTTCAATTTGAAAATGCTCCAGAAACCTACTTATTCAGTTATTCAGGAAGATTTAGAGAAAACTCAGGTATTGGTATTGGCTTATTTCAACAAAACTATGGTGTTCTTTCAAGTTTTGGTGGCGTATTAAATTATGCCCAAAATGCGGTAATAAATAGAGATAGTAATTTAACCTTCGGTTTAAACGTTGGTTTTTATCAAAGTGGTATAAATGACGGAAATGTAGTTACCAATTATCCAGATCCATCTTTAAATAATATTGAAACAAATTCATTAATAACAATTACTCCCGGTATTAACTACGGAACAGCAAATCTTGATTTTGGTGTTTCGCTTAATAATATTGTACTTTATAATTTAAAAACTTCTGAAATTATACAAGACAATCCACAACAAAACATTCAAGCTCATGTCATGTACACTGGCTATATGAATAGTAGAGGGTTTTTAGATCAGAGTAAATTTTCTGGCTTGGTGCGTTCTGAATTTAGTAAAGAAAATACAACCATATCAGGAATAGTGATGCTAACTATACCAAAAGGTATTTGGACTCAAGTAGGTTACAATACTTTATATGGAGCATCGGCCGGTTTAGGTTTAAATATAAGCAATAATATTGCTGTTGAGTATAATTTTGAAAAGGCTATTGGCGATTTTGCAGGTTTTGGAACTTCGCATGAAATTACTCTGGCGTTTAAGTTCAATAAGAACGAGAATTATATTTACAGTGATGATTCAGGCGAAGAAGGAGCCTTAATTCAACCAGCCAAAAAATCAAATCGTGTTGTTGCGAAGCCAAAAAGCAGTGTTGTAAATAAACCAGATACAGATGCTAAGGCAAAAGAAGCTGCAGACGCCAAAGCTAAAGCAGAGCAAGAAGCTCTATTAAAAGTGGTAGAAGATGCTAAAGCGAAAGCAGACGCCAAAGCGAAAGCTGAAGCAGATGCTAAAGCGAAATTAGTAGCAGATCAAGCTAAGGCAAAAGCCGATGCAGAAGCCAAGGCTAAAGCAGAGCAAGAAGCTTTATTAAAAGTAGTAGAAGATGCTAAGGCTAAGGCAGACGCTAAAGCTAAGGCAGATGCACAAGCCAAGGCGAAATTAGCAGCAGACGCCAAAGCGAAAGCTGAAGCAGATGCTAAAGCGAAATTAGCGGCAGATCAAGCTAAGGCAAAAGCCGATGCAGAAGCCAAGGCTAAAGCAGAGCAAGAAGCCTTATTAAAAGTTGTAGAGGATGCTAAAGCTAGGGCAGAAGCTAAAGCTAAAGCAGAGGCGGAAGCTAAAGCTAGGGCAGATGCAGAAGCAAAAGCGAAATTAGCCGCAGAGGCAAAAGCAAAAGCAGATGCAGAAGCTAAGGCTAAGGCTGAAGAAGCTGCCAGAATAAAATTAGCTGAAGAACAAGCCAAGGCTAAAGCAGAAGCAGATGCAAAAGCAAAATTAGCAGCAGAACAAGCTAAAGTGAAAGCCGATGCAGAAGCTAAAGCCAAAGCAGAACAAGAAGCGCTATTAAAAGTAGTAGAGGAAGCCAAAGCTAGAGCAGAAGCGAAAGCAAAAGCCGATGAAGCTGCCAAAATAAAATTAGCAGAAGAACAAGCGAAAGCAAAAGCTGATGCGGAAGCAAAAGCAAAATTAGCAGCAGAACAGGCTAAAGCAAAAGCTGCTGAAGAAGCTAGATTGAAATTAATTGCAGAGGCAAAAGCTAAAGCAGACAAGGAGACGAAAGTAGTCGATACAAATGTGCCATTTGATAAAAATGAAATTTCAAAAGATTCTCAATTAGAGCATGATAAATTATTATTGCAGTTAATTGAAACAGTTGAAGTTAAAAGACAAGATCTTAAGTTATTAAAAGAAGAGAACGATTTAAGTGAAAAAGGTATTGTTACAAAACCAAGACCGTTTAAAAGTATAACTGCCGAAAATATGGCTTTGGAGGCTTTAAAAGCAGAGATTGACGAAGTAATAAAAGCTCAAAATTTACGAATTGCCGAATTAGAAAGATTATATAAAGAAAGAGCGGGAAGTAATTCAGATTCAGAAGATAATATAAGAATGATATATTTAGATGAAATTGAAATTATAAAGAAAAACAGATCGAAAACAATTCGCGCAAAAGAAAGCTTAGTCTCTGAAATAGCAGAAATTAATAAAGCTACCGAGATTGAAAGAAATAGACGAATTAGACGAGCGCTTTATGATAATGAGCAAGACAGATTTAAGAAAGATCAAATCGCATTGAATGAAATTAGACAAAACACGCCGTTAAGTTCAACTCCATTGGAAGAGAGTGACTTCGATTTTGGTGAGACTCGAACTAATAGTATTCAAATATTAAAAGATGTTAAGAATATAGAAAATGGCTATTATATAGCAGTTGCGGTGCATAGTGATGTAGTAAAACGAGATGAGTTTTTAACAAAAGCTGTAGCAGCTGGACAGAAGAACATTAATTTCTTCTATGATGTTAATACGAGTAAATACTATATTTATTACGAAAAGTTTAGCGATATAGAATCTGCTCAAAAAGCAATACAAGCACAAGGAAGTCTGCCATATAATGGTAAAATGTCTATGATTAAGATTGAAAATCCATAACAGATTTTAAAGGCATTAACTTAGTAATGTGTTTATATTAAATTGTACGTGTTAATCATATAGTTTTTAATAAATTTGAAACAATAACCAAAAAGGGTTCTCAAAATTGAGAGCCCTTTTTTCGTTTAATGAATACTTAATTTATTTCTTATTATAAACCAGTAAAATATTACCTCTAGTATTTTCATTTTCGACAAAGTGTTTGATTCTACCGATAACGTGATTAGTATAAGTTAAAACTCAAGTCAGAACATTCCTTATTAGAAAAATTTTCACGATATTTATAACGTTTAAAAACCATGTTGTTAGTTAAAATACAAATGGTGTAATATTATACATATAAATATGAAATGATAATTAACAAGTGCTATTTCGTTTTTCAGCCCCAAGTTAAAAGAAATACTAAAAATAGTCGCTATGAACAAAACTACTTATTCAAAAATTCTTTTTACCTTCTTGATGCTCTTTTTGGGTCATCAATTTTTTGCTCAAAATCTTGTCCCTTTTAATCCTAGATACGATCAAGCAATTAAAGGAGATATTCTTTTGATAGGAAACAGTAATGTAGGATTACATATTTCAGACCCTTATAATGGTAATGCAACTAACGATCAAGTTAATGCAGCTGTCTATGTAGATATAGATGGTGATGCCAGTACTTTTAATTCTAGCAGTGCCGATTTAGATGTGCCCAACGATGTAAACTGCTATAAAATTGTGTATGCTGGTTTGTATTGGAGTGCTGTTGTAAATGGCGCAGACCCTATTTCAAATATAAAATTTAAAGTTCCTGGAGGTTCTTATTTAGATATTACAGGAACACAGATTTACTTTCAAAATGCTGCGACAAATAACAATTCTAATTCATATGCATATTATCACGATGTAACCAGTTTGCTTACAGCTCTACCAAATCCTGAAGGAACTTATACCGTTGGTAATATTTCGTCATTGGTTGGACCGAAACCTAATGCGGAAGGACTATCGGCAGGTTGGTCTTTATTTGTAGTTTACGAAGATCCTCTTTTGCCTAGTAAATACATTACCTCGTTTGATGGTTTTACAAAAATTACGAGTACTATAAACGAAACATTTCCTGTTTCTGGTTTTACAACTATACCGGTTGGACCTGTTCGTGCCAAATTCGCTTTTAGTACTATAGAAGGTGATAGAGGTTATACGGGAGACTATTTAAGACTTAATGGCAGCACTATTAGCGCAACAAACAATGCGGGTACAGTAATTCGTCCTGGTAACAACTTTTTTAATAGTACAGTCTCGATAATAGATCCTTTAACAAATACTCCGGAAATTTTTACGGCGAGAAATCCTAATGGATCAAACACCCTTGGCTTCGATGCAGGAATTATCAATATTCCAAACGCAGGAAATACTGTTATTGCGAATGGCGCGACTACTGCGAGTATAAGTTTAGGCAGTAATTTAGATATTTACTATTATTATTTTAGCGCCTTTGCTATTGAGATTATTGCACCCAATATGGTGCTAACCAAAATTGTTCAAGATAATGCTGGAAATGATATTGGCGGACAATTGGTAAATCTTGGAGATCAGTTAAATTATATTATCGGATTTCAGAATACCGGTAATGATGACGCTACAGATCTAACAATTAGAGATATTTTACCAACTAATATTGTTTTTAATTATCCTGCAGATATCATTTCACTACCTACAGGTGTAACGGTTGATAGTTATAACCCTGCTACCAGAGAAATTGTATTTAGAGTAGATAAATCGATTGTTGAAGTAAATGATCCTGTTTTAGAAATTCGGTTTAGAGTTACCGTTGTAGCCTCTTGTAGTTTATTAAGTGATGCCTGTTCTAATCTTATAAGTAATCAGGCCTATGCAACGTATAAAGGTACTATAAATCCAACCTTTACTATTTCAGACGACCCAAGTTTTAGTACAAACACCGGTTGTTTAATTACCCCAGGTGCTACCAACTTTTTAGCAGATCTTGATTGTTCTTTTACAGAAGATGTTATTTTGTGTGGCGCCAGTACTGTATTAACTGCCGGAAGTGGATATGATCAATACTCATGGTCAACAAGTCCATCTGGAACTCCAGTAATAGGTACAACACGCTCAATTACAGTAACAACCCCAGGAACATATTATGTTCACAATACAGCTATCGCGCCTTGTCAGTCTATAGATCAAGTATTTAATGTGGTAACCTACGGGTTTGGTGTAACAAATCCAGTTATTCCATTTGCAGATCAAGTTGTAATCTGTCCTAATAATGGAAAATCATTACCAAATATATTTTTATGTGGGGCTAACGATTCACGATTAATTCAAACAGGAATTACGGATACAACTTCAATCATTTGGGAAAAACTAGATGAAACTAGTTGTACTGCAATTACAAATGCTAATTGTGCAAACGAAGATGTTTCGTGTACATGGAATCAGGTTGGTACTGGACCAAATTTTAATGCCACCACTACGGGCCAATATCGATTAACATTAAATTATACGGGTGGATGTTTTAATCAATTTTATTTTAATGTTTATACTAATTTATTAGTTCCAACTGCAACTTCAAGAGATATTATTTGTTCAACTCCAGGTCAAATTGTTGTAGGAGGTGTTCCTAGTGGCTACGAATATAGTATTGATGGCGTAAACTATCAATCAAGTAATGTGTTTTCAATAAATACACCAAACACATATTCTGTTTATGTAAGACAAATTGGTGTTTCGCCTAATCCTTGTATTTTCGGAGTTCCAGATATTCAAATAAGACAAAGAAACTTTACGGTTTCTACAGTAATCACGCAACCATATTGTAATAACGAAAAAGGAAGTATAAAGCTATCGGCAAACGACGTACGTCCTCAATATTTTTATTCCATTTATCAAGGAGCAACCTTAATAAATAGTGTAGGTCCTATAATGGAAAGTGACTATACATTTGCAAATTTAAATCCAGGAACTTATACAGCAAATGTTTCAACAGAGGATGGTTGTATCCATTCAGAAGATGTTGTTATTATTAATCCACCACTTTTAACCGCGACTTCTGCACTTACAAAACCATTAACATGTACCGATGGAGAGATTACAGTATATCCGGTAGGAGGGACTCCACCTTATTATTATTTTGTTAATAGTACCACAGAGTTTCAATCAACTCCAGTAATTACAGTTACAACCCCAGGGGTATATAATATTACGGTAGTAGATTCTAACAATTGTTCTGCACAAACATCCATTACAGTAAATGCAATTCCAGCACCAGATTTTAATATTACAAGTACTAATGTTGTTTGTACCGATACCAATCCAAATGGCACAATTCGTATAAATGTAACCAATGCGCATGGGAATAGTCTACAATATAGTATAGATAATGGCACAACATTTTATAATTCGCCCGTATTTTCAGGTTTAGCGTCTGGAAACTATAATGTAGTGGTGCAATACACTTATGGTACTGATGTGTGTTTAACAACTCCACAAGCCATTTCAATTATCGTTCCGCCAGATATAGTAGGAATTGCAACTTTAACTACACCATACACTTGTGTAAGTAATGGTATTATTACAGTATCGGGAGTATCAGGAGGCACTGCGCCATACTCATATAGTTTAGATGGCATTAATTTCCAAGCGGGACTTACTTTTTCTGGTTTAACCAATGGAACGTATGCGGTAACTATTAAAGATGCCAGCGGATGTACGTTTATTACAGCACCAGTAATTATCAATCCTCTAGATCCTCCAACAGATTTAACTTTTAGTAATACAGCTTTAACCTGTCCTACTAATACTTCTAATGTAACGTTAACAACAACCGGCGGCACAGGCCCGCTACAGTATAGAATAACATCTCCGGCTGCTTTCACAACGCCTTATCAAGCTTCAAATGTTTTTACGGGCTTAGCTCCAAATACCTATACGTTTCAAGTGAAAGATGCGAATGATTGTGTTTATAGTGAATCTTTCACAATAGCACCATTGCCTCCAATTTCATTGAATACAGTTTTAACAAAAGATTTAGATTGTACGGCTTCTCCAAATGCGGCCATTACTGGAACCATTTCAGGAGGCGTAGCACCATTTACTTATGCGGTTTCTATAAATGGTGGTGCGTATACTAATTTAGGAGTAACTGCTTCGCCTTTTACCTATTCAGCAGCAGCTGTTGGAAATTACAGATTTCAAATAACAGATTCTAATGGATGTACTGCTTTATCAGGAATACAAACAGTTAATGCGATTTCATTACCGGAGATAAGTGCCATATCTTCAACACCAAATTTATGTAATGGAGATGCTAATGGGGCTATTCAAGTTACTATTAATACCGCAGTTGGAACACCACCGTTCACTATTAATGTAAATAATGATACTACAGGAACCAATTATGGATCTCAAACAACAGGTTTACCAGCAGGTAATTATACGGTTACATTAACAGATTCAAAATCTTGTACCGATACAGCTACCATAGCCATCAATCAACCAGGACCGATTAATGTTACATATCATGCTATTGATATTACATGTTCCGCACTCGGAGTATCTAAAGGGTCTGTTATTGTTGATGGCGTAACGGGTGGAACAGCACCATACGACTATTATGTTACAGGTACCAATGGCTATTCGGATTTTGAATTAAATGCTACAGGATCGACCTCTACAACTTTTGATGTTGTTGATTTTGGACTATATCAAATTAATGTTGTTGATGCGAACGGATGTTCTGTTTTAATACCAAATGTAAAAGTGGCATCGCCTCCAAACGATTTAGATATTTCAATAACTGCAACAGCCGATTGTACTTTAGGTGGAGAAGCACTCGTGAGTATAGGTACAACTCTAGTAAGTGCTGGTCCTTTTTATTTTGATATTTATAGAGGTTTTATACCAGCAGCGCCTCCAGGTGGTACTTGGTTGGCAGAATCGCCTGCAGGTAGTAAACAAGTTACTTTTACAGGGTTGATTCCAGGCGTGACGTATACCTTTATGGTATATGATTCATCTACTGGTTGTAGCTATTATGAAACAGCAACATTGCCAATTCCAACGAATTCAACATTAACTGCAGATGCTTTAACTTATAACAATATTACCTGCGTTGGAAGTGCCGATGGCAATGTATCCTTTAATATTAATAGTGTTTATGGAATTCCAACCACTGTTGATTACACTATTTTTGATTCTTTATCATTAGTATCAACGGGAGTAACGGGCTCAGGAGTTGTGCCTGCTGGGGGCACATTAGCTATCAATAATTTAGGACCGCTTCCTTTTGGTAATTATTTTATCCTAATATCAGAAACATCGGGACCAAATGCAGGCTGTAGTGTTGTAACCGTTCCATTTAATATTACGGAATCTTCAATCGATTTAAGTATTACTGCTTCTGTGACTAAAAATGCAAATTGTAATCCGAATTCGGGTGTGATAACTGCAGTCGTTAAAGACGGAACTGCTCCATATTTATATCAAATAACAACATCAGCCATAGCTCCTCTGTCAACAGACCCTTCATGGGCATCTGCCAATACATTTAATGTGGATGCCAATAGTTATTATGTACATGTTAAAGATGCTTTTGGTTGTATTAAATCGACAGCAGTCGTTGTATTGCCTTCAGATCCAGTGCCGGTTATCACGGCTTCAGTAAATAATCAATGTACCGTTACTGAGGGTAATTTCGAAATAGCTGTAACATTAACAACTCCGGGCATAGCGCCATATACTTATAGTATAGATGGTGGTGCTTTTCAAACACACGTGGCACCTTTCTTTATAACAAACATGTCTTCTGGAAGTCATACAGTGGAAGTGAGAGACCTTAATGGTTGTGGCAATTTAGTAACCGTAGATATTGCACCAATATTAGGTGTGTTACCATCAGTGGATGTAGTGCCAACATGTAATGATGATGATGGCGTTATAAGTGTTACCGGTACAGGTGGAACTGGCAGCTACGCTTATAGTATTAGTCCGAATCCTGCATCTATTTCTTTAGCAGGTAATGTGTTTTCGGGTGTGCCTTCGGGAACTTATACCATTACTTTAACAGATGTGAATACCTTATGTACCGAAGATGTTACTATAGCTGTGCCAGCTACAACACCACCAACAGCAACTACGACGGCAACAACGGCAGTAACTTGTTTTGGGGATAATAATGGCGCATTTCAATTAAATATTTCTGGTTATTCAGGATCATATACTTATGAAGTTTTCAACAGTTCAGGAGCGTCTGTGAGTGGAACTGTAGCAGCTAATACCTCAACAAATCCACAAATCATAACAGGAATGTTGGCAGGAAGTTATACTGTGTTAGTAACAGAAACGGCGAGTCCGTTTTGTTCTACAACATCCAATGTTGTAACTATTGCATCACCTCCTTCAACTTTAACGCTGACTGTTGCTGAAACATCAAATGTAACTTGTGATAATGATAAAGGAACGATAACTGCCATTGCTAATGGTGGTTGGGGAACTTACGAATATGAATTAACAGGTGCTGCAAACGTAGCATATTCAAGCAATGGAACCTTTAGAAATTTATCGGCTGGAACCTATACCATTAATGTAAGAGATGCGGCAGGTTGTATTGCTTCTGATACTATTATATTAGTAATTCCACCTCCAATAAATGCTACAGTAGCGGCTAGTGCCTCTACATTAACTTGTTTTGGAGATTCTAATGCATCTATTACGATAAGTAGTGTTACAGGCGGAAGTGGCGGCAACTATTCTTATACACTTAATATGGTTGCTCCAACTATCTCATCATCAGGCCCTCAAAGTTCGCCTGTGTTCACAGGACTTGGTGCAGGAACGTATAATATAACTGTGGTTGATGGGTATAATTGTTCGTTTAATTCACCCAATATTACAATAAATGAACCAACACAGGTTCAAGCAACCTTGGTTAAAGCAACCTCACAAACATGCACCACAAGTACAACGCTTGTTTTAAGTGCCATGGGAGGTACGAGTCCGTACACGTATAGTGACACGGCATCTTTTGCTACGATATTAGGAACGTTTGCTTCGTCATCGTCACCAATTTCGGTGGCACCAGGTACATACATGTATTATGTGAGAGATGCTAACGGATGTATTGCAACCGTATCTAATCAAATAAAAATAGATCCGTTGCCAACTTTAACGATTAATTTAGATGTTACAAATGCCGTTATAAATTGTGCAGGTGATAGCACCGGGGTAATTGTGGCAACAGCGCAAGGTGGTTTAGGTAGTTATGTGTATACATTGCAAGACACATCTGGAAATAATATTCCAGCAACGCAAAGTAGCCCCGGAGTATTTACAAATCTTCCGGCGGGAACCTATCAAGTTCGTGTTGATAGTGGTGATTGTTTAACAACGAGTGCACAAATTCCTATTACACAACCGGCGGCGCCATTGTTAGTTACTTTTACAACATCTAACGTGATATGTGCGGGAGCAGATAATGGTCGATTAGAGATTAATGCATCTGGCGGAACTGGTATAATAAAATATGCTATTTCACCACGGTTAGATCAATTTTTTGAATCTTCAACATTCGAAAATTTAGCACCTGGTACTTACGAAGTAGTAGTTCAAGATGAATTAGGTTGTTATGATACGTTTACTTTCACTATAACCGAACCGCTTCCTGTGGTATTATCAATTGTTTCTAACTCTATTATTCCAGAGGTTTGCGAAGGCGACATGGATGGTGAATTTAGCATTGATATTTCAGGTGGAAGTTTACCTTACAGCGTTGTTTTAGATGATATAAATGGGGTTTATACCATAGGCACGAATACACAAACACGATTTGATTTTACAGATCTAGTTGGTGGCGACCATATCGTTTATGTTCGAGATAATGTGGGTTGCGAAAGTGAATGGACTATAACATTTCCAGAATCTGTTAAAATTGATCCTGTTGCAGTCGTTGAATATGGCTGTACAGATAATATTTCATCTAACAGCGTAACTGTAATGATTGATGCCAGTATAACAAATGCTTCAGACGTTGATTATTCGTTAAATGGTGGGGCATATCAAGCCAGTAATATATTCTTGAATGTTGCACCTGGTTTAAATCATTTTATTGATGTAAGACACACAAATGGATGTATTAAACGAACCAATAATTTTGATATTGAAGGGTATCTTCCATTAACACTTACCATAAGTGATGGTGGCTTAAATGAAATTGTAGCAGTAGCGGCCGGAGGAGCGGGTGGTTATCAATATACTTTAAATGGTGAAGATTATGGAAGTACAAATACATTTTTGATTTATAAATCTGGTGATTATACCGTAACGGTAACGGATCGTTACGGATGTGTAGCATCGGCTACCAGATATTTTGATTATGTAGATGTTTGTATTCCTAATTATTTTACACCTGATGGAGATGGCGATCAAGACGAGTGGGGACCAGGGTGTACTATTAATTATAGAGATTTAACTGTTGATATTTTTGACCGATATGGTCGTAAAATAGCAGTGTTACGTGTTGGCCAAAAATGGGATGGAAAATATCAAGGCAAACATCTTCCAACGGGAGATTACTGGTATGTGGTAAATCTAAATGATAAGAAAGATAAGCGCAGTTTTGTTGGTCATTTTACACTTTATAGATAATTAAAATGAAGTGATTATGTTTCGAGATTTTAAAAATATTTCAATGCGAAAACTAATAATTTATTTACTTCTTGTTACGATAGCTCAAGGTTATGGTCAGGAGTTGAATTTGCCGGTTTTTACGCAACAATTGGCAGATAACGATTTTGTGGTGTCTCCAACATACGCGGGTATTGGAGATAATTTAAAAATTAGAGCAAATGGATTAACCCAATGGGTAGGAATTAAAGATGCACCAGATAACCAAAGTTTATATGCAGATTTTAGAATAGCAGACCAATCTGGGATTGGGTTTTCTTTGTATAACGACCGAAATGGTAATACCATACAAACGGGCATGAAATTTTCTTTTGCACATCACATTATTGTAGATTACTACTCACGGCAGTATTTATCGTTTGGTATTTCATATAACATCAATAATTTTAGAATTGATGTAGACAACTTTCAAAGTTATAACGAAACTACAGGGGTACCAATACCAACTACTATAACAGACGATAGGAGTACTTCTAATAATAATTTTGATGTAGGGATTCTTTACAGGAATAAAGGGTATTTTTTTAGTTTTAATGCCAATAATGTGTTAGATAAAAACATAGAAACTAACCGGGTTTTAGAGCCAGATGCGCTTTTAAATTATCAGATTTATTCTGGATATACATTTAGAAGTAAAACTAAAAAAAGTGTGGAATTTGAGCCATCTGTTTACTATCAAATGTTTTCAAGCGATAATCGTTCAAGTACAGATATCAATTTTAAATATAGAAAGTTTAATAGGAATGAAGATTATTTTTGGGCAGGAATATCATACCGTTTTCTTAACGACCAATTTTTTAAACCATTAAATATTGGGCCGATGGTGGGTGTAAAAAAATCTAATTTCTATCTGGGGTATGCGTATCAGGTAACCATGAACGACTTGTCTAGTTATAATTCCGGAACACATGTTGTTACCATTGGTTTAGACCTTCTAAGAGGTGTTAGTAATTGCCCCTGTACACGAAGTCCGGTGCATGATTAGAGTATTTTAAACCTAGCATATGTATTTATCAAAGTGCATCAAACCTGTTCAATTTGTTTTTTAGGGTGACAATATCTTGTTGCAGGGTTTCAACTTGTTTTAATAAATTATAAATAGCATCTAATCCTTCCAGATTTATTTCTAAATCGAAGTGAAGACGCATTAATTTTTCTAAATCTTTAATTTGATTTTCATATAAATACTGAGTGTTTTCAATGGAAATAATTTCAATAAGTTGAATATTATGCAATTCATAAACAAACGATATCGGGACATCATGATGTATACAGAATTGTTTGATTGATATATAATTTTGTGTTTCCATGCTTACCGAAGTTTTTGCAATTCTTTGATTAACTCTTTTTCTTTATCAGATAGATTTTTAGGGATTTTTATTTGATAGGTCACAAATAAATCACCAAAGACCTCTTCTTTTTTATACTTAGGAAAGCCTTTATTTTTAAGTTTAACGGTGGTGCCATTTTGGGTTTCGGGTTTAATAGTAAGCTTTACTTTGCCATCAAAAGTGTCTACCAGATGTTCTCCACCTAATAAGGCTTTGTACAAATCTATATCTGTGTTAACATACAAATTATCGCCATCTCTTTTAAATTTTGTATGGTTTATTATCGAGAAATGAATATACAAATCACCATTAGGACCACCATTTATTCCTGGGCCACCGTGTCCTTTAATCTTAATAACCTGCGCATTTTCTAAACCTGCAGGAATGGTTATTCTTATATTTTTATTATTTATAGTCAGGGTGCGTTTATGCGTTTTATAAACGTCTTTTAAATCGAGCTGTAATTCGGCATTAAAATCCTGACCTCTAAATTTAATGTTTCTACCTTGAGAACGCGTTGATTTTCCACCAAACATTGATTCAAAAAAATCGGAGTAATCGCTACCAGAAAAATCTCCTGTGGTTTGGTATTGAGACTGTCTTTGTTTTTGTTTTTGCTCTGCTTTTTTGTAAGCTTCGGCGTGTTGCCAGTGCTCGCCATATTCGTCGTATTTCTTACGATTTTCCGGGTTGCTTAAAACTTCATTAGCTTCGTTTATTTCTTTGAATTTTTTTTCGGCTTCTTTATCATTCGGATTTAAATCCGGATGGTATTTTCGTGCCAGTTTCCTGTAAGCTTTTTTAATGTCTGCTTCCGAAGCGGTTTTAGATAAACCCAATATTTTATAATAATCTAAAAATGCCATAAGATTGGTTTTTAAATACAAGAATTATTATGTTAAAGTAACAGCCATTTATTAACACATTTATTTATTTTACATATCAATTAAAATGATGTAAATTATAAAAATATATGGTTTCTTATTCAATAAATTATTTCAATACCAGAATTATTTAGAAAGCTCCATACTTAGTTTGGAAAGCATTATTAATTCCGATTTGTTTTGACCTGAGAAGGCCGAAGTTATCATGGCAGCAGTTTTTAGAATTAAAGAATTCATTTCTTCAGTAAAAAAGTATTTATGCTCGTTTTTATACGCAATAAATTCGTTAAAACACGTATCTGCATTTGGTTGTTCTTCTGCCAACCAATCAAAAACAATTTCAATTTGATAAGCCGCATCAGTTTTGTATTCGTCTTCGGTATCATCTACACCCAGCCATTCCCTGCTTACACATTCTTTTAAAGTTTTAAACTCTTTAGGGTGAACAACTTTATCGGCGGCGGCAATGGCGTAAAAAAGCTTAGCGACATTCTGATAGAAATTAATATTGAGGTTTTTAAACATGGCTACTATTTTTAATTCAACTAAAGTTATTAAAATACAGACATATTAATTATGATTTATATCAGGCCTACAGTTTTATTTATTCCTCAATATTCTTTTTGCATTAATTTTTTGGGGTATTATTTGAACTGTGAAGTCGTGTTTTTTATAGTGAAAATAAGTGTGCTAATTTGTTAGGTTATATTCATAATCCTTTGTTAATACTGATATTAATCATTTTTTAAGCTGTTTAAATTTCTTATATTTAAGTGGTTCATTTAATAAGTTGTAGTCATGAGAAAGATTTTGGTTCCTACAGATTTTTCAGCAAACGCTCTCAATGCGTTAGAATATGCTATTGCCCTTTTTAAATACGAAATAAGCGAGTTTTTTATTATGCATGCGTATCGAGACGATATTTATGCAAAAGAGCTAAATGTTACGCGCGATACGCTAAACGATGTTACTAATATGGTTGCTAACAAATCTAAAGAGCAACTTGATATTATATTAGCTCATGTAAATAAAATGTCGCCAAATCCAAGGCATACTTATAACGTGGTTTCCTCTAATAACATATTAGTTGATGAAGCCGATAAAATAGTTGATACCGAAAATATTGATATTATTGTTATGGGAACACGTGGTTTTACAAACGATAGAAACATAACATTTGGAAGCCATACACTACAGGTTTTTAAATATGTTCAATGTCCTGTATTAGTGATACCAGAAAATTACAAGTACAAAAAACCAAAACATATACTTTTTCCAACCAATTACTTAATTCCTTACAAACGAAGAGAATTAAAATTATTATGCGAAATGGCTTGTCCTTACCGCGCCTTAATAGACATGTTGTATATATCTAGTAGCGGTGTATTGTCTGTTAGACAAAAGGATAATCGAAACTTTATAAAAACCGAATTACGTAAAAATGAACTTAATTTTAAAACAGTTAAAAGCAAAAACATTCCTGTTACAATTAATAATTACGTAGAAGATAATAACATCGATATGTTAGTAATGGTGAATAATAAACATACTGTTTTAGAAGATCTTATTGTTCAATCTACCATCGATAAAATGAGTTTATTCTTAAATATTCCGTTTTTAGTTTTACAAAATGTTAATCGCGAGACGTTATAAAATAATTTAAAATTCCTAGTCATGAAAAAAATACTCTTACCCACCGATTTTTCAGATAATTCATGGAATGCCATAAAATATGCATTGCAGTATTTTAAAGAGGTAGCGTGTCATTTTACCTTAATAAACACGTATACACCAATAATTTATCAAGTTGAGTATATGGAAATAGGTTCGGCACAATTTGGCCTTATTGATGCTATGAAAGAATCGTCGAATGAAGGCTTAAAAACTATTATGACTAAGATTGAAAAGGAATTCAAAAATCCAAAACATAGTTTTAGTCAGGTATCTTCTTTTAATACGCTTACCGCCGAAATAAATGAGCAGACTTCTGGCAATGACATCGATTATGTAGTAATGGGAACCAAAGGAGCCACTGGTGCCGCAGAAATACTATTCGGGTCTAATACCATGCATGTTATAAAAAATGCGAAATATCCTGTTTTGGCTATTCCAAGCGATTTTTCTTTTGAAAAACCATTAGAGGTATTATTTCCATCCGATTTTAATGTGGAATTTCAAAAAGAACATGTACAACCTATTTTAGAAGTAGCAAAAACATTTCATTCAAGAGTTAATATCATGAATGCGACTTTTGGTTACGATTTATCTGAATTTCAGGAAGCTAACAAGAAAATATTAGAAAGTTTCTTTAAAGATACAGCGCATATATTTCATAGTGTTAGTAATCATACGGTAGAAGATGCCATAGCTAGTTTTCAATTAAAACATCGCATTAACTTATTGGTAATGCTTAATAATAAACATTCGTTTTTTGAAAATTTATTTTTTAGATCTACTATAAATCATATAGGCTTTCACTTAAACATTCCGTTTTTAGTAATACCATCTAAAATTTCGAAATAATTTTAAAAAACAACGATTAGCTCAAATTAAGTTAGTTGAAAAGGACGTGTTTGAAAGTTACCTAGAATAATTAATTTTAAAAATAGAAAGATGAAAACGAAAAACCTTAATATTTTATTACCAACAGATTTCTCTGATAATGCATGGAATGCGGCAGTATATGCTTTAAAATTGTATGAAGAATTTAAGTGCACGTTTTATTTATTGCACTCTACTAAAATTGCTGCTATGCCAACTACAGTAAGGTCTAGTAAATTATCCGATACCGTAAATAGTGCAGCCAAAAAAGAGCTTTTAGAATTAAAAGAACTCGCTAATGTTTCAAACCCTAACTTTAATCATAATTACGAAATTTTAGTTAGTTCTGAGGGAATAAAAGATGCTATCGAATCCGCTATCAAGAAGCATAATATAAATTTAGTAGTTATGGGCACAAAAGGAGCCACAGGTGCAAAAGAATTGCTGTTTGGTAGTAACACTGTAAGCATTATTAAAAAAATGCGGTTAGCCCCCATTTTAGTTGTTCCAGAAGATTACGATTTTGTCGTGCCAAGTCAAATAGCTTTCCCAACAGATTTTAACAGGGTATATACCCATATAGAAATTAATACACTAATAAATTTAGCCATAGTTCACGGATCTAAAATTAGAATTGTGCATATCAATAAAGAAAAAAAATTAAGCAGTGTTCAAGAACAAAATAAAGCAACCTTAAATGATTCATTAAAAGAATACGACCATACGTTTCATTGGATGCCCGATTACACAAAAATTGCCAACGCCATTAACGACTATGTGGAAGAATTAAACATAGATATTTTGGCGATGGTTAATTACAAACATAGTATTATTGAAGATCTTGTTCACGAACCTGTGATTTCTAAAATAGGGTACCATCTTAAAATACCATTTTTAGTAATACCTGATTAATACATTTCTAAAATTAGTACTAATTTAAATTGATTTGTTGGTCATGACAGATAATTCTATTTACATCATAAAATCTTCAGGCGAAAAGGTTAAATTTTCGTTCGAAAAGCTTCGTAAATCATTAAAGAGAACAGGTGCCGAACATGATACCGTTGAATCTATTTTGCGTGTTGTAAAAGATGAATTATATGAAGGTATTTCAACAAAAGAAATATATAATCGTGCTTTTGCCTTGCTTAAAAAAAAGAAAAGCTATTTAGCTTCTAAGTATAAACTTAAAAAAGCTATTTACGAATTAGGGCCAACAGGATATCCTTTTGAGCGATTTATTTCGGCCATATTAACCTATTCCGGGTATAAAACTCAGGTTGGAAAAATTCTGCATGGGAAATGTGTTGCGCATGAAATAGATGTTATTGCAGTTAAGAATGGTGAAGCAACAGTTATTGAGTGTAAATTTCATAGTGAAGAAGGATTAAAATGTAATGTAAAAGTTCCCTTATATATAAATTCACGTTATTTAGATGTAAAGGCAAATTGGGATTCTAAAAAATTAGACAAAACGTTAACACCGGGTTGGGTGGTTACAAATACCAGATTTACTGAAGACGCTATTCAATACGGTAAATGTTGCGGATTGTATTTATTAAGTTGGGATTATCCTAAGGATGATGGTTTAAAGGACAGAATTGACAGGTTAGGTTTGTATCCTATTACGGTTTCTACATTATTAACCAATCGTGAAAAACAGTTTCTATTAAGTAGGGAAGTGGTGTTGTGCAGAGAGCTCATTGGAGATGCCTTTTATTTAGATCATTTGGGTGTTTCTCAAACAAGAAAAGAAAAAATTCTAAATGAAATAAATCAAATTTGTATTCGGTAAATCATTAAATATGAAAAATACAGTAGGTATCAAGTTTTTAGGAGCATCTGGTACGGTTACGGGTTCTAAATTCCTATTAAAAACCTCAGAAAGAAATATCCTTATAGATTGTGGTATGTTTCAAGGTTTAAAAGATTTAAGACAATTAAATTGGGAAAATCTTTCGGTACATGTAGAAGAAATAGACATCGTTTTACTAACTCATGGTCATTTAGATCATGTTGGGTATTTGCCACGACTTTTGAAACAGGGGTTTACAGGAAAAATTGTAGGAACTGCTCCAACTTTGGCAATTGCCCAGGTAATACTTATTGATAGCGCTAAAATACACGAAGAAGAAGCTGAAAAAGCCAACAAAGAAAAATATACTAAACATAAACCAGCGATACCGTTTTATACGGTAAAAGATGCAGAAAAAACAATAAGCCGTTTTGAAGTAGAAATTGAAAATAGCTGGATTAAATTATCAGAGCATATTTCATACAGATTTCAACCAAATGGTCACATTATTGGTGCGACATTTATTGAAATGGATATAAATGGTAAGCGTTTTGTGTTTTCTGGGGATATTGGACGACGAAACGATTTATTACTCGAAGATCCAAAAAAGCCGGAATGGGCAGATTTTCTTTTTATTGAAAGTACTTATGGTAACAAATTACATCCGGAAGAAGATGTTGAAACCATTTTAACAGAATTAATTATAGATACTATTCATAAAAAGGGCAACCTAATAATTCCGAGTTTTGCTGTAGAGCGTTTGCAAACGCTTATGTATATTTTATGGAAATTATACAAAAAAAATAAAATTCCGAATATCCCAATTTTTGTAGATAGCCCCATGGGAAATAATGTTTTAGAGATTTTTAATAGGTTTACAAATTGGCATAAATTGCCAGAACATGAGTACAAAGCCATGTGCGAACATATAAACATTATACAATCTTATAAAGACACCTGGAAAACAATAGACGATCCAAGATCTAAAATAATAATTGCAGGCAGTGGCATGGTAACAGGGGGTAGGGTTTTAACCTATTTGCAGCAATATATTGATGAACCAACAACTACTGTTTTATTAGTTGGCTTTCAAGCAGAAGGTACTCGCGGAAGACAACTTCTGGAAGGGGCGCACGAAGTTCGTTTTTTCGGAAAATATTATCCGGTTCGCGCCAGTATTAAAATGATAGAAAGTTTATCTGCACATGCCGATCAGGATGATTTATTAAATTGGATGGGAAGTATTAAAAATATTCCAGAAAAAGTATATCTAATACATGGAGAACCTGCTGTTTTAGATGCTTTTAGAACCAAAATAAAAAGTATCTTTAATTGGAATGTAAGCATCCCGAAATTAAATGATTCTGAAGAATTGATGATTTAAAAAAGAATCTACTAGCAATCAACAAAAAGTTTTCAAGAATGTATTTTTTATAAACTGATATATCTCATTGGTTTTGATATTAAAATTTTGTAAATTAATTGTTCAATAAATTAAAAATTAAAACATATTAGAGTCATGAATACACCACAAAAAGAAGTTCAGTATGTGGAATGGCTAAGTGCCGAAGTCATGCATGCTGCGTCGCGAAATTGGTTATCAGAATTATTGTTTGTAAAAGATGAGCAGTTATTTTTTGATGATTTAATTAAATCTTACACTTTAGATCTTATTGATTCTAAACATTTTCCTAAAAGTCAAAAAATAGTTGAAAAACTAGCTGATTTACAAAAGGAAACCGATAAACTGATTCCAATAATTAAAAAACATGAAATCGGACTCGAAATTATGGTAAATAAAATAGACGAGTTACAAGAAGAGGAAAATTATAAAAATGAACATAGAAAACTAATTGTTTTAGTTGCCGAATATTTCGAAAATTATAAAACCATTAAAAAGTTACTTTATAAATTAATTAAAGGTGTTATAAAAGAAAAAAAACAGAAATTGCTGCTTCAATAATTTTACTGAAAGTAATTCGATATAACATAAAAACCGTTCCTAATAGACCGGTTTTTATGTTATATTTGTGCCCTTATTTTATTAGTACATTTTATACTAAGACTACTGTATTAAAAATCACATGGATTTAAGGAATAAACAACGAATTGCATTAAGCACTTATTTTTTTCTATCGGGTATTGGTTTTGCTTCGTGGGCATCACGCATACCTACAATAAAAGATTTTTTTGGTTTTAATGATGCCGAATTAGGTACGGTACTCTTAGCAATGCCTATAAGTTCCTTAATCGGATTGCCTTTTTCGGGGTGGTTGGTCTCGAAATTTGACAGCAGAGTGCCGTTAATTGTTTCTTTTATAATGTTTTCGTTTGCCTTAATTTTAATTGGGTATGCAAGTACGGCATTTGTATTTGTATTAGCCATTTGTATTTTTTCATTCTGCATGCGCATTTTAAATATTGCTATTAATACACAATCATTAACATTGCAAAAAAAGTTTGATAAAAGCATTGTGGGTTCCTTCCATGGTTTATGGAGTTTAGGCGGTTTATTTGGGGTGCTTATTTCAACTTTAATGATTAAATTGAATGTAAGTATGCAAATTCATTTTCTCATAGTGTCGTTATTTACACTGGCAATTTCTATTTATACGTACCAATTTACGCTTAGAAACGATAAGGCTGTAACAGGAAATAAAATACTTATAGGAAAACCAGACCCTTTCATTTTATATTTGGGATTGCTTATATTTTTTGCAGCCATTTGCGAAGGGGGTATGTTCGACTGGAGTGGTATATTTTTTAAAGAAGTTGTTAAAGAAGAGATTTTTACTTATGGGTATTTATCATTTATGACTTGTATGGCGCTTTCAAGATTTTTTTCTGATAAATTAATGCAAGAAATTGGCTTGCAAAAAACGTATATATTTAGTGCCACAGTAATTTCACTGGGAATCTTTGTGGCTATTACTTTTCCATATTTTTGGCCAGCACTAATTGGGTTTTGTCTGGTAGGTTTTGGTACTGCTGCTATTTTTCCAATGACCTTCGCATTAGCAGGTACCTCAAAAAAATATTCTCCAGGAATGGCAATTTCTATAATTACTACCTATGCCATTATAGGTATGTTAATAGGACCTCCATTAATAGGGTACTTGTCGCATGCATTTGGATTGAAGAATGCATTTTACATATTTATTGTAGTAGGCTTATCTTTTATCCCTATTTCTAAGGCGTTTTTTAGATATCAAGCTAAGCATAATTTATAAAGCTTCAGGACATTGTTGCATTCGTTTGGTCCTGATAATATAGCACATAAATATGTTAAATATCTGTGGCTTATATATTTTTTAAATTGATACTTTTAATTTTGTTTTAATTGGTTTTAAAGCAAAATCCTGACATAATCTAAAATATTGAATGAAAGAATAATTGGTTTATTAGGTCTTTTAAAAAACATTCAATGTAAACAAAAAAGCTCTTGAGTTCTCAAGAGCTTTTTTGATTTAAATCTAATACAGATTTAAGTTGAAACTGCTTATTTTTCTATAATTTCAACTTCAAATAATTTATCCCAGCGTTTTCCAGTTACAAATATCGTTTTGGTTTTTGGGTTATAGGCAATACCGTTTAATACGTCTAAACCAGCGTGCTGAGTTACTAGCTTTTTTAATGGTGAAAAATCAATTACACCTTTTACTGCACCATTTTTTGGATTAATAATGGCAACCCCATCTTTTTGATATCTGTTCGCATATATGTCGCCATTAATCCATTCCATTTCATTAATTTCAACAATTTTACCCTTGTTAGTATATACTTGAATATGGTCTTCTTCAACCAAAGTATCCGGATTTAGATGCCAAATATTTTCTGTTCCATCACTTTTATAAAGTTTGTTGTTGTCGTTGCACAAACCCCATCCTTCTTTACTGTTCCCATATTTAAAACTGTTTATTTTTTCAAACGTCTTTAAATCATAAATAAAACCAGTACCACCTTGCCATGTTAATTGGTAAATTTTATTATTTAAAATTGATATGCCTTCACCAAAATATTCTTTTGCTAAATCTATGTTTTTTATTATTGTTCCGGTTTTGTAATCTATTTTTCTAAGTTTAGATTCACCTAGTTGACCAGTACCTTCATATAAGGTATCATTAAAAAATTCTAATCCTTGCGTGTACGAGGTAATATCATGCGGATATTGATTAATAATTTTATAGCTGTAAACTTTAGGAGCAACATCATTTAAAATAGTGATTGTTGTATTGGTTACTTGTTTTTCATTGCCAAAAAATACAGTTGCTTCAATGGTTTGCTTTCCTAATTTAAAATCTTTTAAATCGACAGACTCACCAATTTTTTGACCATTTAATGTGTAGATAGTTGAGTCAATTGCATGACTTTTTTTATTTTCTAATGAAATTATTAATGTTTGATTATTGGCTATATCACCTTTTATGGCGTTAGTATTTATACTAAAATCAGAATTTTTTTGTCCGGTATTAGAACCGCAGGCTATAGCTAATACACTTAAGCTTATGATTAGTAGGTGTTTAAATATATTCATTTGTAATATAAAATTTAAAGCAAGATATTTATTTAAAATCAGTTTAAAAAATCATTGTGAAAATTTTAAAAGATTGTATCTTTGCACCCGGCAAGTCCTACACAACCAGCTCCTGTTGAATCCTCCAGGGCGGGAACGCAGCAAAGGTAAATGGTCGTAGCGGTGTGATGTAGGTAGCTTGCCTTTTTTTTTGAGCTTGTACTATATCCTTACAGAAGGAATAGATTTTAAATATATAATTAAGATTTGTAGGTGTTAGAGACTTACAAATCTTTTTTTTGTTTAGAAGGTTTGTATCAATTTCATTGTTAATTTTTACAATTTCAATTATCAATTATCAATTATCAATTATCAATTATCAATTGAGTTATGTCTAAAGTTGTTTTAATTACCGGAGGTTCTTCAGGAATAGGAAAATCTATTGGTGAATACCTTACTGAAAAGGGTTTTACAGTTTATGGTACTAGTAGGAACCCTGAAAATTATAAAGATAGGAAGTTCTCTATTTTAGAATTGGATGTTAAAGACACGGAAACTATACAAAAAGCTGTGGCTACCATTATTGATAACGAAGGAAAACTTGATGTTGTTATTAATAACGCTGGGGCTGGTATAACAGGAGCGATTGAAGAAATTCCTGAAATTGAAATTAAGGCGAACTTCGATACTAATTTTTTCGGACCCATAAATGTTATTAAAGCTGTTTTGCCGCAAATGCGAAAACAACAAAATGGTTTAATAATAAATATTACGTCTATTGCGGGCTATATGGGGTTGCCTTATCGTGGAATTTATAGTGCCAGTAAAGGAGCATTAGAGTTGCTAACCGAAGCTTTTAGAATGGAGTTAAAAGACTTTAATATAAAGATGACTAACGTGGCTCCTGGAGATTTTGCTACAAATATCGCCGCAGGTAGGTACCATGCGCCATTACTCGATAAGTCTCCATATAAAAAACCTTATGGGAATACCTTAAAGTTAATGAATGAACACGTTGATAGTGGCAGCAATCCAAATATGATGGCGTATGCCGTATTAAAGATTATCAATACTAAAAACCCGAAGGTACATTATAAAGTAGGGGAGTTTATGCAGAAATTTTCTATCGTATTAAAACGGATTCTGCCAGATAAAATGTATGAAATATTATTGATGAATCACTATAAATTGTAGTGATTATCTGTTAATAGCACCTAAAAGATGTTCTTCAAACCTTACGGAAAATAAATTAGAATTACTATTAACTATTTTTTGATTTTTATCAATAATAATAGTTTTAGTAATAGGTTGAATAGCTAATGCTTCAATAGACTCTTGCGGGGTTTTAAATTGATATTCATCTTTAAAATCAAATCTGTTTTCCTTTAAAGCTATTTTAAAATGTTTTTGATTATTGTTGTCTGTATTGATAATAATAAACTTAACCTCTGGATATTTAATTTTAAGTTCCGATATTTTATAATGGATTTCCTTAAAGTGTTCAATATAAGATTGCGACCAAAAACATATTACAGTTGGCGATTTTAAAAGTGAATTTATGTCTAATTCAGTATCGTTGGTATCCACAATTTTGGTGCTTGGAAATACAGAACCAACCTTTAAATTGTTTAATGACATGGCAAAACGCTTCATTTTATCATTTGCAACGTCATCTTTACTTTTACTTAAAAAAGAATTTAATAGTACATTGTTCTTTTCTGTATCCGAACTTTTTAACAAATAATTTGATGTGAAATGATATAATAATTCATCTTTTAAAACGGCGTTTGTTATTAAACTATCAACAAGATGTAGTCGGTCTAAATTATAGCAAATAGAATTCCAGCTAAACAAATCTTCATTACTGTGATATAAATGATTTTTAAGTGCCAGGTTATTTACACTATATCTCAAAAAAGAATTATAATACTGATAGTCTTTTAAAAATTTATCATTGTAGTTAATATCTTTTCTATAGTCGTAAAAATTAGAGGGAAGCGATTTTAGAATGGAGGCTTTATTAGTTCCAAAATGAACAAACGGATATACTTCTTTACTTGAATAATAACCGTAATTAATATTGCCTTGGGCAATTCTATTAAAAAGTTCGGAGGTATTATATTTGATTTTAAATTCGTTTAATCGCTCCGTTTTAAGTTCTTTAAGCGAATCTATTCGCCTCTGATATACGTGAGGTTTTAATTGACAAAATTTAAATATCTTTTTCTCTTGAAGTTCGTTTTCTAAGAATTCATTAATTAAATAGTTGTTTTTCTTATCTCCTAAACCGGTAAAAACCAACGATTCATCAAATTCTAAAGTATTCAATCTAAAAATGAGGCTATCTTTTGGTTCTAATAACACCATTTGTATTTCGCCTCCATGATAAAATGTATAAAGCCCTTCGTTTAAATTTGTGATTTTGTAAAGGAATCTATTTTTTTTATCCAGTTTTATGGTGTCTATAACCACATCATTTCTAGATAATATTACAAAGTCGTTATTCGGATTTATAATTTGTCCGCCTAAATAAGCATAATTATGTTCTGAATTGTTGTAATCATTTTTACAACCCATCAGTGTTAATAATACAATAAAACCAAAAAAATGTATTTTCATAGCATCCGTAACAACACACTTATTTTAAGCGACGTGTTTATACAAAAATAAATGTTGTATTTAAATAGTGCTGTTAATGCGCTGTTAAATGTTACAAAGTAAATTATTAGCCAAAATACCACGTTTTTCACTATAAAATTATTCAATTTAAATTTAAGGAAGTAAGTTTCGTCTAACGGATTGAATTTTCTACTTTTGCAAAAAAAATTAAACACTATGTTATCAGTTTCAAACCTTTCAGTTCAATTTGGCAAACGCGTACTTTTTGATGATGTAAATACAACCTTTAATACAGGGAATTGTTATGGAATTATTGGTGCGAACGGATCTGGTAAATCAACATTCTTAAAGATTATTTCTGGAAAGCAAGATCCAACTTCGGGTCATGTACATTTAGAAAACGGAAAACGCATGTCCGTTTTAGAGCAAGATCATAACTTATACGATGCACATACAGTTTTAGAAACTATATTAATGGGAAATAAACCATTGTATAAAATTAAAACTGAATTGGATGCACTTTATGCAGACTACTCAGATGAAAATGCCGATAGAATAGGAGAGCTTCAGGTGCAATTTGAAGAAATGAATGGGTGGAATGCAGACAGTGATGCAGCTGCCATGTTATCTAATTTAGGGATTAAAGAAGAGTTTCATTACACATTAATGGGCGATTTAGATGGAAAACAAAAAGTGCGAGTGCTTTTAGCACAAACGTTATTTGGAAATCCAGACGTACTTATTATGGATGAGCCTACGAACGATTTAGATTATGAAACAATCTCGTGGCTTGAAAACTTTTTAGCTAACTACGAAAACTGTGTGATTGTAGTATCTCACGACCGTCACTTTTTAGATGCTGTTTGTACACATATTTCTGATATTGATTTCGGAAAAATTAACCATTATTCTGGTAATTATACATTTTGGTACGAATCGTCGCAATTAGCCGCACGTCAACATGCACAACAAAACAAAAAGGCTGAAGAAAAGAAAAAGGAATTGGAAGAATTTATTCGTCGTTTTTCTGCCAACGTAGCAAAAAGCAAACAAGCTACAAGTAGAAAGAAGATGATTGAAAAATTGAATATCGCTGATATACGAAGAACAAGTAGACGCTATCCAGCTATTATTTTTGAACGCGATAGAGAAGCGGGCGATCAGATTTTAAATATTCATGGACTAGCAGCATCCAGCGATGATGGTGACTTATTATTTAAAGATATCGATTTAAACTTGGCAAAAGGCGATAAAGTAGTAGTGTATTCTAAAGATTCTAGAGCAACAACTGCTTTTTATGAAATACTTAATAGCAATCAAAAAGCTGATTCTGGTAAATTTGATTGGGGTGTAACAACAACGCAATCGTACTTACCTTTAGATAACAGCGAATTTTTTAATAACGACTTAACATTGGTAGATTGGTTACGCCAATGGGCAACCACCGAAGAAGAACGTGAAGAAGTAAATATTAGAGGGTTTCTTGGTAAAATGATATTTAGTGGAGAAGAAGCTTTAAAAAAATCGAATGTGCTCTCTGGAGGCGAAAAAGTGCGATGTATGTTAAGCAGAATGATGATGGTAAGAGCCAATGTATTAATGCTAGATGAGCCTACAAATCACTTAGATTTAGAGAGTATTACCGCTTTTAACAACTCACTTACAAATTTTAAAGGGACCGTATTGTTTACTACTCACGATCACGAATTTGCACAAACAGTTGCAAATAGGGTAGTAGAATTAACGCCTAACGGAATTATAGATAGATATACTACCTTCGATGAGTATATGCAAGACGCAGCTATAAAAGAACTGCGTAACAAAATGTATTCAATGAAGGCTTAGCAAACTATAAATAATTTGTTTTAGGGTTTATTTTGAGGTACCTGACTTTAGTCAAGACTTTTTAAAACTTCACTTCTATAAAGGTGTAACCGTATGCTTTGTATGTTTTTGTTGCACATAGTAGGTATTCCTTCAATAAATTATAAAGAATTTTTTTTCATTAAGATGTAATAACTGCCCGAATTGTAATTATTATATAGATGAAAAGAGGTGTATTATTTCATTTTAGTGTTTAAAATTAGTTGTTAATGTGTACTTTAGTATTAATGTTACTAATGGCAATTATTTAAAAATGACAAGGAACATCTCCATATTTATTACTCTATTTACAGTTGCCATATTTTTGTCATGCACATCAAATGATGAGAATTCACAGACCGTTTATCCTAAATTTGGTTCGGAAATTGAAGTCAAAATAAACGGTTTAATTTTTGATGCCATGGAACCATTTATCTCACCAAATGGGGACTATTTATTCTTCAATAACTTAAATGATGGCATAAATACGAAGTTATATTATGCCACTAAAATCAATGATTCAACATTTAATTATATAGGAGAGTTAACAGGTGCTAATCAAACAACAGCACCTCATTTAGATGCTGTCGCCGACATGGATGTTAATGGTAATTTTTATTGGACATCCACAAGAGATTATCCTAATGAATTGAATAACTTATTTTATGGAACATTTAGCGCTGGAAATATAAATAACATTGGACGAGTGCAAGGAGACTTTAACATGAACACTCCTGGATGGTTAATTATGGATCATGGGATAAGTTTAGATGGTCAGTATTTGTACTTTAACAACGCAAGATTTGATGCTGATAACTGCGTAGGTCCTTGTGAAACGACTCTTGGAATTGCAAAAAAAGTTAACGCTTCAACATTTAATACGCTCGCAAATTCTGAATCTATATTGCAAAATATCAATGATGCTGATTTTATTTATTATGCACCTTGCGTTAGTAGTGATAATTTAGAATTATATTATACACGATATTTAAAAGGAAAAATTACGTCGGAGACTGTTTTTGAAATATGTGTTGCAGTGAGACCCGATTCATTATCTGAATTTTCAAAGCCTAAAGTTTTATTTTCAGAATTTATTTCAAATTTAATTGAAGCTCCTACGCTTACGATCAATAAAAATATAATTTATTATCATCAAAAAACCCCGAATTTTCATAAAATAATGATGAGATATCGAATTCTATAAAAATCGAATAAATGATAAGCAACAGGAAAAATCATTGGGAAACGGTTTACGAAACAAAAAACCCTGAGGAAGTGAGTTGGACTCCAAAATCACCAAAAACTTCCATTGATATAATACAGTCGTTTAAGTTAAGCAAGTCTGCTAAAATAATTGACGTTGGTGGCGGTGATAGTAAGCTAGTTGACTACTTGATTAATGAAGGTTTCGAAAATATAACCGTACTTGATATTTCATCAAAATCACTTGAAAAAGCCAAAATCCGTTTAGGAGAAAAGGCTTCGAAAGTCACTTGGATTGTTAGTGACATTACAGAATTCGATCCTAAGAATACTTATGATGTTTGGCACGATAGGGCAACATTTCATTTTTTAACAACGCCCAATGAAATACATAAATATATTGAAATAGCAAGAAAATCGGTTACTGGATTTTTAGCAATTGGAACATTTTCTGATAATGGTCCTTTAAAATGTAGTGGGCTAGATATCAAACAATATAATGAAACACAGTTAGCACTCGAGCTAGAAAATGGATTTGATAAAATTCGATGCTTTACAGAAGACCATGTTACGCCGTTTAACTCTAAGCAAAATTTTTTATTTTGTGCGTTTAAACGTCAAAAAAACTGAATATTTGTAATTGTAGAGATGTTTTGAAACATAAATATTTAGTATCACGACAATTGGAATCTAGTTAATAGCTCAATAATTGCCATATAGTAAACAATGAAAGTTGACTCCTTTAATTCGTGATTAAATCGACTTAAGACTGCAATTCTTTCGTTACACTTTCAACAATAGGAACCGCTTTTTCAACTTCACTTTCATGAACAAAAATTTCCTGAAAATCGGGGGCTAAGGTACCTCCGAAACCTCCTAAAATAGCAGATTCAGATTGGTCTTTAACAACAGGGCTTATGTCTAAAGCATTTAATTCCATTACTATACGGTTAACAAAAGCAAAATTCCCCGTATATATTTTTACAAAGTTTGAGTCTTTCATAACAGTTGTTTTAAGAGTTTACTTAAATATACGGCATTTTTAATCTAAATCAAATAAAATAATACTAATAGGGCATATAAATGTATTATATATGGGCCTTAAAACGCTGTTTTTTAGTTATATTTAATAAAGACTTTATTTTGAAACATATAGAATATTATTTTCTGTTTTTCGCGTTACTTGCCGAAGTTGTAGGCACCGTTGGAGGTTTTGGATCTTCGGTGTTTTTTGTACCTATCGCTAATTTTTATTTCGATTTTCAAACGGTTTTAGGTATTACGGCAATGTTTCATGTAGTGAGTAATCTGAGTAAGATTGCACTTTTTAAAAAGGGTATTGACAAAAACCTTATTCTTTACATTGGGGTTCCAGCTGTATTATTTGTGATACTTGGGGGTTTTATTAGCATATTATTAAATACTCGATTTTTAGAGATTATTCTGGGTGTGTTTTTAGTACTATTAAGTCTGTTGTTTTTAATTAAAAAGAATTTAATAGTTAAACCACATAAAAAAGAAGCCATAATAGGGGGTACCTTATCTGGATTTATAGCTGGTATTTTGGGTACCGGTGGCGCGATTCGTGGATTAACGATGGCAGCCTTTAATTTAGAAAAAAATGTGTTTATTGCAACTTCGGCAGTGATTGACTTTGGGGTAGATTTTAGCAGGACTGTTGTTTATTATTTAAATGGATATATTACTATTGAAATTTTAATATATATTCCATTTTTAGTAGTAATTGGTATTGCTGGAACCTACATAGGTAAACAGCTGCTTACCAAAATTTCGCAGGACAATTTTAAGAAATTCTCCTTGTTTTTAATTTTAATAATAGGAATTATGACTATTATTAAAACTTTGTTACATTAAAAATAAAGGAACTATTTCATATCATAGGAAATAGTCAATTGTGTTAAAACAAAACTATTATATTAAAAACTACCAATAAGACCTATTTGATTTCCATTAAACGTGAAATTCCAAGAAATTTGCTTTTCTTTTTTAGAATAATCGTAGGCATTTGTATTGAATAAAAATTTATCAATGCAATCTACAACGGCTATGCTTAAAACAGTACCCATACCTACATCTGTAAGCCAATGTGCACCCGCAAAAAGTCTGGAAATAGGAGCAATTGAACCTAGCGAATAAACAGCTACTTTAGACCACGAGTTTTCAAATTGTTTTGCTATGGAATGCGCCATTGTCATTGATAACACAGTATGTCCTGAAGGGAAGGAATGAAACTGGGCTTCATTCGACCAAAATCTGAATTCATCACTTTGATAATCACTTCCAGGGCGGGCTCTACCAAAGGCAGTTTTACTTATACTTTGAATAAGACCTGTTGTAAAAGATGATGAAATAATTAATACACTGGTTTTTCTTAATTTTTCGTTTTTGGTAAATAATCCAACACCGTATAGCGAAGCATTTGCAATAAAATAAACCTGTGGACTTCCAAAACGTGTACCTACTTCTTGAAAAATATTTGGTACATGAGGTTCATTTTTTACAAAAAACGCGCTGGATTCGTCATCGATAGTTGATAGCGCCAACGCGCCAATAACTACGGTACCTAAGGTTGTAAAATCTTTCTTTTTCCAGTGAAAAGGTCTTGTGAATGAATGTCCAACGCTTTTTACACCTTGTTTTAGATCGTATAGAGCAAGCGCCCCAATTGATATTGAATCTTTGTCTCCGTTATTTACTGCAATATTTTTTTGTGCGTTTAATTGAATAAACATTAAAAATATCACCACAAAAAAAATGCTGTTTTTCATTCTAATTTTATCGTAATTCGGCCCCCAATTGGTTTTCAAATTGGGCTTGCAAGTTGTTCATTATTTTGTCTATTTGCTTATCTGTAAGCGTTTTATTTTCATCTTGTAAAGTAAAACTAACAGCGTAGCTTTTTTTGCCAGCGGGTAAATTTTGACCTTGATACACATCAAATAAATTCACACTCTTTAAAAGTTGTTTTTCACTTTGCTTCGCAATTTTGTATATCGATTCAAACGACACATTATTGTCTACAAGCAAAGCAAAATCACGGCGTACTTCTGGATATTTTGCAATAGATTTAAATGAAATACTACTACGTTTTACAACATCTAAAATGGCATCCCAATTAAAATTAGCAAACAATACTTCTTGAGAAATATCGAAATGTTTCAATATCGGCTTTTTTATCAAGCCTAAGTCAACCAGTTTCATTTTTCCCAATCCAAAAATTAAGCCTTCACTAAACAAGTCGTTATCAATTGGAGTTTCGTTAAATCTTGAAATCCCTAATCGTTCTAAAATACTTGTAATGTAGCCTTTTAAATAAAAAAAGTCGCTTTTTCTGTTTGCAGAATTCCAATTTTCTGCCTTTTGATTTCCAGTTATAAATACAGACAAGTGCTTATATTCTTCACGCTTATCTCCGTAACCATGGTAGGTTTTACCAAATTCAAACAACTTTAAATCGGCATTTTTTCTGTTAATATTAAATGAAATAGCTTCTAGGCCAGAAAACAATAACGACTGTCTTAAAACAGATAGGTCCCCACTTAATGGGTTTAATATATGGATGTTGTGTTCTTTTTTTAGATGCTCGCTTAAATTTGTATAATTTGGCGTTGTAAGTGAGTTTGACAGAATTTCGTAAAAACCTTGAGCTGCCAATAGATTGCCTACTATATTCTGTATTTTATAATCTTCAAAACGACTTGAATTAGAAATAGAAGCATTTAATTTTTCGGTGGTTTTAATATTGTTATATCCGTAAACACGTAGTATTTCTTCAATTATATCCGCTTCACGTGTTACATCATTTCTGTAAGCAGGAACCATTAATCCTAATCCTGTTTCTGTAACGTTGTTTACTTTAATTTCTAACGAGGTTAATATACGTTTAATAATTTCTTTCGGAATTTCTTCACCTATTAATTTTGCCGCGTTTTCAAAACTTAATCGCACTTGAAAATCCTCAATTTTATTAGGATAAACATCGATAATTTCACTTGAAATTTCGCCACCAGCCACTTCTTTTATAAGGATAGCGGCACGTTTTAATGCGTATTCTGTTATATTTGGGTCTATACCACGTTCGAATCTAAATGAGGCATCGGTATTTAATGCATGACGTTTAGCCGATTTTCTGATACTAACCGGATTAAAATAAGCACTTTCTAAAAATATACTTGTAGTGGTTTCGGTTACACCAGAATGTATACCACCAAAAACGCCAGCAATACACATGGGTTTTTCGGCATCGCAAATCATTAAATCATCTTCATGCAACACACGCTCAATACCATCTAAAGTTGTAAATTTAGTTCCAGCGGGTAATGTTTTTACTTCCACCTTGTTTCCTGCAATTTTTAGTGCGTCGAACGCATGCAATGGCTGTCCTAAATCGTGTAAAACAAAATTAGTAGCATCCACAATATTGTTTATTGGTTTTAAACCAATTGCTTTTAAACGATGCTGTAACCACTTCGGGGATGGTTTAACAGTAATGCCAGAAATGGTAATACCGCAATATCGTGGCGCTAATTCCTTGTCTTTTACATCCACATCTATACGTAAGGTACGTGTGTCTACATGAAATGCGCTAACCGATGGTGTTATAAACTCTAGGTTTATGTCTTTTTGTAATAACCCAGCTTTTAAATCGCGTGCAGTTCCTAAATGGCTCATGGCATCCGCGCGATTTGGTGTTAAGCCTATTTCGAAAACCTGATCGTTTTCAATTTCAAAAATAGTAGCAGCAGGTGTTCCAACTATTAAATCGTCTGCTAAAACCATAATACCATCGTGAGATTTCCCTAAGCCAAGTTCATCTTCAGCGCAAATCATACCATGGCTTTCTTCACCTCTAATTTTCCCTTTTTTAATGGTCCAAGCTTCTCCAGCTTCGGTATATAATGTTGTACCAATAGTAGCAACAGGTACTTTTTGTCCAGCAGCAACATTAGGAGCGCCACATACTATCTGTAAAGGTGAGTCTTCACCAATATTAACTGTAGTTATTTTTAATTTATCCGCATTTGGGTGCTGCAATACATGTTAAAACTTCGCCAATAACCATACCTTCTAATCCGCCTTTAACCGATTGATATACTTCTATGCCTTCAACTTCTAATCCTAAATCGGTAAGTAATTCGCTGGTTTGTTCTGGTGTCCAATCAATTTTAATAAATTGTTTTAACCAATTGTAAGAAATTTTCATTTGTTTACTTTTTAAGAGTGCAAAATTACATATTTTTTTTCATTTTGTTATTTAAAACATCACTTGAAAGTCGCCAAATAATCAAATGAAAGCGTCATAATATACAATTGCTTTTTATTTAAGAGTTACCAAAAGTGTCACTCTTAATGCTATTCCTTTTTGGGTCAGCGCAAATAATATTTCGAATTTGCTATGGCATTTATTTAATTTGAAGAAACTACTTTAATTTCATCAATAAATAGGAAAACATCATGGCATTCATTTTAGCACTTTGTTCATTGGTTGAAGAGCCTGCATGACCGCCTTCAGTATTTTCATAGTAATAGGTTTTATAACCCATATCGTTCATTTTAGCAACCATTTTTCGGGCATGTCCAGGGTGCACTCTATCATCACGGGTAGATGTATAAAAGAATACTTCTGGATAATCCACGTCCTTCTTTAAGATTATGATAGGGTGAATATTTTTTTATGTATTCCCATTCTTCTGGAATATCAGGATTTCCAAACTCTCCCATCCAACTAGCACCTGCCAATAGTTTGTTATAGCGTTGCATGTCTAACAAAGGGACTGAGCATACCACAGCATTGTATAAATCTGGTCGTTGTGTAAAAGCAACACCCACTAATAAACCGCCATTGCTTCCGCCCATGACACCTAAATGTTTTGGTGAGGTTATTTTTTTGGAAATTAAATCTTCAGATACGGCATATAAATCGTCAAATACATTTTGTCTTTTTTCTTTAATTCCATCTTGATGCCATTTTGGACCATATTCGCCACCACCACGAATATTGGCCAAGTACAAAAACACCACCTTTATCTAACCATGACTACTCCAAATGTTGCAGAATAAAAGGGTTGCTGAGAGACTTCAAATCCGCCATAAGCATATACTAAGTGTCGGGTTGGTTCCATCATTTTTCATATCTTTTCCAGATACCATAAAAGTAAGGAACCATGGTTCCATCTTTTGATTTCGCTTTGAATTGTTTTACTTCATATTTACTGGCATCAAAATAAGCTGGAAGTGACTTGTAAGCGTTTAAATGTGTTGTTGTTTGCATCTGCGAAATACAAGGTTGATGGTGTTATGAAAGTTTTGAAAATTAAAGAAATACTGGTCTGAAAGATCATCGGTTGCTACAATAGAAATAGTTCCGAAATCGGGAGCCTTTACTTTTTCATTAGTCCACTTTTCGTTGCTGAATGAATAGATGTATAATTGACTAGTAACATTTGTTAATAAGTTGATAAGTAATTTGTTTTTGGTAGTTGAAACTTCTGAAATACTTGAAAATTCATCAGGTTCAACAATGACTTGAATTTCTTTATTACCTTTTAATAATTCAGTAAAATTTAGACTTAAAAGCGTTCCCTGTTTTATAGGTTTTAGTATTTACTTTCCAATCTGATTTTAATTGAATAATCAATTGATTATTTAAAATGATTTTTAGTTCAGCATCATCAGGAATATCTAATTTTATGATTTTATTATTTACCCAAACAAATGTTTGATCCGTAAAAAAGTATGGAGCTCGGTTAATCAATATGTATGACTCTGAACCATCACGTAAAACTATAGACCACAGATACACGACATCTGTAGATTCTCCTTCATAAATAAGTTGGGCATCTTTTAACTGAAGTACCACGTTTCCATAGTTTTACTTGTCTAGGATAACCGGAAGTAGTCATGGTACCTTCTCCAAAATCGGTTGTAACAATCAAAGTATTTTCATCTACATAACTTGCAGAACCTTTTGATTCTGGCAATATAAAAATCCGTTTTCTATAAATTGCTTTTTATTTACATCAAATTCTTTAATAATCAACTGCATCGCCACCACCTTTTGAAAGTTGAATTAAAAAACGATTATAATCTGGATATAGACCAGTACTTCCTTTATATACCCATTTTATATCATCTTTTTTTGAAAGTTCGTCTATATCAAGAAGTGTTTCCCAAATTGGATTTCCATTTGTATAGTTATTTAATAGGACATCTTCTCCAAATACCTCTTACATGATCTTTATCTTTCCAGAAATTATAGACGTAATTTCCTCGAATGGTTGGATATGCTATTCTTTCGGTGGAATTATATATTTCTAAACTTTTATCGTAAATGTCTTGATAGTCTTTTTCTTTACTTAATTCTTGCAAGAGTAGTTTTGTTTTGACTCTCTACAAATTCCAATGCTTTTTGACCGTCAACTTCTTCAAGCCATAGGTATTTGTCTTCTTGTGCTTGAATAATCTGAGTAATACTGAATAATGCTAAGAATAATAAAGATGTTTTTTTTCATAGTTTCATATTTGTAATATTGTTCTCTGGGTAAGTGTCTTTTCTCGAAAAAGCACCTACAAGAAGAATAAAAATGTTTTAAAATTGTAGTTATGCTAATTTAGCTTTTTAAATCTAAAAACCAATAAAAGATTATGGCTACTATAAATCTTTTAGCATTAAATTAAAATCGTACTGCAAATCTTCGTGTAGTGTCGCGACAATTTTTTTTATTAATAATACTTGGCGATTGTACATGTTTTGCAACTGGGTACTGTATTTAATACTTGGAGAAAAGGCTTTTAGTTTTTTACAAAAATAGAGAAGTAGTGCCACTTCGGTTTCTTTGTTTTGTGAATACCGAATAAACTTTTTCGTGTTGGTTAAAATTTTTCGGGCACTTTTACGAATGTAAAAATAACTAGCAGGGTTTATAAGCTCAAATTGCTCGTCTATATAGCACTTAACCGATTCTATATAACCTTCTTCGTTCTGAGATTCGAAAATTAAATAGGTGAGGAGCTCCTTATTTTCTTTTTTGAATCGAGCAAGGCGCAAGCATAGTTCCGCCATTTCGTTATACGATTTATGACTTAATTCTTTTTTTATGTCGGCAAGTGAAGCACCTTTCAAACTTAATTATTTTTTATAACCATCAATAGAATACTTACCAGCACCAGCAAATAAAATAACAACAAATGCAATTAAATACAATATTGCTTTTTCTTTTACATCAAGAGCATCGCTTGCGTGCACTACAAATGCCGCAACAAACATGGTAATAATACCCGGTACAGCTGCTAACTTTGTTTTATAGCCCACTAAAATTAGAATAGGTGCAACAACTTCACCAATTAATGTTAATATTAGCGATAGCGGTTCGCCAACTCCAATTGGGTCTGCAAATTTTATAGGACTTTCAAAAAGCATATTAATTTTTGGGATGCCATGAGTAAGCATCAAACCTGCAAAACCAATTCTGAGAATTAATAATGCCGTATCGATAAAGTTTTGTTTCATATTTATGGAGCTTAAGATTTTATCGCAACTTTGGAAAGATCGCTAGGATTTGCTTCGTGCATTACACTGTAAACGGCCTCAAATATATCTTCATAAGATGGTTTTGAGAAATAATCGCCATCATTACCATAAGCGGGTCTGTGTGATTTAGCTGTGAGTGTTTTTGGTTGACTATCTAAATATTGATAGGCATTTTGTACGTTTAATATTTCGTTTAAAATATATGCCGATGCACCTCCAGGAACATCTTCATCAATAATCATCACACGATTGGTTTTTTGAATACTTTTTGCAATGTCATGGTTAATATCGAAAGGTAATAAAGATTGTACATCTATAACTTCGGCATCGATACCAACAGCTATTAAATCTTTAGCAACTTGTTCTACAATACGAAGTGTAGAACCGTAAGAAACTAATGTAATATCGTTACCTTCTTTTAAAGTTTCAACAACACCAATAGGTGTTTTTAAAGCTCCTAAATTATTTGGTAATTTTTCTTTTAATCTGTAGCCATTTAGACATTCTACAACAATAGCAGGATCATCGCCTTTTAATAAGTGTATTATAAAAACCAGCAGCTTTAGTCATGTTTCTTGGCACTAAAACATTTACACCTCGTACTAAATTTAAAATACCACCCAATTGAGATCCTGAATGCCAAATACCTTCTAATCTATGGCCACGGGTTCTAATAATTAAAGGTGCTTTTTGCTTTCCTTTTGTTCTGTAATGCGTAGTTGCTAAATCGTCGCTTATAATTTGTAATCCATAAAGAATATAATCTAAATATTGAATTTCGGCAATTGGTCTTAAACCACGCAAGGCCATCCCAATACCTTGACCAATAATAGTAGCTTCTCTAATACCTGTATCAGCAACTCTTAATTCACCATACTTTTCTTGTAACCCTTCTAAACCTTGATTAACATCGCCAATATTACCGGTATCTTCACCAAAAATGAGAGCTTCTGGATATTTTTTAAATATTTCATCAAAATTATCACGAAGAATTATTCGTCCGTCAACAAGAGCTGCTTCCTCATCGTAAGCAGGTTTAACCTCTTTAACGAAAATATTCGATTTATTTGTTTCAGAATATAAATGCGAACTAAAATGTGGTTGTGTATTCTCGATATTTTTATCAATCCAATTTCTTAATTGATCTTTTTCTGCAGACTGCTCTTTTAAGGTATAAACCAAAGCTTTTCGGGCTTGAGATAATATATCTTTTCTAGTTGGCTCGTCGATGGAAGCAATTGCATCTTTAATTTTTTCTATAAACACACTGTTTTCGCTAACAGCAGCCAGTTGTTTAAGTAAACTAACTACCTCTGATTGCTCTTTTATAATGGGTTTTAAAAAGGTATTCCAAGCATTTTTTTTAGCCTCTCTAACTTCACGCTTAATAGAACGTTCTATTTCGATAAGTGATTCGTTGGTTGCAATTCCGCTTTCAATAATCCATTCTCGCATTTTTACATTGCAATCATATTTTGCTTCCCATGCAAGTCTATCAGAATTTTTATAGCGCTCATGCGAACCTGAGGTAGAATGACCTTGTGGTTGTGTTAATTCTAACACATGAATTAATACTGGTACATGCTCTTCTCTTGCTATGGCAGAAGCCTCTTGGTAGGTTTCTACCAAATTCGCATAATCCCAACCTTTAACACGAAGAATTTCATAACCTTTTTGATTGTTTTCTCTTTGGAATCCTTTTAATACTTCGGATATGTTTTCTTTGGTTGTATGATGTTTTGCATGTACTGAAATACCATACTCATCATCCCACACACTTATAATCATGGGCACTTGAAGTACTCCTGCCGCGTTAATGGTTTCAAAAAATAAACCTTCACTAGTACTTGCATTTCCTATAGTTCCCCAAGCTACTTCGTTTCCTTTAACCGAAAAGTTATTAGTATTGATGCCTTCTTCTTGTCTGAATATTTTTGATGCTTGAGCTAACCCTAATAATCGGGGCATTTGACCAGCGGTAGGAGAGATGTCTGCACTTGAATTATATTGTTTGGTTAAATCTTTCCAGCTACCGTCTTCGTTTAAACTATGCGTTACAAAATGACCTCCCATTTGTCTTCCGGCAGACATAGGTTCTAATTCTAAATTGGTGTTGGCATATAAACCAGCAAAAAACTGATTCATTGTTAATTCTCCAATGGCCATCATAAATGTTTGGTCTCGATAGTAGCCGGAACGCCAGTCACCTTTTAAAAAGGATTTTGCCATGGCTAGTTGTGGTACTTCTTTGCCATCACCAAAAATACCAAATTTAGCTTTCCCTGTTAAAACTTCTCTACGACCTAATAAACTACATTCCCTACTTCTAACAGCAATTTGATAGTCGTTAAGTACTTCCGTTTTAAAATCTTCAAATGATAAATTATCTTTCAAATCTGGAGTAGTTTGCATAATTGGATTGCTTTGGCAAGCGACAAAAATAGTTAAAGTTTACGGTTTTAGCAATTAAAATTCTAAACTTAAAGTTGTTTGATTCCTAATAATTTAGAAGTATTCCAAATTTATTTAAATTATTGTCAATAAATATTGTTTTTTATTAATAATAATTCAAAACATAATAATCAATACCAACGTCTTCTAAATAATCCGAGTAATGCTTGAGGATCGATTGTAAATTTAAATCTAATTTTTTGGTCGTAACGTGGTTGTCCTATTTCCCAACCCAAGTTTGAATATAAGGGCAGATAAATTTCAAAATAATCGGTTACTAAATTAATTCTAAATCCGGAATCATAGACTAAATGCGGATTGTCATATTTACTTTTTAAGAGCCCAATGTCACCATAAAGTAAAACATATTTCCATAAGGAAGTGCTGACATTTACGGTTGACATCCATTGATTTGCAAACGGTGTTTCTAATTTCGATTTGAATCCTCCTTCGGCGTCAATGTATTGTTGACTAAAGATACCTGAAGCTTCAGATCTTCCTAAATACGGATACTCAAATAGGTAATCTGTTGGTCTGTCTAGAGCAAAACTAAAATAATTCGAATTCGGATCGTTTTTGTTACTTAAAAACATCCCCGTAAAGAAACGCAAATTTAATTGCGAGTTATTTTCAAAAAGCCTTCTGTATTCGTAGTTAAATGATACTTTGCTAAAGTTTTTTGTAATTTGCACATCTGTGGACCATTTTTTGAAATTAATTAAATTATCGTCTGAATCAATATAACGCGCATTAAAAATCCCATAATTAGGTTCGTTTGATGTTAAGACATTGTTTAAGTCTTTGTCTCTATGAATATCAACATATCTAAGCGTAAGAGACTCTTTTTTATTAGAACGAAAGTCGTTTTCTTCTCTAAAAAGAAATACTAACGATGGCGATATTTGCCTAACAAATAAGTTTTCGGCGTATGAAGAATACCCCGCACTTAAACCATAATTGATGGCATATAGGTCGCTATTTTCTAAATAGTGGGTCATGGCAACAAATCCAGAGCCTGTAAGTGTGCGCGATTTCAGTGAATATTGCGGTTCGAAACGGTAGTTAAATAGTTTTCTTAAAACTGTTTTATTATAAATTCTTAAACCAAGGGTAAAGCCATCATAAATGTTGTTAAATTCGGCAATTGGCATAAAAAATACCTGGTTATAATATGGGTCTTCGATATCTTGAAAAACTCTAAATTGTAAAGGTTTGTTGTTAAAAAAGAATCCTTTTAACGATTTCCAATTATCTCTTTCGTTAATTTCAGGAATAACGTTATTATAGTTTAAAACGAGCTTATTTGCATCATTTCTTGGAATTGTTATTGTTTTGTATTTATCAATATTTTCAATCCAATATTTCGAAATAATACTATCGTTATTTAGAGCATATAGCGAAATAGGCATATCGTTATCGCGCTTATTTCTTATAGTTACCGTTATAGAATCTTCAGCTTTTTGAACCTCTTTTATTTTGAAATCTATTTTTTTTCTAGTCGTTAAATAATCTTTAAAAAACCAATCGATATTTTTATTGGTTCTTAATTTTAAATACGTTTCGAAATCGGCAGTAGTAATTGGTTTTAATTTGTTTTCAATAACAAAAGAAGATAAACCATTTACAACGACATCGTGGTTAATAAAATCACCCAGATATTTTAATCCAACGCCGGCTTTATATTTATTGGCAATGCTTTTATTAAATTTTAATAAAGAATCTTTTGCCATGGATAGTGGCTGATCTCGATTTGTTCTAGCCATTAGCATGTAGGCCAATACATACTTATCGTTAAATTTCATACTGGATGCATGAAAAGATCGAACACCCCAAATATTTGCTAACGTTCCTAAAAATTTCATATTAGGATAATGCTCGTCAACATAATTCATTAAATAATAAATTTGAATACCATCAATGAGCCATTGTTCGGTACGTGGGTTTAAAAGAAGCGTATTTTCTAAATAATTGTGCAACGCAATTTTTAATAACTTTAATTCGTATTGAAAATGATTAGGATATGGTTTTATAAAATTTGGTAAAAAATTAAGTCCGTAAATAGGGTCCTTATCATAATCAATTTGAGTGAGCAAAAGCTTATCATGTGGGTAGTCGCCAAAGTTTTTAAATATAAAATTTGTGACTTTTTCGGTGATTAAAACCTTATCAATAATTTCTAATCCCTCATCATTTATGTTAGAAATTAAAGTGATTTTATTATTTTGAATCGCTTTATAATCCGGGGTTTTACTTAAAAATAGCTTATTATTAATAATGTTTTTACCTTGCAGTGTAATTGATTGATTTGTAGTATTTTGAACGTGTTGGCTTGCGTTTAATTCTGATGTTAAAACATAGCCTTTAGGATATTGTATATTTAAACTAACATCTGCAGGTGGGATAAATAAATCGTCTAAATCTTTATTGCTGTAGTAATGCCATTTACCATTATAAATAGCGGGTGTTATATACCAATATCTTAAGTTTAAATCGCCCGTGCTGGTTATACCATAGCTTGTAAATTTATCGCTCGGTATTTGAACTATATATTCTAATTGAAGGACATAAACGCCATTGGGAGGTAAAGCTTCATTCAATTCAACCTTAATAATATCATTTTGTTTTTTTAATTGTTCAAATTGTAAGAGTTCGCCATTTTGTTTTATCGAAGTTATCACCGAATAGCCTCTTTCGGAGTTTTTTGCTAGATGAAAATCATTTTTGTATTCATCGGCAATACGAATGGCGAGTGGTGTTTTTTTTGTAGAATAGCTATTATTCCAATCGTTTAAATAGATAGTTTGTAATGCGTCTGGTGTTGTATTTTGGTACTGTATGGTTTGTGATATTGTTATTTGTTTGCTTTCAATATCAAAAACAGCTTTTAAGTCAATTATATTTTGACCAAAGCTAGCGTAACAAGTTAAAACATATAAAACACAACTGAAAAGACGTAATATCAATTTAGTATGGAAAATTAAAGGTTAATATTTCATGTAAGGCGTTGCAATATAATAAAATATCGCCAGTAAGCCCGTAAAATCCGAGCTTCTCTTTTAATTCCTTAATAAGTATTAAAAGTTTGGGCTTAGTCTTGATTCTTTATAGAAGGCATCTAAAATTGTAATCACTTCTTCTTCGGTATCAACCAAATGAATTAAATCTAAATCTTTAGGACTTATATTTCCAAATGATTCTAAAAGTGTCGATTTTATCCATTCAAAAAGTCCTTTCCAAAATGTAGTTCCTACTAGAATAATAGGGAATTTCTCAATTTTATGTGTTTGAATAAGCGTCATTGCTTCAAACAGTTCATCTAAAGTGCCAAAGCCACCAGGCATTACTACAAATCCTTGAGAGTATTTTACAAACATGACCTTTCGAACAAAAAAGTAATCGAAATCTAAACTTTTATCTGAGTCTATATAAGGGTTATCATGTTGCTCAAATGGTAAGTCGATATTAAGTCCAACTGAAGTTCCTCCACCTAAATGAGCACCTTTATTACCTGCTTCCATAATTCCAGGGCCACCACCAGTAATTACACCATAACCAGCTTCAACAATTTTTTTTGCTATTTTTTCGGCAAGATTATAATATTTGTGATCTGGTTTTGTTCTGGCAGACCCGAATATTGATACACAAGGTCCTATTTTACTTAGTTTTTCATAACCACTAACAAATTCGCCCATTATTTTAAAAATAGCCCAAGAATCGTTTGTTTTAATTTCATTCCAAGCTTTATTATGCGTTCTAATCTCATTTATTTTAGTCTTTTTTCTGTAATTATTAGAGGATTATTTTTTCTGTATTCTGTTTTTTAAACTATTTAAAATTTAAATAGATGCATGCTAATTTAATTCTTTTTTAAGAAATTTGGCAGTATAACTTTTTTTGTGCTTTACAACTTCTTCAGGAGTTCCTTCTACAATAATTTGTCCGCCTCCTTTTCCACCTTCATAGCCAATATCAATAATGTGGTCAACGGTTTTAATCACATCTAAATTGTGTTCAATAATTAAAACGGTATTTCCTTTATTGGCCAATTTGTTCAGAACAATCATTAAAACTCTAATATCTTCAAAATGAAGCCCTGTTGTAGGTTCGTCTAAAATATAAAACGTATTTCCTGTATCTCTTTTTGAAAGTTCTGTAGCCAGTTTTACCCGTTGTGCTTCACCACCAGAAAGCGTTGTGCTTTGTTGCCCTAGAGTGATATATCCTAAACCAACATCTTTGATAGTTTTAAGTTTGTTATAAATTTTAGGAATATTTTCAAAAAATGAAACAGCCTCTTCAATGGTCATATCCAAGACATCACAAATGGTTTTTCCTTTATATCGAATTTCTAATGTTTCTCGGTTAAATCGTTTTCCTTGGCAAGTTTCGCATTCTACATATACATCAGGAAGAAAATTCATTTCAATTACTCGTAATCCACCACCTTGGCAGGTTTCACATCGACCACCTTTAACATTAAAACTAAAACGACCGGCTTTATAACCACGAATCATAGCTTCGGGAATTTGAGCAAACAAACTCCTTATTTCATCGAAATGTTTTGGTATAGGTTACCGGATTACTTCGTGGTGTTCGTCCAATTGGCGATTGGTTTATATCAATTACTTTATCTATGTGTTCTAAACCCTTAATGCTTTTATAAGGCATTGGTTTTTTTACGCCATTAAAATAATAAGCATTTAGAATGGGGTAGAGGGTTTCGTTAATAAGTGTTGATTTACCACTTCCTGAAACACCGGTAACACCAATCATTTTTCCTAGCGGAAACGTAACCGATACATTTTTTAAATTATTACCCGTACAACCTTTAAGCTCAAGGAATTTTCCGTTTCCTGTACGTCGTTTTTTAGGAACTTCAATTTTTTTAACACCATTCAAATAATCGGCGGTTAAAGTATGATGCGTTAATAATTCCTTAGGCGACCCGATGCTAATAATTTCACCACCATGTTTTCCGGCTTTCGGACCAATATCAATAACGTAATCTGCTCGTTCTATCATGTCTTTATCATGCTCTACAACAATTACGGAGTTTCCAATATCTCGAAGGGACACTAATGAGTTTATAAGCTTTTCGTTATCTCGTTGATGTAAACCAATACTTGGTTCGTCTAAAATATAAAGCACTCCAACCAGTTGTGAGCCTATTTGCGTTGCCAACCGAATACGTTGCGCTTCACCACCTGATAAGGATTTTGAACTTCGGTTTAAGGATAAATAGTTTAAACCAACATCGAGCAAGAATTGTAACCGCGATTTAATTTCTTTTATGACTTCTTCAGCTATTTTAAATTGCTTGTCTGATAAATGGTTGTGTAAATCGTTAAACCAATTCGTTAATTCTATGATATCTGAATTGGCAAGTTCAGCAATATTTTTATTATTTATTTTAAAATACAGTGATTCTTTTTTAAGACGAGATCCTTCACATTCTGGACATACAACTTTGTCCATATAATCTTTTGCCCATCTTTTTAACGATGTAGATTCGGCTGTCTTGTATTGATTTTCAATAAAATTGGCTACACCTTCAAAATCTATTTTATAATCTCGTGTAACCCCTAATGTTTTGCTTTCAACCGAAAACTTTTCATTACCACCATATAAAATTACTTGTTTGGCTTCTTCTGGGATATCCTTATAGGGATCAGATAATTTAAAGTTATAGCGTTGTGCGATGGTTTCAAATTGTTTAAAAATCCAGCTATTTTTTTCTGGACCATGAGGTGCCAAGGCACCTGCTTTGATAGAAATATCTTGGTCTGGAATAATTTTATTTTCGTTTACCTGATAAAGTGTGCCAATACCGTTACAATTAGGACATGCTCCTTTTGGTGAGTTAAACGAAAAATTATTTGGTTCGGGATTGGGATACGAAATTCCTGATGAAGGGCACATTAAGTTTCTACTAAAATACCGTGTTTCGTTAGTATCCTGGTCTAAAACCATAAGCACATCTTCACCATGATACATGGCTGTATTTATTGTTTCGGTAAGACGTTTTTCGTTATCTGCAGTGTCGTCTATAACCAATCTATCAATAACAATTTCAATATCGTGAGTTTTGTAACGATCTAACATTAAGCCCTTTGCGATGTCTTTTATTTCTCCGTCTGTTCTCACTTTTACAAAACCTTGTTTTGCAATTTGTTCGAATAATTCGCGATAATGGCCTTTTCGAGAGCGCACTACTGGGGCTAAAATATTTATACGGTTTCCCTTAAAATCATTAATAATAAGTGCCTTAATTTGCTCATCATTATAACTTACCATTTTGTCGCCTGTGTTGTAACTATAAGCATCACTTGCGCGAGCGTAAAGAAGGCGAAGAAAATCGTAAATTTCGGTAATGGTACCAACAGTGGAACGAGGCGATTTGCTGGTTGTTTTTTGTTCTATTGCAATTACAGGAGATAAACCATCAATTTTATCAACATCTGGTCGTTCTAAGCCACCCAAAAACTGACGAGCATATGCCGAAAACGTTTCAATATAACGACGTTGTCCTTCAGCATAAATCGTATCAAAAGCCAAAGATGATTTTCCGCTACCAGAAAGACCTGTAATAACTACAAGTTTCTCGCGTGGAATGGAAACATCAATGTTTTTTAAATTGTGAACTCTTGCTCCCTTTACTTCAATAAAATCGTCGAATTGGCTCATAAATAGGCAAAAGCGCAAAGGTACAGATTCTAAAACTAAAAATGAAGCGAAGTTTATTTAGAGTTTTGTTAAAATAAAATGAAACCCTTTTGCTGAAGGCTTATAAATTTTCCTCTAGAATTTCAATGTTTACAATTAAATGGCCACGAAGTTTGTTTTTGGCAATTTCCATAAAAGCTTTTTTCGATAAATCTATTTCACGACCTTTTACGAAAGGACCTCTATCGTTAACCGTAACAATTACTGAAGAATCGTTTACTGTATTGGTAACTCTTATTTTGGTGCCGAATTTTAATGTTTTGTGAGCGGCAGTATACAAATCATTATCAAATTTTTCACCACTGGCCGTTTTTCTGCCATTAAATTTATCGTGGTAATATGAGGCATGAGCATTTTCTTTAAACGTAGTGTAAACAGCTAGAGATGAGTCTGTATCAGTTGTGTCACTTAAAATTTCTGAAGTTAAATTGGTCGAAAAATAATGATTTCTATAAATGTTTTTAGAAGAACTAAAACTGCATACTAAAACAAACAACGTTAAAAAAGTAATAAATCTTAATGTTAGCCTCATATTTCAAGTTTATTATATTTCAAATTAACGACTAAAATCGTTTGTACTTATACGTCAAATATAATATTTTGGTTTATTTCTTTTGAAGAATATATTTATTTGAATGTAAATCACCTTAAAAACTGAAAAATATTTAATTTAAATATTGAAGAATTATTTTGATGTTGCCTCATTTTTTATACTTTAGAAACATAAAAAAACTGTTTAATATTTAACTAATTTCTGTTTTAACAGAAGCCATGTAATTATGAAATTATTAGGAATTGGATCGCGCATAAATCATTCGGAATTTGGGAAGGGTGTAATTACCAACGTTACAAACCAACATTATTGGGTAACTTTTATTGAAAAAGGATTGGAAACTATTGATTTGGATAGTGAATTTGAAATCATAGACGCCGCAGATGGTGATGTAGATACAGTTAGTTTTTTTGATGTTGAAAGCAGTTTAGTTAATATCTTAAAAAAGTGGAGTGATGCTAGTGAAGTAGTACCAATTGCAGATAAATATAAAGGTGGAAAATTAATTTTTGAACCCGGTGATGCATCTCTAAAATCTTATGAACTTCCAATTGATACGTTTTTTCACAAAATAACTATGGTTAGAGATCGCTTGAGAGTTATGGAACAAAGGATTAATGCCAGTGATCTTGATGAACAGGGGAAAATAGACTTGCAACAATATATAACCAGAATTTACGGTAGTTTAACCAGTTTTAATATTCTTTTTAAATCGGAAAACCATCGTTTTGTAGGGCAAAAATCATAATGTGTTTTTATTAACGGAATAGGGAAGCTATAGTTCTTAAACCAACTTAATGTAAAAATCGAAAATATTTGTGTAAACAATGGTAGTGGTTTTTAAGCGACCTTAAAATAAATGCTTATTGCACCTTAATAATTTCTCCTGCTTCGATAGAGTTGCTGTAATGTGCGCTTACATGTTTTTGAAAACCAAAGAACTTTTTACCATCTTTTCTGGCTAGGACTACATGAGTATCTCCATGTTTGTCTATCACTTTTTTTACGATAACAAGCTCTCCATAAACACTTTTGTAATTTGGTTGTCCGCCTCGTTTAGCAATAATATTTAAATTAGGAAAATCAATATGCTTAAACGAAAGGTTTTTTGGGGTATTTATTTTTAACACATCTCCAACCTCTGGATTATTATCCTTTAATCCAATTTCAGTATTTGAAGTTGCAAATGAAACACCACACGTAAAGACTAATAGGTAAAGTAATTTTTTCATTTTTTAATAGTTTTTAATAATAATACTGCGAATATAAAAAGTAAAAATCTTTTTTATGATAGTAAGACTATTAATATTGAGCGTTTTAATTTTTATGAAACCTTAAATTTTTAGGGTTTATTTAATCCAACGCCACACTTAATTTGACTTTACCCTTATTTGTGAATGGTATTATTTGATTAAACAATTTCAATTAATGGTTTAACCCTATAATTTTACTAGGTATAATGAAAAAAAAGCAGCAACCTGAAATAGTAACGAATTAACAAAAATTTAACTATTAAACCTGATTACTAAGACAATCACAACTAATGAAGTTAATAAATTTATAAGGTACCTTTAATATGGTTGATTTCTAGCCCAAAGATGAACATTTTATGAAATAGCGGTAATTGTGCGCCGCTTTCTGTTGTTGTCCAATCGGTCCAACTCGCTTCTAGTCCTTTAACGGGTAATATAGAAGTCCACATTTTAAAAGCTTTTGGTCTTCCGTGATTATCAAATAACCACAAATATGAATCTCCAGGTGTTGATCCTCCAGATTTATAGGTTACCAAAAGTGCTTCTTCTGAATTTTCAAGTTTAACAAGTCTTCTTTCGGTGCCTTTATCAAATACTTTGTAGGGAGCTACCAACCAAAACGAGTCATTATTAAAGTAATTTATCGCCGTTTTTATAAGCTCTTCGCTCATTTTAGTATCAGCTTTAAAACTATGCACATAAGCTTTGCTTTTTTTGTAGTTATTTAAATCAAGGCTTACTTTGTATTCCTTCCAAAACACGTCGCATTTATTTTTCGATTTATCCCATTTGTAAAAATGCCTATTTCTAAAAGCCCATTCCATGTAATTTGTATTTTTAAAGGCTTCATAATTTATGCTTTTTAGCATTTTATCTGCTAAGGCATCCGCTTGTTCGCCTTCAATTCCTGTTGGCAAATCTTCATTATATTTAAAGTATACAAAACCAAAAAATATAATACTTGGCAGTGTTAAGAACACAACAACTCCAACAATTATTTTAGTTAATTTTTTAGATTTCATTAAAATCGAAGTCTATTAAGACGTTTCAACGCGTACTAATTTATTAATTACTAATGGCTTAATCTAAGAAAAAAGTTAAAATCCGACAGCAGTATCATCCCCTCGATAATCGGCACCACCCTCTAACTCTTTATCCTTTAAAACTAGTATTCCATCGACCTTGCCTATTACTGGAGAATCTTTTTCATTAATTATATATCCTAGTTTCTTAAGTTTATTAATGGTGGAAGAGCTAAATAAATTAGGTTCCATTCGAATTTCATCTGGAAGCCATTGATGATGAAAACGAGGTGCATTAACCGCTTCCTGCATACTCATATTATATTCATGCACATTTAAAATGGTTTGCAAAACCGAAGTTATGATGGTTGAACCACCCGGCGTACCTACCGACATGAGTAATTCACCATCTTTTTCAACAATTGTAGGAGTCATAGAACTTAGCATTCGTTTTTGAGGCGCTATACTATTAGCTTCACCACCCGTTACTCCAAACATATTTGGTACACCGGGTTTACTGCTAAAGTCGTCCATTTCATTATTCAGAAAAAACCCAAGTTCAGTACAATACAGTTTCGACCCATAAGCACCGTTTAATGTTGTGGTAGCCGAAATAGCATTTCCAAACTGATCGATAATGGAGTAGTGGGTGGTTTCGTCACTTTCAAATACGTCTATTGTACCATGCGAAACATCTTGAGAGGATGTGGCTTTTTCAAATGAAAAATCTAGCATTCTCTTAGTTAAATACGAATTACTTATTAAAGTATCTAAAGGAATTTTAACAAAATCTGGATCGCCTAAAAAGTAACTTCTATCGGCATAAGCTCTGCGTTCTGCCTCTGTAATTACCTGAATGCTTTTAACGGTATTATGCCCGAATTTATCTAATTCAAAAGGTTCAATCATACTCATAATCTGAGCCAAACAAACGCCACCGCTCGAAGGTGGTCCCATCGAAATTATCCTTAAATTATCATACTTAAAAACAACAGGAGTTCTCCAAACTGCTTTATAATTCGCCAAATCTTCTAAGGTAATTATACCGCCATTTTCTTGTATAAATTCCGTTAATATTTTAGCTGTTTCACCTTTGTAAAATTCATCTTTACCATTTATCATTATGCGTTCTAATGTACTTGCCAAGGCAGGATATTTAATGGTATCGTTTGTTTTCCAAGGTCTATCAAAAAGTATGGAGTCTTTATTTATTTTTTTAAATAATGGCTGATAATGTTTTATACGCTCTTCTTGTTTGTTAGTAACAATAATACCCTTTCTAGCAAGTGCTACAACTGGTTTCAAGATTGTTTCTATAGGCAGTGTACCTAGCTTTTCATGAACAGCGAATACGCCAGCAATTGTTCCTGGAATTCCAATAGCCATAGCTCCTTGTGTACTTTTATTGGGAATAATATTTCCTTCCGCATCCAAATACATGTTTTTTGTTGCAGCTAACGGTGCTATCTCTCGATAATCAATGCTGCCAATGTCTCCATTTGCTTGTCTGTAAACCATAAATCCGCCACCACCTAAGTTTCCTGCATATGGGTAAGCGACGGCTAAAGCTAATTCGGTGCCAACCATAGCATCAAAGGCATTTCCTCCAATTTTTAGAATATCACTACCAATTCTTGAAGCTTCTTCGCGTGCCGAAACAACCATGGCATGCTCTGTTACTAAGCCTTTTTTCTGTGGAATTATTTTTAAGGTGGATTTGCACCCAAAAATTAAAAACAATAAAAAAATAGAAACTATCGATTGCTTCATAAACTTAAATGCTTTTTAATTCGATTAATTTTTGCTCTGAAAATTTAATTAGCTCTTCAAAAAAAATGGTGAATTCAGTTTCAAAATCAGTATAAAAAAGTTCTAAATCTTCGACAGCTTTATCCATTTTTGAACGGTTGTTAGTTCGCCTATTCATGCCGCTTAAAACTCTCGATATCCCTTCAATAGATTCATAATTTAGGAGCCAATTATCGTTAATCATAAAGGGCATTAATTTTTGAATTCGTATGGGTAGTATTTCATAATGATGTTCTAAAGAATTATAAAATTTGTCGACATATATATCAAGTGCCGTATCGGAATATAAACGCCAGTTTTTAGCTAAAAAGTGGTCGTATAATATATCGACAATAATACCTGAATAATGCCCGTATTTTTCATGTAAACGCTTTGTACTTTGTCTAAAAACAGCATGAGCATCTGTAAATGTGTCTATATTTCTATGCAGTAACACACCTGTTTGAATGTCTTTCTGATAATTCTTATAGGAGTTACCTTTAATCCCATCGGCTATAAAATTTCCAATAGTTACTAGATTGTTATCTCCCGAAAGATAAATGTGTGCTAAATAATTCATTTGGGAAATTTACGAATTACGAATTAAGATTTCCAATTTTGAAATGCTATATTTGCTATATAATATGAAAAAATATTTATGACACTTATTAAATCAATTTCAGGAATTAGAGGAACTATTGGTGGAACAGTTGGAGACAATTTAACACCTATTGATGCTGTTAAGTTTGCCGCAGCGTATGGTGTTTGGGTAAAACAACAGCGACAAAAAGAAGATTATAAAGTAGTTGTTGGTAGAGATGCACGCATTTCTGGTGAAATGATTCAGAAATTGGTGATGAATACCTTGGTTGGCATGGGTATTAATGTGGTTGATTTAGGATTGTCTACAACACCTACAGTTGAAATTGCAGTGCCAATGGAGCATGCAGATGGTGGTATTATTTTAACGGCAAGTCACAATCCAAAACAATGGAATGCTTTAAAATTATTAAATGCTAAAGGTGAATTTTTAGACGATATTGAAGGTGCGAAAATTTTAGAAATTGCTGAAAGCGATAGCATGAGTTTTGCCGATGTAGATAGTTTAGGAAAAATAACGCGTAATAAATCGTATATAGATTTACACATTATAGAAGTACTAGATTTAGAACTAGTAAACGTAACCGCCATTGAAGATGCTCGATTTAGAGTAGTAGTTGATGGAGTAAATTCTACCGGCGGAATTGCCATACCCTTATTACTAGAACGTTTAGGGGTTGATGTTGTTAAACTCTATTGTGAACCAAATGGCCAGTTTCCACATAATCCAGAACCCTTAAAAGAACATTTAACCGATTTATCGGAAGCCGTTGTAAAACATAAAGCAGATTTTGGAATTGTAGTAGATCCAGATGTTGATAGATTAGCTTTTATAGATGAAAATGGCGATATGTTTGGTGAAGAATACACTTTAGTGGCCTGTGCAGATTATGTATTGAGCAGAACACCTGGTAATACGGTTAGTAATATGAGTTCTACCAGAGCTTTAAGAGATGTTACAGAAAAGCATGGAGGAACCTATGAAGCTAGTGCAGTAGGCGAGGTAAATGTTGTTAAATTAATGAAGAAAAATAAGGTCGTAATTGGAGGTGAAGGTAATGGTGGTATTATTTACCCAGAGGCACATTACGGACGGGATGCTTTGGTGGGAGTTGCCTTATTTTTAAGTTTGTTAGCAGACAAAAATATTAGTGTTAGCGCTCTTAGAAAAACATACCCCAACTATTTTATGAGTAAAAAGAAGATTGAACTAACGCCTGGTTTAGATGTTGATGGTATTTTAAAAAGTATTGAAAACAGATATAAAAACGAACAATTAACCACTATTGATGGTGTAAAAATTGATTTTTCTGAAAGTTGGGTTCATTTAAGAAAAAGTAATACAGAACCAATTATTAGAATATATACGGAAGCAAAATCTCAAGAGGAAGCAGATGTTTTGGCCGATAAATTTATAGAGGAAATTGGAGCTCTTGCAAAGGGCTGATTTTAATGTAATTAAAATATTTAATCATGAAAACTATAACTAAGCTATTTACTTTAATAACACTAATGCTTTTTATTATTTCATGTGATAAAGAGAAAGAAATAAGCTCGATAAATGAAACAAATTGGAACAAAAGAACGGCAAATACAACATCTAAAGACAGTTTGATTCATGGAAAAACCTATTTATCAGTATATTCAGAAATTTATAGTGGAACTGAACATAGAAGTCTAAGTTTAACAGCAACTGTAAGTTTAAGAAATATAAATGTAAATGATACTGTTTTTATAGACAAGGCAACTTATTACAACACACATGGAGAATCAATAAGAACTTATTTTAATAATACAATTTATATTGCTCCTATGGAAACTGTCGAAATTGTTATCGATGAATCTGATAAAGAAGGTGGAACTGGAGCAAATTTTTTGTTTAATTGGAGTATAAAACCAAATTCTACAGAACCATTTTTTGAAAGTGTTATGCTATCCACATCTGGGCAACAAGGAATTTCGTTTACAACTCAGGGAAAACATATTAATTAATATGATTTCAGAAATTATAATTTAATAAAGGTTGTTAATCTACTTATTTCAACCCCCGTGTATTTAGAAGCCACCAAAGATTTTGTTTTGGTCTATTAGTAGAAGATACTTAAAAATTATAATTGTTAATTAGTTTTCTTATGCTTCCAACGCTTATGCGTCCAGAAATAATATTCAGGAGCTTTATAAATTTGTTTTTCCACTTCTCGAAGAAACAAATCGGTTAATTCATAGTTTTTAAATTCTATTGGATTTTCAGTAAGGGTTATTATTTCTGCTTCATAAAAACCGCGTTTTACTTTATTTACTTTCAGATAAGCTATTGTTAAGTCTAATTTCTTGGCTAGTCGTTCTGCACCCGTAAAACAAGGTACGTCAATCCCCATAAATGATCCCCAGTACACCTCTTTAGAAAGTCTTGGCGATTGATCGCTTAAAAAAGCTGTGATGCTTTTATTACCTGCCGTCTCATTTTCAGTCAAAATACTTATGGTCTCTTTTGTACTAATTAATTCAGTTTTATATTTTGAACGTATATCTCTAACCAACTTATCAAAATATTTATTTGCTAATTTTTTGTAAACTCCAAAGCCTTTGAATTTGACATAATTTTGTAAAACAATCGACCATTCCCAACTTGCATAATGTCCATACATTAGCAAAACACTTTTGTTTAACGACTCTAAGCGTTTTAATTCTTCTGGATTTAGAATTTTAAATCGTTTTTTTAGTTCTTTTTCAGAAATAGTCATAGTCTTTGCCATTTCTAAAAACATATCGCATAAATGCTTGTAGAATTTTTTTCTTAATAGTATCAATTTCATTTTCAGATTTTTCAGGAAAAACAAGTTTTAAATTATTGGTAACTACCTTTTTGCGATAGCCAATAACATAATAAAGTAAAATATATAAACAATCGGAAACAAAATATAATAATCTAAAAGGAAGGATAGAAACCATCCATAAAATGGGATAAATGAGAATATATGCTAAAAATTGCATGAATTAATTTTAGATTTGCAGCAGCAAATATATGCTAATTTCAACTTAAACCTTTCAATTCATGGGCAATTTAGATTTAATTACTATCATTATAATAACAGCAAATGTTATTATTTCCTATAAAGGCTTTGGCGATTTCGGTTTTTTCGACAAATACAAATTTATGTTGGTGCCGTACAACGTGGTGAAAAAATACGAATGTTTAGTTCTGGTTTTTTACATGTAGATACACAGCATTTGTTATTTAATATGTTAACTTTGTATTTTTTTGCAAGCACAGTAATAAGTTATGTCGATGCGTTAGGGTTTATAATTATTTATATTGTTAGTTTAATATCTAGGGAGTTTATTATCGATTTATTTTCATAGAAACGAATATCATTACAGTGCCGTTGGTGCCAGTGGAGCAGTTACCGGAATATTATATTCTGCAATTTTATTACAACCTGGCATGAATTTATATATGTTTTTTGTGCCAATACCCATTCCAGCTTACATTTTTGGTATTGCCTATTTGCTTTATTCTATTTATGGAATGAAAAATAAAATTGGTAATATTGGTCATGATGCTCATTTTGGTGGAGCCATTGGAGGTTTTGTTGCAACACTTTTATTAGCACCCTATCTGTTTCAAACTAATTTACTAATGATTGGTTTGCTTTTAATTCCTATTGTTTTACTGTTTGCTTTAAAGAAAGCAGGGAAACTGTAAGTTTATAATTCAGATTTCAGATTTATAAAAATGGCATAGCTATTGACCTTTAATAGTGAGTGAATAAATTAAATTGTTGTTAAGTAACTGATAATCAATTTAATGTATTATTTTATAAATTAATAAAAACAAAGGGTCTAATTGTTTTAATGACAGATTGACCTAAATACAAATATGAAGAAATCTAATTTTATATCTCTTGACAGTTTGTCATTGCAGGATTTTGATGAAAACTCAGAATTAATTCCGCTAATGACACCTGAAGATGAAGCAGAAATAAATAATGAATCATTGCCCGAAACACTACCTATTTTATCATTACGAAATACCGTTTTATTTCCGGGTGTTGTTATCCCTATTACGGCAGGTCGCGATAAATCTATCCGACTAATAAACGATGCTAATAAAGGTAGCAAAGTAATTGGGGTAGTAGCTCAAAAAGACGAGTCTGTTGAGAATCCATCTGCAAAAGAAATTCATGCTATCGGTACGGTTGCAAAAATATTACGTGTTTTAAAAATGCCCGATGGTAATGTAACCGTAATTATTCAAGGAAAAAAACGTTTTAAAGTGGCCGAGGTTTTAACAGAAGACCCTTATATGAACGCCACGGTAAGAGAAATTCCCGAGGCAAGACCCGCCTTAAAAAACAAGGAGTTTTTAGCGATTATAGAATCGATAAAAGATTTGGCTTTAAGTATCATTAAAGAAAGTCCAAATATTCCAAGCGAAGCTTCGTTTGCTATTAAAAATATAGAAAGCGATTCATTTTTAATCAATTTTGTATCGTCTAATATGAATCTTTCTGTGGCTGAAAAACAATCACTTTTAGAAATAGACGATCTTAAAAAACGCGCGCTTGCGACACTTAAGTATATGAATATTGAGTTTCAAAAATTGGAACTTAAAAACGATATTCAGTCCAAAGTGCAAATGGATATGAGCCAGCAACAGCGTGAATATTTCTTGCATCAACAAATGAAAACCATTCAAGAAGAGTTGGGTGGTGTGAGTCATGATGAAGAAGTTGAAGAAATGCGAATGCGCGCTAATGAAAAATTGTGGGATGAAAAAGTAGCGAAACATTTTGATAAAGAGATTTCGAAATTGCAACGCATGAATCCGCAAGTCGCTGAATATTCTATTCAACGCAATTATTTGGAGTTGTTTCTAGATTTGCCATGGAATGAATATAGCAAAGATAAATTCGATCTAAAACGTGCTAAACGCATATTAGATAGAGATCATTTTGGTTTAGAAGACGTAAAGAGACGCATTATAGAATATCTAGCAGTTTTAAAACTGCGTAACGATATGAAATCGCCAATTTTATGTTTATACGGGCCTCCGGGAGTTGGGAAAACTTCTTTAGGAAAGTCGATTGCCGAAGCCTTAGGTAGAGAATATGTACGCATCTCTTTAGGAGGATTACGGGATGAAGCAGAAATTCGCGGACACAGAAAAACATATATTGGTGCGATGCCAGGGCGTATTATTCAGAGTTTAAAAAAGGCAGGTACATCCAATCCCGTTTTTGTTTTAGATGAAATAGATAAACTGTCTAATTCACATCAGGGCGACCCTTCATCAGCCATGTTAGAAGTATTAGATCCTGAGCAAAACAATGAATTTTACGATAACTTCTTAGAAATGGGTTACGACCTTTCTAAAGTTATGTTTATAGCAACATCCAATAATTTGTCATCGATTCAGCCGGCGCTAAGAGATCGAATGGAAATTATTAACGTTACAGGTTATACCATCGAAGAAAAGGTGGAAATTGGAAAACGCCATTTGCTTCCAAAACAATTAAAAGAGCATGGGTTAACCGATGAGCATTTAAAAATTGGTAAACCTCAGTTAGAGAAAATTGTTGAAGGTTATACACGAGAATCTGGTGTGCGTGGTTTAGAGAAGCAAATTGCAAAAATGGTGCGTCATGCAGCCAAAAATATTGCAATGGAAGAGTCTTATAATATTAAAGTTACAAACGAAGATATTATTGAGGTTCTTGGAGGACCAAAATTAGAACGCGATAAATACGAAAATAATAATGTTGCAGGTGTTGTTACTGGATTAGCTTGGACCAGTGTTGGTGGCGACATTTTATTTATCGAATCAATTCTGTCTAAAGGAAAAGGTACGATGTCCATAACTGGAAATTTAGGTACGGTTATGAAAGAATCTGCTACCATTGCCATGGAATATATAAAATCAAACGCCGATGAATTCGGAATTGATTCAGATGTTTTCGATAAATACAATGTGCATATTCATGTACCAGAAGGTGCTACACCCAAAGATGGACCAAGTGCGGGAGTAACCATGTTAACATCGTTAGTATCGTTATTTACTCAGAAAAAAGTAAAGAAAAGTTTAGCAATGACTGGTGAAATTACACTTCGTGGAAAAGTACTTCCTGTTGGTGGTATCAAAGAAAAAATTCTTGCGGCAAAACGTGCAAGAATTAAAGAAATATTGCTTTGCGAAGAAAATAGACGCGATATTGAAGAAATAAAACAAGAATATTTAAAAGGATTAACGTTTCATTACGTAACAGATATGAGTGATGTTATTAAAATAGCCATCACTAATCAAAAGGTAGAAAATGCTAAAAAACTTTAAAAATCTAAAAGAAAAGACCTCGATTAGCTTCGAGGTTTTTTTATGATTAATAATTTTAGGGAATGAGAATTACAAACAAATCCTTATACAAAAGCACGCCGAATTCTTTTCAATTAAAATAAAAAATACATACATCCGTTTTAAGATAGATTTACTTACTTTGTATCGTAAATATGCTAAAGAAAATTATCACTACTTTTTGTTTGCTTTTTAGTGTCTTAACAAATGCACAGGTTGGGGGAGAATCTACCTATCAATTTTTGAATTTGGTTTCGTCGCCTCGTCAGGCAGCTCTAGGAGGAAAAGTGTTAACCAATGTAGATTACGATGTAACACAAGGGCTTTTTAATCCAGCAACCATCAATGTTGAAATGGATAATCAATTGGCATTAAATTACACGAGTTATTTAGGAGGAATAAGTTATGGAACGGCAGCATATGCTTATACTATTGATAGACGAACACAAACATTTCATGCAGGAATCACTTATGTAAATTATGGGTCTTTTGATGGGTATGATGAAGATGGAAATTCTACAGGAACGTTTACCGGAAACGAAACCGCTTTGTCTTTTGGGTATGCAACGCAAATAGGGTATTCCGATTTTTATTCAGGAGGAAATCTAAAACTAATCACATCAAAATTAGAACAATATAATTCGTTTGGGGCAGCGGTAGATTTTGGCTTGCTTTATATTAATGAAGATTTAGATTTTCGTGCAGCTTTAGCAGTTAGAAATTTTGGAACACAAATAACCACTTATGCAGGTCTTAAATGAAACATTACCTTTTGAAGTCGATTTTGGAATGTCTCAACGTTTAGAAAATGTGCCCATTCGTTGGCATATTACTTTAGAAAATCTACAAGAATGGCCTATTGCAAGACCAAATCCAGCAAGAACAACAAGTGATTTAAATGGAAATCAAACCGACGAAGAAATAGGCTTTTTAGGTCAGGTGATGCGACATACTATTTTTGGTGCAGAAATTTTTCCAGAAGGTGGCTTTAATATTCGATTGGGATATAATTTTAGAAGAGCAGAAGAATTAAGAATTGTAGATCAACGAAATTTTTCAGGGCTTATCGGCAGGTATTTCAATAAAAATGAATAAAATGCGCTTTAGTTACACCCATGCAAAATATACAAGTGCAGCCAATTCAAACTTTTTTGGTTTACAAATAGATTTACAATAATGAGTTCCTAATGTTTACAAAATTGAAAGTTTAAAGTAGTTTCAACAAAAAATAACAACTTTTTACTTTATAACTTTTAACTTTACGGCCAATATAATTTTAATGAAAAACATTACAATTGCCATAGACGGATTTTCTTCAACAGGAAAAAGCACCGTTGCTAAACAAATTGCAAAACATTTAGGCTATGTTTATGTAGATTCTGGCGCCATGTATAGAGCGGTTACCTATTATGCTATGCAACATGGATTTATTAATGACAGATAATTTTAATGTAGAAGGTTTAATAGCAAATCTAAATAATATTAACATTAGTTTTAAATTTAATGAAGCCCTTGGTTTTGCTGAAGTGTATTTAAATGATATCAATATTGAAAATGAAATTCGAACTTTAGAAGTCTCAAATTTTGTTAGTAAAGTTGCTGAAATATCAGAAGTTCGCCAAAAATTAGTTGAACAACAACAACAAATGGGAAAAGTGGAGGTGTGGTTATGGATGGACGAGATATTGGAACCGTTGTGTTTCCTGATGCTGAACTTAAATTATTTATGACTGCTTCTGCTGAAACGAGAGCTAAAAGACGTTATGCCGAATTGATAGAACGAGGTGATAACGGTAACTTATGAAGATGTACTTAAAAAATGTTCAAGAACGCGATTATATAGATTCAAATCGAGAAGATTCACCTTTAATAAAAGCCAATGATGCTATTCAAATAGATAATTCTAATATGAGTTTGGAAGAACAGTTTGATAAAATTTTGAATTTGTAAAAATAACAATTGAAAAGATCATATTAAATTTTAGTGTATTTACTCTATTTAATAGTTTTACTTTGAAACTTTGCCGCTTCAAAACATCACAAAAAAAACGAACCTCATAATTAAATATAGATTCGTTTTAAATAATATTATTTTCTTAATTATTATAGATTAGGAATCACCAATTCTTGTCCTGGATGAATTAAATCTGGGTTTTTCAAAATATTAGTGTTTGCTTGAAAAATAGCATTGTATTTTGAAGCGTTATCATAATATTGCTTAGCAATTTTACCTAAAGTTTCACCGCTTTTTACGGTGTGTTTTGATAAACACTTTCATCAGCAACACTAATATTGGCCATAATATCTGTTGGTTTTTCACCACCAATTTCCTTTATTTTATCCCAAGTAAGATTTTTTTCATATGGTGTATTGGCAGTTCCTTTAATTTTTAAAACGCCGTTTTCTTCTTTAACATCACCGTTCTGAATTTTTAATGTTTCTCCTAGGTCTAGTACCGCTTGGTATTTTGCTTTCATTGACATAATTGTTATTATTTATTTATTTATTAATGTGTTACTAAATATAGTGAATTTCTTAGCCTTATCGTATTAATATAGAGTTAAGATTTCTTTACATTATTTAAGACACAGTTATTTATAAAAAGTCACATTAATTTTATGTATTCATTTTTAGGTAATTAACTTAAATATTATTATTTTTGCACTCCTTTTAGCAAATCATCGGAAAGATAAGAGGAACGAGAACAAAAAAACAATAACACTTCTGTGTGTTAATTGCTTAAAATCTTCCGAAACATACAGAATACAAAACGAATTATAATACGTTTTAAAAAACAATAAGCATATTATAATTACTTACTTAATTTAATGGCTGAAAAAGCAAAACAAGCAGAAGTTGAAGCAACTGATGCTCCACAAGTAGAAGCTCCAGTAGTATCTGAAGCTAAAGCAAATCCTGAAAAATTCTTAAAAGACTTTAACTGGCACAATTACCAAGAAGGTATTGATGAAGTTGATGAAAAACAATTACAAGAATTTGAAAAATTAGTAGCAGAAAATTTCGTTGACACTCTTGATGACGAAGTGGTTGTTGGTACGGTTGTGCATATCTCAGACAGAGATGCAATTATCGATATCAATGCTAAATCTGAAGGTGTAATTTCGTTAAACGAATTCCGTTACAACCCAAACTTAGCAGTAGGCGACAAAGTAGAAGTGTTAATTGATGTACGTGAAGATGCAACAGGGCAATTAGTATTATCTCACAGAAAAGCCCGTGTAATTAAAGCATGGGATCGTGTTATTAAAGCTAACGAAACTGGTGAAATCGTTAACGGTTTTGTTAAATGTAGAACTAAAGGTGGTATGATTGTAGATGTATTCGGTATCGAAGCATTCTTACCAGGTTCTCAAATTGACGTGAAACCAATTAGAGATTACGATCAGTACGTAAATAAAACTATGGAATTCAAAGTTGTGAAAATCAACCACGAATTTAAAAACGTAGTAGTATCTCATAAAGCGCTTATTGAAGCTGATATTGAGATTCAGAAAAAAGAAATTATTGGTCAATTAGAAAAAGGTCAAGTATTAGAAGGTATTGTTAAAAACATTACTTCTTACGGTGTGTTCATCGATCTTGGTGGTGTAGATGGTTTAATCCACATTACCGATTTATCTTGGTCTCGTATCAATCATCCAAACGAGATTGTAGAATTAGATCAAAAACTTAACGTGGTAATCCTTGATTTTGATGAAAACAAATCAAGAATCCAATTAGGTCTTAAACAATTGTCTAAACACCCATGGGAAGCGTTAGCCGATACTGTGGCTGTAGGAGATAAAGTTAAAGGTAAAGTAGTTGTTATTGCAGATTACGGTGCATTTATTGAAGTTGCAGATGGTGTTGAAGGATTAATCCACGTTTCAGAAATGTCTTGGTCAACACACTTACGTTCTGCTCAAGATTTCGTAAATGTTGGTGATGAAGTAGAAGCGGTTATCTTAACTTTAGATAGAGAAGATCGTAAAATGTCTTTAGGTATCAAACAATTAACTTCAGATCCTTGGACAGATATTACAACTAAATACCCATTAGGTTCTAAGCACACAGGTATTGTTCGTAACTTTACAAACTTTGGTGTTTTTGTTGAATTAGAAGAAGGTATCGACGGATTAATTTATATCTCAGATTTATCTTGGACTAAGAAAATTAAACATCCATCTGAATTCTGTGCAGCTGGCGATAAATTAGAAGTTATCGTATTAGAGTTAGATGTTGAAGGACGTAAATTATCTTTAGGTCACAAACAAACAACTGTTAATCCTTGGGATGCATACGAAACAGATTTCGCTTTAGAAACTATTCATACAGGTAAAATCGAAGAGATTGTTGATAAAGGAGCTACTGTAGAATTTAATGAAGATATTGTTGCGTTTATTCCAACGCGTCACCTTGAAAAAGAAGACGGAAGCAAACTTAAAAAAGGAGAATCTTCAGAATTTAAAATTATTGAATTCAACAAAGAGTTTAAACGTGTCGTAGCCTCTCATACTGCTATATTTAAGGCAGAAGAAGTTGCTAATGTTAAAGCAGCAGTTAAGAAAGCTGAAGCGCAAGCGGCAGAAGCAAAACCAACTTTAGGTGATGCTAACGAAGCTTTACAAGCTCTTAAAGATAAAATGGATGGTAAAGTTGCAAAACCTAAATCTAAAGCTAAAAAATAATTTAGCAATCCATATCTAACATTAAAGCCTTCAAGAAATTGAAGGCTTTTTTATACCTAAAAAACTTAAATAGTTTGGGCGTGCCCATCCCGAAGTGTCGGGAGGTCGGGCTATCCGTTACAATCTTTTAGTTTTGTCTTTCCTGCGATGTACGTAATCCACTTTAAGGGAATCTATTATTTCAAAGGCTATTTCCCAAACATAAAGTAAACTAAAAGGATTTTTACTACTATCCCTCACGCAACTACCCAAGAACAGTTTTGGTTATTACAGTAATAAAACTTTCACAAGTATCACTATTTATCATAAAACTTTTAAAATTTTGCATTACATTTGTACACCAAACACGTTTGGATAGTATATGAGTCAGAAAGTTTTACTTAACGAAAAAGAGGTAAACATCATTCTTCACCGATTGGCTTGTCAGCTTATTGAAAAACATAACGATTTTAAAGATACCGTTTTAATTGGTTTACAACCACGCGGCATCTTTTTAGCAGAGCGAATAGCAAAAATACTTCGCGAAGATTATAAAATTAAGAATATTAATTTAGGGCATTTAGATATCACATTTTTTAGAGACGACTTTAGGCGTGGTGATAAAACCCTAGAAGCCAATACCACAAAAATTAATTTTTTAGTAGAAGATAAAAACGTTGTTTTTATTGATGACGTTTTATATACCGGTAGAAGCATAAGAGCAGCTTTAACCGCCATTCAATCGTTTGGAAGGCCAAATGAAATAGAGCTGTTAACCCTTATCGATAGACGTTTTAGTAGACATTTACCCATTCAACCCAATTATAGAGGGCGACAAGTAGATGTAATAAATAATGAAAAAGTAAAAGTAAACTGGAAAGAACACGATGGTGAAGATTCAGTTTACTTAATTGAAAAATAGAAATCAATTAACAATTGACAATTGATAATTAACAATTATAAGTTTTAGTTTTAAAGGCACTTGAACTTTAAACTTTAAACTTTAAACTTTAAACTAAAAGAATGAGCGAATTAAGTGTCAATCACTTATTAGGAATTAAATATCTAAACAAGCAAGATATCCAACTTATTTTTGAAACGGCCGATCATTTTAAAGAAGTGATTAACCGTCCCATTAAAAAAGTACCTTCGCTAAGAGATATTACCATCGCAAACCTGTTCTTCGAAAATTCTACCAGAACAAAATTATCTTTTGAGCTAGCAGAAAAACGATTATCTGCCGATGTGCTTAATTTTTCATCATCACAATCATCTGTTAAAAAAGGAGAAACCTTAATAGATACGGTTAACAATATCCTATCGATGAAAGTCGATATGGTGGTAATGCGGCATCCAAATCCTGGAGCCGGCGTATTTTTATCAAAACATGTTAAGGCAAGCATAGTAAATGCGGGCGATGGCGCTCATGAACATCCAACACAAGCACTGTTAGATTCTTATTCTATTCGGGAAAAACTAGGAGGTGTTCAAGGTAAAAAAATAGTGATTGTCGGTGATATTTTACATAGTAGGGTAGCTCTATCTAATATTTTTGCTTTACAACTTCAGGGAGCTGAAGTAATGGTTTGCGGACCTAAAACATTAATTCCTAAGTACATTGATAAACTTGGAGTAAAAATTGAAACCAATCTACGTAAAGCCTTGAATTGGTGCGATGTAGCAAATATGCTAAGAGTTCAAAACGAACGCATGGATATTAGTTATTTTCCTTCTACAAGAGAATACACGCAACAGTTTGGTGTAGATAAAGCATTATTAGATTCTTTAGATAAAGAAATAACCATTATGCACCCTGGACCCATAAACAGAGGGGTAGAAATTACAAGTGATGTGGCAGATTCAAAACAATCCATTATATTAGAACAAGTGCAAAATGGTGTTGCTATTAGAATGGCAGTTATTTATTTATTAGCTTCAAAAATTAAACAGTAAATTATGATTATTGATCAAGACGGAACAATTTCTATAATAACTCAAGAAAAATCAACTATAATTGAGTTGGTTAATAAAATTCAGGCATTATATCCTAAAATTAAAAATAATAATATCATCATTACTTTGTCATCTTTAAAGGCATTAGAGGTACAAGATATTGTTGAATTTCTTGAACTATCAGATACGCATCGCGCAACAAAACATTCCTTTGTTATTGTTTCAAACAACATAGATTTAGATGTAGTTCCAGATAATATTATTGTGGTTCCAACCATTCAAGAGGCTTACGATATTATTGAGATGGAAGAAATGGAACGCGATTTAGGATTTTAAAAAAATGTTTATGAGTTTATTGTATAAAGTTTTATACTCTGTGCATAAACAAATAAACCCATAAACAAATAAACTACATGAAACTTACCATATTAGGCTGTTATAGTGCTACACCAAGAGCTTTAAACAATACAACGTCGCAGGTATTGGAAATTAATAACCACATGTTTCTAATTGATTGTGGAGAAGGCACGCAAGTACAGTTAAGAAGGCACAAAATAAAATTTAATCGGATAAAACATATTTTTATTTCACACTTACATGGCGATCATGTTTTTGGATTAGTAGGCCTAATTTCCACCTTTAGATTGTTAACCCGAGAAACGGATTTGCATATTTATGGTCCAGTTGGTATTAAAGAAATAGTGACGCTTCAAATGAAATTGGCCGATTCTTGGACGAATTACAAGCTTATTTTTCATGAGTTATCTTCAAACAATTCAGAATTAATATTTGAAGACGATACCGTAGAAGTTTTTACAATTCCTTTAAACCATCGTATTTACACGAATGGTTTTCTTTTTAAGGAAAAGGAAGGTAAGCGTAAATTAGATATGGATTTAGTGGAAGAAGCCAATATAAATGTGGCGTATTATAGAAAACTTACGCAAGGGTTTGATGTTATAAACGATGATGGCGTTTTAATAAATAACCAATTGGTTACAAAACCTGGAACTAAGCCTAAAAGTTATGCCTTTTGTAGCGATACGTATTACAAAGAAGATATTGTTCCGATAATTAAAAATGCTGATGTTTTATATCACGAATCTACCTTTTTAGACAAACACGAACATTTAGCACTAAAAACAAAGCATTCTACGGCAAAACAAGCTGCTAGAATAGCTCAAAAAGCCAACGTGGGCACTTTGTTGCTCGGGCACTATTCAACGCGCTACGATGGGCTAGATGCGTTTAAAGAAGAAGCACAAGAAATTTTTGAAAATGTGCAATTATGCGAAGATGCTAAAGTTTTTAACTTTTAGACGTCTTAATTTTTGATAAAATCCAAGGTACAGCGTCATCTAGCGATTCACACAGTTTTACACTGTTTTTTAAGAACATTTGTTCTAAAGTCGCTGCTATATAACCACCGTCATTATACCATACAATGGCAGAAGCTTCAATAAAATCGTACTCTTTATTAAAAGTTACCCATACAAATGGGTCGATAGAATAAGAATTTATTTTATTTGATATTAATCCGATTTTTCTGGAAGTACCATATTGCTCAATAATCATTTTAGCAATTTTTTCGAATTATAGACCAATCTACATGAATTTCATGATCCAATTCAGCAACCACAAAATCTTCACAAAGAAAGAACTTACCAAACGGAAGACGTATTTTTTTCGGATTAAAATCAGTATTATTTATGTATTCTTGAAATGTCATCTTGTCAGAAATATACTACTTTTTTTTAAAAAATGACATGTATTTTATGTTATTTTATGAATAAGTACTGTTTGTATTGACTTTATTTTAATTCTTTTAAATTAAGAATCCATTCAACAGCCTCGTTCTAACGATAAGCAACGTTTAATACTTATTTCTGTAGAATTCTTTTTCGATTGAGGCATTCATATACGTAAAATTATTATAAACTACAATGGCGCTACCTAAAATTAGATTATAGTTTTTCATGTACTTTCATCCCAGCTACTCGGATTCATAGAATAGGAGTGAACTCGGTTAGAAATATATCCCACTTGGGCATTTGTACCATAAAATTCTACAATTTCACTCGTTGCTATCTTGAATCATTTCCCAATCAAAATGAATACCTTCGTGAATTTCAGAAATAATAAAATTTTCAAGCAAGTAAAAATTACCAAAAGGCATTTCAATTTGTAATGGATTAATTTACTTAATTCAGATTCTTCAAACTTCATATTTAGCTGTTAAATTAGCGCTAAATTATAAAGATTATCTTGTATATTTTTCAAAGTTGAAAAAATAAATTGTTGTTATTTTGTAACTATGGAAAGAGATTTAAGTAATTACAGAAAATCCTACGAAAAAGGAGAACTTCATCTAAAAGATGTTCCAGAAAATCCGTTAGAGCTTTTTCAAAAATGGTTTTATGAAGTCGATAAATATTTTGTTGATGATGAAACCAATGCCATGACCATTTCAACATTGGGTTTAGATGGGTTTCCTAAAAATAGGGTAGTACTGTTAAAAAGTTTTACTTGGGAAGGGTTTATATTTTATACAAATTATAATAGTGAAAAGGGAAAGGCCATTGAGCAAAACCCTAATGTTTGTTTGTCTTTTTTTTGGCATGGAGCCGAACGCCAAATAATAATAAAAGGTACTGCCGAAAAAATAGCAGAAAATTTAAGTGATGGATACTTTGAATCAAGACCGCGTGGTAGCCAATTAGGCGCTATTGTATCCAACCAAAGTGATGTTGTAAAAGATAGAACCTATTTAGAACAGCAATTAGCAGCTCTTGAAAAGGAATATGAAGGGAAAGACATACCAAGACCTTCCAATTGGGGTGGTTATATTGTTAAACCTGTAGAAATGGAATTCTGGCAAGGGCGACCAAACAGGCTTCATGATAGAATTCGGTATAAACTTCAACCCGATTATAATTGGGAAATTAATAGGTTGGCGCCATAATCAATAGTTTTAAAGATATTTATTTTCTTCTCGAATGCACGTTAACGATTAAATACATATTATATCGACAAGTGGTGCGCTTTTAATCGATTTTAACATTTTATTAACAATAAATACAGTTATAGGCAGGTAAATTTATAGGACCAAATTACCTACTTATGAAATTATTAACTAAGCTGCCAATACTGGCATTGTTAGCTGTTATGTGCTATTCTTGCACCGCAGATGGAATAGATGATAATGTAGATGAAATCGAGTTATCACTTATTACCCCCGAAACTAAAGCTATTGAAACTCAAGTTCTTGAGATAATAAACAACCACAGATTATCGTTGGGATTAAAGACCTTATCGGATATGACGGTTGTAAAATCAGTTGCTTTTAGTCACACCGATTATATGGTTGTTAACAATGAGGTGTCACATACAAATTTTTATAAAAGAAGTGATTATTTAAAAGCAAATGCTGGTGCATTACGTGTTTCTGAAAATGTGGCTTATGGTTATAGTTCGGCACAATCGGTAGTAAATGCTTGGTTAAAAAGTGATGCCCACCGAGCGGTTATAGAAGGTGATTTTACAAATTTTGATATTGCTGCCGAAGTAAACTCAGAAGGTAAATGGTATTATACCAATATCTTTATAAAAAAATGAATTAATCTTTCAGGCTTTTATTATGAGACTTTAGTTTCTTATTAAACACTGCGTATTTTAATACTGACTTTTTTTCATTATTGTTAGGGATTTTGAAATTAATATGTTTCTATTACGTAAAAAACCATCAAAAGGCATTCTTTTTGATGGTTTTTAATTTTGTAATGAAACTTTTTTTTATTTCATTTTAATAACAATGAATCGTGTACGTCGGTTTAACTGATGCTGTGCCTTGGTACATTTTATTGTTCCGTCGCAATTATTTATTAATTTATGCTCTCCGAATCCTTTATACTCAATTATTCTATCTGGATTAACTCCTTTTTTAATTAAATAATCATAGGTAGTTTTTGCTCGTTCTTCCGATAATATTTCATTGTATTGTAAGGATCCTCTAGAATCTGTATGCGATTCTATTTTAATCGCCATATTAGGATAAGAATTCAGCATTAAATCAACAATTCTATTTAATTCTTCCGTACTATCATGGCTCAAATCATACTTATTAAAATCAAAGTAAATCGGAACTAATTCCGTAATAGATATATCTTCCATCGGAACTTGGTTTAGAACAATATTAGCGTTTAAACTTTTTGAATTGGCTGCAATTCCTTTTGATGTGATGCTAGTTGTGTTGTCCAAATAGTTTTGTTGTTTTGTTTTTAGAATATAGTCTGTATTTAAATCAATAATTATGCTATAATGTCCATTCAAATCTGATTCCGAGCTTGCAATAGGCTTATTATTAGTGTCAAATAATGTTGCAACGGCATTGGCAACAGGATTTTTAGTAACGGCATCTGTAATAGTTCCTTCTAATTTTAATGTTGGAATTCGGCTAAATTCATAAATATCATCACTACCAACACCACCATCTCTATTGGATGCAAAGTAACCTGATAATCCATCGTCATTCATAAAAAATGAGAAATCGTCCTTATTCGAATTTACCGGAATGCCTAAATTAAGAATACTAATTACAGCATTGTTTTTATTTGTAACCGCTGCAAATATATCTAGTAAACCTAATCCTGGATGCCCATCGGACGCGAAGAATAAGGCATTTTCACTATTTAAAAACGGGAAACATTCATTTTTATTAGTATTGATATTATTTCCTATGTTTTGTGGTGCGCTATAGGTTCCGTTCTTATTTACATCTACAAAATAGATATCTGTTCCACCGAAACCTCCTGGCATATCAGATGTGAAGTATAACTTAGAACCATCTTTATTTAAAGCTGGATGACTAATAGAGTAATTGTTGCTATTAAATGGAAGTTCTACAACATTGGTCCATTTCCCTGCTTCTAAAGATGCCTTGTATATTTTTAAATTAGTTACGCCTTGTGTGTTTGTTTCTAAAACCTCGTTATTAAAATCGTTTCTAGAAAAATACATGGTTTGTCCATCTTTCGAAATTGTTAGCGGACCTTCATGAAAAGGGGTGTTAACAGTTCCTTTTATTTTAGATTTATGACTAATAATAGCTGCATTATCAGATTTGTTAGTTACATAAATATCTAAAAAAGGTTCTTCGTTCCAACTATAACGGTTTTTGGTCGATACACCTTCATCTCTTGATGAAACAAAGTATATGTCGTTATTATACTCAATTGCCGCAAAATCACTGTATTTCGAATTTAATTTAACATCTTTTAAAAAGTATTGTTGTTTTGCGTTAAAAATAGCATGTAAAAATTCGTCGTCTTTTAAATAGGTTTCTTCTTTAATTTCCCCACCAGCATTTTTAAATTCTCTAAACCAAATTTGAGATTCTTTGTAATCTTTAATACCTCTTAATGCTTGTGCATATTTATAAAAGTAATCAATAGGCACATTTGGTTGAACAACGGCTTTTTTATAGTAAACCACTGCACTATCAGGGTTTCTCATAAATGCATAGCTATCTGCCAATTGTCTGGTAACATATTCGGTATTATAATTTTTAGAAATAAGATCTTTGTAAAGATTTGTTGCATTTACAAAGTCAAACTTATTAAATAAATTATCTGCTTTAATTTGTATATCAGATTGCCCGCTAGTAATAAAAGTTATTGCTAGAAAAATACTGAATATTAGGTGGTTTTTTAGTTTCATGGGGATTGCTATTTTAATTAAAAAACTTATTTCTAAGATTCTTTTTTATTAAAAACACAAATACGTTTAAGTTATGCAATGTGTTTATTCCATCTTCACTACTATAAATTGAGTTCTTCTATTTAATTGATGATCTTCTTCCTCACATTTCGCACCATCCTCACAGCCATTGGTTAATCTGCGTTCTCCAAATCCTTCATGAGCAGTAATTCTTGAAGGATCGATTCCTTTAGAAATTAAATAATCGTATGTTGAGTTGGCTCTGTCTATAGAAAGTTTATCGTTATATGATAATTTACCCCTTGAATCGGTATGCGACTCAATTCTAATTACCATTTCAGGATATTGGTTTTGCATTAAGTTCACAATTTTATCTAATTCTAATGCTGCATCTTTTCTAATATTAAACTTATTGAAATCGAAATATATGGTATTTAATTCGGCAAGTTTTACAACATTAGGCACCGGATTTAATAGCAAATTAGCATGAATTGTTATGAGCTCTGTTTGGATATTTTTTGAATTAAATTTTCTATAATCGTCTATATATTTATTTTGACTTGCTACAATTTTATAGTCCTTATTTCTATCTATATTTATTTGGTAAAATCCATTCTCGTCTGTTTCCATATAAGCTATTTTATTGTCTTTATCATCATATAGCGTTATAATAGAATTTGGTATTGGTTTGGTATTAATGGCATCTGTTACAACACCTTCAACTTGTAATGTTGGCACTCTATGGTAAGCATAAATATCGTCATCACCACGACCACCAGGTCTGTTTGATGCAAAATAGCCTGTAATACCATTCGGATTCATTGAGAATGAAAAATCATCTTTGTTGGAATTCACAGGAATTCCTAAGTTAATAACGTCTACAATTTCATCATTTTCACCTTTAATAGTTCCAAAAATATCAAGTAAACCTAAACCCACATGTCCATCAGAAGAGAAAGAAAAGCGTTCCTTCATTATTAATAAAAGGAAAACCTTCAGCGCCTTCAGTATTAACAACATTACCCACATTTTGTAGGTCTCTTAGGGAACCGTCTGGATAGATGTTTACTACCCAAATATCAGAACCACCTGCGCCACCTGGTCTATCGGATGCAAAATATAATTTGGTATCATCCATATTTAGGGCTGCGTGTTGTGTTGAAAATTCATCGCCGTTTATTGATAAATCTTCTATATCTGTCCATATACTATCTCTTAATGTAGCTCTATATATTTTCATATTGGTGAGCCCTTTTTTATCTTTTACTTCAATTTGGTCTTTATAATTATTTCTAGAAAAATACATGGTACGACCATCTTTAGTAATCGTTACCGGACCATCATGATATATAGAATTAACATCGCCCTTTATTTTAGCCGTGTAGTCTACATTTCTTTTCGAACCTACATCTGTAACATACACATCTAGAAACGGTTGTTCATTCCAACCATAAAGCCGTTTTACTGCCAAACCTTCATCTCTAGCCGATGTAAAATATACTTTACCATTAAACTCGAATGCACCAAAATCACTAAATTTAGAATTGAATCTTATTCTATCTAAAAAATATTGTTGTTTTGCGTTAAAAATGCTTGTTATAAAATTGGCGTCTTTTGAAAAATCGTTTGCATTGACGACACCCCCAGAATCTTTAAATCGTTGTAACCAAATTTCTGATTCTTTATAATCTTTATTACCTCTTAAAGCCTGTGCATAACTATAATAATACTCAACAGGTACATTTTCTTGTGTTACTACTTTTTTGTAATAGCGAGAAGCATTTTTAGGATCTCTTAAAAGCGCATAGCAATCGGCTAATTTTCTTGTCGCGTAATCTACATTGTATCTATTTTCAATTAGTTCTCTATAAACTTCGGCTGCTTTAACAAAAGAAAATTTATTGAATAATGTATCCGCTCGTTTTTGTTTGCCTTGTTGGGAAAACATAACAGAGCTAATCATTATTACAATACAAACTAATAGGTATTTTTTAATATTCATAAGATAGCGTATTAGAAATATCTTGGTGATTTTAATTTAGTACTTAAGAATTTAAATTCATAAATAAGTAAGATTTCATGCGTACCAGTAGTATAATCTGCAATTTCTGAAATAGGTTTTTCATAAGCGTATCCAACACGCAATTGTCTTGATACTTGAAAATCGACGATACCACCCACGGCTGCTGTTTTTTCGTTGATTCTATACGATCCACCTAACCAAAATTTTTCATTGAATAGGAAGTTTGCTGTTAAATCGTAAGAAACAGGAGCACCATTGGTTGCTTTTACCAAAAATGCTGGTTTTAACTTGATAGTTTTGCTTAAATCTACAACCACACCTCCGGTAAAGTAATAACTCAATCGGTCTAAAGCTTCAAAACCATCTTTTGTGTTTTTGTTTGTACTTAATACTCTGGGGGACGATAATCCTAAATATACACGGTTTGTACTCCAGTACATTCCGAGTCCGATATTAGGAGTCCATCTATCTTCAATACCATAAATGGAAGGGTCGAAACTTTCTGCATCACGAAAATCTGGATCTAAGCTATATTGCGTGAATCCACCTTTTAAACCGAAAGATAGTTTTCCATCTTTTCCTGTTGGAATGGAATATGAAAAGTCGCCATATAAATAAGTGAAATTTTCAGGACCTAAATCGTCTTCGATAAATGATAACCCTACACCAACCCGATCATTTCTTAGCGGTGTATGTATGGATAGCGTTTGTGTAATTGGACCTCCTTGAAAACCAACCCATTGGCTTCTGTGCAATCCAACAATACTTAATGCTTCTCGACTACCAGCATAGGCAGGATTTATTGAGATTGTATTGTACATATACTGGGTAAATTGCGGCAGTTGTTGTGCAATTCCAACCGTACAGCTAAACAATGCAAAAGCAATTATGTTATGTTTAATTAGTTTCATAGGTTAGGTTTTATTTGGTTGAAATGTAAAGCGGTCCAGTAAAGGGTCGTAGTCCACTATCTTTTAAAGTCACAATATAGTAGTACGTTCCATTAGGTATTTTTCCAGCAGCACCAATAGATGATTTACTTACAGTTCCATTCCAATTATTTTGATAATTATCAGATTCATATATTAAAGCACCCCATCTGTTGAATATTTTAACATCATATCTAAATCCACATAATTCAATACCAGAAATTTCAAAAAACTCGTTGTACGCATCACCATTAGGCGTTACCGCTTTTGAAATTGTTACGTCGTTTTCACCACAAGGTAATACCACACAATCAGCATTGATATTCATAGTCATTTCGGTTATACTGATACAACCATTATCTGTAGTCGTGTATCTAAATACATAGTCGATTCCACCATCTTCAGGAAGAAAATCTCTACTTAATTCAAGCACTGTAGGGTTAAAAATACTACCCGTTAATATTGCTGTAGGGTCGCCTTCCAATAATTCCCAAGTACCATTTTTGTTTAAATCACTAGATATTAAGTCATTTAAATTAACAATACCGTCATCAAAACATCTGTCTTGTGCAACTATACTTGAAATGATTTCATCGAGTGCAACATGTAATGTTTGAGTAAATATGGCTTCATTATTACATTCATCAGTAACCGTCCATGTTCTAACAATTTCATAATCTAAATAAACATTGTCAGTAAACGTGTTCGTTTCACTATAAACGACGTTGATATTAGACGAACAATTATCTTTAAATTTTAAATCGGGTACCTCTGGGATATTTGTACAACTTACATTAAGTACAGCATCAAATGTTGTTATTACAGTGGGTGCCTTAGTATCTTGTACAGTTATTAATTGTGTATGTGTTGTTTTTAAACCGCATTCGTCTGTAGCCGTATAAGTACGTGCAATAATGTAGTTTGAAGGACAGTTTCCAATGGTAATGGCATCATTAACAGTTACTGTTGCAGAACCGCAATTATCAGTGGCTGTTAATGTTAGCGCATTTGGAATGGCATCACATTGTACAGTCATATTACTTGGTAGCGTTCCAACAAATTTTGGTGCTTTGGTATCTCTTACTACAATTATTTGAGTATGCGTAGTTTTTAAACCGCATTCGTCTGTAGCTGTCCATGTTCTGGCTAGTGTATAACTGTTTTCACAGGCGCCATTGGTTCTAACATCACTTACAGTTACGACCGCAGAACCACAAATATCTGTTGCAGTTAATGTTTGTGCTGTAGGGACCGCATCACACTCAACAACTAAATTTGTTGGAGGAAGTGTTTCCACAAATACAGGAGGTGTCGTGTCTTGAACAGTAATTTTTTGAATATGGGTTTTCGTTAATCCGCACTCGTCGGTAGCAGTCCATGTTCTTGTTATAATATAATTGTTATCACAACTTCCATTCGTTCTAATATCATTAACCGTTACTGTTGCTGTTCCGCAATTATCAGTAGCAGTTAAGGTTTCTGCAGCTGGAATTGCATTACATTCAATAGTAATGTCTTGAGGGAGTATTGTTTCAACAAAATCCGGAGCTGTGGTATCTGAGGTCGAAATTATTTGATCGGCAGTAGATACATTTCCGCAAGCATCGGTCGCAGTCCAAGTACGTGTTATTGTAAATGTTCCTGAACAATCGCCATCTGTTTTCACATCGTTATAAGTGATTGCTGGATTCGTATCACAGTTATCAGTCGCGGTTGCCGAACCAAAAGCAATAGGAGTTAAATCGTCGCTACATTCTGCACTTACGTTAGCTGGTAAAGTAAGAACTGGCGCTGTAGTGTCTTTAACGGTAATGGTTTGTGAAACTGAAGATGTATTATTACAAGCGTCAGTGAAAGTCCATGTACGTGTTATTATTATATTACACGGATTTGTATTATCGGTACTATCAGTTCCGGTTGCCGTAATTTCACCAGAGCAATTATCACTAGCAATTAAATTACTAGCAGCAGGAACATCGTCGATACACTCGTAAGTGATATCAGCAGGCGCATTGGGTGCTGTAGGAGCTGTTGTGTCAATAATGGTAAATGTGGCAGAAGTTGTACTTGAATTTCCACAACCATCGGTAGCTGTAAAAGTTACGGTTGCCGAACCTGTTTCGCCACAATCATCAGAAAGTGATGTGAAGTTATTCGACCAGGTTGTAGCGGAACAATCATCGGATGCGAGCGCACCACCAAAAGTAGTAATCCAAGTTGTTAACTCTGAAAGATTTCCAGCACCATCACACTCCACTGTTAAATTAGCAGCAGGTGTATCGATAGTAGGCGGAATCGTATCTTCTATTGAATACGAAGCAATTGTTGAGCTTATATTGCCACATTCATCTATAGCTGTAAAAACAACATCGATAGGGGTTGAACAATCGGATTCTGCTCCATTATAGTTGTGAGACCAGGTTACAGTTCCACAATTATCTGTAGCAATAGCACCACCATTATTATTTAGCCAATCATTAATTGCCGTTGTATTTCCTAAACCATCACATTGAACAACAATATTAGAAGCGGAAGTTGTAATGCTAGGAGCTGTGGTATCTTTAATCGTAATGGTTTGAATGCTAGAACTAGCATTATTACAGTTATCGGTCGCAATCCACGTACGAGTAATTATTGACTCATTAGGACAAGACCCAGGCGTAGTAACATCATTAAACGTTATTAAAGGAGTTGTATCACAATTATCAATCGCGGTAGCGGAACCCGTTGCTATTGGTGAAAAATCTTCACTACATTCTACTGTGATATCAGCAGGAATAGTTAATACAGGTGCAGTAGTATCCTGAACATTGATTGTTTGTGATAATGAAGTAGCATTACCACAATTATCGGTGGCAGTCCACGTTCTTGTTAAGGTGTATGTATTTTCACAAATACCATTTGTTCTTGTTTCTCCATCATAAGTAATAGTAACAGTTGCATCACAATTATCGGTTGCTGTAGGCACACCAACTGCTGGAATTTCATTACATTCTACGGTGACAGTAGCAGGAACCGTTAATACAGGTGCAGTAGTATCTTGCACATTGATTGTTTGTGATAATGAAGTAGCATTACCACAATTATCAGTAGCAGTCCACGTTCTTGTTAAGGTGTATGTATCATCACAAATACCATCAGTTCTTGTTTCACCATCATAGGTAATAGTAACAGTCTGCATCACAATTATCGGTTGCTGTAGGCACACCAACTGCTGGAATCGCATCACATTCTACAGTGACAGATGCAGGCACCGTTAATACAGGTGCAGTAGTATCTTGCACGCTTATTGTTTGTGATAATGAAGTAGCATTACCACAATCATCAGTCGCTGTCCAAGTTCTTGTTAGGGTGTATGTATCATCACAAATACCATCAGTTCTTGTTTCACCATCATAAGTAATGGTAACGTCTGTATCACAATTGTCGGTTGCTGTAGGTACACCAACTGCTGGAATCTCATCACATTCTACGGTGACATCAGCAGGTATGGTTAACACAGGGTTAATGTCATCGTTAACAATAATAGTATGGGTACATTCGGAAGAATTTCCATCATTATCAGAAATAGTATAAACTCTAGAAATTGTTTCTGGACAAGAATTATTATTACTAGTTTGACTAACTAACGCAAAGCTAGCTTCGTTGATGCCGTTATTATCCGTTGCAGTGCCACCGGCTGCTACAAATTCAATATAATTCTGGAAGGCATCAGGAACTAAAGTAATACAACTCACGGTTGTGGCTGGAGGACAATTAATTTCAGGAGCCTCATTATCATTAACCGTAACAGTAAATGAACATTGTATTGTATTTCCACAATTATCGGTTGCAGTATATGTAACGGTGGTTGTTCCTAAATTATAAGTTCCACTTGCGTTTTGAGTTCCATTAAAACTATTCGTAAAAGTAACATTCGTATCACAATTATCTGAAACAATAGGAAGACCAATAGTTACGCTAGCATTAGGCTGACCCAGATCTGCAGTTGTGATAATATTTGCAGGACAGGTAATTATTGGTGCAGTAGTATCCTGAACATTGATTGTTTGTGATAGTGAGGTAGCATTACCACAATTATCGGTTGCCGTCCACGTTCTTGTTAGGGTGTATGTATCTTCACAAATACCATTTGTTTTTGTTTCTCCATCATAAACAATAGTAACAGTTGCATCACAATTATCGGTTGCTGTAGGCACACCAACTGCTGGAATTTCATTACATTCTACAGTGACAGAAGCAGGCACCGTTAATACAGGTGCAGTAGTATCTTGCACATTGATTGTTTGTGATAATGAGTAGCATTACCACAATTATCAGAGCCGACGGATTGATTGTTTGTGATAATGAAGTAGCATTACCACAATTATCAGTAGCAGTCCACGTTCTTGTTAAGGTGTATGTATTTTCACAAATACCATTTGTTCTTGTTTCTCCATCATAAACAATAGTAACAGTTGCATCACAATTATCGGTTGCTGTAGGCACACCAACTGCTGGAATCTCATCACATTCTACAGTGACAGAAGCAGGCACCGTTAATACAGGTGCAGTAGTATCTTGCACATTGATTGTTTGTGATAATGAAGTAGCATTACCACAATTATCAGTAGCAGTCCACGTTCTTGTTAAGGTGTATGTATCCTCACAAATACCATTTGTTCTTGTTTCTCCATCATAAACAATAGTAACATTTGTATCACAATTATCGGTTGCTGTAGGTACACCAACTGCTGGAATCTCATCACATTCTACGGTGACATCAGCAGGTATGGTTAACACAGGGTTAATGTCATCGTTAACAATAATAGTATGGGTACATTCGGAAGAATTTCCATCATTATCAGAAATAGTATAAACTCTAGAAATTGTTTCTGGACAAGAATTATTATTACTAGTTTGACTAACTAACGCAAAGCTAGCTTCGTTGATGCCGTTATTATCCGTTGCAGTGCCACCGGCTGCTACAAATTCATTATAATTCTGGAAGGCATCAGGAACTAAAGTAATACAACTCACGGTTGTGGCTGGAGGACAATTAATTTCAGGAGCCTCGTTATCATTAACCGTAACAGTAAATGAACATTGTATTGTATTTCCACAATTATCGGTTGCGGTATATGTAACGGTGGTTGTTCCTAAATTATAAGTTCCACTTGCATTTTGAGTACCATTAAAACTATTAGTAAAGGTAACATTCGTATCACAATTATCTGAAACAATAGGAAGACCAATAGTTACGCTAGCATTAGGCTGACCCAGATCTGCAGTTGTGATAATATTTGCAGGACAGGTAATTATTGGTGCAGTCGTATCCTGAACATTGATTGTTTGTGATAGTGAGGTAGCATTACCACAATTATCAGTAGCAGTCCACGTTCTTGTTAAGGTGTATGTATCCTCACAAATACCATTTGTTCTTGTTTCTCCATCATAAACAATAGTAACAGTTGCATCACAATTATCGGTTGCTGTAGGCACACCAACTGCTGGAATCTCATCACATTCTACAGTGACAGTTGCAGGAACAGTTAATACAGGTGCGGTAGTATCCTGCACGCTTATTGTTTGTGATAGTGAGGTAGCATTACCACAATTATCGGTTGCCGTCCACGTTCTTGTTAAGGTGTATGTATCTTCACAAATACCATTTGTTCTTGTTTCACCATCATAGGTAATGGTAACAGTTGCATCACAATTATCGGTTGCTGTAGGCACACCAACTGCTGGAATCTCATCACATTCTACAGTGACAGTTGCAGGAACAGTTAATACAGGTGCAGTTATATCACCACCTGAGTAGGTTATTAGAATAGGAGAATTAATTGTATTTCCACATTCATCGGCTACCGTATAGGTATAGGTTACAGACCAAGCGCAGTCATTACCAGATGGAGTACCTGATTTTATAACTGTAATTGTGCTGCCGCAGTTATCTGTATATTGAGTAGCAATATCTGCTATTGTTGGACCTACAGGAATCGCACTGAAACATAAATTTTGATTTGTAGCTCCAGCAGGAATTGTTCCTGTTAAACTAGGTGGTGTTGTATCATTTATATTTAATGTTTGCGTGACGTTTTCAAAGTTATTACAAGCATCGGTAATGGTATAAGTTCTTGTAACAACAATTGGACAGGTACCTGATGAAGTATCAGAGCTTGTTACTACCAGATTTTCATCTGGAGTACAATCGCTAATAGAAAGGCCAAGAGCTTCTAAATCCGCCACAGTAGTTACCGCAGGTGTTACATCTGCAACAGAACAACCTTGAACTGATGTAGAAGACAAAGAACCAGTTATTACAGGTTTAGATGTATCGTTTATATTTATAGTTTGTGTAACAGTTTCGAAGTTATTACAAGCATCTGTTATAGTATATGTTCGGGTTACTACAATAGGACATGTACCTGATGAAGTATCGGAACTTGTAATAACAAGATTAGTATCTGGAGTGCAATCGCTTATATTTAAACCAAGGGCTTCCAAAGCTGTTACTGTTGTAACGGCAGGAGTAACATCTGCCGCACTACAACCATCAATAGTTGTTACTGGTATAGTGCCAGATATAATTGGATTTGATGTATCTTGAACTGTAATGGTTTGTACATAAGGAGAACTTGTAACTCCGCAAGCATCAGTAAATGTCCATGTGTTGGTATAAGTACCAGAATTCCCGCAACCATTTGAAACAAAATTTCCAGAAACCTTATTTAATGTAAAGGTACATTTATCAACAGAAGGAACAAGATTTTGGGCAGCCATTAGAGCAGAAGAATCATTGCATTCTATTGTTCTATTTAATTGATTTTCTGGTGTTAACCAATTAGCTGAGGGTTGTAAAATTACAATTTTTGTAGGTTCTTCATCTCCAACTTCACAGCTATCTAGGTTTTCTGAAGACACTGTTTTTTGAGTATTTGTGTTAATTACCCCATTATAAGTTCCTTCAAATTGTATTTCTAAATTTAAATCACATGCGGTGGTTAAAAAATAGCATTCACTAGCAAGTGCTAAATTGAAATTAACAATTAATTCAGGGCTACCAACCACCATTCGAGCGTCTTCGATAGTAAATTCTAAGAATCGAGTAGTGGCATTATAAGTATAAGAAACTCCTGGTGGTAAGGTACCGAGGGTAGATAATGAAAATTGCGGTGCTAAAATGGTTGATATTTTGAGGTTTTGAATATTATCATTACCAGTATTTTGTAATTTAAATTGAAAAGGAATGGAACTTCCAGGGCTTTCTGTAAGATTTGTAGTATTTAAATTTAATTTTAATGGTCTTATTGAAGGTTCAAAAACATCTACAGCCATACCTAAAAGATACATACCGTAAGTTTCTTGATTAGATGCTAATCTAAATGTAGCACTCGTTTGATTGTTAGTAATAAGGGTATTACCGGTATTGTTAAGGTTAAACGTTCCAGCGTCAAAACCCAGAGTATTTAAACTCGCAGGATTTCTATCAATAAAATCACCACTATTATTAGTTATTTTACTATTGAAAAAATTGTTAGCAGGTCTTGTTGGAGTTGAGATGTCTACAAAATTTCCAGCAACATTTCTAATTTGTAATCTATCACCACTAATATCTCTATCGCCTTCTAAACCACCAAATACAATATTAGCGTTAACTGGTCCCGCCGGAATAGTACTGAAACCATCAATTAAAATATCGAAATTATTAGAAACAGATGTTACGTGGGCGTAGCCATCAAAAATGGTAATATTTTTAGAATTAAGTGTCGGACTTTCGTAAACAAAAACAATTTGCCAACCTCCTGAGGTTCCTGTATTACTGTTACCCCCGGCATGAGCAGTTAACGTTCCCACTTTGGCTTCAACATTGGCAACTTGATATTTTCCATATGCCGAACTTAATGCTTTAACTTCATTAGTAATATCTTTTACGCATATATAAGGATCGTTACTAAAATGCGTATTTCGCCCTCTATATATGGTGGTTCCTAAAACAGTTGTATAAGTAGACTGTCCCGGCAGCATTAATTTTACTTCATTATAATTCCACCCAGGTTGGTTATCGCTATTTGAGTCTCCTGGTTCTCTATCGGCAGCAGCCCAATACAAATAAGCTTTTCTTATTGATAAACACTGATTTAATGGTTCTGGATTGGTGAAATTAGCGCTACTTGAATTAAAAGTACTACTACCAATACCTGTGTCGCCATCTATATCTACATAAACAGTAGTAAAATTATGATTACCCCCTTGATCGTTGTAGTTTCCAGTGGTAGTAAGAGATAACACATTGTTACCTATGGTCGTAAAATTACCATTCACAGTTTCATTAAACCTTGGTATAAAGGTCTGTTGCACCTGCGCAAAGGAACCAAAACACATTAATAGAGCCAATAATAGCTGAATTATTTTATGTTTTTTAATGAAAAGAGTAAAAGTTGTCATAGGCCCTAGTTTGTTGATTCTATATTTCTTTTTAATTGAAATCGCTTGGATTTGGAATTAATGTTTCTATTATGATTGAATTACTAAGTTCCGCTTTGCTGTTAGATTTTTTACTATTCTTGTTAGCATCTTTACTATTTTGATTGTCGCCAGAACTAATAGATATTTCACTACAATTCCAAGTATTTAGCTTTGTATTATTCAATCGATTTAGCTTAACATAAAATTCTTTAACAGAATTTGGTTCTATATCAATATTATTTAAAACAGAAATTTTATCCCGTTTCAAAGATTTATTATCTAAAGGACTTTCTTCTTTATTTGTATCATCGCATTTTATATTTTTTATTGAGATATATGCGTTTTTAAAGATCTTAGAGCTCTTATTAGTAACCTCAAACAAATAATAATGTTCAGATTCTGATAATGGCCTATTTGATCTTTCAATAAGCTTTATAGATAGGTCTTGTTGAGCAAGCGCGGGTAATGCACTAAGGCAAAATAAAACGACTGAAATGAATGCTTTCATAATATTATATTGAGATTTACAAAAATTTATTGTTGCGCTTTAAGCGAATTAATTGTTAATTTAAATATAATTTAGTTTTGTACGCGTGAGACGTCAAAGCTTCAAAATATTTAAATTTATACTTAGAGGGAGCATGCCTTATAATTAAGACATTTTTAATGGAGTAACTAATATAGTTTTGATCTGGGGTCATAACTTTCAATTTTGTAGGTAGAACAAAGTAACATATAAGAAGGAGAGTTGTCAAAATTAAATGCTAAATCGCCCATATATTCGTTTAAAAGTTGCTCCAAACATTTAAGCGAAATAATACGTTGTTTGTCGATATCTACCTTGCTTAACTACTTTATTCTATGTGACTTATTGTTTTCATTAAATTACTCGCTTTCTAATGTATTTTTATTTAATTAACTTTATCTGGCAATTAATACGAATTTTATCAATTATAAAAACTTTTAATCGAATATAATTAAGACTTCATCGAGGATATATGAAAAATATTATTTTAGTAAGACACGCAAAATCATCCTGGGAATTTAATCTCACAGACCATGAAAGACCTTTAAATGACCGCGGATTTAGAGATGCCGATTTAGTTTCCAAGCATTTGATTTCGGATATGTTACGTCCAGATTTAATATTATCGAGTGATGCAAACAGAGCAAAAACAACGGCTTCAATTTTTATTAAAAATCTGAATCTTGAATCAACTAAAATGCATTTAGTTCATGATTTATATGATTTTACAGGAGGAAACCTGCTTGAAGTAATAAAAAACTGCGATGATTCTGTTAATAATTTAATGATTTTTGGTCATAATCACGCTATTACAGGTTTTGTTAATACCTATGGAGACAAGTTTATAGATAATGTGCCAACCTGTGGTGTCGTTTTTATAGAATGTGATATATCTAATTGGAAAAATTTAGTAAAAGGTAAAACAACTAAAACACTTTTCCCTAAACACTTAAAAAAATAAACTTCTGTAATCTGTTTTTTTTTAAGAATAGTTTTATGTTTAAAAGAATATATTTGTTGAAAGTATAGTAATCCGTTTTTAAAACATGGTAAAGCCCGAAATCCACACGAATAGTTATATAAATAGAGAAATAAGTTGGTTACAATTTAACGCCAGAGTTTTACAAGAAGCTTCAGACGAAAATGTACCACTTATTGAACGTTTGCGTTTTTTAGGAATATTTTCTAATAATCTCGATGAATTTTTTAAAGTAAGATACGCCACAGTTAAACGTATTGTTGAAGCTGGTAAAGGCGGAAAAAGTGAGTTAGGAGGTATTAAAGCCAAAGAATTACTCGAAATTATCACTCAAATTGTTATCAAACAGCAAACAGAGAGTTTAGAAGTCTTAGATAGCATTCAAAAACGATTAGAAGAAAAAAATATATACATAGTTGATGAGTCGCATATAGACAGTTCTAAACATCATTTTATAAAAAAATATTTCATTCGTAAAGTAAGTCCTGCTTTAGTAACTATCATCTTAAGTGATTTGGTGGTTTTACCAAATTTAAAAGATAGCGCAGCCTATTTAGCCGTAAAAATGGTGATGACAGATGATAGGAATCAATTTGCTTTAATTGAAATTCCAAAATCTATTAATCGCTTTATAGAACTTCCAAAAGAAGGCGATAAAAGCTTTATAATCTTGATAGACGACTTGTTACGCTATTGCTTAAGCGATATTTTTAGCATTTTTGAGTATAAAAGTATCTCTGCCCACATGATTAAAATAACACGTGATGGCGAGCTCGATTTTGAAAGTGATTTAAGTAAAAGTTTTATTGAAAAAATATCCGATAGCGTTAAGCATAGGCAAATTGGAGAACCTGTGCGTTTTGTGTACGATAAAAATATTGATACTGAAACGCTCGAGTATTTAATGTCTAAAATGGGTATAGACAATACAGATAGTATTATTCCAGGAGGACGTTATCATAACCGAAGAGATTATATGAGTTTTCCTAGTTTGGGTAGACAAGATTTGCTGTACAATAAAATAGAAGCACTACCTATAAAAGGACTTAGCTTAGAAGGAAGTATTTTTCAGGCCATAAAAGAAAAAGATTATTTACTTCATGCCCCTTATCAAACGTTTTCATACATCGTTAAATTTTTACGTGAAGCAGCGCTAGACCCAAAGGTTAAAACCATACGAATAACTATTTATCGCTTAGCGCAAATTTCGCACATTGCCAGTTCTTTAATCAATGCTGCCATTAACGGAAAATCGGTAACTGTATCTATAGAACTTCAAGCCAGATTCGATGAACAGGCAAATATAGATTATGCCACTCAAATGGAAGAAGAAGGTGTTACTTTGGTATTTGGTGTAAAGGGATTAAAAGTACACAGTAAAATGTGTGTTATTGAACGCGAAGAAGGTAAAAAACTAAAGCGATATGGTTTTATTAGTACAGGTAACTTTAACGAATCTACGGCTAAAATATATACCGATTTTACCTTATTTACAGCAGAGCAACGTATACTTAAGGATGTTAGCAAAATATTTAACTTTTTTGAAACCAATTATAAAATATTCCGCTATAAATACTTAATTACATCGCCACATTATACAAAAAAGGCTATTTTTAAATTAATTGATGCCGAAATTAATAATGTTAAAAATGGCGGTAAAGGCTTAATACGACTTAAAATGAATAGCATTTCAAGCTATGCCATGGTTGATAAATTGTATGAAGCAAGTAACGCCGGCGTAAAAATTGAAATGATAATTCGAGGTATTTGTTGTTTAATTCCTGGAGTGAAAGGGATGAGCGAAAATATTAAAGTTATTAGTATTGTCGATAAATTTTTAGAACACACAAGAGTTTATATTTTTGGTAATAATGGCGATCCAAAAGTGTATATTTCTTCAGCCGATTGGATGACAAGAAACATAGAAAACAGGGTAGAAGTAAGCTGCCCTATTTTTGATGAAGATATAAAGAAGGAAATAATAGATATATTTAATATTTCGTGGAAGGATAATGTAAAAGCACGATTATTAAATGCATCGCAAGAAAATGAATATTTAAAAAATAATAAGCCGAAAATTAGATCTCAGTTCGAGACCTATAATTATTATTTAAAAAAACTAGAAAATTAATATGTTATCAATAAAAAAATATGCAGCAATAGATATTGGCTCGAATGCTGTAAGATTACTCATTTCTAACATCATAGAACAAAAAGGGAAACCTGTCTTATTCAAAAAAAACTCGTTAGTGCGTGTGCCAATTCGTTTGGGATCCGATGTATTTATTACCAATAAAATTTCTAAAGAAAATACACAGAGAATTTTAGATACCATGCTGGCGTTTAAGTTGTTAATGAAATCGCACAAAGTGGTTAAATATAAAGCCTGCGCCACTTCGGCAATGCGTGAATCTACAAATGGAAAACAGGTGGTAGATTTAGTGCTAGAAAGCTCCGGCATAAGCATAGATATTATTGGGGGAGAAGAGGAAGCGGCCATCATTGCAGCTACCGATTTAAACTCGTATATAGACCCTAGTAAAACATATTTGTATGTTGATGTAGGTGGTGGTAGCACCGAATTTACGGTAATTCACGAAGGTAATTCGGTGGCTTCTAAATCGTTTAAAATTGGTACAGTACGTTTGTTAAACGATATGGTTTCTAAAGAGGCATGGCAAGAATTAGAGCAATGGATAAAACAATACAGTAAGGGCTACGACAAAGTATCGGTTTTGGGTTCTGGTGGAAACATTAATAAAATATTTAAAGTATCTGGAAAAGCTTTAGGAAAACCGCTTACATATTTCTACTTAACTTCCTATTATAATCTGCTACAAAGTTATTCTTACGAAGAGCGTATTACCGAATTAGATTTAAATCAAGATAGGGCAGACGTTATCATTCCTGCTATGCGAATTTACCTTTCTGCCATGAAATGGAGTGGCTGCAAAAAACATATTTGTTCCTAAAATCGGACTCGCAGATGGTATTATAAAAAGCATCTATCATGATACGGTTTCGAGCAATACACAGTAAAATTCTGCACTTTAGCTTTTAAAATTGTATCATTTTGGTTTTATGCTATATATTAGACTAATAAATTGCTAAAATTTATAGCCCAACTCTATTAGCTTATGAAAAAAATATTACTAATAATACTACTTGGTATTTCAATTCACGGGTTTTCTCAAGATGTAAAGTATGGTGTAAGAGGTGGTTACAGTATTTCAAATTTAGATTTTGATGGTGACATACCCATGACCAATAAGCACAGAAACAGTTTCTATATCGGTTTTTTTGGTGATATTAGATTTTCTAAAACTGTTGCGTTAGTACCAGAATTGCAGTTTGCTGCTGAAGGTGCCAAAGCAGAAATTTGGCATTTAGATTATATTCAAGCACCGGTGTTTTTAAAATTCAGATTAAGTGAAAAATTACGTTTTGGTGTAGGTCCACAAGTAGGATTGAAGATTAATAAAGTAGACGATGGTGCAAAAAATATGGCGTATTCTGGTATCGTTGGTTTTGATTACAAATTAACGCATATGCTATTTGCTGATGTTCGATACACGTACGGATTTGCAAATGTATTTGACGAGCATTTAGCTATTTCGGCCAAAAACTCTAACATTCAAATAGGTGTAGGGTATAAATTTTAACCGTGTACGGTTTCTTTTGTGCCTAAATTACTCATAATTTTAGCTTCATATTCAAGTAGTTTTTGCCATTTAGCATCTACTTCTTTTTTGTCGCCATATTGTCTCGCAAATCCTAAAAACATGGTATAATGGTTGGCTTCACTCACCATTAAGTTTCTGTAAAACACCGCCAATTCTTTGTCTTTTAATTCTTCAGAAAGCAATCTGAAGCGTTCACAGCTCCGTGCTTCAATTAAAGCGGCGTATAGTAATCGATGTACTAACTGGGTGGTTCTACTTCCGCCTTTCGGAAAAAATTTAAGCAATTCAATCACGTAATCATCGCGACGATCTCTTCCTAAAACCCAACCGCGTTCTATAATTTTATCGTGTACCATTTTAAAATGACTTATTTCTTCTTTTACTAAAGCAGTCATTTCTTGTACCAGTTCGGTATACTCAGGAAAGCTAACAATTAAAGAAATTGCTGTACTTGTTGCCTTTTGTTCGCAAAACGCATGGTCGGTTAGTATTTCCTCAATATTTTTTTCAACAATATTTACCCATCTTGGGTCTGTTGGTAATTTTAATCCGAGCATAATTATTAATTTTCAATTTTTATCACACTATATTTTCCTTCATTATCAATTTTGATATTATAATATAATGTTTTTTTAGATTCTGGAAAAATAAAGCCTCCAACAAGACTAACATGGTTTTTATCTAAAGGAAAATCATCATCAATCCAAACCTTATTATTTATGGCTTTGTGCAAACTATCGCCAATGGTTTTATCGTTTTCTAAAAAGAAATTAGCATCAAAAACTTTATCAAAAATTACTTTATCATTCTTTTTAATGGTTACTTCAGACACCCAATCTCTATAATTGTTAATATGCGTTAAACTGTTTGTCTACTTGGTTTTTACAAGTAATAAAACGTTTCATGTTGGTATAAGTTTTTATGCTTATTGAGAACCCGTTGGTTAAAATGCTGTCTGTTTTTACCTCCACATATTTTTCGGGGATGTATTCTGTAATTTCAAGATTTCCTAAAGAATCTTTAAACTTGGCAACAGATTCTTTTAAAGATTCTGCTTTTGTTTTTCGGCCTTCACAACTTAAAAAAGACAGCACCAAAAGGAGCATTAAAAAAACAAATTTCTTCATAATTAAAAATTTAAATATCTAAATCGAATGTTTTTCTTAAAACATCAATGTTTTTATTTTTCTCCTTTAATTTTTCGAACTTTTCAAATGGGGTATAGGCGTACTGTTTTTCCATTTCCTCATTAACAGTAATCGATAAATTAATATCGAAATTGTTTAATGTTTTTCTTATAAACGCTAGTAAATCGAATTGATTTCGTTCTAATTCTACTTTATTTGTTGCGTTAGGAAACTCTAAATGTATGGTTGTATCGATTAATTTCGGTGTATCTATAGAAAGAATAGAAGCTAAATTGTGTTTGCCTCGGTTTTCTAATGTTTTTACATAAGCATTCCAAGTACTCAGTAAAGCTTCTTCAGTAAAAGACTCTTTGGGTAGGTCCTCTTCATCTACAATCACATCCATTTGCCTAATAAGATGTTCCTTTTTGGCTTTGATGCTACTTAGCGACAGACCAGAAGTGCGTTTTATAGCTTTTTTTAGTGTTATTTTAGGAAGTTCTTCAACTTCAACAACGGTTTCGCTTTTAGATATTTTTACTTGCGAAACTTCAACCGTTTTGCTGCTACTCGGTGTAACTTCTATAGCAGAAGAAATTTTGTTTTCTTGTTTTGGAATAGTAACAGGAACAGGCGTAATACCTTTGTTTATAAAGTACGAAGGTGGTATTATGTAATGTTTGCTATTTTTTTTTTCTCCATCAAAAGTGATAGAGGCAAGCTGCATTAAGCATAGTTCGATAAGCAATCGCTGATTTTTACTGCTTTTATATTTTAAGTCGCAATCATTAGCCAGATTAATACCTTCAATTAAGAACGCTTGCGATGCTTTTTTTGATTGTTCTAAATATTTGGTTTTGGTTTCGTCGCCAACCTCCAATAGTTCTATGGTTTCCTGGGTTTTACTAACCAGTAAATCTCTAAAATGCGATGCTAACCCGGTAATGTAATGGTGGCCATCAAACCCTTTAGATAGGGTATTGTTAAAATGAAGTAATAAATCAGGAATTTTATTCTCTAAAATAAGGTCTGTACTTTCAAAATAGGTTTCGTAATCGAGAACATTTAAGTTTTCGGTAACGGCGTGTCTGGATAAATTTTTACCCGAAAAACTAACCACGCGGTCAAAAATAGATAGGGCATCACGCATGGCGCCATCTGCTTTTTGAGCGATAATATGCAGCGCATCGTCTTCGGCATCAATACCTTGTTCTTCCGCAATATATTTTAAATAGTCTTTAGCATCTTTAACGGTAATGCGTTTAAAGTCGAAAATCTGGCAACGCGAAAGTATGGTTGGTATAATTTTATGCTTTTCGGTGGTTGCTAATATAAAAATGCAATGCTTTGGTGGCTCTTCTAAGGTTTTAAGAAAGGCATTAAAAGCCGCTTGCGATAGCATATGCACCTCGTCGATAATATACACTTTGTATTTCCCAACTTGCGGTGGTATTCTAACTTGGTCGGTTAAGCTTCTAATATCATCTACCGAGTTGTTGGAAGCCGCATCGAGTTCAAAAATGTTGAATGCAAAATCTTCATCGCCGGTTTCTTTACCGTCGCTGTTAATCATTTTAGCCAAAATACGCGCACAGGTGGTTTTACCAACACCACGAGGACCTGTAAACAGTAAGGCTTGTGCTAAATGATTATTCTCAATGGCATTTAATAAGGTATTTGTAATAGCCTGCTGCCCAACCACGTCTTTAAACGTTTGCGGTCTGTATTTTCTAGCCGATACTACAAAGTGTTCCAATTTTGCTGAATTTATTTCAGCATCTTTTTGATGCCAATTGAATAAGTAACAAAGTTAAAAATTCAATTGTAAATTATGAATTATGAATTATGAATTTAGAATTAGTTATTAACATAATTGGGTTTAAAAGTTTGAAAGTAAATTCTTGTAAGTGTAAGAATATATTTGGAAATTTGGGTGGCTGCTGATATAAAATATTGAAACGGTTTTATTTCATGTTAGTTAGCTTTAAATTGAAAACAAACTCACATATGAAAAACAAATTGACAATCTTACTTTTTATAATTTCAATAAATTGGATTTTTTCACAAGAAAAAATAAAAGCAGATATTGATATAATTAATTTTCTTGGAAGAATTTCTCAAAAAACAGAAAGTAATTCTTTATCCGATAATCTATTGAGAATTTTATACTATAATATTCAACCAAAAGAATATCCAAAAATAGGATATTTAAATACTAAAGGGGAAAAAGTAATTGAACCTAAATTTAATATGGGTTCAGAATTTTATGATGATTATGCTAATGTAATTAAAGATTCTCTATATGGTTATGTAAGTAGAGACGGTAAAGAAACCTATTTCGAAAATTACACAGATGTTTTTTTCTATTATGGAGATACTGGAATTGCAAAAAAAAATGGTAAGTATGGTTTAATAAACCGAAAAGGGGATTCATTGACGGTATTCAAATATACAATGATAAGTAATTTTGGTTTTAATCATTACATATGCCAAACTGAAAATACAAAAAGTCAGATTTTAGATTCGAATGGAAAAGTTATTTTTAATAGAAACTTAGAATTTGATATACAAAGTCATTATTTTGAAAAGGATTCTATAATAATTTATCGAGAAACAATAGACCGAAAAAAACTAATTGGTCTTGTAAGTATTGATGAGGAGGTTATTATTCAACCAAAATATGAAAACATTTATTTCATCAATGACAGTAAACTTTATGTAGTAAAAAATGAAAAAAAGTTCGGATTTATTAATAAGTCTGGCAAAGAAGTCATTCCTTTAATTTATGATAAAGTAGGATTTAACATAAATGAAAATTTAATACCTGTATTAAAGGATGGAAAATGGGGTTTTATAAACAGAGAAAATATAACTAAAATACCGTTTGAATATGATGATGCTAATGCATTTTCACATGGTCTAGCTTTTGTAAAAAAAGGAGAAAATTATGGATATATTAATACAAAGAATAAAGTTAAAGTCAATTTCAATTTGAAAAATACTAAATATTCTTTCTTTACTAATGATTTGGCTTTATTTGAAGAAAATGGAAAATATGGATTCATAACCAAAAAAGGGAAAATCAAAATTCCAGCAATTTATGACAAGGCATTTCCTTTCGTCAATGAACTAGCTTATGTAGAAGTTGATGGTAAAGTTGGATATATAAACGAAAAGGGAGAGGAAATAATTCCAATAAAGTATAAGCAACTCTGGTTTGAAAATGATGGTATTATAAGATATGCAGATTAAATTTAGAATTAAAACCAACAACTAACAATGGCTATAAGTAATTACTTGTCCTCGCTTACTTCTGAAATTCCTTGCGGATTATCAGTTTGGTGTGTACTTGCAGAGTTTATGCTAACCCACGCAACTACTCATAGCCAAAACCGTTAAACAAACCTTCTAAAAAAAACCGTATCGCAAATTAAACCAATAAAAAATTAGTTTTTCTACCTCCGTTTTTTCTTCCCGCTATACTTAACCTTATTTTTTCGTTGATTAAAAGGTATGGCATCATCAAAGGTATGTTTGGCATCACCACTGGGTTTGTTTTTACGCCATTTGTCGTTTTCTGGTAAGAGTACTTTTAATAAATCTTGGCGCCCTAATTTATTTAAGGTGTTTTTTAATCCAATCTTTATTTTCGTCTTTATACCAAAAGAAAAAACGATGTTGTTCATCTTTTTCTTTACGTGTTTTTGGTGTGTTTACTTTTTCAAGGTATATGGGTGGTAACCACTGTAGTAAATTACGGTAGCAACCGTCATAGGCGTTGGTGTAAAGCCTTGTACTTGCTCTAACTGGAAGCCCATATCTTTGGTTTCGGCAGCTAAGATTTGCCATATCTTCTACTTCGCAAGCTGGATGATTCGATATAAAATAAGGTATCAACTGTAAATTCAAGCCTTTCTTAATATTAATCTTATCAAAACGCTCTTTAAACTTATGAAAATACTTAAACGATGGTTTCCGCATCAACTTTAAAACAGGGTCGCTAGTATGTTCTGGCGCTACTTTTAAGTCGCCCAGAAACATGCTTGGTCATGACTTCTTCGGTGTAATCATCAAGCTCTTTTGGGTCGGCATTTTTATTGAATTCCGGCACTAACATATCATGACGAATACCACTACCTATAAACGATTTTTTAATTTTCGGATGACTGTCAACCGCTTGATATAACTCGGTTAAAGGCTTATGAGACGTATCTAAATTACTGCAAATAACAGGCGAAATACATGAAGGCGCCACACACTTATCGCAAATAGACTGAATTTTACCTTTCATTTTATACATGTTCGCACTTGGGCCACCAATATCAGCTTAAATAGCCTTTAAAATCGGGCATATTTGCTACAATATCTACTTCTCGCAACACAGATTCCTGACTACGAGAGGCTATAAATTTACCTTGATGTGCCGAAATAGTACAAAAACTACAACCACCAAAACACCCACGATGAATGTTTATGGAAAATTTAATCATTTCAGAAGCAGGAATGGGTCCGCGCTTATTGTATTTAGGGTGTGGTAATCGGGTGTAAGGTAAATCGAAAGACGCATCAATTTCATCTTCCGTCATGGTAGGGTATGGCGGATTAATCATTAAAGTCTTTATTACCAACTTTCTGAAAAATACGTCGTGCCGCTAATTTATTACTCTCTTGCTCGATGGTTTTAAAATTAGAAGCATAGGCCTTCTTATCTTGTAAACAGGTTTCGTGCGACACAATTTCTACATCTTCCCAATTACGAGTTTTTAGGAATATCTTCTTCAGAATCTATTAAAAGTGCGGTTTGCAACACCGTATTTATATTCTTAAATGGCACCCCTTTTTGCAGTAAGCGTACCACTTCGCGCAAGGGTTGTTCGCCCATACCATACACCAGCATATCGGCTTTCGAGCTTTCTAAAATGGTAGGCATCAACTTATCACTCCAATAATCGTAGTGGGTAACGCGACGCAACGAGGCTTCAATTCCGCCAATTAAAATAGGCACATCGGGCCATTTTTCTTTTAATATATTGCAATACACTGTGGTAGCATAATCTGGTCTAAATCCTAAATCGCCATTAGGTGTATAGGCATCTTTGTCACGTTTCTTTTTACTAGCCGTGTAATTGCTAATCATGGGATCCATACAACCACCTGTTACACCAAAAAACAATTTTGGTGCCCCCAATTTTACGAAATCTTGTAAATTATCGTTTACATTGGGTTGTGGTACAATGGCAACACGCAAACCATAACTTTCTAAAATACGCCCAATAACAGCGTGCCCAAACGAGGGGTGATCTACATAGGCATCGCCACTAAACAAAATAACGTCTAGTGCATCCCAGCCTCGTATTTTAACCTCTTTGTTAGTGGTAGGTAACCAATCTGAAAGTTTTAATTCTTGCATAACGCTGCAAAAATAGACAAAAATAGATTGGTAAACATATTTTCCTATAAATGGCACTAAATCAATTAAGGATTATGGATTGTTAATTGTGCATTTTTCACATGATTTATAGACTAAATTTTAATATTTCATATCCAGTTTGTCATGAGACTTTGTGAAAAAATTTTAACTTAGTAAGTTGTAAATAAATTATTATTAAAAACCACTATTTTGTCCAATTTATGAAATTTAAAATACTAAAAAGCAATTACTTACTAATTCTAAGCATGTCTATGATGTTGTTTAGCTGTAATTCTAAAAAATCTGATCAAAAATATGTGGTTGATGTTTATCAAACATCGCAAGCTGGTGATAACCTCAAATTAATTACGAGTAATGAAACCAATATGGCAATTGCAAAAGGAAATAAGATTAGTTTACGCCTTCACCCAAATAAAACATATCAAAAGTATTACGGCTTTGGCGCTTCATTTACAGAATCGTCTGCATGGAACCTAGCTACAATTCCGGTGGCATTGCGTAAAGAGGTATTAACTAAATTATTCAGTCCAACTGAGGGTGCTGGTTTTTCGCTTACGCGAACGCACATTAATAGTAGTGATTATTCAAACAATCATTATACCTATATAGAAGATGGCGATGAAGAACTTGCTACTTTCAGTATTTTTCAAGACATGAAAGGCTTTACAGGCGACGAAAATGATCAGGTTCGAGGCATAGAATTGATTGAACCCAGTTACGACCTCATTCCTATGATTTTAGAAGCATCAAGCATCCCAGGAGCTCAATTTAATATTATTGCTTCGCCATGGAGTCCTCCTTCTTGGATGAAAACAGGAGAAACTTCAAAAATGACAAACGGTACGCTACAACCTAAATATTATGGTGTTTGGGCAAAATATTTATCGAAGTATGTAAGTGCCTATAAAGAACAAGGCATTAACTTATGGGGCATTACACCGCAAAACGAGCCTTTACATGCTCATGATGCCCGTTGGGATAGCAATGGCTTTACAGCTGAACAGGGGTGCGATTTTTTAAGAGATTATCTCGGTCCGCAGCTCGTTGAAGATGGTCATCTGAATCTTGACGATTTAGATTCTGGATTACGCGTCCTAATTTATGATCATAATAAATCGACTATGAACGATTATGTAGCAGTTACCTATGAAGATCCAGAAGCTGCAAAATACGCTTGGGGAACAGCTTTTCATTGGTATGCAAACTCAGAACTTGATGAAAACAACTGGTATGCCGATGCATTAAATAAATTACAAAAAACTTGGCCAAATAAAGGAATCATTCATTCCGAATCGAGTATCGATATTGATGCCAAAGACCCTATTGGGCAATATTGGAGAGAAAGTACCGATTACGCAGGTACTTTTGTTCCTTTTGATACATATGCTTACGATATTATTACAGATTTAAATCATGGAACTCAGGGATACGTTGAATGGTGTATGATTTTGAGTAATAATGGGCAACCAAACCCCTATGACAACTTTAATAGTGCTCCGGTGCTTATTAACCCAGTTACCGACCAAGTTATTTACACACCGCTTTATTATTTACTAAGCCACTTTAGTAAGTTTATCCGCCCTGATGCTCACAGAATCAACCTAGAAGGTGAGCAAATAGAAGGAGTTACTTATACGGCTGCAAAAAATACTGATGGGTCTATGGCTATAGTTGTTTTTAATAGGAACGAGGAAGCCTATGAACTTTCGGTGGAACTAGAAAACCAATTTTATACGGTACGCATTGCTCCCAGAGCTATGCAAACCATTTGTTTGCGAAGCAAATAAGGCCTTATTGTGAGGACGTGCCTCAAAAGAGAATGGCTACATAATTTTAAAATTTACAGTTACAAACAAGCTGCGTTAGGGTTAGAAGCGGCATCCTTTTGGTTTTCTATGTAAAAACGACTGCCATAACAACAGCGTGTTGTTTTAATAGTGGATTCCTGCCTTCGCAGGAATGATAAAAACCAAAAGATATAGCGGATAGCCCGACCCCTTGTGGGTAACGCCCAAATTAAATAATTTTTATTTGTTGCAAATTCCCTGTTTTGTGTTGTACTTTTGCGGTAAGTAAATCGCCTTATCGCTTTTGTGCTGAATTTATTTCAGTATCTACTTTATTTAACTTTAGAGTTGATTGGAAAGGGTACTGAAACAAGTTCAGCACTTAGGAGGAAAGTCCGAACACCATAGTGCAACATAGTGGTTAATGGCCACCAGCCGTGAGGTTAGGAAAAGTGCAACAGAAAGTATGTACAGGTAATGCTGTAGTGAAACCAGGTAAACTCTATGTGGTGCAATGCCATGTATACCAACGTTTGAGGGCGGCACGTTCGATTGTTGGAGGGTAGGCAGCTAAAGTGTTTTGGTAACAACACACTCAGATAAATGATAAGGGTGTTTTGTCCTTATTTTGGGAGAAATCCTGAAACGAGTTCAGGACATACAGAATTCGGCTTATAGATTTACTTGCTTATAATTAATAAACCCTTCTTAAAATTTTTTAAGAAGGGTTTATAGTTAAAAAGTGGTTGGTTGATTTATTTTTTAGGTGAATACGATAAATCTGGACGCATTTCTCCTGAGTATTCTTCAATTCTCGAGGCATAATCCATAACCTTGCTTAATGTGTCCCAACGGTCTGGTCCTAAAACTTCTTTGTTGGTTTTACCTTTTGTAGCTGAATCTATTTCGTCTTTAGACGATGCGGCTACTAAATAAAAATCTTCGGAGGTTCCAAAGCCGTTGCGGTAAATGCGGTAATACGATTTTGAACCTTTGCTTGCATATAAGTCTTTTACAGCTTTTATACCTTCACGTACCTTGGCTGCATTTTCTGGTGTAAAATAAACATAAAACCAATCGCGGTAATCTTCTCCTTCTTGAGTCATTGAAATCCCTTCTGGCATGTACGATAAATCTTCTACCAAACCTATAATGTAAGTTCTGTGAGAATCATAACAAGCATCGAAATCTTGAAACATTTTCGACCACTGGTCGCCCATAGCTTTAGCCATATCTGCAAACGGACGCTCGTCTAAATCGGCCATTTTTTCGATAGGAGATATGTACATATATTTCAAGTCGTTTGTAGTAGCTGTTACCCAACTTGTTTTTGGATTATGAGTTTTACAAGCTTCGTTAAATGCTTTGGCTACTTTTTCATATGCCATGAGTTTAGATGGCTTCACGTTGTCCTGATGGATTTGATACATTTTTTGAGCTTGCGAAAAATTTACTGAGAAGCACAAAATGAATGCAAATAAGAGGGTTGTTTTAATTTTTTTCATAATTGGTTGTATAATTAATTAGTAAATAAGATTTTTATTCTTTTGGAGTTTCTGCCTCTGCAGCGATTTTTGCCGCTTCTATAGATTGAAGTTCAAGAATTATTTCGGACGGATCCCAATACCCATAATCTTCAACAATTTTACCATCAATAAATCTTGCTGTTAAATGAATAGGCATGGTGAATTCTTTACCGTTGGCAGCTAAAGTAGCTTTCCAGGTTCCCCAAAAATTTACCCATGTTTTTCCTTCGTCATCAAGTACCATTTCGTATTCCTGTCCGTCTTTTACAAATCCACGGGCACTATAGTTTGCATCATTTTGTTTATGGAATTCCGGAATGTCTTTGGATGCCATTTTAATTTTATTAAAACTTGTTTTAGAAGTGTCGGCATAATGGCTCACTAACGCATCATAATTTTTAGCGTCGTAGTCGTTAAGAACGGCTTTAAAGGTTTCGATTTCGGGCGAATTTTGTGTGTAACGAGATTCTTGCTTGTTACAAGCTGTAAAGAGAACAACAGCCAATCCAAATAAAAATAGCTTCTTCATGTTTATAATTTAATTGGTTAATATTAAATGCAAACCATGAACATAAGCAACGAAAAATGATTCGTAAATACGAAAGTTCGAGTGTGGGACTCAAAAGGGAGAACTCTAATGTACTGAAAAAAAAGTGATTACAAAAATATATTTTTATTTAGAGGTGTTCAAAGAAACTGAATTTGTTACCTCCATAGCTTTTAGTAAAGCTGAAATTTTGCAAATTAGAAAGATCTGTATGTTTAGAATGTTCTATAATTAAGAGGCCATCTTCTAATAGTAAATTGTTTTGAAATACGAGTTCTGGGATTTTTGAAAACGCCTCGTCTGTAAAATTATAAGGTGGATCTGCAAAAATGATGTTAGCCTTAAAAGTAGATTTTTCTAAATATTTAAATACATCACTTTTTATAGTTTGAATAGGCATTTTAAAGCTTTTTGCCGTTTCATTAATAAATTTAATACACCCGAAATCTTGATCTACACAAACAATTTCTTCGGTGCCTCTTGAAGCAAATTCGTAACTAATATTACCAGTGCCTGCAAAAAGATCTAAAACAACAAGTTCGTCAAAATAATACGTGTTGTTTAAAATATTAAATAGCGATTCTTTTGCCATGTCGGTAGTGGGGCGTACCGGCAAATTTTTTGGCGCCACAATCTTTCTGCTTTTATAAATACCTGAAATTATTCGCATTACAAACTATTTATTAAAGTAAAATTTGAATATACAGACTTTGGAGAATTAACATAGTTATAGCTGTCATTTCTTTTTCCAAAGCTAATGTTTCGAATGTATTTATAGGCTATGTTATAAATGGCGTCATCTTTAGCAACAGCTCCTAAAAACACCAAATCTGTGGTTTCGGGGTTTAATTTTAATTGTTCTGCAGTAAATAATATGTAATAAATAAAATCTTCTTTCGAATTGTAATCGAAAGTGTTGTAAAGAATAAGTTTAGATTTATCTACTATAATGGTTTCGAAATGATGGCTACTAACATTTACATATATTTTAGGAGTTGTAGAATTTTTTTCGAAATTTAGAATTTCTTCAATTAAAATAGAAGATACATGCTTGTATGTAAATGGTCCGAATTGGTCGTAAATAAAATTATTAATGCTCACATAAGGCACGTAAATATTAATGCTTTCGTTAATTACAAGTTCGTCTGTGGCTAAAAAGTCAGAAACAAGTATCTTGGAATTAAATTTTAGATAATCGGCAAGATTATCTTCATTAAATAATGGTTTGGGCACCAAGGCAGAAAGATTATTGTCGTGCAATACCGTTATAGCACTAAAATTATTCTGGATTATTTCCTCGGTATTTAAAGTCTGTTTTAGCGTATCTAAGAGTTGTATGTGATTAAGGCGTTTGTTTAAACTTACCTCTTTTAACGTTAAAATAGTATTGGTGTCTCGTTGCAGGATACAAAAAGAAAGTCCACTCAAACTTATTTGAATGGACAATTCTAAATTATTTAAATTGTTTAAAATATTATTCGTTTGAGCCATATGTTTTTGGCCAGTTTCCATTGGTATTAACCTCTGTCATTGAACCTACTTTTAATGCATCTCCATTTACTCCGTCAACCGATACAACTTGGTTTTCTTGAGCAATCATATCTTTATCTTGGTCAAATAAAATCACATTCTTTTTAACTAACGCTTCAAAAACTGGAATTTTAATATCGTTTTGATCAATGAATCCAGCTTTTAATTCGAATTTTTCGCCTTCTTTTCCAACAGGTACATTCATCATTGTTTTGTAGCGGGTAGAAGTTTTAAATAATGAATCTTTTACAGAAACAAATCCTAAAGTATCAATAACCACAATGTCTTTCATCATAGTACTTAATCCAAATCGTTTATTTGCTTCAACATCTACCACACTAGAATCTTTTCTTTGTGTAAGCGTGAATTTTCCAGTTTCGATAAATTTTACTAATTCGTCATAATTATCAGTAAAATGGCCATTAACTTGTCTGTAAGCTAATTGAGAATCTCTTATGTCCTTTAAATTGTTAATTACAACTTTATAACGTCTATCTTTTTCTTGGTTAAATAAAATAGGGGTGTAAATAGACATGTATGTTTGGTAGGCCAAAAAGCCTATTAAAACCCAAAGAACCACACTTAAAATGGGCTTAAATTTGGAAGGTATAAATTTGTCAACTAACTTAACCAAGACAATTGTAAATAATACAACTGCAACAGCAATAAGAATAAATTTCAGCATAATCGTTTTTAATTAAAAAGTTTATTAAAGGTCTTTCGCAAATCTACAATTTTTTTTTAATCGTTAAAACGTATTGTGACTAAAAATCATTGCTATCTTTGAATAATTTGTAATTTAACTAAATTAATGACCTCTTCTGAATTTTATTTACTTATAAAACAGCAATTTCCATTTCAACCTACCTTAAAACAAAATATCGTTTTACAACAACTTTCAGAATTTATTTTTAATTCGGCGCCAAATTCTCTTTACATGCTTAAAGGCTATGCGGGTACTGGAAAAACGACTATTGTAGGTACTATAGTTAATAATTTATGGAAAGCTAAGAAGAGTTCTGTGCTTATGGCGCCCACTGGTAGAGCCGCAAAAGTAATATCTAATTACTCTGGAAAAGAGGCGTTTACAATACATAAAAAGATATATTTTCCTAAGAAAGAGAAGGGTGGAGGCGTGTCGTTTGTATTGCAACCTAACAAGCATAAAAACACTATTTTTATAGTAGATGAAGCATCGATGATTTCAGATACGCCTAGCGACTCAAAAGCCATCGAAAATGCGTCCCTCTTAGACGATTTAATTCAATATGTCTATTCTGGCCATCATTGCAAGCTACTTTTAATAGGTGATACAGCACAGTTACCGCCGGTGAAATTAGATTTAAGTCCTGCTCTAGATGAAAATATGCTTGCCTTAACATATAATAAGGAAGTAACTAAAATGGAATTAGATGAAGTGGTTAGGCAAGAGCAAGATTCTGGTATTCTTGCCAATGCCACAGTTTTGCGTGAAGCCTTAACCAACGAGATTTGCGATAGTTTTAAATTCGATTTAGCAGATTATAAGGATATTATTAGGCTTATTGACGGACAAGAAATTATGGATGCCATAAACGATTCTTATAGCAATTTAGGAAATGAAGAAACGGCTATAATTGTTCGCAGTAATAAGCGTGCAAATTTATACAACCAGCAAATTAGAAATCGCATATTATTTAATGAAAGCGAATTGTCTGCCGGGGATTTTTTAATGGTTGTAAAAAATAATTATTTTTGGATTAAACCTACAACCGAAGCTGGTTTTATTGCTAATGGCGATATTATTGAAGTTTTAGAAATTTTTAGTATCACAGAATTGTATGGATTTCGTTTTGCCGAGGTAAAAATACGCATGGTAGATTATCCAAAAATGAGGCCGTTTGAAACGGTTTTACTTTTAGACACAATTGAATCTGAAACACCATCGTTATCTTATGAAGACTCCAACAGATTGTATCAAGAAGTGATGAAAGATTTTGAAAATGAAACCAGTAATTATCGAAAATTCTTGAAGGTTAAAGGCAACAAACATTTTAACGCCTTGCAAGTTAAGTTTTCGTATGCTATAACCTGTCACAAATCGCAAGGTGGTCAGTGGAACACCGTATTTGTTGAGCAGCCCTATTTACCAAATGGTGTCGATAAAGAATATTTGCGTTGGCTTTACACCGCGGCCACCAGAGCCAAAGAAAAATTGTATCTTATTGGTTTTAAAGATGAATTTTTTGAGGATTAATTTTTATCAAATATAAAACATGACAATTGAAACTATAATAAGTGTTTGCCTGGGAATTGGGCTTGCGGCATCTGTGGGATTTCGGGTGTTTTTGCCATTATTTGTATTAAGTTTAGCCGCTTATTTTGATGCTTGGCAACTTAATGAATCTTGGCAATGGATTGGAAGTACTACAGCATTAATTACTTTAGGAGTCGCTACAGTTGTTGAAATTTTTGCCTATTTTATACCTTATATAGATAATCTTTTAGACAGTGCATCAATACCACTAGCTGCCTTAGCAGGAACGGTGGTTATGTTATCGACGGTTTCAGATTTAAGTCCGGTAATTACTTGGGCTTTAGCAATAATTGCTGGTGGTGGAACAGCTGCGGCTATTTCTGGCACAGCTACTACCGCACGTTTAGCTTCTACCGCAAGTACGGGAGGTTTTGCTAATCCTATCGTCTCAACTATAGAAACCGGTACAGCCTTAATTATGTCGGTTATTTCCATATTTCTGCCCTTATTAGCCATCGTTTTGGTGGTAATTTTATTTTATATCATATATAAAGTATATAAAAAGTTTAAGCCAAATAAAGCTTAAAACATCCAATTATTATTATATTTTTGAACTAGAATTAATATCGTTACATGAAAATTATTTCCATGATTCCAGCACGTTATAGTGCATCTCGCTTTCCAGGAAAACTTATGCAAGATCTTGGAGGGAAAACCGTAATTCTTCGTACTTATGAAGCAACCGTTAATACTAAGTTGTTCGACGATATAATAGTTGTTACCGACAGTGCTATTATTTTTAATGAAATTGTAAATAATGGCGGTAAAGCTGTTATGAGTAAAAAAGAACATGAGTGTGGAAGTGATAGAATTGCCGAAGCTGTAGAATTCATGGATATCGATATTGTAGTTAATGTTCAAGGTGATGAACCTTTTACCGAAAAAGAATCTTTAAAAAAACTTATAGATGTTTTTAAAGACGACTATGATAAAGAAAATAGATTTAGCCTCGTTAATGGTCCATATTACTCGATGAAGAAGAAATTAACAATCCAAACACCGTAAAGGTTGTGGTTGATACCTTTGATTTTGCCCTTTATTTTTCCAGAAGTCCAATTCCGTTTCCAAGAGATAAAAACGTTGATGTAAAATATTTCAAACACAAAGGGGTTTATGCGTTTAGAAAGCAAGCGTTATTAGATTTTTATAACTTACCAATGCTTACGCTCGAAGCTTCTGAAAAACTAGAACAATTACGATATTTAGAATATGGAAAGCGTATAAAAATGGTGGAAACAGATGTGCAAGGTGTTGAAATTGATACGCCAGAAGATTTAGAACGCGCAAAAAAATTATGGAAATAGATTATAGCAAAATAAAGGTTATTGGATTTGATGCCGATGATACGCTTTGGGTTAACGAAACCTACTTTAGAGAAGCAGAAATAGAGTTTGGTAACCTATTATCGGAATATGAAACCTTAAACACCATCGATCAGGAGCTTTTTAAAAAAGAAATGGAAAACCTTCCAATGTACGGTTATGGGGTTAAAGCGTTTGTGCTTTCTATGGTAGAAAGTGCTTTAGAGCAATCTAATTATGACGTATCTACTAAAACCATTGATGCAATTCTAAATATTGGAAAAGACATGCTCAATAAACCAGTAGAATTGTTAGATGGTGTTGAAGAAGTTTTAAAACATTTTTCAAAAAAATACAGATTAATTCTAGCAACAAAAGGCGATTTATTAGATCAAGAACGAAAATTAGAAAAGTCTGGATTAACAAAATATTTCCATCATATTGAAGTTTTGAGTGATAAAAAAGAAGCAAATTATTCCAGACTACTTAATCATTTAGATATAAAACCATCTGAGTTTTTAATGATAGGGAATTCATTAAAAAGCGACGTTTTACCACTTATAAATATTAAAGCACACGCGGTTCATGTTCCATTTCATACCACGTGGGCACACGAGCAAGTTACCGAGCAAGAAACCAATGGCAAAGCCTATAAAACAATAAACAGTTTAAGAGACCTCATAAAATTATTAAGCTAATTTGAAAGTAATTGATATTAATACATGGAATAGAAAACTTCACTATAAACACTTTATAGCACTAAAAGACCCTTATTTTTCTGTAACCATTCCTTTTAATGTAACGAAGGCTTATAAGTTTTCAAAAGAGAATCATGTTAGTTTTTTTGGCAGATATCTTCATGATTGTATGAAGGCTATCAATTCCGTCGATAATTTTAAATATAGAATTGAAAATAATGTAGTTGTTGCCCACGATGTAATTCATGCATCTGCAACCTTAATGAGACCAGATAATACATTTGGGTTTTCTTTTATAGATTTTAATACGGATTTAAATATTTTTTTAAAGAATATTGAAACTGAAAAAGAACGAATAAATACTACAACAGATTTATATCCACCAAAAAATGGCTTAGATTGTATTCATTGCTCTGCATTGCCATGGCTAGAATTTATGGGGCATAAAGAGCCCGTTTCTGGTATATTAGATTCAGTTCCAAAACTAGCTTTTAGCAAAACGTATAATAAGAAATCGAGTAAGATGATGAATGTGGCTATAAATGTAAATCATGCCTTGGTTGATGGTTACCATGTCAAGGAATTTTCAGAAAAATTTCAAGAATATTTAAACAAGTAAGTTTAATAGTAGTATTTTTACAACAAGAAAAAGAAAATTTTTAGATGAGTTACAAAAACTTTCCAATGGTGCCAAGAGTTATTTTTGGCCGAGGTAGTTTCAATCAATTAAGTGAAATTTTAGAGCCAAAACGCTTAAGCATAAACTCCCCATTTATATATTTAATCGACGATGTCTTTAGAAATAACGATGGCTTATTATCCAGAATTTCTTTAGCCTACGACGACAAAATTTTTTATATATCAACAAAAGAAGAGCCAAAAACAACGCAGGTTGATACATTAGTTGAAGAAATAATATTAATGACTAAAGAAAGACCTTCTGGAATAATTGGTATTGGAGGTGGTTCTGTTTTAGATCTGGCAAAAGCCGTATCTTTATTGTTGACAAACGACGGGGGGGCTAAGGATTATCAAGGTTGGGATTTAGTTAAAAACGAAGCTATTTATCATGTCGGAATTCCTACATTGTCTGGAACAGGGGCAGAGGTGTCGAGAACAGCTGTATTAACAGGTCCTGAAAAAAAACTAGGTATTAATTCTGATTTCACCCCTTTCGATCAGGTAGTTTTAGATTCTGAACTAACTGAAGACGTTCCTGTCGATCAATGGTTCTACACAGGGATGGATTGTTTTATTCACTGTGTAGAGTCGTTAAATGGTTCGTATTTAAATACCTTTAGCGAAACGTATGGTAACATGGCTTACGAATTATGTAAGGAAATATTTTTAGAAAATACGCTGTCCAAAATCGAATCACAAGAAAAATTAATGATGGCGTCATGGCACGGAGGTATGAGCATTGCATATTCGCAAGTAGGAGTGGCGCACGCTATGAGTTATGGTTTATCGTATCTTTTAGGCACAAAACATGGCATCGGTAATTGTATAGTTTTTGATCATTTAGAAGCGTTTTACCCAGAAGGCGTAAAACTGTTTAAGGAGATGAAAAAAATTCATAATATTGAATTACCACAAGGAATTTGTTCCAATTTGAGTGATGATGAGTTTAATATCATGATAAATATTGCCTTAAATTTAGAGCCCCTTTGGGAAAATGCATTGGGTAAAAACTGGAAACAACTCATTTCGCCAAAAAAATTAAAAGAGCTTTATCAAAAAATGTAATATGAGATGGTTAGCCAAATTTATTTATTTTAAAATTTTAGGATGGAAAATAGTTGGTAACACCAACTTTTCACAAGACTCCATTAAAAAGGCAATTATTATTGCGGCTCCTCATACTAGTTGGCACGACTTTTATATTGGTGTTTTATTACGTGCTGTAATAAATATTAAAACAAATTTTGTTGGAAAAAAGGAACTGTTTGTTTTTCCATTTGGCTTGTTCTTTAAAGCTTTAGGTGGCGCACCAATAAACAGACAAAATAATGAAAACAAAGTAGACGCAATTGCTAATCTTTTTAAACAAAAGGAAGAATTTAGAATGACTTTGGCTCCTGAAGGTACGCGAAAAAAAGTAACAGAATGGCGTACAGGTTTTTACTATATCGCTAAAAAAGCTAACGTACCTATTATCATGTTTACGCTTGATTTTGAAAATAAGCAAAACAAAATTTCTGAACCTTTTTATCCAACAGATGATGTGGAAGCAGATTTTAAATTTATGTACAGCTTTTTTGAAGGTGTAAAAGGTAAAGTTCCAGAATATTCATAAACTGTTTAAATAACGAAGCTAAAATTTATTAAAACAGCGATAAATAGCAGAATAAATAAAAAACAAAAGCAGTTTAAAAAATCTTTTAAACTGCTTTTTAACTTTACTTAATAAATTTAGAGGTTAGTGTATTAACAAACAGTACATTGCCAATTTTATCATAAGCATCAAAAAACTCGGTTGGATTATCCAATTTCATCATACTTTCATGAAAACCAATTAAGGTTAAATCGGCATCTGTGAATATTCATTAATAATATCTACGCGTTTTTTATCGTCGTCTAACGGTAAAACTCTAATATTATTTGCTGAAATTGGTAATCTACCAGAGCTAGTAAGTTCTATTAAATTTTCTTCTTCTTGCTTTAAATTCTTCTTTAGGAAAGGTTGCAAATATTTTAATTTCTCCATTTTTCCAATCGGAATGACCTAAAATAATATACGATAGTAGAATCATCAAATTAGCATTTTCGTAATCTTCTTTACGTAATCCAAACATGAATATCTTTTTTATAACCAAAACCTTTATCTGAACTCGCTAAAATGCATAAATCATATTTTGCAGTTTTTAAAACACTAAAATTATCTATAATATCTGTTAACCATTCTTTTTCGCCTTTTTTATATTCAAAAAGCATCATATTATTTGGTTGTCCAGAAATACCTGGTTGTTGAATGGCTTGTACAATTGCAGCAGTATTAGAAGGCGAAATAAGTGTTTCTAAAAAAACATTAGATTTACTTGTTGATGCAATTTTAATTAATTTTTCAAGTTTTTCAGCAGCTATTTTTTTAGATTCTTTAGAAAAATAGTCTTTTTCAAAATGAATATATGTTCCAAAACCATATCGATGCGAAATCCATTTCATCATTTCTAAAGCACCATAAGCGTTCAAAACTATCTTTTGATAAACATAAAACAGCAGGTCTCCAATCTTCTTCAGTTTTATCTTTTTCTGTTTTTTGCAAAAACACTTGCATTGTTCTACTAAATTGATGAATAACACCTTGAAAAATATTAGCCATTCCTTTTTTATTATCACTTTTTATAGATAATATAAAAGTATATAACAACCATTAATGCAATTGCAGCAATGGCATAAGGTGTATTTATTTTAAACATTAAATAAATACACATAATAGCTCCTAAAAGCGATAAATACCATTTAGATTTAAATGAAGGTCTATAAGAAGGATCTGCTGCAAAATGTTGCATAAATGAAATTAAGACAAAGTGAACCATAAGTAACCATAAAAAACATGGAAATAATTTCGGCAACAGCATTTACATCTCCCATTAAAACAAAAACAATAGCAATTACACTTGTTAAAATGGTTGCATTTCTAGGTTCGTTATTTTTTTTAGTTCCTTTAGAAACCCAAAAATTAACACGTCTATTTGGAAAAACATTATCACCACCAATGGCTTGTAATGTTCTTGGAGCCACCATAAATGATCCTAAAGCCGATGAAATAGTTGCAGCAGCCAAACCTAATTGGAATAATTGGTCCCCATAAGGCAATTTTACTCATTATTAATTGATCGTTTATTAAATCTGTAGGACTTGCAGAAGATGTTAATTTATAAGCAATAAAAACATATATAATCATTCCAATAATTGTAGCGGCCAAGCGTTCCCATTGGAATTGATTTTTTAGGATCTTTTAAATCACCAGACAAACCAACACCAGCTGTCATACCTGTAAAAGCAGGAAAAATAATAGCAAAAACATAAAAGAATCCATTTGTCTGATTCTACACTTTTAAATAATTGAGAGCTATCAAAAACATTGGCATAATCGGTAGTTACCCATAAAAGAACAGGACTAGAGAAATAGCTAAAATAGTAACCACAACATATAAAGCTTTCATTCCTAAATCTGCACCTTTGGTAACCATTAAGCCAAATTAATAATAATAATGCAGGAATGCTAAATAATCTATTATCATAAATTTCATAACCAAATTCTGTAATAACCCAAGGTTTTATAGCTTCAAAAGCTTCAGCAAAAGCAATAACATAAAATGCAACACTAATGGCTTGCGATAAATATAAAGCAATACCAATGGCAGCACCAATATTTACTCCAAACGACCGAGAAATAATAAAATATTCTCCACCACCTTCAACTTTTTGGTTGGTTGCAATTTCTGCTAATGCCATGGCTGTTGGTATCGTAACAAGATGACCAATAAATATTATTAGTAATGTACCCATAAAACCTACCGAACCAACGGCAAAACCAAAACGCAAAAACATAACAGCTCCTAGAATTGTAGAAATTGCAGTTAAAAAAACCGGAAGTGTGCCAAAGTTGGCTTTGGAAGAAGATAGCGTTTTACTCATATATTTTTATTTTTCTATATTTATTTGTTAGACTGTTTAGAAGTTTAAAAGTCACCGAAATTAATGATTTTATTTATACAAATTAAATGTATGGCATAGATTTTGGTTTAAAATACATGTGTTAGTAAATGAAACATAAAGTAAACAATTTTTTGTTCCTAAAAAGAAACATGGCTAACCATAAAAAAAAAGCTACTTCAACTTTGAAGTAGCTTTTTCTTTCAAGTCAACTGTATTTTTATTTAACTTCTTTTAAAGCATTATCAATAAGTGTTCTTAAATGTTGTTTATGAGCTATTGATGAAATATCACCAGAACTCGCAGCCATTTTTCTAATATTTTGCAAATTGTATAATGCCATAGATTTTGCATTGTTAGAGAAACTAGCATTTTGCTTTCCAGTTAACATACTAATCAGCATATTTGTATATTCTAATTGAAGGTTTTGTCTAAATGAATTCACGTTACCATAAATATCTGCTTTAAAAATGGCATTATTTAAATCGGTCATATACGTAGATAGCTTGTATTCATTTCCGTATAACTCAGAATCTGAAATACGTTGTAGCGTATTATAATGCAAAATATGATTGAGAACATTTTTTTGATAGGTAAGTACTTGATTATGAATTTTAGGATCTTCAGGACCATTAAAAAATTCAAAACCTCTACGTTGCATAGCTAAATAGTTGTACAAATCGTTAGGTGCATCAAAAGCATCTGGTGCAAAAACGTATTTACTCAATGCCGCCATAGCTCTTTTTTGATCTTTTAAACTAACTGGTTGTAAGGCTTTGCGTTCCTCACTTTGTCCATGCATAGCTCGATCTACATAAACACCTCCAATAAATCTAGAAATGATGTTTGCTGCCGTGGCCTTTTGAGAACTTAACAGATAATAAACACGTCTTAATTCTTCGTAAGATTCCCCAGGTTTAGAAAATTTGGTTTTTAAATCCTTCATCAAATCATTTGATAATTCTATTCGGTCTATCGAAAATGTGATTTGATCGTTAGACTGATCTGACGTCATTCACTCTAGGGTCTATCGCTTTTCCAGGAGAACGCATATCATCGGCATCATTTCCAAAAATATGTTCTGGTTTCGTAGATTCATTTAATAAGGCTTGTCTGTTCATTTTCTGCTTTAAAAGGTGTATACCCCAATTGAATTGCCCAAATATCATAAGGACCAACTGCGACATCATCATATTGTCCTTGTTTTGTACGATCTCTGGTTACATTTAAAGCAGCATAATCCATCACGGAAGCTGTTAAGCATTTGCCTTCAATAAACTCAGGATCTGCTAGTTGTTCTGGCGAAAATAACTGACTTGCTTTCATATTATGATTTAGCCCTAACGTATGTCCTACTTCATGCATAATCAAAGCCGTCATCGATTCCTTTTTAATGCGATCCATTTCGAAATCTGAATTGCTGTATGCCGAAGCTGCAATTCCTGCAAACATGACGTCTTGATGAATTTGATGTCCTAATGAACAGCTTAAAATTTCATCTGTAGTTATTCGCATGAGAGTCAAAAGGCGTATCTAATAGAAGCTAATTCATAAATTTTATCATATAAAACTCTGTTTGTAAAATGCACAAATTCAAACATAATATCGGCTCCTAAAATTTGTCCTGTTTTCGGATTAACAAAACTAGGACCATAGCCACCAAAAGGAGGTTTTGGAGAAGATGTCCAGCGTAATACATTATATCTAATATCGCCAGCATCCCAAGTCGGCATCATCAGGTTGAATTTTTACAACCATCGCATTTTTAAATCCTGCTTTTTCAAAAGCTACATTCCATTGTAACACAGCATTGGTAATGGTTTCTCGCCATTCTAAAGGAGTCGAATTTTCAATCCACCAAGTAATAGGTTCTACAGGCTCAGACATTGCTGCATCAGGGTCTTTCTTCTTTAAATGCCATCTATGAATTAAATCTCGGTACGTAATGCTTTTTGTAGAAGTTTGATCGTCTACTTTAGTTGTAAAATATCCAACTCGCGGATCATCAAATCTCACATCATAGTCGTTTTCTGGCATGGCAACTAAGCTATGAAATATTTTAATACTTACATTTCTACCATCGGTTACAGCCTCAGAACCCGAGTTTAATACAGAAGGTGATGAATAAACATATTCTACTTCAAGATTGGTGTTTTCAGGATAATTTCTAATTGATTTTATCTTTGTTTTTTCTTTGCTTAAACTACCTAATTTAAAGGATGTTGGAGATTCATTCGGTGTACTTGGTCGTTTAATTTGCGACAAAGTTTCACTTAAGAAACAAATCGTCTGCTTTAATTAAGTATAGCCCTTGTTTCTTGTCGGATGCCTCAATTTTTATACTTGCCAAATTTCCATTACTAATATTGGCGTCTTTAGATTTTGAAAGCGGACTTTCTGGATCGAAATAAAAAGAAGTGTTTTGCGCTATAAATTCAATTTTATCAAAATATTTTTCAATCTTAAAGACTTTAGAACCCATGTAGGAACCTCTATTATATCTGCCAGCATCTAATATACCGTCGGCAATCTGACTGAAATGAATGAATTCTTTATTTAATTGATTTTCTGAAATTAACAATTGTAAAGATCCTGTAATTGTATCTTGATAGATAGGAAACAACCCTTCAATTTTTTTAGATGATTTTATTAATTCTGCAATTGTTTTATCTTTTTTTGATGGGGGCGTGGTTACCTCAGTGCTTTCGCCTTTTTTGTTTTTCTTTTTCTTATCCTGAGCATGAATATTTTGAAATATTAATGAAACAATAAAAACAATTGCAATAACTCTGAAATTTAAATCACGAAAATTGAAGTGTGTCATACGCTTAACTTTTAAAAGGATACTATCCTAATGTTTTTTATTTGAATTAATTTTGCTAAAAATAAGCATATTGTTTTTTAAGGATTATATAACAAAAGTTAAATTTTGTTAATAGAAATAGAATAAAAAAGGATAAAATCAAAATTTTATATTAAATAACTACAGATTACCAAGTATTTTATCTAAAACCCAATTGGCATGAATGGCTGTTAAGCCTGTTGATGGATGTGTATAATTTTTATGGATAAGCATATCGCGCATCCCTTCAACATGGTGCATTTGTATGTGTTTTGGATTTTCTATAAAAAGATTTTCAGATGTCGTTTTGCTTTCTAAAACAATATCATTATCATGAAAAACTGAAAATTCTATTCGTCCTTCACTTCCATAAATAGTGACTTGATCTATGAGAATCATGACAATTAAAATTCCAACTTCCAGAACCAGTAATATTATTGTCATGCAGCCAACATGCGGTAAAAGCATCTTTAGCTGAATAATTTTTTTGCTGATTTAAACTAATACCATGAACTTCTTTAATATCTCCAAGTAAATAGTTAAACAAATCAAATCCGTGACTCGCTAAATCATCAAAATAACCAGCCAGGTGCTATGGATGCATCGGTACGCCAATTATACTCTCTCGAAGTATCTAATGCGCTTGCTGGTTTGCTAAAGTGCCAATTAATGTGTCTAATTTCACCAATTGCCTTAGTATCTAGCCATTCTTTTATTTTTAAAAAACGAGGTAAGGAACGACGGTAATACGCAACAAACAAAGGAATATTTTTATTGTTAAATGCATTGTAAATTTCTAAACTATCGGCGTAATTAGGAGTCATTGGTTTTTCAATACAACAAATTTTACCAGCTTCAGCTACTTTTAGAGCATATAATTTATGGGTGTCTGGAGGTGTTGCAATATAAACCGCATCAATTTCAGCATCATTAATTAAATCGTCTGCATTCGTGTAATATTTTTTTATTTGGTGCCTATATGCGTAATCTTTAGCTTTTTCTGAATCTCGTCGCATCACGGCAACAAGTTCAAAACCGGATGTTAATTTATACGCAGGACCACTTTTTATTTCGGTAACATCACCGCAACCTATAATGCCCCATTTTATAATAGAATTACTTTTCATGAGTATATTTAAAAATAAAAAAGAGCGTTTATAGCGCTCTTTTTGTCATTAATCTTAATCTTCACTTTCTTCCATGGTATGATATACATTTTGTACATCATCATCATCTTCTAGTTTTTCTAGAAGTTTTTCAACATCGGCAGCTTCTTCAGCAGTTAGTTTTTTTGTAACTTGAGGAATACGTTCAAATCCAGAAGATAATATTTCTATACCTTTTTCTTCTAATTCAGCTTGTATAGCTCCAAAACTTTCAAAAGGCGCATAAATTAAAATGCCATCTTCATCTGCAAAAACTTCTTCGGCTCCATAATCAATAAATTCTAATTCAACTTCTTCAGGATCTAAACCTTCAGCGTTTATTCTAAAATTACAGGTATGGTCGAACATAAAAACTACCGAACCTGATGTTCCTAAACTACCATCGCATTTATTAAAATAACTTCTCACATTAGCTACGGTTCTGGTATTATTATCGGTAGCTGTTTCAACTAAAACTGCAATCCCATGTGGTGCATAACCTTCAAAAATAACTTCTTTATAATCACCTTGTCCTTTTTCACTTGCCTTTTTAATAGCACGTTCTACATTGTCTTTAGGCATATTTACAGCCTTAGCATTTTGTATAACGGCTCTTAAACGGGAATTACTAGCTAGGGTCTGGACCACCTTCTTTTACAGCCATTACAATATCTTTACCAATGCGAGTAAAGGCTTTACTCATGGCAGACCAACGTTTCATTTTACGTGCTTTTCTAAATTCAAAAGCTCTTCCCATAAATATTGTTTATTATTATTTATTATTTTTTATCGAGACGCAAATTTAAAAAATTCTATCAATTGAAAAACGGATTGGTGATTTTTTAAAATTTGTTAATTACCGATAATTGAAACTTCAAATTTATTTAGTCTTCATCTGGTTCAACAATAGCTTCAATGGCTTCAGCTAATTTAAAATCTTTTTCTGTAACACCATTTGCACGTGTGTTGATAATGAAATTGTTAATACATTATAGACATTAGACCAGTCTGGATGATGATTTAATGCTTCACATTCAAAAGCAATTCGACTCATGGCACTAAAACAATCTTTAAAATTATCAAATTCAAATTCTGCATGAATGGCATCATCATAATATTCCCAATCAGGAAAATTTAATAATCTTTTTTCAATTTCGTCTGCAGTAAGTTTATTCATAATTATTATTTTTTGTACTAAATTATTAAACATGAAGGTACCAAAATCATACGTAAAAGACAACTTATATTTTTAACGTTTCTAATATTTCTTGACTTGTAAATTGAAGATTTTTTGGAAGTAGATTATATTTAGGTAATACAGCCAAATATCTGTCGTCATTGGTGGTATAAACCTGTTTGTAAATGGCATTTGTTTAAGTTTAATGATTTAATAATTTCTTTAATAAATTCATCATGATGCACTAAATCGCTACTTCCTAAATGAAAAATGCCACATTTATTTCTGTTGATTATATAATGTATTTGTTGTGTAACTTTATGAGTCGTTGGTAACATTCATTATTAAATTGGGAAACACTTCAATAGGCGTTTTATCGTTTATATGCTTGAACTATTTTTTGAATTCGCGGAGAATTTGATCCAAAAACCATAGGCATTCTTAAAATTGCTACTTGACTTTTTAGGCAATCGCAATAGCATATTTTCAATTTTAATTTTAAAATGCCCATAAATACTATGACTTAAGGTTTTGTCATGTTCGTAACTTGGGTATTTACTGTAAGCATCAAAAACATTGGCAGATGATAAAAATATAAATTTTAATTTTTCTCGCAAACACATATTCTGCCACATGTTTATGAGCAATGAATTGTGAAGCAAAATCACCACGAAGTGCAGAAATTATAACTGTTGGTTTTACAATGTCTAGAATTTCATAAACATCATCTTCTTCAATATTATATTGAAAAAAGTGCTTGTTTTTTTCTAACTGATTATTGGGTGTTCGATAGGTTCCAAAAGTTTTAAAATAGGAGCAGAGTTCTTTATAAATAGCATTTCCTAAAAATCCGCTAGCACCTAAAATTAAAATTCTATGTTTATCTTCTCGATTTTTCATTAATCCTTCTTCAAACAAAAATTTTGTTTTAAAAAATAGATAATTTGGTTTTGGTAGTAAATTGTTCTAAAGCCAACATACCTAATTTAGAATTGCCTTTTACATTGAGTCCTGGCGACCAGGTAGTAATTACAAAATTATTTGGTAACAAGGCTACAATGCCGCCACCAACACCACTTTTTCCGGGCAAACCAACTTCAAAAGCAAACTCGCCAGCTTCATCATAAAACCCACAGGTTAGCATGATGGCATTAATACGTTTAGCTTGCGATTCTGAAATATGATTTTGTTTGACAGATTAACGCCCTTATTTGCAAAAAAATAAAATGCTTTTGTTAATTGGCTACAAGCTCATTTCTATGGAGCATTGATGAAAATAAAAATCTAAAACATCTTCAACACTATTATCAAGATTTTTAAAAGATTTTAAAAGATTGGCAGCTGCATAATTTTTAAAACCTGTATTCTTCTCTGAGTTTGCTACACTTTCATTATAATTAATGTCGTTATCACCAGTTAATTCTCGAACATAATTTAAAAAATCTTCTTTTGGATTTTTTAAATTAGTAATTAAAATATCTGCAATAACAATGGCTCCAGAATTTATTAATGGGTTTCTTGGTATGCCGTTTTCGATTTCTAACAAGGCTAACTGATTAAATGGATGCCCTGAAGGTTCTACATCTATGCGTTTCCAGACCGTTCCGTTAACTAAAGAAATGGCTTTTGATAGGGCAAAAACTTTTGAAATACTTTGAATAGAAAATTTTTTGTTAAAATCCCCAATACCATAGTCCTTACCATCGAATGTTTTTAAATGAATTCCAAAATTATTTTTATCAATACTCGCCAATTCTGGAATATAGGTTGCCACCGTACCTTTATCTTTAGCATTTACGGCGTCTTTATAAATGGTTTCTAAAATAGCTTGGAAATTGAGCATATTTAATTTTTATAAAATGGCAATTTTACAACTGTTGCGGGAATTGCATTTTTGCGAATTTGAATATTAATTTTACTTCCAATTTCAGAAAATAAAGTTGGCACATAACCTAATCCAATCCCTTTATTTAATGATGGCGACATGGTACCAGAAGTTACTTCGCCAATTTTGTTTCCGTTGGTATCAACAATATCATAACCATGACGCGGAACTCCGCGTTCGTCTAACTCAAAAGCTACTAATTTACGTTTTGGACCTTGTTCTTTTTCTTTTTTTAAGGCTTCGGAATTTGTAAAATCTTTTGTGAATTTTGTTATCCAACCTAAACCTGCTTCTATAGGAGAGGTTGTATCGTCAATATCATTTCCGTAAAGACAATACCCCATTTCTAAACGAAGCGTATCTCTAGCCGCTAAGCCTATTGGTTTTATGCCAAAGTTTGCACCAGCTTCAAAGACTTTGTCCCAAATTTGTTTAACCTCAGAATTTTTGCAATAAATTTCAAAACCACCACTTCCAGTATAACCCGTTGCAGAAATGATAACATGCTCAATACCTGCAAAATCGCCCACAACAAAATTATAAAAGTTTATGGCTGATAAATCATGACTTGTTATTGATTGCATTGCTTCAATAGCTTTTGGACCTTGAATAGCAAGTAGTGAATACTCATCACTTAAATCGCGCATGGTGGCACCAACATCGTTTTTAGACGAAATCCAGTTCCAATCTTTTTCAATATTACTGGCATTAACAACTAATAAGATAGGTGTCTTCTTTAACGCGATACACGATTAAATCGTCTACAATACCACCTTTATCATTTGGCAAACAACTATATTGTGCTTTCCCAATAGTTAATTTTGAAGCATCATTACTTGTTACCTTTTGAATTAAGGTCAAGGCATGTTCACCCTCAATTAAAAACTCACCCATGTGCGATACATCAAACACACCAACAGCATTTCTAACTGTTTCGTGTTCGGCATTGACACCTTCATATTGTACAGGCATATTAAATCCAGCAAATGGAACTATTTTAGCTCCTAAAGCTTCGTGAGTTGATGTTAAGGCGGTGTTTTTCATTTACTGTTGCTTTAATTTTTAATTGAGCAAAAGTATTGAAATTATATGGAATAGTTTTTAGTACTAATTATTTATTACAGAGAAAAAGTAATTTAATTAACGTAACAAATAAACCTTCAAATCTTCGTAAGTTGAAATAATTACAGATTCTTTTTCCTTACCCATGACCGACTGGATTTGTTCTGGAAGTGACTGCTTTTCTTTGATAACTTCTTCTACAACATCTAAAAATTTAGTGGGATGTGCAGTTTCTAAAAACACACAATGTACGCTAGGATTTTCTTTTAAAAAAGCTTTACATCCTAAGTATCCTACGGCACCATGTGGATCTGCTACATAATTGTATTTATTGTACATTTCTAGCATAGCTTCGCGTGTTTCTTCATCAGAAAAACTATACGAAGACACATTGTCTTTTAAAGTTTCGAAATTGTTTTTGTAAATCTCTTGAATGCGTATAAAATTACTTGGTGCCCCTACATCCATAGCATTACTAATGGTTTGAACCGATGGTTTTGGTTCGTAAAGCTCTGAAACTAAATAACGAGTTACCACGTTGTTAGCGTTATTCGACGCTACAAAATGATTGATTGGTAAACCGAGTTGTTGCGCCATCATACCTGCACAAATGTTTCCGAAATTACCACTTGGCACTGAAAAAACGATGTCTTTATACTTGTTGTGCAATTGTTTATATGCAAACATAAAATAAAACAATTGAGGCAACCAACGCGCCACATTTATTGAGTTTGCAGATGTTAGCTGCATTTTGCTTGTTAAGGCTTCGTCTAAAAATGCCGTTTTTACCATGTCCTGACAATCGTCGAACGTGCCATTAACTTCTAAGGCTTTAATATTTTTACCTAAAGTAGTTAATTGCATTTCTTGAATATCGCTAACTTTTCCGCTAGGGTAGAGGATAACAACATTTACACCTTTAACACCCAAAAACCCGTTGGCCACGGCGCCGCCAGTATCCCCAGAAGTAGCTACCAATACGGTTACTTCTCTATTATTATTTTGATTAAAATAGCCTAAACAACGCGCCATAAAGCGGGCGCCTACATCTTTAAACGCCATGGTTGGACCGTGGAATAACTCTAATGTTGAAATGTGGTCGTTTAAATTCACCACAGGAAAATCGAATGACAAGGTTTCTTCAACAATAACTTTTAAAACATCTTCCGGAATTTCAGGAGACACGAATTGTTTTATAGCTTCAAAAGCAATCTCATTATAGGATAGGCTATCAATGTTATCAAAAAACGACTTTGGAAGTGGCGTAATGCTCTCTGGAAAATACAATCCCTTATCTGGTGCAATTCCTTTTATAACGGCATCTTTAAATGATGCATTTGGTGCTTTATGGTTTAGTGAGTAGTAGTTCATCGTTATATTTTTAATTTTCCGTCATTGCGAAGCAAATGCTTATTTGCTGTGGCAATCTCTTAATATTTACAGATTACCACGTCGTTCCTCCTCGTAATGACGACTATTTACTTAATTATTTTTATGCCTTCAACATTTATCTTAGATACATGCATATCGAATTCAATTCCAGTTTTAGAATACACTTCTATAATGGCATCTTTCACATTCTTAGCAGTTTCTAACCCTTTACTTAATGAAAAAATTGAAGGCCCAGAACCTGAAATTCCGGCACCTAAAGCACCAGCTTTTATAGTTTGATTTTTAACATCGTGGTAATGTGGGATTAGCTGACTTCTAAAAGGTTCGACAATCACATCGTTTAATGAGCGTTGAATTAATCCGAAGTTGCTGGTATGTAACGCATGAATTAAGCTTCCAAAATTAGCCCATTGTGCAATGGCATTTTGTAACGAAACCTCTTTGGGCAAAATAGCTCTGGCATCAGAAGTTTTTATTTCTATTTGCGGATGAATTATAGTTGCATATAAATCATCTGGAGACGGAATTTCAAGAATTTCGAGAGGCGACATACTTTTAACTAGTGTAAAACCACCAAACATAGCGGGAGCAAGGTTATCGGCATGTTCACATTTACTTGCTAATGCTTCGCCTTTAATAGCAAACTCGGTAAGTTGTGTTTTATTATAAGGTCTTCCTAAGAGCTCATTCATACCAAAAACACTACCCACGGCGCTGGCGGCACTACTTCCAATACCACTTCCTGGTTTAATTTTTTTGTAGATTTCAATTTCGAACCCGCAATCAGGTTTTGTGGCTTCATACATGGCTAATGCCGAAACTCCTGCAACGTTCAATTCAGTTTCATATGGCAAATCGAATCCTTCAATTTTGGTAATAAAAATGCCTTTTTTATCGATTTTCCGAATCAGCATTTCGTCTCCAACACTGTCTAAGCAAAAGCCCAATACATCAAAACCACAGGCTACATTGGCAACGGTTGCTGGTGAAAATATTTTTATTTCGTTCATTTTTTTTAGATATAAGATTATAGACCATAGACTTTAGATGTTTATCTGATATCTACCGTCTAAGGTCTATCGTCTTAATTAATCGTTTCCAATTCTAATAATATCAGCAAATAAACCAGAAGCAGTTACATCGGCACCAGCACCAGCACCTTTAATAATCATAGGTTGTTCTGGGTATCGCTGCGTATAAAACATAACTATATTATCTTTTCCTTTAAGATTATAAAACGGATGGTCGCTTGGTACTTCCTGTAAACTTACACGCGCTTTACCATTATTAAATTGGGCGACATATTTTAACTGGCAGTTTTTCGCTTTCGCGGAAGCATATAAACTTTGGTAATGTGCTTCGTCTGTGATTAATGTTTGATAAAAATCATCAACAGAATCGCTTTTCATCCCAGCTTCCGACAAGAATGGCGTGTTTTCAATATTTTCTAAATTCATTTCAACACCACTTTCTCTGGCAAGGATTAATATTTTTCTAGCAACATCTACACCACTTAAATCTATTCTTGGATCTGGTTCTGTGTAACCTTCGGCAGCTGCTTGCTTAACTACGTCGTAAAACTTAGTAGTATCGTTAAAATTGTTAAACACAAAATTTAAACTTCCAGATAATACAGCGTGAATGGATGTAATTTTATCGCCAGAAGCAATTAAATTACTTAAAGTATCAATAATTGGTAAGCCCGCACCCACATTGGTTTCGAACAAAAATGGCGCATTGTATTTTAACGATAAACGTTTTAATAGTTTATAGTTTTCGTAATCGCTAGAACAAGCTATTTTATTACAGGCCACAACGCCTATACTCTGACGTAGATATTTAGCGTAAAGGTTTGCGACTTCTTTATTGGCAGTAACATCTACAAAAATGCTGTTGCGTAAATTCAGTGCTTTGGTATTCTCGAAAAAGCCTTCTAAAGTTGCTTTTTCCCCTTTTGCTAATTGCTCTTTCCAAGTCGCCAAATCGATACCTTCTTCATTAAAAATCATGTTTCTGGAATTCGATAAGCCGGCAACGCGTAAATTAATTTTCAAGTTTTCCTTTAAATATTTGCGTTGTTGTTTAATTTGCTCAACCAATCGTTCTCCAACATTACCAACACCTGTAATAAATACATTAAGCTGTTTTGTTTTAGATTCGAAAAACTGTTCGTGCAAGGTATTTAAAGCCTTTTTAACATCACTTTGTAAAATAACGGCAGAAATGTTTTTCTCTGATGCACCTTGAGCAATGGCTCTAATATTAATATTGTTTTTACCTAACGTGCTAAACATTTTTCCGCTTATACCTTGATGATTTTTCATATTATCTCCCACTAAGGCAATAATAGAAAGGTCTTTTTCAACAATAATTGGATCTATTTTATGCAGTGCAATTTCGTTATCGAAAGCCGCGTCAATCGCATTTTTAGCCTTATCTGCGTCGCCTTCATCTATTCCTAAACAAATAGAATGTTCAGACGATGCTTGGGTAATTAAAATCACATTTATTTTTTCTTGCGATAAGACTTCAAACAAGCGTTTAGAGAAACCTGGAATGCCAATCATACCGCTACCTTGCAAAGTTAACAAGGCAATATTTCCAATATTGCTAATTCCTTTTACGGGAGATGATGATATTGTTTCTTCGTTAGAAATAATAGTTCCAACCGCTTCTGGTTCTAGGGTGTTTTTAATATGAATTGGGATGTTTAAATCTAAAACAGGTTGCACGGTAGGAGGGTATAGCACTTTGGCTCCAAAATGAGATAATTCCATCGCTTCCTGATACGATATTTTATCGATAGGGTAGGCTTGCTTTACCAATTTTGGGTTGGTGGTAAACATACCACTTACATCGGTCCATATTTCTAGTTGTTCTACTTTTAATGCCGCTGCAACGATTGCTGCTGTAAAGTCTGAACCTCCGCGCCCTAATGTAGTTTGTTCTCCTAATTTAGATTTTGATATAAACCCAGGAAGTATAGTTATTTTTTGTGAAGCAGAATTAAAATATGTTTGAATGTTATTATTGGTAGTAGCGTAATCTACTTCAGCTTTAGTAAAGTTAGAATTTGTAACAACTAAATCCTGCGAATTTTTAATTTCTGCTGACAAACCACGATTCTTCATGGTTTCTGCAATGATAAATGAAGACAAAAGTTCACCAAAACTCACTAATTTATCAGATGTTTTAGGAGATAATTCATTAATCAAATAAATACCTTCTAACAAACTATGAAGCGCTTCTAATTTAGCATCAACATATGTGGCTATAGTTTCGCTATGTGCCGGATTTAATTCTTTTATTATGTCTAGATGAATCTTTTTAATCCCTTGAAACGTATCCTTAAAACCAGCGTCTTTATTTTGAGCTTGTTTACCTGCAAGAAGTAACTTATCTGTAATGCCTCCAACAGCAGACACTATACAAACCACGTTATCAATTTTAGAATAATTTTCTAAAATGTTTATAACATTATTTATGTTTTTTGACGAACCAACTGAAGTCCCTCCAAATTTTAAAACTTTCATGTGTTTTAATTAATGATTTAAATAAAATATTAATGATGCTGTGATAATAAAAATCACAAAGATAACCCGAAGAATATATAATTAGCAACCCCAAAGGGTAGTAAATCTTGAAGTTGTACCAAAAAAAGAGGTGTTTCCTTTTGTTATAAAAGAATTGAAACTGGCGCTATTTTGGTTTAAATGATTCATTATACTAATAAGTAATACAAATCAAAAGTATCATATTTAATCTTATAAAAAAACAAAAATATTTTTTTTGCAGTATTCTTATGTACGAGGTATTTTCTTTTAATAATATGAACTTATTTCTGTATGAATTAAAAAATTGATAATAAATAATTATGCTTTGCTTCTTAAAATCTTATCTAGTTAATAAACGTTTAATGGGTTATATATTTATCAATATAATACGAAAAAACTTATAAATAAAATATATTTATACGATAAAATGTAATATTTATACGTTTAAATGTAATTTGTATTAAAAAAATTATATATTTGTGAGCCTTAATTAGTTAATCCTACAAAATGAAAACAAAAGCCCTTCTTAGAATTAGTTTCATATCGCTTATATTTTTAAGTTATTTTACTATACAAGCACAAGTTACTAAGGTGTTTGATTTTAATTCAGCCAATCAATTACTAACAGAATTTAATCAGGGTGGTAACTCAAAACTTATATCACAAACTTCCAATGCTGGTATAGGTAATTCTGGAACCGTAAGCGTTTTAGGTGAAACGAATGAAGTTTTTACATCAAAACAAGGCTATTCTATTACAGGAAAAGGTGCACACTACGAGTTTAAAACGTATTTTAAAAGTGAATATAACAACGGCTATGGTGGTTTTGGCTTTACATCAAATCCTGAGGCTTCACATTATTTTTATGCAGCGCCAATGGATGGTTTAGGTATATCTTTACATGGTGGTGGTTATATTTTTTCTAGCGGTTTAATTACGGAATCTGGATCTTGGACTAATCAAGATGTTTTAAATAGTGCATCGGCAGAGAACTGGTATTTAGCTGTATTATCGATTGACTTGCTAGGAAACAGTAATTTTGAAATGACTATAAGTATCTATCCTTCAAAAATGGATGGGACCCTGCTTGATGCTTCCAATGCGATTGAAACAAAAACATGGAAAGTTCAAAATAAGGCCATGGCAAACTCAAAAATTATTCATGCCTATTTTGGTTTTGGCGGGCAAAGAATTACCAATTTTGATAACTACAGTATTAACCTTAAAGGCGGTGCTACCATAGTAGAAGCCGGGGCTCCAGTTGTGATTGGTAGTTCTGTGTTGAATAATAGCGAAAAACAAATTGATATAAGTTGTGATGTTACCGATGACAGAGGCTATGAAGTAACCGAAAAAGGTATTGTGTACAGTACTTCGGTTGAGCTGCCAACCGTGTCTGATACTAAAATTATTCTTGGCGAAAGGGAAGGGCCATACAGTTATCAAATAGAAAATTTAAGGCCAAACACCTTGTATTATGTGCGATCGTATGCAATAAATGCTAACGGTATTTCGTATGGCAACTTAAATACAATTGACACCAGTGCCATGAGCGATATTATCATTGATTTTAAAGCAAAAATAAAAACATACCCAAACCCTTCTACCAATTATATTGGGCTTTCTGGATTATCTGATTCTGAAAATTATGTGATTTATAGTTTGCAAGGAAAAGAGTTATCGCGTGGTACAATTGCTAAAGAAAATAAAATTGATGTTAGATTTTTAACAAATGGTATGTACTTGCTAAAACTAGGAAACTTTGAAATTATTAAGTTTATCAAAGAATAAAATAGTTATTAAAGTGTTGTAATTTTCATTTAAAAACACAAATCCTTAGTTGAAATTTAGCTAAGGATTTATTATTTACGTAAATTGTCTTGTTGAATTTTTTATTAAAAATCGCAATACTATATTTCATATTAAATCTCAATAAATTACATGAAACTATTTTCGAAAGAGCAAATTTATATGGCCGATAAGTTGACCATCGAACGGCAAAACATCTCTTCAACAGATTTAATGGAGCGTGCAGGCTCACAAGTTTTTAATTGGATTCACATGCGCTTACAAGGGGCACAAGTACCAATACATGTGTTTTGTGGCATTGGTAATAATGGTGGCGACGGGTTGGTTATTGCGAGACAATTAATTTTGGATGGTTATAATGTAAAAACCTACGTGGTTAATTGTAGTGATAAGCGCTCTAAAGATTTTTTAATTAATTACGATCGCATTAAGAATGTTACTAAAAAATGGCCAACACTTTTAAGCTGCGATGATGATTTTCCGGTAATTAATCGAGATGATGTTATAATAGATGCTATTTTTGGAATTGGCTTAAACCGACCGGTAGATACATGGATTAAAGCCCTTTTTAAACATTTTAAAAACACCAAAGCTTTTGTGTTATCTGTAGATATTCCTTCAGGTTTAAGCACCGAAAATGTTCCAATAGATGAAGATTCTGTGGTATGGGCTGCTTATACTTTGAGTTTTGTAACACCTAAATTGGTATTCTTTTTGCCTGAAACCGCAAAATATACGGTGCACTGGGAAGTGCTACATTTAGGATTGGATGATGATTTTTTATTAAACACTTCTACTGAAGCCGAATTAATAGGGAAAAACGAAGTGCTGCCGCTTTATATTCCAAGAGAACAGTTTTCACATAAAGGTCAGTACGGACATAGTTTAATAATTGGTGGCAGTTACGGAAAAATAGGGGCGGTTACATTGGCAAGTAAAGCTGCTTTAGCTGCTGGTGCAGGACTGGTTACCACTTATGTTCCTAAATGCGGCTATATACCAATACAAACGTCATTTCCCGAAGCGATGGTAATTACAGATACCGATGAGGAGATTATTACAAAAATTGATTTTAAAATTACGCCTAGTGTAGTTGGGATTGGGGTTGGAGTAGGTACAGATACGAAGACAATTAGTGCTGTTGAAGATTTTTTAAAACAAAATAAAACGCCACTCGTTATTGATGCTGATGGTATTAACATTCTAGCAAAAAATAAAAGCTTGCTTAGACTACTTCCGGTTAATACTGTATTAACACCGCACCCAAAAGAACTTGAGCGTTTAATTGGGACTTGGAAAGACGATTTTGATAAACTTAAAAAAGTCAAGGCATTTTCAATAAAACACAAGCTTATAATCGTAATAAAAGGTGCGCATACTATAACTGTTTTTCAGGATAAACTTTATATTAACACAACTGGCAATCCAGGAATGGCTACCGCTGGAAGTGGCGATGTTTTAACAGGAATTATAACGGGATTAATTTCGCAAGGATATAGTCCCTTAACGCTACAATATTTGGTGTGTATTTACATGGTAAATCGGGAGATATTGCAGTTGAGAAATATGGGTACCAAAGTTTAATTGCGAGCCATATAACTAACTATTTAGGAGATGCGTTTATAGATTTATTCAAGCAACCTGAGCCACAACAAGAAGAAGAAATAGAAGAAGCAGAAGCAAACAAAAAGGATTAGAAATTACAAAGCGCCACTTTTAAAAGTGGCGCTTTGTAATAGTTATTAATTGATAATTTTAAATATTCAACGAGGAAAATAATTCTGTAAGACTGGCATCAGAAGGTCTTGGTGCATCTGGTGTTACCACATTCCCATTAGGATCAATCAGAATAAATCTTGGAATTCCGTTAATTTTATAATCTAAAACAAATTGCGATTGCCATCCGTTTGGTGCAAATAATTGAATACCACTTAACTCTTTATCGGCTATCATGGCTTTCCAATCGGCTCTTGCTTTGTCCCAAGACCCCCCATGACTTCTATCGTCATCAATAGATAAACTCACAAATTGAATGTTTTTCCCGTGGTATTTTTTTTCTAAGGCTTTTAATGAAGGTATTTCTACTTTACATGGTCCGCACCATGTTGCCCAAACATCAACATAAACATATTTTCCTTTTAAATCGGACAATGAGGTTTTACTTCCATTATAATTTTCATAGCCTTCAAATACTGGAGATGGGGTTCCTGGAGGTAATTCGTCTTTTAATGTTATGGACTCCGCTAAATAATTTTTATATGAATTTAACATAGGGTCTAATTGCCTTGTTAAGGAATTAATAATCATAGTGTCAATGTTTTTATTGGCTAAATAAAACTCAGATAAACTAATTTTAACTTCCGCAAGTTTAGCTTCTAAACCCTTCATGTTTAATTTACCAAGAACTTCTAAATCTAAAAGGTTTTCTTGCATTAAAGACTGTTTCGCTAAAAAATTACTATGTTCTGCTCCAATTCCAGAATAGGTGATGGATTCATCAAATTGTTTGGTATCTAAAGTCAGATTGATGTCGAAACCATTTTTTAAAAAAATTGGAGTTGACTCGTTCCCATCGTAGAAATTATAAATACCTGCTTCAACTTTAAGTGTATCATTAAAAGTGCCATCAGTATTAACCTGTATGGTTTTAGTGTAAGTACGAGATCTTACAACAATGGAATCACTACTCTTGTCTGTAATTTTTCCAGATAAGGTAGCATAATCTTTAGGTTCTTCCTTACAAGCTATTACGGCAAAAGCCAGAGTCAATAAAAGTATATTTTTTCATGGGTTTGTTTTTTCTAGTCTCAAAAATAAAAATATAATAAATTTAACAGCTAAATATTCTGAATTATTAACAATTCTTTATGTAATTTGTAATAAAATTTGTTTTTTTTGAATTAAATAACATTTTAATGCCTACTAAACTACACATCATATCTCAAAAAGTGCTGGATTTAAGCACTATAAATAGTATAATTTCTGAACAAAAACAACTTCAGCTTTCTGAAGAATCTATTAAAAAAATAGCCGATTGTAGAAATTATTTAGATAACAAGTTAAAAACAAGAAGTAAGCCCATGTATGGTATTAATACCGGATTTGGAGCCTTATATAATGTAAAAATATCTAAGGAAAATCTTACCGTACTTCAAGAAAACTTAGTAAAATCGCATGCTTGTGGCACAGGAGATCGTGTGCCAAATGACATTGTAAAATTGATGTTGTTGTTTAAAATCCAATCATTAAGTTACGGGCATAGTGGCGTACAATTAGAGACGGTAAAACGGCTTATAGACTTTTATAATCATGATATTTTACCTATTGTATACACACAAGGATCCCTTGGTGCATCGGGCGATTTAGCACCTTTAGCGCATATGTCTTTGCCCTTAATTGGTGAAGGTTATGTAATATATAAGAACAAAGAATTGTTAGTTACCGAAGTGCTTGAAAAATTTAACTGGCAACCTATTCAATTACAATCTAAAGAAGGGTTAGCACTTTTAAATGGCACGCAATTTATGAGTTCCTATGGTATTTATTTGCTTTTGAAATCTTATAAATTATCCTATTTAGCAGATTTAATAGGAAGCATGTCTTTAGATGCTTTTGATGGTCGCATAGAACCTTTTAATGAATTGGTTCATTTAGTAAGACCACATAACGGTCAATTAAAAACAGCAGAGCGGATAAGAGAATTTTTAGAAGATAGTGAGTTGCTAAACCAAAAAAAGAAACATATACAAGACCCGTATTCATTTAGATGCATGCCACAAGTACATGGTGCTACCAAAGACACTTTAGCCTTTGTTGAAAAAACGTTTAAGACGGAAATAAATTCGGTAACCGATAACCCCAATATTTTTTCTAAAGATGATTTAATTATTTCTGGCGGAAATTTTCATGGGCAACCATTAGCTTTAGCATTCGATTTTTTAAAAATTGGCATGGCAGAATTGGGTAATATTTCAGAACGTCGCACTTTTCAACTCGTTTCTGGGCTTAGAGGGTTACCCGTTTTTTTAGTAAATAACCCGGGCTTAAATTCTGGATTTATGATTCCTCAGTACACGGCTGCGAGTATTGTTAGTGCTAACAAACAACTGGCTACTCCGGCGAGTGTAGATTCTATAGTGTCTTCTAACGGGCAAGAAGACCATGTTAGTATGGGTGCAAATGCGGCTACACAAGCATTTACACTAATTAATAATGTGGAACGCATTTTAGCGATAGAATTGTTCAATGCTTCTCAGGCTTTAATGTTGCGTTTGCCATTAAAGTCTTCATCTTTTATAGAAACTATTTTAAGTATCTATAGACAGGAGGTGCCTTTTGTGACCGACGACAGAGTGCTGCGAGACGACATTCAAAAATCTATAGATTTCATTCAAACTTTAGATATTGATAGCGACGAGCTGTATTAATTATATTTTTTTAGTAAGCGACTTATAATCAACAATTTCTGTAATAATGTTTAAAGAAAACAATTCTTGTTGCGTCTTTAAAACAGTAGCTTTATCTATAAGTTTTTGCGACCATTCGGTTAATTTTAGCCATTCCCTAACGTCCTCAATTTTTTGGAGGTAAGAGTTGGCGATTGTTTTATCGATACTTGGAATATCTTTAAACTCTGAAGTCGTTCTATTAATAATATTCAAGATACTTTTTAATTCAGCTCTGTTTGATTCTATGAAGTCGTTTCTTACGGCGATAACAAAACAAGGCCAAGGTGAAGGGCAATTACCTATATGTCTAAAAGTGCCATTATCTACCAATGGTTTCGTGGTAAATCTTTCCCATAAAAAATAATCAGCAATGCCAGATTGCAAACCAATAACAGCACCATCCAAATTATCGATAATTTTAAAATCTAAATCGGTTTTTAGATCCCAATTGTTATTTTCAGCATTAATGTAAGCCATTAAATGAGAGCCCGAACCGTAACGACTAATAGCTGCTTTAGTTCCTTTTAAATCATTTATAGTTTTATAAGGCGAATTGGCAGCAACATGAATTCCCCAGATTAAAGGTGTTTCAATATATGTTTGAACTATTTTACTGGGATTGCCATCAATAATATCTTTTATAATTCCTTCGGTCAGTATAACGGCAATATCAATTTCTTTTTCCCTTAGTGCTTTACACATGGCTCCGGTACCTCCTGGATAATCACGCCATTTCAGGTCGATATTTTGTTCTGCAAACTCGCCATTATTTATGGTTAAACCCCAAGGTAAATTAAAATGCTCTGGGACACCACCAATATTAACTTTTATCATGAAGAGGAAGTGTTATTGAGCAATTTTATTTAAGGTGTAAATGATTAGGTTCTTTACGGCTTCTCCCGGATTTTTACTAAATGTGCCATTGGCTCTATTAGCAATTATAGCATTTAAGGATACCGCATGATGACCAAGAAGTTTTGATAATCCATAAATAGCTGATGTTTCCATTTCAAGATTTGTAATTCGTAATCCGTTAAAATTGAAAGTGTCCATATTATGGTTTAACGTTGGGTCTTGAACTGGAAGTCTTAAAACGCGTCCTTGAGGTCCGTAAAAACCTCCAGCAGTGGCTGTCATTCCTTTAAAAACGGCATCACTTTCAAGTCTTTTCTCCAGCGTTTCACTATTTTTAATTATAATAGGTCTTGCTTTGTTGGCATACCAATTCGTTTGTTTTATAAACGCGTTCTCAACGTCTGGATTACTTACCGAGTCTATTTGATAAAAATGCAGCATGCCATTAAGATCTAAACCATGTGAGCTTAATACAAATGCATCAACAGGAATATCTTTTTGCAAAGAACCAGAAGTGCCAATTCTAATAAAATTTAAACTCGTAATTTGCGTTTTTGGTTGCCTCGTAATCAAATCGATGTTAAATAAAGCATCTAATTCATTTATAACAATATCTATATTATCTGGTCCTATACCGGTTGATATCACAGAAATACGTTTCCCCTTATAAGTTCCGGTATTTGTTTTAAACTCTCTTTTTTGTGTTTTAAATTCTATAGTATCGAAGTGGGCTGAAACTTTTTCAACGCGATCTTGATCGCCCACAAGAATTATGGTTTCGGCTACATTTTCTGGTTTTAAATTTAAATGATATACACTGCCATCGGGATTTAAAATAAGTTCTGATGCTTTAATAGACATTACGAATTGTTTTTATTAGTTTATTTTCTTTTTTATTGAATTGAAAATCGAATTTGTTAACACCTCCAAAAACCATTAAACAATCTATTTCTGAACTAAAATTATGCTGCCCTAATAAGGCTTCATGGCCTTTTCGGTTAAGACTGATGCTATCTGCTTCCATGATAAAAAATATTTTTAGCTGTTCTATAATTCTAGATATTTGCATATCGCTATACCCATAATAACCTTGGTAATTTAATGCGTATCCTAATAAATGGTGTTCAGATTTTATTTTTTTGTCTTTTACAATTTCTAATATATTCCGCTCCATAACGCTTAGACCGTCTTTTGTTTCTGGAAAACGTTCTAAATGAGCTTTTAAGCAATTACTCATGTATTTAAACGATGAGCTAGTTACTATTAACGGTTTTAATAAATTATGGTCTTTGCCACAATAAATTCCCCAAATTGTAGTAGCGTAATCTATATCTTTTTCGGTAAGTTTAATTTTATCGTGATAATGTTTGAATAATTCACCAGAATTAAGTTCGGCCAAACCTTTTAAGTTCTTACTTCTAGAAACTCGACCGCTACAAACCAAATACAGCGGAAGCGTTATTTTTTTTTGCTGAATTAAACTAATCACAGCAACCATGTTAATATGGCAAAATAAATCGTATTCAAACCAAAGTACAATCTCAGAATACTTTTCGGGATGATTTAATTTGTTTAATTCTAAATTGATTTCTCCTACTTCTAAATCGATATCATAAAAATCATTTAAAAAGGTTTTTCTAAATTCCAAAAACTCATCTGAGTACACCTGTTCTACAGTAGGTCCTTCGCAAAGCATTTCTTGCCAAGTAAGTTTTTCACCTTCAATATTTAATTCGTTTAAATATTTAGTTAAAACAGCACCATTTGTTATATGAAGTGGGAACTTGCTCATAATTAGCCGCCAACGCGTTTTACATTAAACCCTTTTTCTTTAAGCATGGTCATTATTTTATCGCGATAATCTCCTTGAATAATTATTTTATCGTCTTTAAAGCTACCACCAACACTTAGCTTGGTTTTTATCTCTTTAGCTAAAATTTTAAAATCTTCGGTGGCGCCAGTATAGCCTTCTAAAATGGTAATAGGTTTCCCTTTTCGTTTTTCGTATTTACAAATAATAGGCTCATCCTGCATCCAAATTTTTGATGTTTCATCTTGATTTCCAACGGGTTCTTCCTGAATGTGGTCTGGAAATAGATTTTTTAATTGATCTTGTAAATCCATCGTTTTTAGTATGAAGTTTCAGTCGCAGTATTTTTCAGCAATGAAAAAACTGAAAACTTATTTTTTTATTAATCCTAATTCTATGAGTCGTTCATTTAAAAATTCACCTGCAGTGATATCATCAAAAGCTTTCGGATTATCTTTATCAATACAGCCTTCTAAAACATTAAGCTTCATATCGCTAATGGGGTGCATGAAGAAAGGAACGGAGTAGCGAGAGGTTCCCCAAAGTTCTTTGGGTGGATTAATAACACGGTGTATGGTAGATTTTAATTTATTGTTGGTGTGTCTAGACAACATGTCTCCCACATTTATCATTAATTCGTCGGGTTCTGCAATGGCGTCAATCCATTCTCCTTTATGGTTTTGAACTTGTAATCCGCGACCTTGAGCTCCCATTAATAACGTTATTAAATTAATATCGCCATGGGCTGCAGCGCGAACAGCTTCTTTTGGTTCTTCGGTAATTGGTGGATAATGAATGGGTCTTAAAATAGAATTTCCATTATGAATGTATGCATCAAAATAAGTTTCTTCTAAGCCTAAATGTATTGCCAAAGCGCGCAACACATATTTTGCAGTTTTTTCCAGCATTCTATAGGTTTCTTTTCCGGCTTTATTAAATTCTGGAAGCTCTTCTACAATTACATTTTTTGGATATTCTGCTTCTAATTCCGGGTTGTTTTCTACATATTGCCCAAAATGCCAAAATTCTTTTAAATCGCCTTCTTTTTTACCTTTAGCACTTTCTTTTCCGAATGAAACATATCCTCGTTGGCCACCTATTCCAGGAATTTCATATTTGCGTTTTGTTTCAACAGGTAGATTAAAAAAGTTCTTAACTTCTTTATATAGTTTCTCAACTAAATCATCATTTAAAAAATGACCTTTTAGGGCAACAAAGCCAATTTCTTCGTAAGCCTTTCCTATGGCATCAACGAATTTTTGTTTTCTATCGGCATCACCCGATAAAAAATCGCTTAAATCTACACTTGGAATACTAGTCATATGGTCCTATTTTTTTAAATCATGTAGCACAAATGTACAAAAACATTGCGTACATTTCAGCAAGGTAATAAAGTTAAGTTATTATATACTATTGCGCTTTTTAAACTATATTTGAGTCTACTATATTTCTGTTTTTTATTAAAATTTTGGTTCTAAAAAATGAATTTTCAAATTAACAATCTCGACAACAACACCTTATTACTTCTTTATAAGTCCATTTTAAAACCCAGATTGATTGAGGAAAAGATGCTTATTTTATTAAGACAGGGTAAAATAAGTAAATGGTTCTCCGGCATCGGGCAAGAAGCCATTGCTGTTGGGGTTACTTTAGCTTTAAATAAAGAGGAATATATCTTGCCTATGCATCGAAATTTGGGCGTTTTTACGTCTCGAGAAATTCCGTTGTACAGATTGTTTGCTCAATGGCAGGGGAAGGCTTCAGGATTTACCAAAGGCAGAGACCGATCGTTCCATTTTGGCACACAACAATATAAAATAATCGGCATGATTTCGCATCTCGGGCCACAATTGGGGGTTGCCGACGGTATTGCACTGGCTTCTAAATTGAAAAACACCAATCAAGTAACAGCAGTATTTACAGGTGAGGGAGGGACAAGCGAAGGCGATTTTCATGAAGCACTAAACGTCGCTTCGGTATGGAAATTACCCGTTATATTTTGTGTGGAAAACAATGGCTACGGACTATCTACACCTACTAACGAGCAATATAATTGCCAGCATATTACCGATAAAGGAATTGGCTATGGCATGGAATCACAAAGTATTGATGGCAATAATATTTTAGAAGTTTATTCTAAAGTAAAGGACATTGCCGAAAGTATTCGCCTTAATCCAAGACCTGTTTTACTCGAATTTAAAACCTTTAGAATGCGCGGACATGAAGAGGCGAGTGGTACAAAGTATGTACCTCAAGACCTCATGGATTATTGGGCATTACAAGATCCAGTGGTTAATTATGAAATGTTTCTAAAAAACCAGGGCATTTTAACAGATAATGAAGCAGCAGCTTATAAGGAGTCCATTTTAAATGAAATTAATGAACATTTAGAAATCGCTTTCGCGGAAGAAACTATCATTCCTAATATAACGAACGAACTACAAGATGTTTATCAAGATTTTTTATATCAAGATATTACACCTAACTCTGAAACTAAAGAAATTCGGTTTATAGACGCCATTTCAGATAGTTTAAAACAAAGTATGGAACGCCATAACGACTTGGTAATTATGGGTCAGGATATCGCAGAATATGGTGGTGCGTTTAAATTAACTGAAGGCTTTGTTGAGCAATTTGGTAAACATCGCATAAGAAATACACCCATTTGCGAATCGGCCATTATTGAATCAGCCATGGGGCTTTCCATCGCAGGCATTAAAAGCGTTGTTGAGATGCAATTTGCCGATTTTGTAACATCGGGCTTCAATCCGGTGGTTAACTATTTAGCAAAATCTCATTACAGATGGGGACAAAATGCCGATGTGGTTTTGCGAATGCCATGTGGTGGTGGTGTGGCAGCTGGTCCTTTTCATTCACAAACCAATGAAGCATGGTTTACTAAAACACCCGGATTAAAAGTGGTCTATCCTGCTTTTCCTTTTGATGCAAAAGGCCTTTTAAATACGGCTATAAACGATCCCAATCCTGTATTGTTTTTCGAACATAAAGCATTGTATAGAAGTACGAAACAACAGGTGCCAACAGATTATTACACTTTACCTTTCGGGAAGGCTAATTTAATTCGCGAAGGTCAAGATATAACCGTTATAAGTTATGGTGCTGCAGTACATTGGGCACTAGAAATTTTAGATAAAAATGATTTAATTTCGGCCGATGTTATTGATTTAAGAACACTTCAGCCCCTAGACACCGAAATTATTTTTGCTTCGGTTAAAAAAACTGGTAAAGCCATTATTTTACAAGAAGATTCATTGTTTGGCGGTATTGCCAGTGACATTTCGTCATTAATTACCGAGCATTGTTTTCAGTACTTAGATGCACCTGTTAAACGTGTAGGAAGTTTAGAAACCCCCATTCCTTTTGTAGCTCAATTAGAGGCTCAATATTTACCTAAACACCGATTTGAAATAGCTTTAATGGACCTGTATAAATATTGACTAATTGTCTGTTGTTAAGTGTTTTGAAATGAAATATTGTCAGTTTTTCTGAAATTTTTTCAGTAAATTTTAATTGGTATTTTATTTGCTATATAACTGTTAGAATTGATTGTTTAACATTTAAAAATATTGAATTATGAGCACTTTAATTCCAACAGTAAAAAGTGGCAATAAAAAGCCGGTTGAATCAAGTTTTAATTTATTACCAACTTTACCTTCATGGTTTGATGATATATTAGGTAAAGGATTAGGTACCGAATTTATGTCTAATTTTAATACAGGAATAACATTACCAGCAGTAAATGTTATAGATTCAGATCATGAATTTGTTATTGATATGGCAGTTCCTGGATTGAAAAAATCTGATTTTGATATCGATATCGATAATCACATTTTATCAATAGGTGTGGAGTCAAAAACTGAGCATAACGAAAAAATCGAAAACTATACTCGTAGAGAGTTTGGGTATTCTTCTTTTAAAAGAACGTTTGCCATACCAGAATCAGTTAATGTAGATAAAATTGCGGCCGATTATAATGATGGTATTCTAAAAATTCATCTTCCTAAAAAAGAAGAAGCTAAGAAAAAACCACTCAAAAAAATTAAAATTTCTTAATGTAAAAGAGAGCTAAATTAGCTCTCTTTTTTATTTTCAGTTTTTCAAATGTGTAATTTTGTATATTTAAATTCTAAATCTACTAGATGTTTAAAAAGATTTCTATACTCATACTATTGCTTTTAATTTTTAACTGCAAAAAAAAAGAAATTCCTTTTGAAGAAAATTACACGTGGCACAATTTAAAAGTAACAGCGTCTGCATATAATTCTGTAGTAGCTCAAACGGATAATAATCCACATATCACAGCCTTTGGAGACAGTTTAAAACCTGGCTTAAGATATATTGCCGTGTCTAAAGATTTATATAGAAAGGGATTGAAACGCGATACACCAGTAAAAATAAAAGGCTTCGACAGTATATATTTTGTAAAAGATAGAATGCATGGGCGTTGGAAGAATAAAATAGATATTTACATGGGAACAGACGTTAAAGCAGCCAAAAAATGGGGTAGAAAAAAGGTGACCATATCTTATGGTGTTTTAAAGCCATTAGATTCTCTTAAAAAATAAAGACAATTCCAGCTAAAGTCCGAAAATTATATCCTAAAATTCCAGATAACTCTCAATTAGGTATGGTATTTGTTAAATGAATGTAAAATATCTGCTTTAAATCGATAGGTTTTACGAGAATCAAATATATTTGATTTTTGAAAGGCGTTTTTCCCTAAATAAAACCAAAGATTTTTATTTAAGACAAATGAAGTTATTATTATCATTTTTTATTTTGTTTACCGTTTGTAATTTTGGTTATGCTCAAATAGATAGTCAAAACAAATCGACTGCTATTCCTGCGGTTGAAAGCAAAAATCAAAATGATGTTACATCCAAAAATAGAACCTTCGCAACCTAAAAACACTACTCCCAATTTTGGCTCGTTTAATACTCCAAAAATCTCTACAGGGGTAGAGCAGCCTAAAAAAGAATTTTCGCTTTTTGGCGAAGAATTTGGAAATCCTGGAGAGCTTTATCAGAAACAAATAGATAAAAACATAGCAAACACAAAGCTTAGTCCTCAAGAAGTTGAACAACTTAACGGAAGCTTAACCGACCAATATTTAGGCGATTTTAAATGCAATGCCAAGTCTGTTAATATTGCATATAGAGATTTTGGTGTGGTAGATGGCGATTTAATACAGGTTTTGGTAAATGACGATGTTGTTCATGCCCGCGTATTTTTAACAGGAGGTTATAGCGGATTTAAACTCAATTTGCAAAAAGGATTTAATAAAATAGATTTTCTAGCTTTAAATCAAGGAGAATCTGGTCCAAATACAGCAGAATTTCGAGTTGTTGACGATACTGGTAAATTAGTTTCGGCAAACCAATGGAATCTTGCCACAGGTGTAAAAGCAACTATTATAATTGTTAAAGAGTAGAGAATTAAGAAATAATTCTATCAATCAATTTCAATTCTTCTTCAGTAAAATTCAAATTATTAAGAGCCTTCACATTTTCTTTTAATTGATTCGTAGAACTAGCTCCAATTAAAACCGAAGCAACCTGAGGTTTTCTTAATATCCAAGCTATTGCCATTTGCGATAATTTTTGCTGGCGTTTCTGTGCAATAGCATCTAAAAGTTGTACTTTTTCAAGATTACTCGTTACGGTCTCCACATTTAAATACGTTAAATCTTTAGCTGCTCTCGAATCTTTCGGAATACCTTTTAAATATTTATCGGTAAGCATTCCTTGTGCCAATGGTGAAAAGGCAATACAACCCACACCATTTTGCTCTAAAGTATTTAAAAGTCCATCTTCAACCCAACGATCAAACATTGAATAACGTGCTTGATGCAAAATAAAAGGCACATTTAATCGCTTTAAAATTTCTGCTGCTTCTTGAGTTTCTTTAGGTTGGTAATTTGAAATACCCACATACAAAGCTTTTCCTTGTCTTACAATATCTGCCAAAGCACCCATGGTTTCTTCTAAAGGCGTATCAGGGTCTGGTCTGTGATGATAAAAAATATCTACATAATCTAAACCCATACGTTTTAAACTTTGATCTAAACTCGAAATTAAATATTTTCTAGAGCCCAAATTGCCGTAAGGTCCAGGCCACATATCGTAACCTGCTTTGGTAGCAATAAATAATTCGTCTCTATAATTTTTAAAATCCTTTTTAAGGATTGTTCCGAAATTTTCTTCGGCAGAACCATATGGCGGCCCATAATTATTAGCCAAATCAAAATGTGTAATTCCTAAATCGAAAGCACATCTTAAAACATCTCGTCCATTTTGAATGCTATCAACAAATCCAAAGTTATGCCATAAACCTAGCGATAAAGCAGGTAAAAGAACACCACTTTTTCCAGTTCTTTTATAGGTCATAGTTTCATAGCGTTGTGAATCAGCTAAATATTCTTTTACTCCAGATTTATCGTTAATTTGCATAGAAAATGTATTAAAAAACAAAGATATTAATTACTAAATTCTTTCATTCAATTTACCTTGAAAATAAGTCTTTAAATTGGCCATAATTTATTTATTAGCAACTATCATAAAATCATTTTAAATTTTCGGGGCAATCATTCTTGTTAAACCCTTTAAAGGTGTTATTTTTGCACCTCTGAAACTTAAAAATATGTCGAAAAAATCTAACTTAGAATTAGAAGAAAGAAACGAAGGTAAAAGCTTATATAGTTATCAAAAAGGTGCTATAGATAAGATTTTTAAGTTATTTGATGAAGCTCCAGACGATTATCATTTACTTTATCAATTACCTACAGGTGGTGGAAAAACGGTTATTTTTTCTGAAATTGTAAGACAATATCTTAAACACCACAAAAAGAAGGTGTTAGTGATGACGCATCGTATTGAATTATGCAAGCAAACTTCAAATATGCTTACAGAATTTGGTGTTGATAATAAAGTGGTTGATAGTAAAGCAGATTTAAGCGATCAAGGCGATTTTAGTTGTTTTGTTGCCATGGTTGAAACCTTAAACAATAGGTTAAATGATGATAAACTTAGATATTTCTGATATTGGATTGGTTATTATTGATGAGGCACATTACAATTCATTTACCAAATTATTTAAATTTTTTAGTCAGTCATTTATTTTAGGAGTTACAGCAACGCCTTTAAGTTCTAGTATTGAATTGCCAATGACCGATAATTATGATGAGTTAATTGTTGGTGAAAGTATTGAATCCTTAATTGAAAATGGCTTTTTGGCACGTGCCGAAATGTTTACCTATAATGTTGGTTTAACCTCGTTAGTAGTTGGTGCCAATGGTGATTATACCGTTAAATCTTCAGAAGATTTATATACCGATAATGATATGCTTTCTAAACTTATGCAAGCTTATGAAGAGCGTTCTAAAGGTAAAAAAACACTTATTTTTAATAATGGTATCAATACCTCTTTACATGTTTACGATACCTTTAGAAGAGCAGGATATCCTGTAGCGCATCTTGATAATACCAATACCAAAAAAGAACGTGCCATGATCCTTAAATGGTTTAAAAAAACGCCCGATGCTATTTTAACGTCGGTTAGTATTTTAACCACTGGTTTTGATGAGCCTACTGTAGAAAGTATTATTTTAAATCGAGCGACAAAATCGTTAACACTTTATTATCAAATGATTGGTCGTGGTTCGCGTATTTTAAAAAACAAAAAAACCTTTAGTGTTATAGATTTAGGAAATAATTTTCATCGCTTTGGACCTTGGGGAGATGATTTAGATTGGCAACGTATATTTAAATCACCAAATTATTATTTAGATTCTATTTTAAGTGATGAAGAATTAGAAAGCAATTTTAGATATGAAATGCCAGATGAATTGCGTAAAGGAATTTTCAAAATCTAAAGAAGTGTATTTCGATATTCAAAAAACCTATGTAGATTCTATTAGAAATGGAGAAACATCAAAAGTAGTTTTAGAGCGTTCTATTGAGCAACACGCAAAAATTTGTGTAGAAAACAGCGAAGATGTTTATGATGCTTTAGCATTAGCAAAAATGTTAGGCGATGATATTGATTTTAGAATTCAACGTTACACAAAATGCATCAGTAAAAGCACCTATAATTTTGTAGAATGGTTAAAAGACGATTATCGAAAAAAATTAAATTCCTATTTAAGATCTAATTTTGATGAAGTTTTTGAAGCAATTCATGGTTATCCACCAGAAGATTAAAACTAGATTAATTTATTAAATATAATTATATCTTACTTAAAATAAGGCGTACCTTTGCAGCATCGTAAAAATTAGTATGCCAACATTTTCAGAATTAGGGATTCAAAAAGACTTTATAAAAGCACTTAAAGAATTAGATATAAAAATCCCAACAGATATACAGGAACAAACAATTCCTGTATTGTTAGAATCTCCCACAGATTTTATAGGTTTAGCACAAACAGGTACTGGTAAAACAGCAGCTTATGGTTTACCTATTTTACATCAAATAGATACTTCTTCAAATCATGTACAAGCCTTAATATTAGCGCCTACACGTGAGTTGGTTCAGCAAATAAAAAAGCAACTTTTTAAGTTTACGAAGTATTCCGAAGAAAAAATATTTGCAGAAGGTGTTTATGGAGGTGAAAAAATTGAAAAGCAAATTTCGGCATTAAGACGAACTACGCACATTATTGTTGCAACTCCAGGACGATTATTAGATTTAATTGAACGTGGAGATGTGAATATTAAAAATGTTAAAACCTTAGTTTTAGATGAAGCAGATGAAATGCTAAGCATGGGTTTTAAAGAAGATTTAAACAAAATTCTAAAATACAATACGAGCAAACGACATACTTGGTTGTTTTCGGCAACCATGCCAGAAGAAATACAGCATATTATTAAAACGTATATGTCGCCAAAAGCTATTAGAGTAGAGGTTAATAAAGACGATTTAGTTAATGCTAATATTACGCATCAATATATTACTACGAATATCAAAGAAAAATTTAATATCTTAGTAACCTTATTAGGTAGAAGACCAAATGAACGAGGTATTATTTTTTGTAGAACCAAAGCTGGAACAAAAGATTTAACCGAAAAATTAATTGATGAAGGTTTTTCGGTTGGTGCTTTAGAAGGCGATATGCAACAAAAGGAACGTGATAAAGTAATGCGTGCTTTTAAAAAAGGAAATTTACAAGTTTTGTTTCTACCGATGTATCTGCACGAGGTATTGATGTTAACAATTTAGCATTTGTTATTCATCATCAGCTCCCAGAACAATTGGAATATTACACACACAGAAGTGGTAGAACTGCACGAGCAGGAAAAAAAGGCTATTCCATAGCATTAATAATTCCTGGAGAATTACAAAAAATACTTGATATTCAAAAAGCTTTGAATATTCAAATAAAAGAAATAATCATAATAATTAAACCCGTTAACATAAACAATGGCAAAATCACAAGTAACATTTAACAAAATTGAAAAAGAAAAAAAACGCTTAAAAAAACGAGAAGAAAAGCAAAAGAAAAAAGAAGCTCGTAAAGCAGAAGCAAAAGAAAACCCACAAGGTATTCAATTTGCTTATGTAGATTATAATGGAAATTTAACCGATACACCACCAGACCCTACTATAAAAGTGAAAGTTGATGCTGAAAGTATTGAGTTAGGTATACCTAAGAAAGAAGATAGAGGAGAGGAAGAACCAGCTAGGAAAAGAAGGAAAAGTGTCATTTTTTGATACTTCAAAAGGTTTTGGTTTTATTTTAGACAGCATCAATCAAGAAAAATATTTTGTGCATGTTAGTGGTTTACTTGAACCTATAAAAGAAAACGACAAAGTTACTTATGAATTAGAACGTGGTCAAAAAGGTATGAACGCAGTACGTGTTAAAAAAATATAGCTATAAATACTATAGTTTATTATAATAATTTATGAGTTTACCTCGTAAAACCATTCTCATAATACTTGCTTTTTTTGCAATATATGTAATTTGGGGTTCTACTTATTTACTTAATAAAATTGTTGTTACCGAGGTAGCACCTTTATATTTAGCATCCATTCGTTTTACAGTGGCGTCTGTATTAATTTTTATTATAGCGAAAGCCTTAAAACTTAATTTAGCTAATTAGGCTAAGCAACTTAAAAACAATATTATTGCAGGTTTTTTATTTTTGGTGTATGGTAACGGTGTATTTGTTTGGGCACTTCAATATGTAGATAGTGGTTTTGGCGCCTTAGAAGCTTCCATTCAACCATTAATGGTATTAGCAATGATGCGCATGATTGATGGTAAAAAAATTCAAGCAAAGTTCCATAATTGGTATTTCACTTAGGTATTATTGGTATGTATTTATTGGTTAGTCAAGAACAATTAGTTTTTCAAGAAAATAGCTTAATTGGTATCATTATGATTTTTACTTGTGTGATTAGTTGGAGTTGGGGAAGTTTATTTGTAGCACGAGCCGATTTAGCTCCGAATTATTTTGTAAATACAGGCTATCAAATGCTAACTTCTGGAATCATGCTATTTCATAGTTAGTTTTTTGTTTGGAGAAACATGGACGTCGCCTTTACAATGGAGCTCGTCTGCACAATGGTCTATGGGGCTTCTTATTATATTTGGAAGTATTGTAGCCTTTACAGCGTTTAATTATTTACTTAAAGAAGTTTCAACAGAAAAAGTATCAACTTCTGCTTATGTAAATCCAGTAATTGCTTTAATTTTAGGTTGGTATGTTTTAGATGAACAAATTACAGCACAATCTATTATTGCTGCCATTATTTTATTAACGGGTGTGTATTTTATAAATTCAAAACGCACACTTAAGACCCAGAATGCATGGACGTTAAAAATGCTATAAAATTCATGATTATAAGTGCTCTTGCATTTGCATTTATGAACATAATCGTAAAATATTTAAATAATGTTAGCTCTTATCAAATTGTATTTTTCAGATCGTTAAGTTCTTTGTTTTTTACTTTTGGATATTTAATAAAAAACAAAATTCCAATGGTAAGCAGCAATAACAAACTAATGATACTTAGATCGATAGTTGGCGCTTTTTCCATGCTTTTATTTTTCATGTCCTTAAAATATTTATCAGTTGGTACTGCTGTTTCATTACGTTATATCGCACCTATTTTTGCAGCTATTTTCGCAGTGTTTTTACTTCACGAAAAAATAAAAGTTTTGCAGTGGTTCTTTTTTATTATTTCATTTATTGGTGTAATAATTTTAAAAGGATTAGATACACAAATAGATACGTTTGGGTTAATTTTGGTTTTACTTGCAGCTGTTTTAAGTGGTTTAGTTTATATCATAATTAATAAAATTGGCAATTCGGAACATCCTGTTGTGGTTGTAAATTATTTTATGATTATGGCTACAGTATTAGGAGGCGTACTTTCAATTCCTAATTGGGTAACACCACAAGGCATGGAATGGGTTTTTCTGTTTAGTTTAGGGGTTTTTGGTTATTATGGACAGTTGTATATGACAAAAGCATTTCAAAAGGCTGCAACGAATTTAATGGCACCTTTAAAATATATTGAAGTCGTTTTTACCGTGATATTAGGTGTTACATTATTTAATGAAATTTATACCTTTTGGAGTTTATTGGTATGACATTAATTATTGCAGGTTTGGTTTTGAATGTATGGTATAAAGGCACGATTAAAAGAAAATGTCTGTAATTCTAAAATAAATCAATGCGTATTTCATTTTTAAAAATTGTATTTTTCACGCTTTAAATTAAAATTTTATTTCAAGTTATGGAGTTTTAAAAAAAGCATAAATAAAGTTAGAAGACAATTAATGCACCAAATTACCAAAAGTATTGGTAGTTCTTATTCGGAGCCAAAATTGATACGGGTCTAAAAAATTGAAATTAAAAAGGTTTTAATTATTAGACCAAATCATCGATTAGGAAATCAATTACTTTTAACACCTCTAGTACAAGAAGTTATAAATACCTTTCCAAATTGTGAAATCGATTTATTTGTAAAAGGTGGGGTTGCATTTCCTGTTTTTGAAAATTATCAAACAGGTTAATAAAATTATTCAGCTACCCAAGAAAACCATTTAATAATTTATTTAAATATGCAAAAGGTTGGATTTCAATTAAAAGTAAAACATTACGATTTAGTTATTAATGGTGATAAAAATTCATCTTCTGGTCGTTTATTAACACAAATAGCCAATGCTACTTTTAAAGTTTTTGGCGATGTAAATGAAGATATTCAAAAACAATATCCAGACCATAAGCATATTTCAAAATATCCTATTTATAATTTAAGACATTATTTAGACCAAATTAGGTTTTCAAAAAATTGCGAGTGCTGTTACCTGTTTTGGATATTAAATTGAATGATTCTGGAATTATGCTAACGGAAAAAATATTTTAGATGCTATTATTAAAAACAATAAAAAAACCATTTGTATTTATACCAATGCTACGGGTGATAAATGTTATTCTGAAGACTGGTGGGAAACTTTTTATGCCCGTTTACTAAAAGAATACCCAGAGTACAATATTATTGAAATGTTTCCTATTGAAAATATTTCGAAAATAAACTTTAAAGCACCCTCATTTTTATAGTAAAGACATTCGAGAAATGGGTGCTATTATAAAAAACACATCTGTTTTTATTGCTGCCGATAATGGGGTTATGCATTTAGCTAGTGCTTCATTAACACCAACTGTTGGCTTCTTTTCGGTTACTAATTTAAATATTTACATGCCTTATGGAAATGGTAGTGTTGCATTAAATACTAATACGACAAATATTGAAGATTGGATTACAAAGCATCAATACGATACTTAAAGCTTAACGTATGCGTTGTCCTGAAAATTCCATGGCTTCACCTTTTCCAAAACCATAGCTAATTCCAAAGGTTATAAATCGACCTCTTTTTCGGCTATTATATAAGTAATAAGTGGGTTGTGTTGTGGTGGTTTCGTCTACTCGCGATGCAAATAAATCGCGGACACTTATGTTTAAAATTGTTTTTCCTTTGAATATTTTTTTACGGATGTCCAATATCGGCAAAAAATTATCGGATATATCATTTTGAAACGTTTTAAATCTTGATCTATAATTTCCAGAAATTTCTAAATCAAATCTGTGCTGGTAATTTGAATTTAGATGTTAAACTTGCAGACCATCGGTTTCCTTTAAAATCAAACGAAGTCGTTTCAAAGTCTCCTTTTCTATTAAAATGATTCCAATTAAAATCACCATTCAATGAAAACCAATCTACTGGATTGTATTTTCCATTCACTTCCAATCCTGAAGTATTATTAGTTCCAATATTTTCTGGTTTTGAAATATTGATGTTATCTTCGAAAGTATTCACGCGTTCAATAATATCTTTGGTGAAGCGATTATAAAAACTCATGTTTAACGATGCCGTTTTCAAATTTATGAATGCTTGTAATTTCGAAAGAATCGGTATATTCTGGTTGTAAATCTGGATTTCCTGTAGATATACTAAAATTGTTTCTGATATTAGAAAAAGGATTTAATTCCCGTAAACCAGGTCTATTTATTCGTTTTGAATATCCTGCCTGAAACGACATATTTTCTGAAAATTTATAAGATGTATGAAGTGTTGGAAATAGATTGGAATACGATTTATTGTTTTCGAAACTCGAGGTTTTTAAAAATGTACTGATGTCTGTGTTTTCAAGTCTAAGTCCTAATTTAATACCCCAGATATCACCTTCGTAAGCCATCGTATTGTAAATACCTAATACGTTTTGATTAAAGTTGAAGACATTTGTTAAATCTGGATTATTAACCCAAGTTCCATTTTCAAAATCACTAACAGCATAATCGTTTGTTACTTTATTTATGGCATATTGACTGAACCAGATTCTAAGGTAAAATCTTCAAGAAAAGGATGGGTGTAATCGAGTTTAAAAGTATAATCTTCTAAAGCGTAATCTGTTCGCGCCTCTTGTAATTCATCTGGTTCATTACCAACTATGGTAGTATTGTTGAAAATGGAAGATTCGTCTTTTTTAAAACGAACTGCCTAAAGCACTAAATAATAATGATTGCTCTTTGTGTCTTTTAAAATTCATTTTGTATTGTAATTCGTAGCGCAATTTCGGGTTATCCGCTTCGGTCAATTCTTCTCGTAACCAACTATCGGTTACGGTATTTGTTGCGTCTGTTTTAGTATAGATTGCTTCTGAATTTTGATCTTCAACTTCATAGGCATACGAACCAGAAAGTGTAAGCACGTTTAAAGCGTTAATATGATAATCTGTACCTAATATGAAGTTGTTAAATTTTTCATTCATTTCACGCTCACCAATACTGCTAATGCTTGTGTTATTTGTTAAATCGGTATTTATAGATTTATTATCTTCAGGAAAGGTGCGTTTCCCGAATCCTATCTGACTAAAAATATTAAAATGCTCTGTGCGCTTATTAACACTCAATCCAAAACTATTACTGTTTGGAACACCAACATTTAAAGACACCGAACCATTGAGTCCTTTTTTTTCAGATTTCTTCATAATAATGTTAATAATACCTGCTGTTCCAGCGGCATCATATTTTGCAGAAGGATTCGTTATTACTTCAATTTGTTCAATCATGTCTGCTGTAATGGTTCCCAGCGCGTTACTTCCTGCACTTGCCAAAACAGAAGGTTTACCATTAATCAATATTTGCACACCCGTACTTCCACGTAAACTAATTTGCCCTTCAATATTGACGTTAACAGAAGGCACGTTATTTAACACTTCTAAAGCACTGGCACCTGTGGTACTCAAATCGGTGCCTACATTAAAAATGCGTTTATCTAACTTAAATTCGGTTTGAGATTTTTCTGCATTAACTACTACCTCATCTAAAGACTGTTGGCTTTCAGCTAGCCGGATAGTTCCTAAATTTATTTTATTGCTTTCGAGTTTTTCGTTAGTAATGGTTTTTGTTGTATAACCAATAAAACTAACTTCAATATGAAAATTGTTTGCCTCGGTTTTTAATGAAAACGTTCCGTTTGGTTTTGTGATAGTCCCTGTAATTGGCTTTTTGGAAATCTTATCGATAATCGAAATGGTAGCATATTCTATGGGCTGATTATTATCGTTATCAATCACTTTTCCACTTATTTCTATAGTGTTTTGCTGTGCTTGACAAACAAATGACAACAACAAAATGAGGTATATATAAAGATATTTTCGAATTTTCATAAAAAATAAATTAAAAATAAATTTGGTGATATTTTATTAAGGTGTTGAAAACCAGATAGCTTTCCAAATTCATTTTTTAAATATAATTCAATTTATAATTAGATAGAAATAAATTAAGATATTTGAAAAAGGAGTATCATTTTCAAAAAAAGCATTTGTGCTATGTATATAAGAGTTCAAAATAATCAATTCATCAAAAATGACAAACCCTATCATTTTATAGGCACAAATTTTTGGTATGGTGCGCATTTAGCAGCAAAAGAATCGGGAGATAGAGAACGCTTACTAAATGAGCTGGATGTTTTAAAACAAAACGGAATAACAAATCTGAGAATTATGGCTGGCTCTGAAGGTGAGGACCATTTGCCGTATAGCATTCCAATTTCTATGCAGCCAAAACCAGGTGTTTACAATAAAGATGTTTTAGAAGGCTTGGATTTTTTACTAAGCGAGATGCAGAAAAGAGATATGTATGCTGTGGTTTGCTTGAGTAATTTTTGGTATTGGTCTGGCGGTTTGTCACAATATGTTAGTTGGGTAACGAATGAAGCAATACCCTATCCAAATGATACAGACAACTGGGAGAAATACATGCGTTTTACAGCTAAATTTTATACTAATAACGATGCAATTCATGCGTATAATAAACATATCAACACTATTATTTCAAGGGTAAATTCTATAACAAATATTCCTTATTCTGAAGATGCAACTATTATGAGTTGGGAACTTGCTAATGAACCTTATGCGATTCAAAATAAGAAAGCATATCTACAATGGATTGAAGATTCCAGTTCGCTTATTAAGCAACTTGCACCCAATCAACTTGTAACAATTGGAGGTGAGGGTAATACACCATTTCCTTGGTTGACAAACAATAACTGCTTGTCAGATTATAGTTTTGATAGTTTAGATTATATTACCATTCACATCTGGATACAAAACTGGGAATGGTACAACCCGAACAAACATGAAAAAACTTTTACTAACGCTTTAAAAAAGGCAAAAAATTATGTTGAAGAGCATATTGCCATAGCAGAAAGCTTAAATAAACCATTGGTTTTAGAAGAATTTGGTATTTCTAGAGACAATTTACAATACACAAAAGAAGCAACTGTAACCCATAGGAACGAATATTTTAAAGCTATTTTCGATATACTAATTGATAATATTGCAAATAAATCCAGTTTTGTGGGATGTAATTTTTGGGCTTGGGGTGGTTTCGGAACTATTCATACACCAGGAGAAGTATCAAATAATAATCTCGAATTTATTGGAGATCCGGGGCACGAACCTCAAGGATGGTATAGTGTTTTTGAAACGGATGTTACAACACTACAACTTATTAAAGAGTACAATTGTAAATTAAACATATCTCATCCTAATTATTTATAATATTTATTGCTTAACGGTTTTTAATTTTATAAAAATTCATTAACTTAGAGAGGAATGTAATTCATTAAAAATGAAACCTTTCTCTCTTATTATTTGGGTTGCTTTATTGACTTTAATGTCGTGCAAAACGACAAAAAACACCATTACGCAAGCTCAAATTGAAACTTTAAAAACCTTGGTTGAAAACAGACAGTTTCGAATAGAATCTAACTGGGCATATCCACAAGCAACAAATGCTATGCAACAGGTGGTTAACACGGGCATACTTGGACCAGGAAATTCTGCAAACGCCATCAGCCTTATTGGAAATTCTAACTTTTTAAAGATTTCAAACGATAGTATAACTTCATATCTGCCATATTTTGGTGAACGCCAAATGCAAGTTGCTTATGGTGGCCGTGATAATGCCATCGAATTTAACGGGATTTTAAAAAATTATAAGGTCGAAACAAATAAAGATAATAGCTATACGCTGTCTTTCGAGGCAAAAAGTAAATCAGAACATTTTAAAGTTTATATAACCTTAAGCCCTAATCTTAATAGCAACATACAGCTTAATGGATCGTCTCGGTTTCCAATTAGCTATACTGGGACTGTTACAGCAAGCAAATAATGGGTTGTTTTACTTTAGAGTTTATATTCTGGATGAATATTCAATAACTAATAAATACTATAATTATGAAATTTACAAGAAAAGCTAATGCCCAGTGGAAGGGGAGTGGAAAAGAGGGTAAAGGATCTTTAACAAGTGCAAGCGGCGTTCTTAGCAATACACCCTATTCATTTCATACACGATTTGAAGATGGCCAGAAAGGAACCAATCCAGAAGAATTAGTTGGTGCGGCACATGCTGGGTGCTTTGCCATGCAATTAAGTTTTTTATTAAATGAAGCCGGCTTCACAGCGACTACTTTAGATGTTGCAGCAACAGTTACCTTTGAAGATGGTAGCATAACAACTATCAATCTAAATTTGGAAGGAAAGGTGCCAAAAATAGAAGCGGCTCAATTTCAAGAAATAGCTACGAAAGCTAAAGAAGTTTGTCCAATCTCAAAGCTGTTAAATACAAAAATTGAGTTAAAAACAAACTTAATGTAATTCATAAAGTTATTAATCTAAATTTTTAAATGAAGACAACCAGAATATTTATGTATTCTGGTTTTTAATGAATTACAAGCTAGTTAGTGATAAATTACATTACAATATTTGATTAAAAATTAAGCTGTAGTATTAAATTACTTTTAGAAAAGATGGTGTAACTTTACATGTAAGAAAAAAATTTAACTCCAAATTGAATACATCATGGATTCCAGTTTTATAGAAACCATCAAAGATATTTTAAATTATGAAATTTTAGGAATTGATGGATATTCCATAAAAGTTTATAAAATAGTAACGATACTACTTTTTATTGTTGGCACAAAAGTTCTGCTTTGGTTTATAAAAAAAATACTTATTTCTCGGAATAGCTCTCATAAATTTGACCAAGGCACATTATATGCCATATTTCAAATTATAAAATATATTATTTGGGTCATCGTTTTCGGATTTATATTGGAAAGCATTGGTGTTAAAGTCACCATCTTAATCGCTGGTTCTACAGCACTGCTAGTTGGAATTGGATTAGGCTTACAACAAACGTTTAACGACATCGTTTCAGGATTTATTTTACTAACTGAACGTTCAATAAAAATTGGTGATATTTTACAAATTGACGGCGATGTTGTTAAAATTCAAGATATTGGATTGCGTACGTCGAAAGGATTAAATAGAGATGATATTTCTATTATTATTCCAAATTCATTAATTACCACGAGTAAAGTGATAAATTGGAGCCATCAATCTAAAAAAACTCGATTTAAAATAGATGTGGGTGTAGCTTATGGAAGTGATGTAGACCTGGTTACCGCACTTTTAATTGAAAGTGTTTTAGAGCATCCAGACAATTTAGACAAAAAACTTATTGATGCCCGATTAAGTAATTTTGGAAGTTCGGCGTTAGAATTTCAATTGCTGTTTTTTAGTAATAATATCTTTCGAATTGAAAAAGTAAAAAGCGAAATTAGAAAAATCATCAATAAAAAATTTAATGAAAACAATATAGTTATTTCATTTCCTCAATTAGATGTGCATGTAAAATCTAATTTATTTTCAAAATAATGATTAACAATTATTTATGTTATTTTAATTAAAGTTATTATTAAATTACAACTTATCTAAACAGAATAGTATTTACCTAAAAAAGATAACAAAAAAACTCAAAATAAATTCAAGGAGAAATATTTTGAGTTTTTTTATGAATTACTTTTCTTATTTAAAACCAGAAGTTAAAGTATTGAAAATAAAATTTAGTTAACTTTTACCCAAGGCTTTCCAACTTTTAATAGTTGTTTGCCGGATACTTCGTTAATAATAATTGCAGCCATCATATACCAAGCGGCTAATGCACAAACTATTAAAACATAAGCAGCATAAGTAGTCATGTTTGGAAATCCAAAATGTGCTAAATCCAAAAGAACAAACCCGATTGTTAATGTGCTAAAAGTAATAGCCATCGCTGTATGAATAAACAAAGACCCTATCCAAAAGATAACAGTTAAAAGAGTCCAAGCCACTAAATACAAGCCAACATCTGTTTTAGAAGAGGTGTAAAGTTCAAAATAGTTTAGCATCCAAATAATGCCTAATCCAATCCAAAATGCGCCATAGCTAGAAAATGCAGCAAAACCAAAGTTGTTTCCAGTTTTTTGTTCCATAAAGCCAGCAATTAATTGTGCTAAGCCACCAAAAACAAATCCCATAGCTACTATAGGACCTAAACCACACCATCCTAAGTTATGAAATTGTAACAATAATGTTGTTAATCCAAATCCTGATAGACCAACAACGGCAGGATTTCCTAATTTAATTGTATTCATTTTATATTTTTTAAAAATCGCACAAAATAGCCACTTAATGATGGTAAATATTATGATATTTATCAGTTTATTTTATTAATTTTTAATTTCACTACTCAAGTTGTACATCACTAATTTTGCTATATTGAGTTTTTAAAAATCATTGTCCGTCATAAAAAACCGTATTCATTGGTTCAAACAACAATGCATTTCGTCGAGATTACGTCTTTTTAACGAAAATTTATAGCTTTCATACCGTTTTTAATTCTCTACCGAATCTATTTATTTAATTTTAAATTAATTAATTAATAGATCCAATGAAAAATAAAATGACCCTCATTTATTTTTTGTGTGCTTTAAGTTCTTGTACTATACTTTACGCTCAAAAAACCGAAAAAACAAGTGCGATATATGATTATGGAGAACGCGCTTTAAAAAACACAGACACCATTCCAGATTTTGTTTCAAAACAAAACAAATTAAAAATTTCAGGTACTATATTTGAAAACGATGGAAAAACACCTGCTAAAGATGTTATTCTTTATATCTGTCATGCAGATGAAGATGGCGATTTTGTATTGAAAAGAGACAGTAATCGGAAACGTTATGTGTACCACAGAGCTTGGATAAAAACCGACGCCGATGGTCGATATACTTTTTATACGTTTATTCCAGGTCATAATCCCTATGTAAAAGAATTAAAACAAATTGAAAGGATACTTAAAGTTCCGGGAGAACCAGAGCAGGCATTAAATCCATATTTTTTTAATGACGATTATTTAATACCAGATCTTTCACTGGCTTGTCGTGCACAAGTAGTGGAAAGTATTTTAAAACTCGAGAAAAAAGATGGTATCTATGTAGCAACACGAGATATTAAACTTAATAAACGGCTTCCAAATATTCAATAAAACAACTAAACTAACTAAACTAAAAAATCTCGTTTAAAACGAGATTTTTTAGTTTTTAAAGTGCCATTCAATTACTTTAATAAGCCATTTTCACAATTTTTTCAACCTTTTCTGGCGATAAAGATTGGTGTTCACCTAATCCTAACCACCCACGATTTGTGAAACGTTTTGCGATTTCTTCTGCGGTTCCATCATAATCTTTAGTGTAGTCAGATAACTTGGTATCTATGCCTAATTGATTGAAAAACGCTTCCGTTTTTTCGATGGCTAGATATGCTTTATCTTCTATACTTCCTTCAGTAATATTCCACACGCGTTCGGCATATTGAGCTAATTTTTCTTTTTTTGCTTCAAAATTATATTTATAATGACTTGGTGCTATAACTGCTAATGTGCGGGCATGATCAATACCAAATAACGCGGTTAATTCGTGCCCAATGGCATGAACAGCCCAATCTGTTGGAACTCCTTTTTGTATTAATCCGTTTAAAGCCATGGTGCAACTCCACATAAAATTAGCCGCAGCTTTATAATCTTTTGGATCTGCTAACACTTTAGGAGCCACTTCAATTAAGGTTTGTAAAATACTTTCGGCAAAACGGTCTTGTAATAACGCGCCTATTGGATAGGTCATGTACTGCTCTAAAACATGAGTAAAAGCATCGGTTAACCCGTTTGCTAATTGACGTTCTGGTATCGATGCAATTACTTGTGGATCTAGAATTGAGAATTCAGGAAACAACCCTGGTCCGCCCATGGCGAGTTTTTCTTTGGTTTCTTCTCTTGTAATTACAGCGCCAGAATTCATTTCAGATCCTGTTGCTGGTAAAGTTAATACGGTGCCAAAAGGCATCCCTTTTTCGGATCTAATGTTTTTAGTAAGTATATCCCAAGGCGTATCACCTTTAAATAAAGCCGCAGAAGACAAAAATTTTGTTCCATCAATTACAGAGCCACCACCCACAGCTAACAAATAAGTTATGTTTTCGTCTTTAATAATTTTTAGTGCTTTCATCAACACTGCGTATTCAGGATTTGCAGGTATTCCTCCAAATTCAACAACATCAAATGTGGCTAATGTCATTTTTACTTGATCGTAGATGCCGTTTTTCTTAATACTTCCGCCTCCATAAAGTAATAGTACTTTGGCATCGGTTGGGATTTCTTTTGTAAGTTTTTCTATTGTGCCTTTTCCAAAAATAATTTTGGTCGGGTTTTTAAAATCAAAATTGTTCATCTTGTTTTTATTGTGTTTTTGTAATAATTAAACTATTCAATTACAGTTACTAAATCTTCCATAGGTTTTCTAACCTTTACAAGATTTACCAACCAATCTGTATCTTCTTTTCTGTAGCCTAAGGGTAATAAAACTGCACTGCGTAATCCTTTTTCACGTAAACCTAAAATGTTATCGACTGCATCAGGATTAAAACCTTCTATTGGCGTCGCATCTACGCCTTCAAAAGCTGCCGCTATTATTGCTTGCGAAAAGGCTATATAGGCTTGTTTTGCAGCATGATTAAAGTTTTCTTCTTCGCTTTTTTGAGGATAAGAACTTAATAACATTTGACGGTAATTTTCCCAACCTTCATTTTTAAAACCACGGATGTCGTTTGTTAAATCGAACATATAATTTATACGATCTGCGGTATACGTATCCCATGCTGCAAATACGAGTAGGTGAGAACAGTCTGTAATAACAGATTGATTCCAAGCTACCGGTTTAATTTTTTCTTTAATAGCTTGATTTTTCACGACTATAATTTCAAATGGCTGTAAACCGCTTGATGTTGGAGCTAAACGAGCTGCTTCTAAAATACGTGTTATTTTTTCTTCTGCAACTTTTTTACCATTCATTGCTTTTGCAGCATATCTCCAGTTTAATTTATCTAATAATTCCATTTTTTGATGTATTCTATGTTAATTTTTATATTTCTATGTTTTATTGTGAACATGTTTTAATACTGTTCCATGCAGATTGATAGGCTTCTGCTAATTGTACTTTGTCTAACTGAAATGAACCACGCTTTTGAAGAATCATTAAAAATGACAAGGGATTTATGGAATAGGCATACAGCAAATAGTCGGAAATTGGCTTAATACTGCCTTCTTTTTTTCCTCGTTCCCATAGGTCGAGTAGTGGCTGTAAATGTTTAATACCTTCCTGTCTACTCGGTTCATCAATCATAGGTGTATTATCACATTGTGCTAAAAACATGGCGTTTTCGCATTCTTTTAATTTAAAATCGGCAATACGATACCAAATCAACTTAAATCCTTCTTCAACAGATAAGTGAGATTGATAGGTTTCGAATGCATATTTTGTATATGCCTCTTTAACCTCTAAATAGGTTTTATTTACTAAATCTTGCTTATTTTCAAAATACAAATAAATGGTCGCAGGCGATACATTGGCCATTTTAGCAATTTTGCTCATGGGCGTTGCATGGAAACCATTGTTATTTACCAATTCAATGGTCGCTTTTATCAGTGCATTACGCTTATCTATGCTTTTTTGAAGTTTGGCCATGTTCGTAAATTATTTTACAAATATACACAAAAATGAATGTTCATTCTTTTTTTTAACAAAGTATTATAGTTGTTTAATATTTAAATCTTTAATAATCGTATGTATTTAAAGGTCTATCCAAATACATTTAAATTTAAAATGAAAAATTTTTATTAAATGACATTTCTCATGTTTGTTTTTTAATTATGACCTTACTTTTGTCCGCTTAAAAAATAAACACATAGTTTAATAATTTTAGAAACAAAAGTATTAGTCCTAAATACAATTGGGCAGTATAAAACAGTAGAAATCCCAAATTGTTATTAACACAATACTTCTAGAATTAATAAAAATTAAGTAAAAATATAAAATGAAAAAAGCAGTTATTTTTTCGATCCTAATAGCAACATCACTATCATTTTTTGCACAAAACAACGATTCCAATCCCACTATAAAAATTGGAGGGTTTATTAGTACTGACGCTAGTATAACGACGCGTCAAACAGTTACAGCTCGCGAAGAGGTTTTGTTAATTCTCGCTCCAAAACCTGTTGTATTAGATGATGCAGGTAACGATATTAATGATGCTCCAGAATTTAATTTTTCAACACTAAGCACAAGATTATATGCAAGCATTACAGGTCCGGATGCATTTGGAGCTAAAACATCTGCACTTATTGAAGGTGATTTTTTGGGTATTAACACAGATACTAAATATAATTTTAGATTAAGACATGCTTTTGTAAAACTAGATTGGGAGAAATCTCAATTACTAATAGGTCAATATTGGCATCCAACATTTATTACAGAATGTTTTCCAGGAAACGTGACTTTTGGAGCAGGTGTGCCTTATAATCCACTTGGTAGAAATCCGCAATTTAAATTTCTTTACAAATTAGGAAAAGTATCATTAAGTGTCACGCAATTAACTAACGGACACTTTACAAACAAAGGAGATTCAGACGCACAAATGAATGCGCTCGTACCCGAACTGCATGCACAAGCACAGTATAAAAGTAATCAGTTTTTTGGGGGTGTAGGTTTTGGGCACAAAATATTACGTCCTGAAATTGTAACCTCAAATAATTATGTCACAAAAGAACGTGTACATAGTAATTCTATTTATGCTTTCGCGAAATATAAAACTAATGCACTAACTTATAAAACCTATGGTATTTACGGACAGAATAACGATAATCTTGTTATGATGGGTGGTTATGCGGCGTTAAACAAAACTTATACACAAGACCAAATAGATAAAGGCATTGTAGAGTATATACCTTACAATACGCTTACATCTTGGTTAGATGTTCATACTAATGGCAAAAAAATTATAGCAGGTATTTTTGCAGGATATTCAGAAAATTTAGGTGCAACCAAAAAAGTTGATGTTAGTTCATATACAGGAAGATGGGGCAATGTTAAAGACATGATGCGATTGTCTCCTAGATTGGTTTTTATTTCTGGAAAAACAAGTATAGGCACCGAGATAGAATATTCGGTCGTGAATTATAATAAAGGAAATCCAAACGGCCAAACACCCGAAGAAATAACTGGCTACAACAGCTACGGGAAAGTTACCAGCTATGAAGCGGCCGACAGTATAAAATTTTTACTTAATGTTACGTATTTCTTTTAACGATGCACTTGTTATTAGGTAGATTCCGTATAAATTCAATTCTCGCTTTCTAAAAACAGCATTTCCTGTCAATTTCACAAAAACGGTGTGATTTACGCCATGTTAAAATACACACATCCTACATTTGCACATTCATAATGAAAGGGTTTAATAATGCTTCATTTTAAATATATGTAGTGCAAAATACAAGAGATCCTTTTATTTCAAATATCTACGACTCCTAAAATAACCCCTGACGGTTTGTAAATAACATATTATTGATAGATAAAATAAAGTCTTTTGTATAGTCATTTACCTCAACCATCTATTCCATTTTTATGAAACAACGTATAGTTTCATCTTTGATGTAGTTATTAAAAAACTCAAGGATGCCAATAAAAAGTATAAACGGTTGTATAGGATGCGAAGAGTGCATAAAAAGCTGTCCTACCGATGTTATCAGGTTGAATCCTGATTCAAAAAAAGCAGAGATTTTATATCCAGAAGACTGCCAAATATGTCATTTGTGCAGAATGTATTGTCCTGTTGATGCCATTGTAATTACGCCAGACAAATCGATTCCTGTAATAGTTTCTTGGGGATAAAAATAAATAGTATGAAAACACAAAACTATATTATCAAATTATCAGTCCTCATATTTACCTTTATTGGAATGCCATTATTTTTGTATTTCTCTGGAAATTTTCAGAGAAGAACTAATTTAATGGAAACCGTTTCAATTGTAACAATTTTAGGGTTTTCTTTACTGCTTTCGCAATTTTTTACATCGCGATTAAATTACAAATTGATGAAGAAAATTCGAATGGTTAATGTTGTGGCTATTCACAGATTTATTGGATACCTTTTTATTTCAATTTTAATATTCCATCCATTTTTTATAATTATTCCGAAATTTTTTGATAATACTGTAGCACCTTCTGAAGCCTTTTTAAGATTAATTACAACGTTTAGTAGCACAGGAATCATTCTTGGCATAATTGCTTACACAAGTATGCTTATTTTAATGATTACAGCTTTTTTTAGATTTAAACTTCATTTACATTATAAAACCTGGAGAAATCTTCATGGGTATTTAACACTCTTTTTTGTAATCTCAGCAACTTGGCATGTGGTAGATATGGGCAGACATAGTAATATGTCATTTTCAATTTACTATATATTAATGGTTGCCATTGGGATGTTCTATTTAATAAGAACCAATTTATTTAAAACTGCAAAAAAATGAAAACAGATACTAATAATTTGTCAAGACGAAAATTTATAGCCTTAGCGAGTGGCGGAGTAGGTTTCGCAGCCATTGCTGGGTTGGGAATGAATATAGATTGGGCTTTAAATAATCCAGAAATAGACACAGACACCATCCTTAAAAACACTATAGATACAGATGTTTTAGTTGTTGGCGGTGGAATGGCCGGTTTATTTGCTGCAGTTAAAGCCCATGATGCCGGCGCAAAAGTGATGTTGGTTTCTAAAGGCCGTTTGGGAGCCTCGGGGCAAACGCCATTTGCAAAAGGAATATTTGCGTATGATAAAGATAAAGAATCGTTAAGTATCGATGAATTTGTGGCAAAAGTATCACGTTCGGCACTTGGCACGAATAATCAAACTTACACCAGACAATTGGCCGAACATTCCTTAGCACGTGTAAATGAATTAAAAGCGTGGGGCTTTTTCGAATCTTCTTTGTATAATAAAAGTTTCAGTAAACCCATAGAAGAGCGAAACATTGCCATGCACGAACGGGTAACCATTACCCATTTAATAAAAGAAGATGACCGTGTGGTAGGTGCTGCAGGGTTTAGTATCGACGAGCAAAAAGTACTGTTTTACCAAGCAAAAAGTGTTATTTTATGCACAGGAGCAGGCGGTTTTAAACCCAATGGATTCCCTATCTGCGATCTAACCCATGATGGCACTGTTATGGCTTACAACATTGGTGCTAAAGTAACAGGAAAAGAATGGAACGATGGCCATCCGGCGCGAGGAGAAAACCCAGCGGCTTGCTACGATGGTTGGGGAGATATGTTCGAACAAAAACCAAGTACCACAAGCATTGAAATTCGCCACGATTTGGGTGTAGATATGAATTACATGGCCTATGTGAATGGTGGTGCGGCACAAATGGGACCTCCAGGTATGAGTAAACAAGAAAACGCTGTTACTGGGGGTCCTTATAGACCAGAAGAATTTTCTAGTGATAAAAGACAAGAAAGACCACCTAAAGACGGAGAAAAGGACGGTAAAAGGCCTCCAAGAAAAGATGGAGAAGATAGACCGCCAAGAAAAGATGGTGAAGATGGACCTCCAGAGAAAGAAGGTAAAGGTGGACCTCCGGGAATGGGTGGAGGTGTAGTTGGTGGTTCTTCAGCTGGAATGTCTATTCACAAAGCAGAAGGTCTGGTTCCTATAAACGACACATGCGAATCTACAATTCCAGGATTGTATGCCGCTGGTGATGCATTGGGATCTTATATGGCTGGAGGTATTTATACACAAATTGGTTCGTCTTTGTCGGGCTCTGCGGTACAAGGTGCTATTGCAGGCGAAACAGCTGCCAAATACAGTAAAAATATAAAAGCTCATAGCATTTCCGCATCAAAATTAAGCACCATTGAAGAAGAAATATTAGCACCTTTAAAAAGGGAAGCGGGATACAGTCCTGCCTGGGTTACACAAACCTTGCAAAGTATCATGATTCCTAATTTCATTATTTACATTAAAAAGGAAAACTTAATGAAAGCAGCTTTGGCTTATGTTGAAGAATTAAGAGACCATCATGTGCCACATTTAAGAGCTTCTAATTTGCACGAATTACGTTTGGCACACGAAACCAAAAACATGGTATTAAGTGCCGAAATGAAATTAAGAGCCTCATTAATGCGAAAAGAAAGCAGATGTAGCCATTACAGATTGGATTACCCAGAATTGGATAACGAAAACTGGCAAGCATGGATTAATATTTTTAAAGGTGAAGATGGTACGATGCAGTTAGAAAAACAAGCATTTAATACATGGGCAACTGCTGAAACAAATTCAAAAATTGAATATAACAGCTAGTCTAAAAAGTACTAAAATTTAATATTAAATCACAATAAATTATTTAAATCATAAAGAAAAATAGAACCTATGAATAGAAACAAATTAAAATTAGGAATTACAATGTTAGGCATTGTTTTATTAGCCTCTTGTAAATCTTCTGAAGGAGAAAACAAAAATGGAGGACAAGCTGGAAAAGGAGGACAACCAAGTATTACAAAATTACTATCAGAAATGGATGCCAATAAAGATGGAAAATTGTCAAAAACTGAAGTTAACGGACCACTAAAAAATGATTTTTCTAAAATTGATACTGATAACGATGGTTTTATTACAGAAGCAGAATTAAAAAATGCTCCAAAACCCGAAAGACAAGGCGGACCGCAAAGTAGAAGTTAACATTTATTTTTAAATGTTTGTTTGTTAATTAGTTTAAAAAGCTTTGCAATTATTTTGCAAAGCTTTTTTAGTATACCAAAAACACAAATATTAATGTGCCTTCCTATTGGTTCTTAACATTTATGCTTTGTGTTGCTAAAATCCTATCGATAAAATAAGGGCAACTGTATAGGCAATAACCGCAACCATCTAATACAATTTTATAAGCTTATATATAATCTCACCTTTGATGTATCAATAAAAAATACTTACAAATGAAATTATATATCATTATACTAAGCTTAGTATTTGTGCAGTTTTCTTTTGCACAAGAAGCTTCAAATAATTCAAAGTCAAAAATATGGTCTTTAGAAGATTGTATCACATATGCCTTAAAAAATAACATTAGCGTAAAAGAGGCTTCTTTAAATACTAGTATTTCAGAAGTCGATTACAACAAATCAAAATCCTCTAGATTACCTAATTTATTTGGCTCTGCCACTCAAAGTTTTTCTAACGGAAACACTATCGATCCTATTACAAGTGCATTTGTAACCGAGCAAATTAACAGCACGAATGTGGGTATTAACAGTTCTATGACTTTGTTTCAGGGGAATCAAATAACCAATCAAATTAAACAGGACAAAATCCTGCTCGAGCAAAGTATTTTTCAAGAAGAAGTAGAAAAAAATAACATTGTTTTAAACCTTCTAGAAACCTATTTGCAAACTTTATACAGCAAAGAAAGTATTACCATTGCCCAGAATAATTTAACGGCTTCAGAACAAGAAGTGCAACGTGCTAAAGCCCGTTTAGATGCCGGGTCTATCGCCTTAAATGATTATACCGAAGCACAAAGTCAAGCAGCAACCAACAAATACAATGTTATTGCCGCAAAAAACGATTATCAACAATACATAATTGAACTTAAACAATTATTAGAATTATCACCTTTAGAAGATTTAGAAATTGAAACCATTAGTGAGAATATGGATTTAATTAACCTAGAACTTAACAAAACAGCTATTTACAGTAAAGCGCTAAACTTTATGCCAGAAATGAGTGTGAGCATACTAAGTATTGCTGCCAACGAAAAACAACTGGATATTGCCAAAGGTGGTTATTTGCCAACACTTTCGTTAACAGGTAGTTTAGGATCTGGCTATACCAGTATTAATGATAATACATTCTCAGATCAGTTCGATGTAAATTTTAATCAAAGAATAGGATTATCATTAAGCATTCCTATTTTCAATAGAAACCAAACAAAAGCTGCCGTAAAAACAGCAAATATTAATATTGAAAAGGCGCAGATACAAAAGCAAAATACAGAAAAAGACATTTATAAAAAAGTTGAAACAGCGTATCAAAACGCCTTATCATCACAAGAACAAGTAATTGCTTCAGAGGCTTCAAAAAATGCCGCAGAACAATCTTTTAAACTCGCACAAAAAAAGTATGAATTAGGCGATTTAAGTACCACCGATTTAGTGATAAGCCAAAACATCTACACCAATGCGCAACAAAATTATTTGCAATCTAAATACTTAAACATCTTATATCATCAGTTATTACAATTTTATCAAGGAAATACTATCAAACTTTAATCCATATCATAATGAATAAAAAGAAAATAATTATAGGCAGCGTTGTGTTCGTAATACTGGCTATTGCAGCATACAGTTTTATAAAACCAAATACCGACGTTTTAATAGAAGCAAAAACAGTTACCGTTAAAAAAGGAAATGTTACCACCATGGTTACGGCAACAGGAACCATAGAACCAATAACACAGGTTGAAGTAGGGACTCAAGTGTCTGGAGTAGTCGAAAAAATATATGTAGACTATAACAGCGTCGTAAAAGAAGGACAACTCATTGCAGAGTTAGACAAAACAAACCTAAAAGCGGCACACACTCAAGCGCAAGCGTCTTATACGAATGCTGTAAGTCAGAGGAATTACTTAAAAACTATTTATGACAGACAGAAAACCTTGTTTGAAAATCAAGTGATAAGTAAATCTGATTTTGATGATGCCGTGTACAATTATGAAACTGCAAAAGGTACGGTAACACAACGCTTATCAGACCTTCAACAAGCAAAAACAAACTTAAGTTATGCCGATATTTATTCACCTATTGATGGGGTTGTACTTTCTAAATCTATAGATGAAGGGCAAACCGTTGCTGCTAGTTTTAGTACACCAACCCTTTTTACTATAGCAAAAGATTTAAAAGAAATGCAAGTTGAAGCCGATGTTGATGAAGCCGACATAGGTGAAGTGAAAGAAGGCCAACGTGTAACATTTACCGTTGATGCTTACCAGGGTATAGAATTTAAAGGTGTAGTAACTCAAGTACGATTAGATCCAACTGTTACTTCAAATGTAGTAACCTATACCGTTGTAATTAAAGCAGATAATCCTGATTTAAAACTAAAACCAGGCTTAACGGCAAGCATATCTATTTACACTTTAGAATTGAACGATATTTTAACAACAGAAGCAAAGGCTATTAATTTTAAACCTACGTCAGATATGTTGATAGCCTATAGCAAGCAACAGAATCTGACTACAGAACCACCAAAGAATAATAAACCTATGGGAGAAGATGGCGAAACAGTGGTTTGGGTGTATAAGACCAATGGCGCTTTAAAACCACAGCAAGTAACTTTAGGCGCTAGTGATGGTGTGAATGTACAAATATTAGAAGGGCTTAGTTTAGGTGATAAACTTGCCTATAGTTTAAAAGGAATTAATAAAGCAGACATTAGTAAAGAAGCTACCAGTGAAAGTCCTTTTATGCCAAAACCACCAGGATCAGACAAGAAAAAATAAAGAACCATGAGTAAAGAAATTATAAAAATAGAAAACTTAAAGCGTGATTTTATTATGGGTACCGAAACGGTGCATGCGCTTAAAGGTATTTCATTTACTATACACGAAGGTGAATTTGTTACCATTATGGGATCTAGTGGATCTGGAAAAAGTACCATGCTAAATATTTTGGGATGTTTAGATCAGCCAACTTCAGGAGTTTATGAAATTGATAATGTAAGTGTTAAAGATTTAAGCAAAAATGAATTGGCAACTATAAGAAACGAAAAGATAGGATTCATTTTTCAATCGTATAATTTATTACCTAGAACATCGGCCTTAGAAAATGTAGAATTACCCTTGTTATACAACAGTAAAGTATCTACCGAAGAACGCAGAAAGCGTGCTATAAAAGCATTAGAAATGGTTGGGTTAGGAGATAGAATGGATCATACACCATCCCAACTTTCTGGTGGGCAACAACAGCGTGTCGCCATTGCACGATCGTTGGTAAACAATCCGGTAATGATTCTTGCCGATGAAGCAACAGGAAATTTAGACACCCGAACATCATACGAAATTATGTCCTTGTTTCAAGAGTTAAACAAACAAGGTATTACCATCACCTTTGTAACCCACGAACCAGACATTGCTGCCTTTAGCAATAGAACCATTGTGTTAAAAGATGGTAATGTTATGCAAGATTATAAAAATCACAACGTATTATCTGCTTCTCAGCAATTAGCAAATTTACCTCAAGAAAACCATTAATTATGAGACTATTAAATTTAATAAAAATTGCATTTAATGCTATTGTTCTTAACAAAATGAGGACTTTGCTAACCATGTTAGGAATTATTATTGGCGTAGCTTCTGTAATTGCAATGTTGGCTATAGGTGAAGGTTCTAAAGAGAGTATTCGCACTACTATTTCAAGCATGGGATCTAACATGATTACTATCAGACCTGGGGCAGACGACCGGGGGCCTGCAAGAGGAAGTGGTGGTAATGTACAAACACTCACTCTTAATGATTATGAAGTTATTAAAGAAGAGAGTGACATGTTAAGTTATATTACACCCGTTGTAAACAGTGGCGGTCAGGTTATTAATGGTGCAAACAACTGGCCAAGTACCATATTCGGTGTAAATCCGGAGTATTTAAACATCAAGGTGGTAGATTTACAAAGTGGCAGTATGTTTACTGATGCTGAAGTGAAATCAGCTTCAAAAGTGGCACTAATTGGTCAAACTGTTGTAGACAACGTATTTCCTAATGGACAGGATCCTGTTGGGCAGATGATTCGCTTTAATAACATTCCATTTAAAGTTATTGGTGTATTAGAAGAAAAAGGAGAAAACACTTTTGGGCAAGACCAAGATGATGTTGTTATCGCACCTTTTACAACCGTACAAAAACGTATTTTGGCTATCGATTATTTAAATCAAATTATGGCGTCTGCGGTAAGTGAAGATGATGCACCCGAAGCCGTAGAAAAATTAACCGAAATTCTACGTGCGCAACATAAATTATTGGATAATGAAGATGATGATTTTACCGTTCGTTCTATGGAAGAACTCATTTCTACTTTTAGTTCAACCAGCGAAATGTTAACCATTTTATTAGTTGCCGTGGCCAGTATTTCCTTATTAATTGGTGGTATTGGTATTATGAATATTATGTATGTTTCGGTAAAAGAACGCACCAAAGAAATTGGATTGCGTATGGCAGTAGGAGGTAAGGGGTCCGATATTTTAATGCAGTTCTTAATAGAAGCTATTTTAATAAGCATCACAGGGGGTGTGTTAGGTGTAATCTTAGGACTAAGTGCCACCATGTTTATAGAAAAATTCTTAAATTGGCCAACCAGTGTCGCCTTGTATTCTATTGTGATTTCTTTTGCCGTTTGCGCTATTACTGGTATCTTTTTTGGATGGTATCCGGCAAAAAAAGCATCAGCTTTAGATCCGATTACTGCCTTACGTTACGAATAATTAATTATGAATAAAAACAAAAAAATAACATTCTTATCGCACCTTCTTGTTTGGTTGGTCTTATTCACTATGCCATATGTGTTGTCGTACGGACAAGAGCAAGAAATAAGTAGAGTCATTGCTCATTTTTGGATTCCGTTGGTGTTTTATGTGATTATATTTTATCTCAATTATTTTGTGCTGATAGACAGGTTTTTGTTTACAAAAAAAATAGTGCCTTATATTATTATAAATATTGGGATGATTGCTTTGTTTTTAATTTTAAAAGAAGAATTAGAAACTACTTTTTTTCAAGATATTATTAGAAAAGCACCTGATAAAAATGATGGAAAAGCACCGCCCTTTAAGATGTTTATTTATATACAAATGCTGTCATATATGGCGCCCTTGTTATTCTCTATTGCAATAAAAACAACGCAACGTTGGGTAAAAACCGAAGCCGAACGTAAAGAAGCAGCAAATTTCAAGTTACAATCAGAGTTGCAACATTTGCATTATCAATTGCAGCCTCATTTCTTTTTTAATTCATTAAATAACATTTATTCATTAGTTGATATTTCACCAGAACAAGCTAAAAAATCCATTCATAGCTTAAGCAAATTAATGCGCTATATGCTTTATGAAACCAATTTAGAAGTTGTTTCACTTAGCAAAGAAATCGATTTTATGAAAAAATACATCGATTTAATGAAGCTACGTGTTTCCGATAAAACCGAAGTAACGTATAGTTTTCCAACTGAAGAATCTGGACTAAAAGTAGCTCCATTATTATTTATTTCGCTTATTGAAAATGCTTTTAAACATGGGGTGTCGGCTTGTAAAGAAAGCCATATTAATATATCTTTATCATGTAACGAAAAAACCGTTTTATTCACTATTGAAAACGATAACTTTCCCAAACAATCGGATGATAAAAGTGGTTCGGGTATTGGCTTACAAAACTTAGATAAACGTCTTAAATTGTTGTATGCAAACAAGCATACCTTTAAAACTAGTTTAGAAAACGAGCGCTTTTTGGTACATTTAGAAATAGAAACAATTTAAAGCATTATGAGCAATTTAAAAATTACCTGTGTTATTGTAGATGATGAGCCTATGGCGCTGAATTTAGTAGAGAGTTATGTTAAAAAAACACCTTTTTTAATGCTAAAAAAGAAATGCAATAGTGCTATTGAAGCGATGGAATTTATAAAAACAGAACCTGTAGATTTACTGTTTCTAGATATACAAATGCCAGATTTATCAGGTATTGCCTTTTCTAAAATGCTTCCAAAAGAAACTCGAGTAATTTTTACCACAGCGTTCGATCAATATGCGTTAGAAGGCTTTAAAGTAGAGGCGTTAGATTATTTATTAAAACCTTTTGACTATGCCGAATTTTTAACAGCTACCAACAAAGCTAGAACTTGGTTTGAACTGTTAAAAGGAAACAAGCAGAAAATAGTATCAGAAGAAAAAGAATTTCTTTTTGTAAAATCTGAGTACAAACAACTGCGCATTAAATTGGAAGATGTGCTTTATTTTGAAGGATTAAAAGATTATATTAAAATATGGCTAAAAGATAATCCGAAGGCTATTTTAACACTTATGAGTTTAAAATCTTTAGAAGAGGAATTGCCAGCTACAAAATTTATGCGGGTACATCGTTCTTTTATCGTATCTCTAAAAAACATCGAAGTTATCGAACGGAGTCAAATTATTATCAATAATCAGCGTATAACGGTTTCAGAACAATATAAAAACAAGTTTACAGATTACATCAATTCCAATTCCTTAAATCTTTAATCAATTATAGCTGCTATTTTTTCAATCTGTAAAATCATCTTTTAGGTAGATAAAAAATCAGTGAACATCTATTTCCCTTTTCATTTCTTTTTTTCGGGTCTATCTTTAAACTATTAATTCAAATCACGGTCTAAGTAATAAAGTTGAACCTATAATCTTAATGAATTATGAAAAAATTAATTAAAACATACGTCATGGTATCGTTGCTCATGCTAGCCTTTACTACCGAAGCTTCAGCCCAAACACGTCGAAGTACAAGCAATAATAAAACAACTACTGTTAGAAGAACCACAGTTAATAGAGTTTCTAATAACCGAGTAGTTTATAAAACCCCAACAAGAAAAGTAGTATCGGTGCGTACGGTACCTGCTAACAGAGTCGTGATTAAGCATAACGGCCAAAATTATTACTACGCAAACAATAGGTATTATGTACAAAGTAGAGGCCATTATGTGGTAATTTCACCTAGAGTTGGGTTTAGAATAAACGTTTTACCTCCAAATTTTGTACGAGTTAGATTTAATAACTTCAATTACTTTTTTGTACAAGGCATCTTTTATCTTCAAAATCAAAATCAATATGAAGTAGTGGAGCCTGAAATAGGAACGATAGTTTATGAACTTCCGGATGATTATGAAAAAGTGGTAATTGATGGGTTAACATATTATGAATATGCGAATATACTTTATGAAAAAGTTCAAATAGATGGTACAAGAGCCTATGAGGTTGTAGGTATCATCGATATGGAATAAGAATTTGATTGGTTAGTTTAGTTAGAAAAGGAGGCTTGTTCGTAATTGAAAAGCCTCCTTTTTATTTGTTTCCGATAAAAGAAATAGAATCTGATTAATTGATTCTTTTTACCAACCATCTATAACACACTGCATGGTATAAGCTGTGGTTTCAGATAATGGTAGTTCTTGAAGTGTTTCTCCTAAGTAATTTCCACTTGCTACCCCTGTGGCATTTTTAAAACGATAAGACCAGCAGAATCTCAAGCTTGGATGTGCTTCAGAATAGGTTACCAAATTATCAATTAAAATTACGTTATCAAAATCGCTAAACGCGACAAAATAGCCTAGAAATTGGTTGCGACGCACATCGGCATCCGAACTATCATACATATACATTCCGCAGCTATTGCATACATTTTCGTGCACGTAAGTTGCGCGATTATGTCCTTTATCACCGCCACCAGAATATTGTATGTAACCTAATCGTCCGTTTGCAGAACCTGTAGTCATGGTAATAGTATTTCTGGCAATAATATTATGCGTTTTATGCCAACTTACAATAGGTCCGTCTGTATAGCTGCTTCCGTCGCCCTGTTCCATAACATTATCTAAAATGTATACATTTTCACCTGTAGCGTTTACAATATCGCCACCTTTATTATGATGAAAATAGTTGTTTTGAATTAAAATATCTTCATCCACTCGACCCGGACCTTCAATATCGATTCCAAATTGCGGACTCGTACCATTAATGTTATAAATTTCGTTATCTGTTATTTTAATGCGAACCCCTCCAACTATAGAAATACCTTGGCGCCTGTTATTATTAATTTTGTTATTCACAAACGTCACATCGTTGGAATCCAGCACTAAAGAACCATCGCCTGTTACATCTTGAATTAGCATATTTTCAATTAAAACGTTGTTGTTGTCCCAAACACAAATACCATGTCCTTCATCATGGGCCGTGGCACCATCGCTACTTCTCGGTGTATAAACATGTGTATCGCGGTCACCTCTAATCACCCCATTTCGTACACTAATGTTATCACCATTTAATCGTAGTACGCAATAGTTCCATTTATCATTGGTGTTAATTTCTAACACCGCACCCGTACTAAATACAAAATCGGTATTGCCATATATTTCAATACCACCTTGATAAATACTATTAACCTCTTCGCCTACCAAATATGTACCCGCAGGTAAAATAACCTTTGTATAACCTTCGCTATGTGCCCAATCTATGGCTGCTTGCAAGTTGGTAGTGGTTTTTGTAACGTTGGTTCCGTTGTTTGGAATGTCCCATTGCACCAGATCAATGGTGTATTCTACGGTATTAGAAAAGGTAGGCAATTGCACATTAAAATCCATAATTGGCAAGCCATTGGCATCTAATTCTTCTACGTCGGCACCATAACTAGAAATGTCTAAATCGTCATTATCATCGTAACAGGAGTTAAAAAAAAGGACTGCTAGAATAAGTAAAAGCTTGTAAGTTTTCGTTTTCATTTTTGTTTGGGGTTTAAATAATTATATACGATTAAAATTGCATTTTAGATTGCAATACTCATGCTATTTAGCGTAATTCTTTAATTTATAAGGTAATCGATACCTATTCTGATTTTAAAATAGTTAGAGAAAATCCTTAGTTTTTTTATATCTTAGAAAAAGCTGTAAGTAGCAGTGTTTTTTTATAAGGATTCAATAATCAATTACGTCATTAATTATGTTAGAAAATGTTTTAATAGAACGGGAAATTTACGCATCAGAAGAACATAAAATGATGCAAGAAATGATTCAAAATTTCATCGCTAATGAAATTATGGACCACATAAATGAATGGGAGAAAAATGGTATGGTAAGTCGTAACATTTGGGAACGTGCCGGAGCTTTGGGCTTGCTATGTATTGATATGCCAATGGAGTACGGTGGCAGTGGATTAGATTTTAGTTTCAGTGCTTTGTTCATTGAAGAACTCGGAAAAAAAGGAATCAGCGGACCGGGGTTTTCATTACATTCTGACATTATTGCACCTTATCTTTTAAAATACGGTACCAAAGCGCAGAAGCAAGACTATCTTCCAAAAATGGCTACTGGAAAAATGATAACGTCTCTGGGAATGACAGAACCCAACTGCGGAAGCGATCTTAAAGCCATTAAAACAAACGCAGTAGATAAAGGAGATTTTTATTTGGTAAACGGACAGAAAACTTTTATTACCAATGGATATATGAGCGATATGTCTATAGTAGCGGTAAAAACAAATCCTGGAACAGCGAAAGAAGGTGTCTCTTTATTGATTATGGAAAGCGCTTATGAAGGTTTTGAAAAAGGCGTTCCATTTAAGAAAATAGGCATGAAAGCTCAAGATACCTGCGAATTATTTTTTGATAATGTAAAAGTGCCGAAAGCAAATTTGTTGGGTGAAGAAGGTATGGGTTTTAAAATTATGATGACGGAATTAGCCAGAGAGCGGTTAACCGTAGGGATAAATGCTATTGGTGGGGCAGAAGGAGCAATCGAACAAACTATTGCATACACGTCAACAAGAACCGCGTTTAAGCAACCAATTGCTAATTTCCAAAATACTCAATTTAAACTAGCAGAATGTGCGACACAATTACAAATTCATCAGGCTTTTTTAGATCGCTGTATTTTGTTAATGGCGAAACACGAACTCACTGCCGAAACGGCATCTATGGCAAAATATTCGGCCACAGACATGCATAATAAAGTTGTTGACGAATGTCTGCAATTATTTGGCGGTTATGGGTATATGTGGGAGTATCCCATTGCGCGTATGTATGCAGATAACCGGGTAGCTAGAATTTATGCAGGAACCAATGAAATTATGAAATTATTGATTGCTCGTGGCTTGTTTAAAGAATTATTTCAAGCAATGAAAAAAACAAAAAACCAACTTTAGAGTAATCGTTCTGCTATTTCTAACCAGGTAGACACACGTGTGTGGCCATTGTCATGAACATTATGGGGCGAATTAAAAAGCAAGGTGTCTCCATTAAAATGGTCCAGATTTAAAACACGGTCATCAATCAGCAAATCACCATCTAATATAAATTTATGGCCACACAAAATTCGATGTTGCCACGTAATAAATGGGAAATATGTATCCAACCAATCACATTTTTCTTTTAAAGAATTAGGAAATTGTGTTGCTGCCGATGCGATATAAACCTCATGTTTCGCGTAGAGTGCTTCCATGACTTGTTGGCTATCTTTAATTGGTGCTAAATCACTAAAAAAACCTGGTTGCAATGCATGTTCACGAATACTATCCTGATGAATTTCAGGTACATTTTGCCAAACCTCGCCAGAAGTTATTTGGCTTATACATAATTCTTTTTTGTGTTCTAAATTATACATTTCGATGTGTTTGCCGTAAGTATCGGCTATCACATCATCCATATCAACAAAAATTCTCATAAGTTTATTTTACTAAATACATTTTAAAAATATTAAAAGTAATTATATCCGTTAATACTTACTACATTAAAAGCATAAAAAATATACTAATTATCACTATCCCAAAATAAATTTAGTACAATGGTAAAATTGATAAAAAGGCAGCGATAAAAATTAATATTTATAGTTAAATTACAGTTTCACTTTTGTTATCAACAACAAAAACGCCCCAATTTGCAATAGATTGAATAACGGGAATTAATGTTTTCCCTAAATCAGTTAACGAATATTCAACTTTTAATGGTGGTTTCGAAGTGTATACTTTTCTTTTAATAATTCCATCTTCTTCTAAAGTCTTTAATTGTAAGCTTAAGGTACGCTCTGTCACTGTTGGCATTTCCTTTCTCAACTCGTTATATCTCAGAGTTCCATCAATCAAATGATATAATATGACGGTCTTCCATTTACCACCAATTACCCCCATGGTTAAACTTGCACAACATGGATACTCTTTACCTTTAAATTTATACATAATTCTATTAATTCATTATAATTTTCATGTTTTCCAATAACGCAAAGGTATAATACTATATTTAATTATACAACTATACTTTTTATAGTAAATTTATAATTATTTAAAATACTGATATACTATTAATTAAGCAATTTTTTTTATACTATCATTTTCGACCGTTATTGTGTAATTAAATAACTATACATACTTTTGTCACTATAAAAATGATAGTAACAAATATAAATAGAAGATTACAAATTATGAATACACCAAACATTGCAAGAGAAACAATTTTAAATGCATTTCAATTTAGACATGCGACTAAAGAATTTGATGCTACAAAAACAATCTCGAACGAAGACATCGATTTTATCCTTAAAACAGCAAATTTATCTCCAAGTTCTTTTGGTTTCGAGCCTTGGCATTTTATTGTGGTTCAAGATAAAGAATTACGCGAATTATTAAAGCCAGTTGCTTGGGGTGCACCTTTAAAGTTAGATACTGCTAGTCATTTTGTATTAGGATTAAGCATGAAAGCATCTATGGTTAAACACGATGCCGATTACATTATGCACATGATGAAAGATGTAAAGCAATTTCCAGCAGAAGTAATTGACGTATATTCTAAATTTTACAGGGAATTTCAAGAACGCGATTTCGATTTAGATACAGATAAAAAATTATTCGATTGGTCATCTAAACAAACCTATATCGCATTAGGGAATATGATGACGTCAGCGGCATTAGTAGGTATAGATAGTTGCCCAATTGAAGGATTTCATCAAGAAAAAGCAGAAGCATTACTTAAAGAAAAATTTGGAGTAGATACAACCAAATACGGTTTATCATTTATGGTTGCTTTTGGTTACCGAAAAGTAGCTCCGGAGTTTGCTAAATCAAGAAGAAACATTGAAGATGTAGTTTCTTGGAAATAAAAATCTGTATATAGTACACTAATATGAAAAAACAAATAACAGTTGTAATTGTCTTATTCTTGAGTGCTTATTTATACGCACAAACTCCAAAAACAGACCTTGTAAAATCTAAAAACGAAGTAGTAACATCGAATCAAGTGGCATGGGGATGGTTAAACCCCTTACGAGGTGATAAAAGTCCAGCAGCAGGACAACTTTGGGGAAATCGCACAGACACATTGGCCTCTGGATTTTTAGTAAAATTCAATAAAGGGTTTTCGTCACCACCACATATTCACAACGTAACGTATCGTGGGGTAGTTATAAAAGGATTGTTACATAATGATGATGAAAAGGCAGAAGAACAATGGCTGCCAGCAGGATCCTTTTGGCAACAACCTGCGGGAGAAGCACATATTACAGCAGCTTCGGGTGAAGAAAACTTGGCGTACATAGAAATTCAAGAAGGACCATACTTAGTAAAACCAACCGAAGAGGCTTTTGATAATGGCGAGCGACCTGTAAATGTCGATAAGTCTAACTTAGTTTGGTTAAATGCCAAAGATATTGCTTGGGTTTCTAATGCCAGTAATGTGCAAACGGCCTTTTTATGGGGAAGTCATAAAGTAGGAGAATTACATGGAAACATGTTAAAATTACCGGCGGGTTTTGATGGAAACATTAAAAATTTAAGTCCTAATTTCAGAGCAGTTATCATTCAAGGTGTGGTTACGCATCAGGTTTTAAATAAAAAGGATGTAAATATTTTAGAAGCTGGTACCTATTTTGGTGTAGCGCAAAATTCAACGCATAAAATCACGGTAAAAGATAACCAAGAGGCGATATTATATATTAGATCAAATGGAAAATTTGAAGTAACATCAAATTAAGATTAAAAAGTTGATTAATAGCAAAAGGAAGCCACGATACTAAAGTGGCTTTTTTTATATATAACAAAATTACTATGAAACAATTCGAAACTATAAACAAAGCTTACAATGATGTTTTTAAAGCAAACACGTTAAGTATTGGTGTTGTTGTTCCTATAGAAAATTATGCAACGAGTGCAGTTCCAACCATGCAAGAACACTTAAAACGTGTGCAGCAATTAGAAGCCTTTGGTTTTAAAGCACTTTGGATTCGAGATATTCCGTTTAACGTACCTAGTTTTGGTGATGCGGGACAGACCTTCGATCCATTTACCTATTTAGGTTTTTTAGCGGGTCAAACCTCAGAAATTGCTTTGGGAGTTTCAAGTATTGCCTTGCCATTACACCATCCGTTACATGTAGCAAAATCGGCAGCAACCATCGATCAATTATCTGGCGGAAGATTATTGTTAGGAGTTGCATCTGGCGATCGCTTTGATGAATACCCAGCCATGGGAATCGATTATGAGAATAGAGGCGAATTATTTCGAGAAGCTTTCAGTTATATTAGACATGTTCAAAATAATTTTCCAAATTTTGAAACAAAAAACTACGGAAGCTTGCATCGAAACATCGATATGCTACCAAAAGCAATCACGCATAAAATCCCGTTGCTAATGACTGGAAGTAGCAGGCAAACGCTAGAATGGAATGCAGAATATGCAGATGGTTGGATGAATTATCCAAGAGATTTGTACACCCAGAATAATACGATTCGAGAGTACCGAGAGTGGGTTGCAAAAACACAAAAATTCGATAAACCGTTTATGCAGCCTATGTATTTAGATTTGAATGAAGATTCGAATTTTAAACCACAACCTATTCATTTAGGATTTAGCATGGGTATAAATTATTTAAGCGATTATTTAGAAAAATTGCGAAGTATCGGGGTTAATCATTTAGCCTTAAACTTACGATTCAATACCATGAATATGGATAAAACTTTAGAGCAAATAGCGATACATGTATTACCGGAATTTCATAATTTTAACAAAACAAAACATGTCAATTCAATCGCCGTTAAGAACCAATAACCTAAACATTGCACTCGAAATGATATAAAAAATATAAAAAGACAGCATGCAAAAACATATTTTAATTACAGGAAGTACTGACGGAATAGGGAAATTAACAGCTTTAAAACTAGCAAATAATGGTCATTCAGTATATGTTCATGGTAGGAGTGAAGCTAAAGTAGATGCCGTTGTGGTAGAAATAAAAGAAGCAACAAACAACCCAAATATAAAAGGCTTAGTAGCCGATTTTTCAGATTTAAAGGCTGTTTCAGAGCTAGCCGAACAGATAAAAAAGGAGATTCCTAAAATGGATGTTTTAATTAACAACGCAGGGATTTATAAAAGTCAAACCAATCAAAATAAAGAAGGTTTAGATATTAGAATGACCGTAAATTATTTGGCACCTTACGTATTAACTTATGCTTTGCTTCCAATGCTAAAAAATGCAGAAGCGCCAAGAATAATCAATTTAAGCTCTGCAGCACAGGCGCCAGTATCTCAGGCTGTTTTAACGGGTACAGAGCAAGTTTCAGATAACAGCAGTTACGCCCAAAGTAAGTTAGCATTAACCATGTGGAGTTTTTATTTAGCAAAACAAGAACCCTCAATTACTGTTATCGCTTTAAATCCAGGGTCTTTATTAAACACTAAAATGGCAAAGGAAGCTTTCGGACAGATTTGGTCGCCAGCAGAAAAAGGTGTCGATATGCTATATGATTTGTCAGTTTCAGAAAAATATAAAAATGATTCATGCAAGTATTTTGATAATGATAAGGGTGAAGATAAAGGTTGTTTTTCACAAGCACATGCCGATGCTTACGATGAAGCAAAAATAGAACGATTACTGGCTACTACTAAGAACTTATTGAATAGTTAAGATCTATTTAAATTAAATTTTTGAAATGATTAATAACAGTTAGAATAACATTCCTAATATTACTTTCCATTCTAAAAATCCAAACAAAAACAATCGACAAATTCACCTTCAAATGGTGTGATTTCAGGTTGCATTTCGTCGGAGATTGGTTATTTTAACGAAAAAACAGTGAGTTCATACGGATAATACTTAAGAAACGAGTTTAATTATTAGTTTTCGACTGAATTAATATTAATAGCAACTTATGAAAAATTTAATGCCCCTTATTTATTTCGTTTGTATTTTAGGTTCTTACCAAGTACTTAACGCCCAAAAAATTGATAAACATAGCCCTATCTATGATTATTCAGAACAGCATTTAAGCAATACCGACACCATTCCGGATTTTGCTTCAAAACCTGACAAATTAAAAATTACCGGTATCATTTATGAAAGTGATGGAAAAACACCTGCAAAGGATGTGATTCTTTATGTTTGCCAAACGAATGAATATGGTGATTATGAGTTGAAACGCGATGAAAAACGTAAACGCTACGTGCATCACCGAGGCTGGGTAAAAACGAATGCCGATGGCCGCTATACGCTTTATACGTTTATGCCAGGTTCAAACAGACACGTAAAAGAATTAAAACAAATAAAACGCATTATTAAAGTTCCTGGAAAACCAGAACAAGAATTAAACGCATTCTATTTTAAAAACGATCCTTTATTAGCAGATTTAACACTTGCGTGTCGCTCTAATGCTGTATCAAGCATGATTAAGTTGGAAAAACAAGGAAATATGTTTGTGGCGACACGAGATATTAAACTTGAATCTGACTTATCAAGTATTCAATAATAGAAATTAAACTAACTCAACTTAAAAAATCTCACGCTTTGTGAGATTTTTTTATTTAAAAGTATGCCGTTTCTCTTGCGTAGCAGAGGCTTTTAATAATTGGTTAAACGTTCTGATAGTATCAAAATTTTGGGTAATGGCATCAGATACCGCAATGCCAGAAATACCTGTTTCTAAAATATCTGCAACATCTTCTATAGTAATACCACCAAATCCAATAATAGGTGTTTCCGTTTGTAAAGCGTCAATAATAGCAGTAAAACCGTTTAATCCTAAAGCTGTATTTAAATTAGTTTCGCTTGCTGTTAATCGAAAAGGGCATAAACTAATATAGTCTACTTCTTTAGCAAGTAAAGTTTCACAATCTTGCAAGGTATTTGCTGAACCTCCAATAATTTGCCAGGAGTATAAATGCTTTCTTGCCAGCGTAGGGGAAGGGTCTGTTTTTGCCAAATGTACACCATCAGCTTTAATTGCAATGGCTACTTTATAATCATCGTTAATAATTAATCGCGTTTGATAATGCGATGTGATGTCTCTGGCTTCTGTAGCTAATTTTAAAAACTTTTTTTCTGAAACACCTTCTAAACGAAATTGTACTAACTCAGCACCAAAAGTACAGGCTTTTTGTATATTCCCTAAAAGTACTTTTGGAGAGTTTCCTTGCGATATATAATGTAATTTGGGTATAATCATAACTAAGTTCTTGCTTTTTTGTATATGTAAAGCAAATTGAAATTTAACAAGACGCAAAAATAAAACTATTATAATCACCCATGTAATATGGAAACTAAAAACCAATAGTTATTCTATATGAAATAGAATTAAACTTTCACTTTAAATTATAATAATTAAATATTTGAATAACAATTACTTATGTAAATTTACAACTATAATTTATTTTAAAATAAACATATATACAAACGTGTTTATTTTATGAAAAAAACTCTAAAATTTTAAATAGTTTTTGGGTTTTTGGTTCAATATAACAAGTTGTTTAAATTACAATTTCTCAGCTTTTGCGTCCAATATATTAATCACTTTTCCGTAAATAATTAATGAAATTGCAGATACTAAAGCTATGGCTGCAAAATAATACCAAATATAATGGGCGTTAACAGATGCTAGTTCCCAAGCTTCACGTGTTTCAAATAATTTTGGTTCTGGACAGTATTTTGAAAGTAAATATCCTGATAGTCCAAAACCTAAAATAGATGCAAAGAAGGAATGTAAATGACTAAAACCAAGATATAATCCTTCTTCGCCTTTTGGCGCTTGCAGGGAGAAAAATTGTAAGAATCTGGGAGAAATAAAAGATTCAGCTAACGCCTGAAGTGCAATACCAACAACCATCATAAATGCAATAGGGTGCATGCTTACTATGCCTAAGATCAATATCTTCGCCACTAAGCCAATTACCCGAAGCCATGGCAATCGCAGAAAGCGGCATAATAAACATACCAACTGTCATAGAAAATAACGGTGTTTTACTTGCCATCATTTTTGTCACAAAAGTAACTGTTAGCACGACTACTAGAGGGTTTACGTTTGCATACCAAGAAGGTGAAGCACCTTCTCCAGCCAATCTAAGAACATATTTTGGCATGGTGGCATAGAGTTGATGTTGCACCATCCAAAACCCTGTTATTATTATTATTAGTGTTATTAGTCTGCCGTTAGTTAATACCTTTATTAAAGCTATGCCAGATTTCTTTAAATGTTTTTCCTTCACCCTGATGTTTTGAACTTTTATAAAAGAAAACAATCATTATCAAAGCTAAAAGCGTCATTACTGCTGAAAAATAATTGATATAAACATACCCCATATCTCCCATAGAATCTCTTAAAGGTTTTACAATTGTTTTTCCTGAAAAGGCTCCAATATTCACCATCATATAAAAAATTGAAAATCCTTGAGCTCTATTTTGCTCTGTTGTTTCTTTAGCAACGGTGCCCGTAATAACCGATTTAATAAAAGAACCGCCAATCATGATGACAAGCATTATCGGAACAATAGCCCATCTTTGACTTGATTCAATGATTCCTGTAAATTCAATATCACCCGAATAGTCTACGAGCCCAATCGATTCAAGAGCTGTTGGCAATACACCTAAGTCCAAAATATCCTAAACTTAAAAGTGTAAACGCAATTATTAAAGAATATTTAAATCCAATTTTATCAGCCAAAGCTCCTGTAAACGTTGGTAAGTAAATACAATCCGCCAGAAAATACACCAGATATTAAACCAGCTTCTACATCGCTAAATCCTAAGATTCGGGATAGATAAAGTGTAATAACGATAAATACGCCATAATACGCTCCTCTTTCTAGAAGTTCAACAATATTTGCTGTCCAAAATGCGCGTGTAAATCCTTTCAACGAGTTAAACATATTTTTATTTTTATTTGAATTTATAAAGGTTGACTAATATAGGTATTTGATATCAATCTGAATATTCATAAATCAATATTTAATTAGTTATTCTTTAGTTTCAGATATAAAACAAGTATCAATTATAAAACACGAATAATTAATTCCCTAAATATATACCAATTGAGAATTAAGCATGTTTATTTTATTCTTTACTCGAGAATAAAACTTTTCTACGCAACAATTTAGTTAGCTTGTTTTAACACTACTGTATTTTAGCCGAACTTTTAAATTTATAGGTGATACCAAAATTAATTCCGAAGGAAGAATAAGGTACTTTTTGAGATAGTTTTTTTGAGGTATCTGTGTTGGTATTAGATAAATTATCCACATAGGTTGTTTTTCTAACAACACCACTCGGTAAATTATCTAAAGTATAATAATCATTAACAGCAACCGTACCATCGGGTAAAACAATATCTGTACTAAACTTCGAAAGTTCAGAATCTTTGCGTTTTAAACTTATTCCATAATATTCTCCTTCAACAAAAAGACTTAACGACGTATTTAAATCAAGCTTATAACCAAGGGCACCAACAAACCCCAAGGGAAATTGTCCGTGAAAATCTTCTGTGTAATTGGTTTCAGAATAGGAGCCATACGGCACACCAAAAGCATCGGCTTCTTCTTGCGAAAAAACAGCTTTTTTATAAACCACAGCTTCGGTTTTGCCACCTATTTTTATCAACGCTCCAAAACTACCATAAATATGATTGGTAAAATTATACACCACAGAAGTAGATGCACCAAAAGCACGTGCTCTGGCTATGGCATCGACCTCGTTATTTGGTACATTAACTTTAGATACGGTTTGATCGGTACCATGCAAATATCCAAAACCCAGTGCGACACCAAACGTTTCATTAAAGAAATACGTACCTCTTAATTGAACGTTGGCACCTTCGCCGTAACTACCATAAGTAGTTTTCTGTTTCAGATATGTTTACCGTTTCTCCTAATTTCATTCCAGCGCTACTTATGGCATATCCAGAACTAGCGGACACCTGAAATTGAGCGTAAGATGCAGTACTTATTGTAAATGTTAAAAACATTAAAGCTACATGTTTCATAATTATTTATTTAAACTATTAATCAATAAAAATGATTGAAATCATTACTAATTAATAAGCAATTTCAATCAATGCAAAAGTACTTTTTTTGAAGAGGATAACACCTTAAAATCATGAGAAAAATCAAGTATTTAGCCTCAAAAAACACAAGTCTTTGATTTATAATTAAGTACATTTTTTTAAAAAAATATCTTTGTAGGCGTTACTTTTAGTAGGAAGTCTTTACGGGCAAGTTTTAGGCCATAAAGTATGATAAATGTCATCAAATTCATCAAAAAATCATGTATCTTTAAGGTTCATTTTAAAGTTAACAATACAATGCTTCTATGAAATATATCTCCCTTTTTTCCTGCATGCTTGTTCTAGTATTATCTGGTTGCAATGAGGTAAATCCGAAAGGCGAAAAAGAGGTGCGTAAGTTTGTAAAACAATGGAACAATGCCCATACCCAAATTAAGTCACCTTATTTAGAACGCTACTATATGGATGTGGTAAGCTATTACGAAAAAGAGTTTAGGAGAAACCAAGTACAAGAAGATAAAAATATGCTGTTTCAGCAATTCCCAAATTATACACAGCGAATTTTAAACGACGAATTAGAAATCACCAAAGTGGCAGGAAGTTTTTTGGTGACGTTTACCAAACAGGTTAATTACAATGCTGTACAAGCCAATTATCCTTCGTACCTATCCGTGACTTTTAAAAATGGTGAATTCAAAATAATTCGAGAAGGCGTGTCTAAAAATGCCGATAATCTGGATGCACCCATTTTTCCAGGAGCTCGCAATAGTAATACCGCCATCTCTAATAACAGACAACTGTATGGCGATTTTAATGGCGATGGTCTCTCAGACTACGCTACAGTAATCTTTCCAGAAATAGGTTCTGCTACCAATGCCGATAACGTGCAATGCAAAGGCGAATGCAACAGTGTCATCATATTTAGTAATAAAGACCTAAAACCCATTACCATAAAAGATGCTTACCAATCGCAATTAGAAAATCTTAAAGACCTGAATAGCGACGGCGCAGACGAGATTGGTTTTTGGGATATAAAACCCACTACCAAAAGTCTTTATGTTTTTAATGCAACAAATGGCACCTTAATTTGCGAGCCGATTGTTATTAATACAACTATGCATAAAAACCTAAAACTTATTGACGTTTTTAAAAAAACTGGCACCAATAAAATTACCGTAACTGCTAGTGAAGAAGTTAATGGCAAATGGGAGTTAAAAAGCAAAGTCATTGTGTTGAAATAAGCTTTATTTACTAATTTAACGAATTATTGAAATGTTATCGTTTTCAATCGATTATAAATTAAATTCTTCATTTATAATTTATCATTTTCAGATTAGTATAAAAACGATTCAACAACCTATTTTATAAAGATAAAGGAAATAAGAAAAAGCATATCAAGACTCTTCTAATCCATAAAATAATTAATACATTGTTACAAGTAACTAATAGGATAATACATGTTTAATGACATTCCAAATATTACCTTTAATTCGGCAAAGGAAGAGAATAGTGGCATAGAGATTTTGACTATTGAAAGTCTCTCAAAACGTAAAAGCGATGCAGGTCACAATCCAGAAAAAGCGCATCAAGTTGCTTTTAATATGATTGTATATTATACAGAAGGAGCGAGTAACCAATTAGTAGATTTTGTTTGGCATCCTGTAAAAGCAAATTCTATTATTCATTTATCTAAAGGACAAATTAATGCGTTTCAATTTACGGAAAGTTTAAAAGGTTTTATTTTAATATTTACGGAAGATTTTTTAAAAAAACAGATTAATTCATTACCAAAAAATGAAATTGAAAGATTGTTTAATGCACATTTGTTTTCGCCTATTATTCAAGTTCCTGAAGATTCTAACGTGATAAAATATTTTCAACTTTTTTATGAAGAATACACTAATATAAAAGAAGATTACAATCAAAAAAAACTATATGCTTCTCTACATGCTATCATTTTTTCTAAGTTAGAACGCTTAAAGCAACTTCAAACATCACACTTTAATCGAACAGAAAAAGTCATCACCTTTTTAAATTTTAAATCATTACTAGAAAACCATTTTAGCAAAAGTAGAAATGCCGATTATTATGCGGATAAATTAAACATTACTTACAAGCATCTTAATACAATTTGTAAAGATACATTACATATTACAGCCAAACAATTTATTGATGCATTCGTAATTTTAGAAGCCAAACGCTTATTGATCAATTCAGAAATAAAAAGCACGGAATTGGCCTATGCCTTAGGTTTTGAAGAACCCACCAATTTTGTAAAATACTTCAAAAAACATACAGGATTAACCCCAAATAACTTCAAAAAGAACTACATCTAGTATTTCTGGTTCGATATTTACCATTTTTGTATCAACATTCATCTTTAGTTAACTGTCTTACTGCTATAATTTTGTCTTCATAATTTATAACATTTATGAAACAGACATTTTTAGCATTATCTCTAGTCGTTGTATTAGGATCATGTAAATCAGCAAAACAAGACAACACAACAAACATCAAAGACACAAACAAAATGGAAACAACAATAACATTATCAAACAAAGACAAAGTAGTCGCATTATTAAACAGTTTTAATACGGGCGATCAAACACCAATTTCTTATATAAACCCAAACAAATACATTCAGCATAATTTGGCTGTTGGCGACGGATTAGCAGGTTTTGGTGAAGTATTACATCATGCACCACCACAGGGGTTTAAAGCCAATATTGTGCGTGCTTTCGAAGATGGCGATTATGTATTTACACATACTGAATATGATTTTTTCGGACCAAAAGTAGGGTTTGATGTATTTCGCTTTGAAGATGGTGTAATTGTAGAACATTGGGATAATCTGTTAGAAATTCAAAAACCGAATCCAAGTGGAAGAACCCAATTTGATGGCGCCACTCAAGTAACAGATTTAGACAAAACAGAAGCAAACAAAAATACGGTTCGAGAGTTTCTTGAAAAAGTAGTTATCAATCATGAAATGGATAAACTAGCTACATATATAAACCCTAACAAGTACATCCAACACAATCCTTCTATAGCGGATGGTTTGGAAGGCTTTGGCGCAGCCATGAAGCATTTTGCTGAAAACGGATTGGTTATGGAGTTCACAAAAGTTCATAAGGTATTAGGGCAAGGCAATTTTGTACTAGCACTAAGCGAAGGAAAATTTGGAAAAGGTGAACACACGGCTTTTTATGATTTATTTAGACTAGAAAACGGACAAATAGTAGAACATTGGGATGTGATTGCTCCAATTCCTGCAAAATCTGAATGGAAAAACACGAATGGAAAATTTTAAATAAATAATGATAAATAGCATGAAGGAATATCAAAAATGGTTTGATATTCCTTCTATTTTAAAAGTAAAAGAATGAGAACCGCTCAGCAAAACCAATTAACCACTACCATAAACGAGCTCTTTGCAGATTCAAAATACGATATGTTAAACATGATGAAAGGTGCTGCAAAAAGCGTTTTCAGACCAATGCAACCCTGGGATTTTAAAGACGCATATCTGTCTATTTCCAAAGAACAAGGACAAGATTTAATAAAACTAATTGCAGAAAACAAACTTAAAAATATTGTTGAATTCGGAACGTCATTTGGTATTTCAACGCTGTTTTTAGCACAGGGCGCCATTCAAACTGGTGGTAATATTATTACCACAGAATTAATCGACTCGAAAGCCAAAAAAGCAATTAAAAACTTTGAAAGGGCAGGAGTGAACCACCTCATTGAATGTTAGAATTGGAGATGCTATGGAAACCTTAAAAAATCATCAAAAGCCAATCGACTTATTGTTGCTAGACGGTTGGAAAGATTTGTACTTGCCTCTATTTCAAATGCTTGAACCTAATTTTCATAGCCATTCCTTTATCTATGTTGATAATGCAGAAATGGCAGAAGTCAAAGCATTTATACAAGTTATGAGTCAAAATAGTAAGTATCAGTTACAGCCACAATTTGGTGGAAAAGTAGTATTAATTAGTATAAAAAAATAAACGAATTATGAGTCAAGTATCTAATTGCCCAACTTGTGGTGGCAAATCAAAAACAAAAGAAACTAGCGGTGCCATTGTTTACCAAGCGCTTCAAGATGATGAATTAATAAAAAAAGTAAGTCAACTTAAAAAAGCAATGGAAACATTTAAAGCAAAAGCAGAAAAACTTGAAATAGAATTAGAAACATTAAAAGGAAACTAAAACAATGAAATTCTTAAAAAGAAATTACGGTTGGATAATTGTTACCATATTGGCCATATTACCATTGTTTATAATTTTCAACATGGTAAATATTGGTTTTACCAATGGAATCACAATTAATTTGGTTGAAGGAGCAGCTGGCGACGAAAAGTCCACTTTAGAAATGATGTATCATGTTTCTGGAGAATTCGCTATCCGATGGATGACAGCTGTACTAACATGCACACCGTTCTTTATTCTTTTTGGCATCAACAATCTTTTTGTAAGACAAGCCATGGGAATAGCCACGGCAGTATGGAGTTTACTTCATTTTATCATTTTTTTAGGAGCTGAAGGCTTTCTTGAGACGTTTACACAACTTAACTATATACTAGGATTCGTGGCTGTTTTAATAATAATACCTTTATTAATAACATCCAATCGAAAATCAATGAAGAAACTAAAAAGAAATTGGAAAAAACTACAGAGTTTCTCATATGCTGCCATTTTTTTAAGTCTGCTTCATGTGGCACTTTTAGATAAAACCTGGCTAATTTACGCTATCATTGTCGGTATTGGATTCTTGATAAGAATTCCTTTTGTAAAAGACAGATTTATAGGATTACGTAAAAAAAATTATAATTAGATGATTTTCTTGAACTTAACTTGATATAGATTTATAGCTACATACTAATATATACAATTACGAAGCAAAATTTGGTTTGACATAAATACACTATCCATATTAGTCTAAAGATCTTATATCTTAATTTATGTCAAACATCGCTAAAAAGTGCTATGACGCTAATTATCGTAAAATGTACTATAATTAATATTATGTAAAATAGAATATTTTTAAGTCTATATAAATCAATTGATTAAATATTGGTCGTTATTTTCTTTACAGGCATATAATCTATATCCCCTTTTCGCTCGTAATTATACTATTACTTAACAACAACTAATAAATTATGAAAAAAATTTCGATTGTATTACTTGCCACAGTGTTATTAACGGCCTGTGTATCTAAAAAAAAGTATCTGGCTTTAGAACATGAAAATGGTGAAATTAAAAGTGCATTAACCAAAACTCAATTCGAAAAAGAAGAATTAGAAACTAAATTCGCCATTATTGAAGCACGTGTTGAAGCTTATAATTCTAAAATTAATTCGCTTACTGCCGATAATGATGTAAAAATGGAAGCTGTTGGTGATGTGGCAGTAATTTCGAATGAAACTAAAAAGCAAATGCGTAAAACATTAGCTAACGTCGATCCTGCAAAATTAAGTCAAGCTACTACCCTTAAAGATTCAATGAATTTAGCGGTGTCTCACAACTTGCAAAAATCGCTAGATAAAAGTACTTTAAACGAAGATGACGATATTGCTATTGATATTGATGAAACAGTAGTAATGATATCTATTTCTGATAAAATGCTATTTGATACTGCGAGTTACCGCGTTAGTAATAAAGCAAACAATATTCTTCAAAAATTAGCAAATATTATAAATTCTGAACCTAGTATTGAAGTGATGGTTGAAGGTCATACCGATGCCAGATCTATTAGCACCGAAAAAATAGCCGATAACTGGGATTTAAGTGTATTGCGTGCTACATCGGTTGTGAGGGCGCTTCAAAATAAGTACAAAGTGGCTCCAGAGAAACTAATTGCTGCTGGAAGAAGTAGTTACTTACCTGTTGCTGGAAACGATACTAAAGAAGATCGTTCTAAAAACAGAAGAACACGTATTGTTATTTTACCAAATATTAATAAATTCTTTGCTCTTATGGCATCGACAGAACAATAAAATCCCTTAAATTAATCCATTAAAAAGACTGCCAGTAGTATATTGGCAGTCTTTTTTTTAGCAATAAATATGGATTCCTCACTTCGAAATAAAAAGAAATTACAACCATTTTGCAAAATAGTCCATCATCTCTTCTTTTAAATCGTAATGCATTTTAATATAGGTACGCATATCATCTTTTAACGGATATTGTTCGTTTTGTAAGCGTCCATCAATGCTTTCAGAATAATCAGCATTATTGATATTTACCATTTTATTTCGAATGCGGTGTAATAATTTTGAAATAGCACTTTTTTCGAGCATAATTCTATTTTGAAATACTTCTAATGGCACTAACGCTTTCATTCCGTGTTCGCGAGCCGCTATTTCTTCTAATTTTTCTTGAAACGTATCCATTTCATTAAAATGAAAACGTAATTCGCGTTTCCAGGTTTCTAAATTAAACCTTAAGTCGCTTAAGTATAATACTTTCGTTTGCATAATTCTACTGTTTTAAAAGTGATTAATTAGTGTTTGCTATTTGACTTTGTATGTTTGCTGGTACGGGTTCGTAACATGAAAAAGTCGATTTAAATGTGGCTTTTCCTTGTGTAATACTTCGTAAATCGCTGGAATATCCAAACAATTCTGCTACCGGAATCTGGCATTTTAATATCTGACAATTATCGCCGGTTTCAAAGCCTTGAATTATAGATCGTCTTGCTTGTAAATCGGTCATAACATTTCCAACCATATCTTCCGGTACTTTTACAACCACCTCATTTACAGGCTCTAAAAGTTTAGGGTTTGCATTTAAAAATGCTTCTTTAAAGGCATGTGCAGATGCTATTTTAAATGAAATATCATTAGAATCTACGGCATGCATTTTTCCATCGTACACCATTACCCGCACATCGCGTATATACGAATTTGTTAAAGGTCCTGCTTCCATTACTTCTAAAACACCTTTTAAAACACTAGGTAAATAGCGTGCATCTATAACGCCACCTACAATACAGTTGTAGAAAACTAGGGTTCCGCCCCAATCTAGTTCTATAACTTCTTTACCTCTAATATTAAAACCTTCAGGTTCTGGCATATCTTCAAACCAGGGTTCTATTTTTAAATGAACCTCGGCAAATTGTCCTGCACCTCCAGATTGTTTTTTATGTCTGTAGCTCGCTGTTGCTGGCTTTTGAATGGTTTCGCGGTAAGGTGTTTTTGGTTTATCGAAAGACGCCTCGATGCCGTATACATTTTTTAGAGTCCAATCGATAGTTGCCAAATGTAATTCGCCTTGGCATCCTAATATTTGTTCTTTGGTTTCTTTAGAAAACGACATAACCACGGTGGGATCTTGACTATGAATTCTCTTTAAAGCTTCACTTAATTTTTCATCTTCTTTTGATGATTCCGTTTTTATCGTTTTAGAAATTCTTGGTTCTGGGTAACTAATTCCTTTAAAAGTAATGGGTTCTTTTCCGCTGTAAAGCGTATCATTTGTTTCGGTATACTTTAATTTTAAGGTGGCACCTATATCGCCGACAACCAGTTTATTTACAGGATTTCGGTCTTTTCCATCCATAATAAACAACTGGTTAAATGTTTCAACTTCGTCACATCTGGAATTGGTAAGTTTATCGTTTATATTTAATTCACCAGATTTCACTTTAAAAAAGGTGATTTGTCCTAAATTAGGTTGGTACAAGGTTTTAAATACAAATAAGGTGGTAGGCTCGTCTTTTTTAGGGTAAAGCTCCTTCCCTTCTAGCGTAAGTTCGGGTTTTAAATCGCCTGCCGCAGGTGCTAAATTATCTATAAAGCCCATTAATCGGCCAGTACCCATATCATTTAAGGCAGATATACAGAATACCGGAAATAATTCGTGGTTTAGCATACCGGCTTTAATGCCTTTTCGCATTTCTTCTTCATTTAACGTTCCTTTTTCGAAAAATAATTCTAAAAGCTCGTCATCGTTCTCGGCTGCTTTTTCAACCAATTCGTTATGCAATTCGTTAGCAAGTTCGAGATGTTCTTTAGGGATTGGTAATTTATCTGGTTTTCCGCCTTCTGGTTTAAATTTGTAAAGTTTCATTTTAAGCACGTCAATAATGCCTTGTGCACCATCAATTTTAACGGGAAACTGAATTTTTACGGCATGATTTCCAACTAGTTTGTTAATGCCTTTATAACTTTCTTCGAATTTTAATCCAGGATGATCTATTTGATTAATAACAAATAACGTTGCTTTTCTGAATTTGTCAATGTAATTCCAAATAATTTCTGTGCCTACTTCTACCCCTTGCCTACCGTTAATTACATTAACAACGGTATCTGCAACGCTAATAGATGAAATAATTTCGCCTATAAAATCGTCGAGTCCCGGTGTGTCTATAATGTTTATTTTATAGTTACGCCACTCGGTGTGTAAGGGAGTGGCGTAAACAGAAGCGCTTCTTTCATGCTCTATGTCTTGGTAATCTGAAACAGTATTTTGGCTTTCCACCGTTCCGCGTCTGTTAATTAATCCAGCTTCAAATAGCATGGTTTCAGACAAAGTTGTTTTACCGCTGTGGTGAGCACCAACCAACACAATATTTTTAATGTGCTTTTCGTCAAATACTTTCATATATCAGATTTATTAGTTTAGAATCTAAAGCTAGCATCAATAAATGATAAATAAAATGACTTAAGTCATTAAACTGCTCGAAAAAAAAGTGTAAATAATAACAAGTTTAACTTTATTTTAAAGCTTTTTAAATTTATAAACCCCTTTGATGCCTTATATTTGCACTCATTTTAGAATTAAGGGTGATGAAATCCAAAAGCAAAACAAAAAAATCTAAATCTCGCGCGAAGCTATTACATCAGTATTATAGCTACACCGGGTTCTATAATTTTGTTTGGAATGCTGTTAAAAAAGCACTACCTGTTATTATTCTAATTGTTGTTGCAATTTATATTGCCAACCATTTTGTTGATATAAATGCTAGTATCGCCGCATTTACGGCAACTTTACCTGTGTATGGCGTTTTACTTTTCTTTTTTGTTTCTGAAACCTTATTGGGATTAATTCCTCCAGAAATTTTTATTGTTTGGTCTGGAAATATGGATTATCCTTGGGTGTACCTTACTATTTTAGGCTTCTTATCGTATTTTGGTGGTTTGCTAACCTATTATATTGGACATATAATTACAAAAATACCAAAGGTTCATAGTTACCTGGAGCTAAAAATGGCTAAACAACTTAAAAACTCAAGAAAATGGGGTGGCTTTTTAATAGTAGTTGGTGCCTTATTACCCCTCCCCTTTTCAATTTCATGTCTTAGCAGCAGGAATTATTGAATTTCCGTTTAGAAACGTCGTTATATATGGATCCTTGCGACTACTTCGTTTTTTTATTTACGGATTGGTTATTTTTAACGTGTTTTAATCCAAGATGTGTCTGGTACAATTTTAATATCTATTAATATTTTAAATTTATGTTTTCATTCTTAAATATATTCCGAATTACAGCACTTTTAGAAGGTGTTTCATATATTTTATTACTGTTTATTGCAACCCCCGTAAAATATCTTTTAAACGATCCGCAATACGTTAAACTTCTGGGAATGCCTCATGGATTATTATTTATAGGATACGTTGTTTTAGCATTTATGCTTAAAAACGAATTAAAGTGGAGCCAGAAACAATTTATGGTCGTGTTGTTAGCGTCTATCATTCCATTTGGAACGTTTTATATCGACAAAAAGTATTTAAAACCACTTAGAGATGCAGAATTATAACCATTTTTTTTACGACTATTTTGTATCGATAGGGTCTAGTGCGTATGCGGCTAAATTCCTGAACCTACTTGCGCTAAGCATTATATTATGTATTGTAATTTTTCTAATCGATTTTATTATTAGAAAGATATTGGTTCAGATTTTCTCGCAATTCGCATCACGTTCTAAAACCAATTTTGACGATTTACTGGTTTCCAATAAGGTGCCTAGAAATGTAGCCCACATTATTCCGTTACTTGTTGCCATAGAATTTGTTCCTGTGGTGTTTTACGATTTTAAAAGTTTTGAAAACGTTGCCGAACGCGGATTAAAAGTGTTTGCCATCGTTTTAACTCTATGGATTGTTAGAAGTTTATTAAATACGCTTAAAGATTACTTTAAAACGCTACCCAATTTAAAAGACAAACCTATTGATAGTTATATTCAGGTATTTATGATTTTTGCCTGGGTAATTGGTATATTTTCGGCATTCGCCATTATAACGCGCATACCATTCTATAGTTTTTTAACGGGATTAGGTGCAGCCTCGGCAGTAATTATTTTAATATTTAAAGATACCATACTGGGTTTTGTGGCAAGTATTCAGGTGTCTATAAATGATATGGTTCGTATAGGCGATTGGATTACCTTCGAAAAATATGGTGCCGATGGTAATATTACCGAAATAAATCTGGCGACTGTTAAAGTTCAAAACTTCGACAAAACCATTACAACCATACCTACCTATGCCCTTATTTCCGATTCGTTTAAAAACTGGCGAGGGATGACCAATTCGGATGGCAGACGTATTAAAAGATCTTTAACTTTTGCTATGAATAGCATCAAGTATTTATCTAAAGATGATGTAGTTAAGTTAAAAAAAATTCAATTGATTTCTGCCTATCTTGATAAAAGACAAGAAGATATTGATGCTTTTAATGAAAATCATAATATTGATAAATCGCTTCTTTTAAACGGAAGAAATCTAACCAATATTGGTGTGTTTAGAAAATATATTGATGCCTATATTAATAATCATTCGGCTATAAATAAAGACATGATTATTATGGTACGCCAATTAGAACCCAAGGCCCAAGGTATTCCTTTAGAAATTTATGCATTTAGTAGCGATAAGCGTTGGGAAAATTACGAATATATTATGGCCGATATTTTCGATCATCTTATTGCTGCGGTACCTTACTTCGATTTAGAGATATTTGAATTACCGAGCAATTCTACCTTTAAAAATGGCAACAAAGAACAAATCGTATTTTGATTTTAAAGCACATTTGATTTAAAGAGGTTGATACTCAAAATATGATTTTTATAATCCACAAAAATTTTATGCTTTGCTATATTCTCGGGTAACCGAAAAGTTTTCTTAAAATAAGCGGAGGGATAACAATATTTGTGTTTTGCAATAGTAGTTTCACTGGTATTGGAGATATTAGCTACATCAAGCCTCCCTGTTGTTAGCACCAAGTCATTATTTTTTATATAACAATTAAAGTCCTCTTTAATATAACCAAATATTTGTAGTTCTAAATAATAACCGTCATTCGTTTCGGTAAACTGAACTTCAGAGGTATTAGTGTTTTTGTTCTTATTAGACTTATACAAATCATAATTTGCAACACTGGAAGTTAAACCAACGCCTTTACTTTTATTGATAGAGGGATACATGATACTGGGTGTTTAATGGTGTTTTTTTTGATATCTTTTAAAAAAATAATCAACCTAAAGTAAACTTTAGTTAAAGCGCTATTTTTGTATGGGGCTGGAAAGTTAGTACAGTAAACTTAAATACTATTTAAGCTACTGATTGACTTAAAGGTACAAATTAAAATGGAAACTCATGTTAACCAAAATGTTATTTTTTTTCAAAATTTGGTTACAACTAATTGAAAAGTGCGTGTATATCTTAGTGTTATTTTCTCGCGAAAACCTAGAGTTTCATTTGTAATATGGTATAAAAAAAGGATTCAGTATGATAATACCGAATCCCCTTTTTATAATATACGATTATTAAAAATCGTTATTTTTTAGATATTTGCTGCTAACCAGTCACCTACTTCTTTAGTTCCATAAGCTTTCCCGCCGTCTGCTAAATCTTCAGTCACAATACCTTGTTCTAGGGCATTATTAACGGCGTCTCTAATTGCTTTTCCTTCTTCATGCAATCCAAAATTTTCAAACATCATGGCAGCCGATAAAACTGTTGCCATAGGGTTTGCAATATTTTTTCCTGTTGCTTGTGGGTAAGAACCATGAATGGGTTCAAACAAACCAATATCCGATCCTAAAGAAGCTGATGGCATTAATCCCATAGATCCTGAGATTACCGATGCTTCATCTGTTAAAATATCTCCAAATAAGTTTTCAGTAATTAAAACATCATAACTATTTGGCCATTGTACCAAACGCATCGCCACAGCATCAACAAACTCATAAGAAACAGTTACTTCTGGGTAATCCTTTTCCATAGCTTGAACAGTTTCTCTCCATAAGTCGTGAAGTTTCTAAAACGTTGGCCTTATCAACACAACATAATTTTTTAGAACGCGTCATCGCTAATTCAAATCCTTTTTTAGCCAAACGTTGTACTTCTGCTCGCGTATAAACACAGTTATCAAACGCCGTTTCACCACCGTCTCTTCTACCCTTTTCACCAAAATAAATACCACCAGTTAATTCGCGTAAAAACACTAAATCGGTGCCTTCAATACGTTCTCTTTTTAATGGCGATTTTTCCAATAAAGATGGAAACGTAAAGGTTGGTCGCACATTTGCAAACAAACCTAAAGTTTTACGCATTTTAAGCAAACCTTGTTCTGGTCTTACTTTTGCAGACGGATCGTTATCAAAACGCGGATGCCCAATAGCACCAAACAGAACCGCATCAGAACTTTTGCAAATTTCGTGTGTTTCATCCGGATAAGGTTCTCCAACAGCATCAATAGCTGCAGCACCTGTTAACGCTGGTTTCCAGGTTATTTCGTGTCCAAATTTTTTCGCAATCGCGTCACTTACTTTAACTGCTTGTTCAATAACTTCAGGTCCAATTCCATCACCTGCTAAAAGTGCTATATTAAATTTCATTTTAAATTTGTTTTATTTTTAATCTATATTTTAAACAATACTTTTAATAATTATTAGGGCGTTACCTAAAAAGGTCGGGCTATCCGCTATATCTTTTTTGCTTTTAGTGGCAAAAAAAGGATGCCGCTACTATCCCTAACGCAAAACAGAACTAACATGTAACTTTAGGTTTTTAACTCTTAATTCCTAATTAGTAATTATATTCAACATTTTCTCGGTAGCCTTTATAGCAGATACCGTTTGGTCAGAATCCAAACCACGTGTTTTAAATTCTTTTTCAGGACTTTTCCACGTAATAATGGTTTCGCATAAGGCATCCGAATGACTTCCTGGAGGTATTCTAACGGCGTAATCTATTAAGTCTGGCAACACCATTTTTTTAGAAATATAAATAGCTCTAAGGGCATTCATAAAAGCATCAAACTGTCCGTCACCTTGTGCGTTCTGCTTCGAAAGTTTCTCCATTTATGGATATCGAAACCGTAGTAGAAGGTTTTAAGCCTTTAGCATGTGTAAGCACATACGAATTCACTTTTACCTTTTCTTCATAAGAATAGCTATCTAAAACATCCGAAATAATATACGGCAAATCTTCTTTAGTAACAACTTCTTTTTTATCCCCTAACTCAATAATACGTTGCGTTACTTTTTTTAAATCTTCGTCGTTAAGCTGAAGTCCTAATTCCTGTAAATTTTTCTGAATATTTGCTTTTCCTGATGATTTACCTAAGGCATATTTTCGGGTTCTACCAAAGCGTTCAGGCATCAATTCACTAAAATACAAATTCTTCTTATTGTCGCCATCGGCATGTATTCCAGCTGTTTGTGTAAACACATTGGCGCCAATAATAGGTTTGTTAGCAGGAATCATAATGCCAGAAAAGTTTTCTACCAATTTACTTACAGTAAATAAAACCTTTTCGTTAACACTAATTTTAACTTCCGGCATAAAATCATTTATAACGGCCACAGTGCTTCCCATAGGGGCATTTCCTGCACGCTCACCCATCCCATTTATCGTTAGGTGTAAACCATCTGCGCCACCTTTTAAACCAGCAACGGCATTTGCAACGCCCAAATCGTAATCGTTGTGCGCATGAAAGTCGAAATGTAAATTAGGATATTTATCTTTTATTTCTTTAACAAACTCGTAAGATTCATAAGGCGTTAAAATTCCTAAAGTATCTGGGAGCATAATGCGCTTTACTGGTTGCGTAGCTAAAAAGGCTAAAAACTGAAATACGTAGTCTTTAGAATTTCGCATACCATTGCTCCAATCTTCTAAATACACATTGGTATCAATACCATTGGACGCAGCAAGTAAAATCGTTTCCGAAACTTCTTTAAAGTGCTGATCTGGAGTTTTTTTAAGTTGATAAGTTAAATGATTTAATGAACCTTTGGTTAAAAGATTTTGAACCTTTGCTCCTGCTTCCAGCATCCAATTAATAGATACGCCATTATCAACAAAAGTTAAGACTTCCACGGCATCTAAATAACCGTTTTCTTTTGCCCATTTTGTAACATTCTTAACCGCCTGAAATTCACCTTCAGACACACGTGCCGATGCAATTTCAATACGATCTACTTTAAGCTCTTCTAACAAAAGTTTGGCTATTGTTAACTTCTCTGAAGCAGAAAACGACACGCCCGAGGTTTGTTCACCATCGCGCAATGTCGTGTCCATTATTTCTATGTTTTTAGGAGTCATTTATAGTAATAATCCGTTTGCAAACGTCTCTATCTCTCCTTTTATGTTTTGTAAATAATCAATATCATCAAAACCATTCAACATGTTCTCTTTTTTATAACTATTAATTTCAAAAGACTCTTGTGCGCCTGTAGCTTTAATAGTAATGGTTTGATTTTGAAGATTTACTTCAATCTCTGTTTTTGGATCGTTATAAATAGCTTCAAAAATTTGCTCAGAAAACTCAGGACTTACCTGTACGGGTAAAACACCAACATTTAAACAGTTATTTCTAAAGATATCTGCAAAGAAACTAGATACTACACAACGAAAACCATAATCGTAAACTGCCCAAGCAGCATGCTCTCTTGAAGATCCTGAACCAAAATTCTTTCCGCCTACCAAGATTTTACCTGAGTAAATGGGATTGTTTAATACGAAACTCTCTTTTGGAGAATTATCGTTATTATATCTCCAATCACGAAATAAGTTATCACCAAAACCTTCACGTTTTGTTGCTTTTAAGAAACGCGCAGGTATAATTTGATCGGTATCCACATTCTCTAATGGTAATGGAACCGCAGTACTTGTTAATATATTAAATTTATCGTATGCCATGTTTTTAGTTGCTTTAGGCTTTAAGCTATATGCTTTAAGCCGGTAATTATTGTGTTTTTTCGCCTACAGCATAAAGCTTACGGCGAATTGCTTAAATTAAATCTCTTGGGTCTGTAACTACACCAGTTACAGCAGCCGCAGCAGCTACTAAGTGGACTAGCAAGTAACGTTCTAGATCCTGGACCTTGACGACCTTCAAAATTTCTATTTGAAGTACTTACCGCATATTTTCCAGCAGGAACTTTATCGTCATTCATGGCTAAACACGCAGAACACCCTGGTTGTCTTAAAACAAATCCAGCTTCATTTAACGTATCTAAAATGCCTTCTTCTTTTATTAAAGCTTCTACTTCATGAGAACCTGGTACTAACCAAGCTGTGACGTTATCTGCTTTTTTCTTTCCTTTTACAATTGATGCAAAAGCTCTAAAATCTTCAATTCTACCATTAGTACAACTTCCTAAGAAAACATAATCGATTTTTTTACCAATCATCGCCTCATTTTCGTTGTAACCCATATACTCTAAAGACTTTTTGTAAGTAGCAACACCACCTTCAACAGCCTCTGCATTTGGTATATTTTTAGAAATACCCATGCCCATACCCGGATTGGTTCCGTAAGTAATCATAGGCTCGATATCGCTAGCTAAAAAGGTTAATTCTTTATCAAATTTAGCATCGGCATCTGTTTTCAAAGTTTTCCAATGTGCTACTGCTTTATCCCATTCTGCTCCTTTAAGCGATAATGGCTTGTCTTTTAAGTACGCAAAAGTTGTTTCATCTGGAGCAATCATACCACCACGTGCACCCATCTCTATCGATAAGTTACAAACAGTCATACGCCCTTCCATAGTCATGTTTTCAAACACATCACCTGCATATTCAACAAAATATCCTGTTGCACCAGAAGTAGATAGTTTAGAAATAATATAAAGCGCTACATCTTTAGGCGTTACGCCTTTACCTAATTGCCCATTTACATTAATACGCATTTTTTTAGGTTTTGGCTGCATAATACATTGTGTAGACAAGCACCATTTCAACCTCAGAGGTTCCAATACCAAACGCAATAGCGCCAAAAGCACCATGTGTAGAAGTATGCGAATCTCCACAAACAATTGTTGCGCCAGGGAATGTAATACCATTTTCTGGTCCTACAACGTGAACAATACCGTTTTTTTGATGCCCTAAGTCCCCAGTGGCTAATGCCATACTCGTTCGAGTTATCTTCTAAAGCTTTAAGCTGATTAGCCGATAATGGGTCTTCAACTGGTAAATGTTGATTAATTGTTGGCGTGTTGTGATCTGCCGTTGCAAAAGTACGTTCTGGATATAAAACTTTTAAACCGCGACTTTTTAATCCAAGGAACGCTACAGGACTTGTAACTTCGTGAATAAAATGACGGTCTATAAAGAATACATCTGGTCCTCCTTCAATTTTCCTTACAACATGCGAATCCCATACTTTGTCAAACAATGTTTTGCTCATATTCTATTAATTTAATTTTAATCTTAGTGAATGGTTTTATAACTAATATACCTGATTAGCCAAAAGGCTAGCAAAGTTAGGAAAAACTACCTTTTTTTTAAGTATATATAAAAATTTAAGGTACGCAATCAATAATTTTTATAGTATTATTAATGTTATCAAAAAAAATCGATGATATTTTAATAGAATAGGATTATTGATTATAAATTTCAAAGTTACGCTGCCTAAGAATTTACTTCAATCTATCTACAACGTATTCTATTTGTGTTTTTCCGTGAGGTTTTGCTTTTCCGTCCGGACCAATATTTACCATAACAATATTGGATATCGTAATAATAGTTTCATGCGTCATTTTATTTCTAACGGCACAACTTAAGGTTAAAGACGCGGTACCAAATTTTACAACATCGATACCAATTTCAATAATATCACCCTGTTTTGCAGACGATTTAAAATCTATTTCACTCATATATTTGGTAACAACTTTTTGATTTTCGAGTTGTATAATGGTATACAGAGCTGCTTCCTCGTCTATCCAGTCTAATAATCGGCCGCCAAATAATGTTCCATTAGCGTTTAAATCTTCGGGTTTAACCCATTTTCTTGTGTGAAATCTCATATTTTATAGCGTTTTTATTCGGGTTATAAAGGTAAAAAATCTTATTTGTTAATAAACCCGTTAACAATTATAAAGCATATTTTTTTTTCAAGTTTTAATATTCTATAATTTTAATAAAACTCAAAAATCATGAACACGCGACAATTCAACCTAAAAAGTATTCGCCCAGACATTTTAAGTGCCACAATTAACGACAACATGAGTAATGACGAGCGTTTTCAAAACATTGTTTTGAGGCCCATAATAAAGTTTCAAAATGATTTGTTTATTGAAGTATTTAAAAACTATATTGCTAAACATAAAATGATGTTTTATAATTTTAGTTTAGAGAAGCGATTAGAGTTTATTGAAAGTGCTGTAAATAGAGATGTTAAATTTCGTAACTCACTAAAAGGCATGGTAATAGGTCTATTTACTGTTGAAGAATATATGATCTATATACAAAACTCTTCGGCTCTGAATAAACGTATGATGCACATTGTAAAAGACCAATTAATTAGTAACGTGCAACTTTTTGAATTACCAGAAGTGCTAAAAGCAGTTTAAAAATTTAAATGACAACAAAACAAAGACTATTGCAAATTTGTAATGAACGTGTAGATAAACGTATAAATGATTACAAGGAAGAAATTACGCTAATAAAAGAATCGATAGAAAGTAACGACAAAGGAAGTTCTGAAGACGATGATTCTGGAAGCGGCAAACTTTTAAACGATTTAGAAAAAAATATGGCGCATCTTAATGATGCAAAAAAAACAAAAGATTATTTAAGCAATATAAAAACGAATGTTGAAAGTACGGAGGCCATGCTTGGAAGTATCGTAAAAACAAACATCATGAACTTTTATATTTCTACTAGTATAGGTAAAATAGATCTCGAAGATGCTACATATTACGCCATTTCGGTTAATTCTCCTATAGGGCAATTATTAATAAACAAACCTGTAAAAACTAGTTTCGAATTTAATCAAAACAAATACATTATTACAGAAATTATATAATAGAAACACCATTTAAATCGGTAGTAAGAACGTCGCTCATATAATTAAAATATGGGCGAATTGCTTTAAATGCTACATCTACTTCGTTTAAAAAGTTTGCATTCAGTACCTCTTGGTCGGTAAACTTTTTAACAAAAATGTATTGCTTCTTTTTTATTAAATCGATGGCTTTATGCTCTTTATCAAATCCTCGTGGAGCAGATTTTACTTCATCGCCCACAAAAGCGCCCCAAATACCACTAAATTTTTTATCCTTTAAAATAGCTCTTATTTCACGGTCGTCCATTTCAAATTCTTTACGAATGCGCAGTAAATCGGCAGGCGCTGGTTCCCAGAAACCAGTTGCAATAAAACTTTCGTTATTGGGTTGAATGTGTAAATAATAGCCTCCTCTTAATTTAGGTTTGGTTCTATGAAAGGAGCCTCCAAAATGTGTTTTATAAGGCAGTTTGTTTTTCGAAAAACGCACGTCGCGGTAAATGCGAAACATTTTAAGTTTATCGACATCGTCATGAGATTTTAACTGATTAAAAACCGAATTGTAAACAGTTTTTACCTTTGTTTCAATAGCTTTAAATTCCTTTTTATGATCGTTAAACCAATCGCGGTCGTTATTTTTTTCTAATAACTTAAAAAATTCTAAAGCTTCTTTCGGAACGGAAACATTCATAACCTATATTTTTTTAAATCTACAAAATTCTTGCTACTAATCAAATTCAATACTATTAAGAATTAGTCCCGACGCTGGTGCTATATATTCAAATTTAATAAAACAATCGTGTTCTAAACTTTGTTTAATAGTTTCTAAAGTTAATTTTCCCGTTCCTAAATCTAATAATGTACCCATCATAAGTCGAATTTGGTTTCTCATAAAGCCTTTACCTCGAACTCGCAGAATATATGTTTTTTCTGGAAAGTAATTTGCTGTATATATAGTATTTTCAACTAATTCGCATGTTAAAATTTCTCGAGTGTATTGACCGTTATCGGTTGGTTTAAAACAATACGATTTAAAATAGTGTTCACCTTCAAATAGTTTAGCGCCTTCCTTCATTAATTCAATATCCAAATCATCTAAAATGGTGGTCATGATTGGTGCACAAAACGGATGACATTTTTCGCCATAGGCAAACAAATACAAGTACTCTTTAATTTTTGAATGATTAATGATATTAAATTTTTCGTCCACTTCACGAATTGTTAAAGCACGAATATCTTGTGGTAAATTATGATTGAATAGTTGTAAAAAGGCTTCTTCATCTTCAATGGGCTCCTGTAAAAATAATTCTATCGCTGCATTTTCGGCCGATACCATGGCGTCGGTTCTTCCTGAACTTAAACTTTTAAATTGTTTTCCGTCTAAAATAAAATTCAAGGTTCTATCAACCATTAAATGCAAGGTTTTAACTGTTGGCTGCTTTTGCCAACCGTGAAAGCGATAGCCTAAATACTGCAAAGTGATAACGTAAAAATACTTTTTCATGAAATTTTTTAAAGCACCGGGAAAGTAACTTTTTTATTAGTTATGACAAAAAATTTATAACTTGTATTGCAAAGTAACCAACTAAAAATTATTTATTATGACAGATTCTAAAGTAAAACCACCTATTTGGTTTTGGATTGTATCCGTATTTGCATTGTTTTGGAATGCCATGGGCGTTAACCAATATATTCAACAAGCCTATAGAACGGAAAGTTGGCGGGCTAACTTAACGAATGAACAATTTGAAATAATTTCAAACTTCCCGGTTTGGTTAACCGCAGCTTTTGCAATTGCTGTTTTTTCTGGCCTTATAGGTTCCATGGCCTTGCTGCTAAGAAAAAAATGGGCTTATTCCTTATTGCTTTTATCCTTAATAGCTGTAATTGTTCAAATGGGGTATATTCTAAGCCAAGGTTATGCCGATAATATTGGGATGACCATTAGTATTATTGCTTTTGCTCTGATTCTAGTGTGGTTTTCAAAAAAATCAATTTCAAAAAGTTGGATTTCATAAATTCATACATTAAAAAGGCTATCTGAAAAGTTGAAAATGAATGATTTTGTCACATTGAGAGAGGTCGAAATGCATTGAATATCAAATTATTAATGTTCTCGACTGCACTCAAACTGACAATGTTATCAACTTTTTAGTTAGCCTTTTTTTTATTATTTATGTCTTCCTTTTAATTCTGCTTCAATATCTTTTAAAGTGAAGCCTTTTGCTTGTAACAACATTAAATAATGAAACAGTAAATCGGCCGATTCGTAAAGAAATAATTCATCATTAGTATCCATGGCTTCGATAACAGTTTCAACAGCTTCCTCCCCTACTTTTTGGGCTATTTTATTGATGCCTTTTTCAAATAAACTCGCCACATACGATTTGTTGGTGTCTTTATTGGCTACTCTTTCTGCTATAACATCTTCTAAAGTTGAGAAAAAGCCAAAATTCGAATTATTTTCTTCAGCCCAACAAGTATCTGTACCTTTATGACAGGTTGGTCCCACTGGATTTACTTGAATTAATAAGCTATCGTTATCGCAATCGTTTTTTATGGATACGACATTTAAAAAGTTGCCGCTTTCTTCACCTTTAGTCCAAAGGCGCTGCTTGCTGCGGCTAAAAAAGGTTACTTGTTTTAATTCGAGTGTTTTTTGATAAGCTTCTTCATTCATATAACCCAACATCAAAACATTTTTTGTTGTGGCATCCTGAATTATGGCTGGAATAAGAGCCCCCTCTAACTCCCCCCAAGGGGGAGAAATTGGAGCGTTTTTAGTATTGTCTTTTTTCATAATTATACTTTTTTAATCCCTAATTTACGGATTAAGTGAGCTTACAATCGTACTTCTATATTATGTTTTTTTAATTCTTTTTTCAAAAATGGAATGGGAATTTCACCATAATGAAACACACTTGCCGCTAAGGCTGCATCGGCTTTTCCTTCTTTAAAAGTATCCACAAAATGCTGCACATTGCCAGCACCGCCTGAGGCTATAATGGGGATATTTAGCATATCTGATAATTTAGCTAAAGCTTCATTAGCAAATCCGTTTTTAGTGCCATCGTGATTCATGGAAGTGAATAAAATTTCACCTGCACCACGTTGTTCCACTTCTTTAGCCCATTCAAATAAATCGATTTCCGTTGGAATACTTCCGCCTGCTAAATGTACTTTCCATGCACCGTCAATTTCTTTGGCATCAATAGCGACAACCACACACTGACTTCCGAATTTATCAGCTAATTCATTCACTAATTCGGGTCTTTTTACTGCAGATGAGTTGATAGACACTTTATCGGCACCGCATTTTAAAAGCGCATCGACATGTTCAACAGACGAAATACCGCCTCCAACCGTAAAAGGAATATTAACTTGTTCTGCTACATGTAACACCATATCTAGGGTCGTTGCCCGTGCTTCTAAAGTTGCCGAAATATCCAGAAATACCAATTCATCGGCTCCATAATCGGCGTACTGTTTTGCAAGTTCTACTGGATCGCCAGCATCGCGTAAATCGACAAAATTAACACCTTTAACTGTGCGTCCATCTTTAATATCTAAACAGGGTATAATTCGTTTTGTTAACATCATTTCAAAGTTAAAAGTTAAAAGTTAAAAGTTGAAAGTTGAACAAACCTTCAAACCCATCTATCAACTTTGTTACACAAATTTTTCCAATTGTTTCAGTGTGATTCTGTTTTCATAAATAGCTTTTCCTATTATAACACCTTCGCAACCTATTTCTTTTAATATTGGCAACTCTTCAATAGTTGAAATACCACCAGATGCAATTAGTTTTATGGATTGGTCGTTACTGCTATTTGTACATTCTGAAATAATTTGCTTGTACAAATCTACTGAGGGACCTTCAAGCATGCCGTCTTTAGAAATATCGGTGCAAATAACGTACTTGATACCCTTTTTTTGATAGGCTTTTATAAACGGAATAACGTCTTCTTTACTTTGTTCCAACCAACCGCTAATAGAAACTTTTCCGTCATCGCTGTCGGCTCCTAAGATAATTTTAGCACTTCCGTATTTAGAAATCCAACTTTCAAAAGTATTTGGGTCTTTTACAGCAATACTTCCGCCTGTAATTTGTTTAGCACCAGAATTAAAGGCAATATGCAAGTCTTCATTGGATTTTAATCCGCCACCAAAATCAATTTTAAGATTGGTTTTAGATGAGATTTGTTCAAGAACTTTATAATTCACAATTTGCTTCGCTTTGGCGCCATCTAAATCTACCAAATGTAAATATTCAATTCCCGATGCTTCAAACATTTTCGCGACTTCTAAGGGATTTTCATTATATACTTTTTTAGTATCATAATCTCCCTTGGTTAAGCGTACGCATTTACCGTCTATGATATCTATGGCTGGTATTATTCTCATTTTCAATATTAAATATTAAATATTAAAAGTTAAATATTAGAAGTTATACTCTATAAAAAGAATTGAATTTATCTAAATACTAACTTATTTTAAATTATTTTTTTTAGATGTATTAATTGATGCGACTGTTATTGCGAGTAACTCTTTTCCTTCTTTTTGAAGTTTTGATATTTCTTCTGAATGTTCAGAAAGTATTTCTTCAAAAATTTCTAGCCAATATACGCTCTCATCTAATTCTTCTTCAACAATTTTTAACTTATTTATAAAATCGGCTGACGATTTTGCCCGTTGGGAAGCCCTATAATTTGCTCCCACGGAACTGGAACTTCTAATTAACTGATTTACAAAAGCATTATATTCACGAGACTTTGGAACTTTAAAACAAAAATGCCAACAGTTAATCCCAAATCGTTTTGTTCTTTCAATTAATTCGTTCTTCATATTTAACTTCTACATTTTAACTTTTAATATCTAACTTTATGAAGTTTTCTAAAATTTTTGCTCCTTGAGCACCACTCTTTTCTGGATGAAACTGAACCCCATAAAAGTTATTATGTTGTAGTGCCGAAGCATAATTTAATCCGTAATCAGTGGTGGCGATAGTTTCTGCGCAATGTTCTGCATAATAACTATGCACTAAATACATATATTCATTTTCTTCAAGCCCTTTAAACAAATCCGATTTTAATTCCTTGATTACATTCCATCCCATTTGCGGTACTTTCACATCATTTGTAAAGCGTTTTACATTAGTGTTAAAAATACCTAAGCCTTTGGTATTACCCTCTTCGGTATAATTCACATAACAATTGCATACCCAAACAAATACCCAATACAGGTTGTTTTAATTGCGGTATTAATACATCTAAACCACTTTCTTTAAGCATTTGCATTGCTGAACTGGCTTCACCTACCCCGGGAAAAATAATTTTATCGGCCGCTAGAATTTCATCAGGATTATTCGATAAAATGGCATCAACTCCCAATCGCTTAAAAGCGAATTGTATGCTTTTTATATTTCCGGCTCCGTAATCTATTATAATTAATTTCAAATGATTTACAATTTGTGATTTACGATTTACGATTGCTATTCGTAATTCTGAATTCTTAATTCTTTTTAAAGTACTCCTTTTGTACATGGCAAAAACATGTTGTTAGCATCTCTTTTTACAGCCATTTTCATAGCTTTAGCAAATGCTTTGAAAATGCCCTCTATTTTGTGGTGCTCGTTTGTGCCTTCTGCTTTAATGTTTAAATTACATTTTGCACCATCGGTAAACGATTTAAATAAATGATAAAACATTTCAGTAGGCATGTCACCAATTTTTTCACGTTTAAATTCAGCATCCCATTCCAACCAATTTCTACCTCCAAAATCGACAGCCACTTGTGCTAAACAATCGTCCATTGGTAAACAAAAGCCGTAACGTTCTATACCTAATTTATTTCCTAAGGCTTTGTTGAATAATTCGCCTAAAGCAATCATAGTATCTTCAATGGTGTGATGTTCATCAACTTCTAAATCACCATCCACTTTTACCGTTAAATCCATAGCACCATGACGACCAATTTGATCGAGCATATGGTCGAAAAAAGACAAACCTGTATCTATATTATTTTTGCCAGAACCATCCAAATTTAATTTTATATAAATCTGAGTTTCATTAGTATTACGTGTTATTTCTTGAACTCTATCTTCAAGCTTTAAAAAATTATAAATGGCTTCCCAATCATTACTTTCAAGCGCAATATAAGGATCTAATTCTTCTCGCTTTACCGTAATTTCATTGGTGCCTAAATGAGTTTCGTCATTAATAAAAATACCTTTAGCTCCCAGATTTTTGGCTAACTCAACATCTGTAAGTCTATCACCAATTACAAACGAATTTTTTAAATCGTAATCGTTAGAGAAAAATTTAGTTAATAAACCTGTGTTAGGTTTGCGGGTTGGCGCATTGTCTTTGGCATAGGTTTCGTCAATATAAACCTCTTTAAATTCAATACCTTCATTTTTAAACGTATTGAGAACAAAGTTATGAATGGGCCAAAATTTTTCTGAAGGATTATCAGGCGTTCCCAATCCATCTTGGTTGGTTACCATAATAATTTCATAATCCAATTCTTTACAAATTTTACCTAAAAACTGAAATACTTTTGGGTAAAATATTAGTTTTTCAAAAGAATCCACTTGCTCATCTGCAGGTTCTTTGATTAATGTACCATCACGGTCTATAAATAATACTTTTTTCATGATTAACTTGTTAATCAACCCTGAACTGGTTTCAGGGTCATTCTAATTTATATTTAATGTTTCTAAATTCGGATTCGTTTCTTTCACCAAATTCACATTACCGTTCTATTTTTATTTGTTAATATATAGCAATAAAACTTGATCATACTTTAACAGTTCCTGAAACAAGTTCAGGATTTCGATATTGATAAAAGTGCCTTTATCAATATCTCATTTTCTTTTGAAGTACCAACTGTTAAACGTAAGGTATTTTCACACCCTGGTTGTGTAGTTCTGTTTCTAATAACAATGCCTTTTTCAATAAGTTGATTATAGCGTTTATTTGCATCATCCACTTTAACCAATACAAAATTAGCATCCGATGGATATATTTTTGAAATATAACTAACGGATTTCAATTCTGAAATTAACGCACTACGTTCTTTTAATATATCGGTTATTTGATTGTTGCTAAATCTTTAATATTTAGCAATTCAATCGCTTTTTTCTGCGTTAATTCATTAATATTATAAGGTGGTTTTATGCTATTTAAAACCGAAATAATTTCTGTTGAAGCATAACAAATTCCTAAGCGAATTCCTGCCATCGCATATGCTTTTGATAGGGTTTGCGTGACAATTAAATTTGGAAATTCCTGTAATCGATGTTATCCAACTTTTTTCGTTCGAAAAATCAATATACGCTTCATCTATCACTACAATGCCTTTAAAATTAGACAACCAGTTTTTCAATGGCTTCCTGTTTAAAACTGTTTCCTGATGGGTTATTTGGAGAACAAATAAAAAGTAATTTACTATTGCGATCTGCATGCGATTTAAAATATCATCAACTTTTGGTTGAAAATTGTCATCTAAATTTACTTTTTTAATGGCAATCGCATTCAAATTAGCCAAGTACTTCATACATGCCATAGGTTGGCGGTAAAATGATAACATTATCTTGATTTGGTTCACAAAATGCTCTGTAAATAAGATCTAAAACTTCATCACTTCCATTTCCTAAAAGAATATTTTTTGTTGAAATACCTTTAATTTCAGAAAGTATTGCTTTCAATTTACCTTGTTGTGGATCTGGATATCGTTAACACCATTTTCAAACGGATTTTCATTGGCATCTAAAAACACCATATCATCGGTAACACCTTGAAATTCATCACGTGCAGATGAATATGGTTTTAATGCTTTTATGGTTGGACGTATTAAATTTTGTAATTCAAAATTTGTTTTCATAATAATCTTTAGAACTAAGTTCTTAAGATTCTGCCTTCGCAGGAATGACAATTTATTTTAAATCCTTTAATCGTATGGAAACCGCATTTTTATGCGCTTGTAATCCTTCAGCTTCTGCCATTAATTCAATAGTTTCACCAATATTTAAAAGTCCCTTCTTTTGATATTTTTTGAAAGGTCATACTTTTTAAAAAACTATCTAAATTTACACCAGAATAGGCTTTACTGAAAATCCATTGGTTGGTAAGGTATGATTGGTTCCTGAGGCATAATCACCTGCACTTTCTGGTGTATAATCGCCTATAAATACAGAGCCTGCATTTGTAATATTCCAGTCACATAAAAATCTTCATTTTTTGAACAAATAATAAAATGTTCAGGACCGTATTCGATTTATTAACTCAAGTGCTAATTCATCATTTTCAACATAAATTAACTTTGAATTTGCAATAGCTTTTTCTGCAATCGCTTTACGCGGAAGCACATCCAATTGTTTTTCAATTTCTTCTGAAACATCGTCAATTAATGCTTTTGAAGTTGAAACTAAAATAACTTGACTATCTGTGCCATGTTCGGCTTGACTTAATAAATCGGAAGCAATGTATGAAGCATTGGCAGTTTCATCTGCAACCACTAATAATTCACTTGGACCTGCTGGCATATCGATAGCAACACCATGTTTGGTAGCTAATTGTTTTGCAACTGTTACAAATTGATTTCCTGGTCCGAAAATTTTATAAACCTGTGGAATAGTTTCGGTTCCAAAAGTTAATCCTGCAATGGCTTGAATACCACCTACTTTTATAATTTTAGTGACACCACATAAATGTGCAGCAAACAAAATTTCTGGAGCTAACTCACCTTTTTTATTTGGTGGTGAACATAATACAATTTCTTTACAACCTGCAATTTGAGCCGGAACAGCCAACATTAAAACCGTTGAAAATAATGGTGCTGTACCTCCTGGAATATACAAACCTACCTTTTCAATAGGGCGTTTTTCTTGCCAACATTGTACGCCTTTAGCTGTTTCTACTTCTATTCTTGCTTGTTTTTTGAGCTCTATGAAAGACTTCAATATTTTGTTTTGCTAATTTTATAGCATTCTGAAGTTTTTCTGGGACGTTTTTAATGGCTTCTTGAATTTCTTCTGACGTTACAACATTGGAATGTAGTGAAATGCCATCAAAATAATTGGTGTATTTTGCTATAGCTTCATCACCTTTTTGACGAACTTCATCAAATATTTGATTAACGGTAGCCTCAATATCATCAACTGTTTGCGTCGGTCGTTTTAAAATTTACGACCATTCACTTTTATTTGGATTGTTTATTATTTGCATGTTCTTTATTGTTGAATCGTTGAATCGTTGAATCGCTTCAATGCTTAATCGTTAACAAATAAACACATAAACGATTAAACACATTAACCTTTTTAAAGTACCATTTTCTCGATTGGACACACTAAAATACCTTGAGCACCGTTCGCTTTTAAGTCGTCTATCACATCCCAAAACTGATTTTTACTAATTACAGAGTGGATAGAGCTCCAACCTTCTTCGGCCAATGGCAATACTGTTGGACTCTTCATTCCTGGCAACACGTTAATAATGTCTTGAACTTTATCATTTGGTGCATTAAGTAAAACGTATTTAGAATTTCTTCCTTTTAAAACCGATTTAATTCTGAACTGAATTTTATCTAAAATAGCTTGTTTTTCAGCATCTAAAATTGGAGAAACAGCTAAAACTGCTTCCGATTTTAAAATCATTTCAACTTCTTTTAAATTATTTTTAAACAAAGTACTTCCACTAGAAACAATATCCACAATGGCATCGGCTAATCCAATGTTTGGTGCAATTTCTACCGAACCATTAATAATATGCAGGTTGGCCTTTATGCCGTTTTTGTCTAAATAATTTTGAACCGTATTTGGGTACGAAGTTGCAATACGTTTGCCATCTAAATCGGCAATACTATTATATTGCATTGTTTTTGGAACCGCCACACAAACACGACATGAAGAAAAACCTAATTTTTCAGCAATGTTAATACCATTTCCTTTTTCAATTAATACATTTTCACCAATAATAGCAGCATCTACTACTCCATCTTTTAAATATTGAGGAATATCGCCATTTCTTAGATAAAACACTTCAACAGGAAAATCTCGCGCTGATGCTTTTAATTGATCTATTCCGTTATCAATAGAAATTCCTATATCTTTTAGTAATTCCATGGATTCGTCGTGTAAACGACCCGATTTTTGTACTGCAATTCTTAATATACTCATTTTGTTGTTTTTATGAGTTTGAAACAATCTAGTTGGACTTAAAAATTAAAAACCCGCTTGATTGTCTCAAACGGGTTTAAAAAATATGTTGATTTTATTCAATACATCTTCACTTCGCTTGAGAGCAAATTTGAAAATGATGATGATGTGATTGAATAAAGTTCATTTTTTTGTTTTTACTTTTACAAATATCACTAATTATAGTTTATTATTCCAAATAAATTCCATAAAACTTATTAGTATTAAATAATATGTATTTTTAGATAAAATAATTTAGTAAAATTTAAAAATTAATAAACATTTCTAAATTATTTTACATCTCTTATTATTGATTTCCTAAAATAATAGGCAAGTCCACTATCACCAGAACCAATCACAATGACTTTGCTGTTTGGCGATTCTGCTAATTTAATAGTAGCATCAATACCTTTATCCTGTAAAATTTTATCTGTTAAAGAAGCGCTTAAAATTCTGTTTGATTCTGCTTTACCTTCAGCTTCTATAATTACTTTTTCGGCTTCTTTTGCTGCTGTAACCAATCTAAATTCGTATTCTAAAGATTCTTGTTCTTGTTTTAGTTTACGCTCAATCGCATCTTTAATGGTTCCTGGTAAGGTAACATCACGCACTAAAAATTCATTAAGTTGTATGTATTGATTCGCTAATATTTTTTTAGTTTCTCAAAAATATTTCATCTTGAATGGCATCACGCTTACTAGAATATAATTGCTCTGGCGTGTAACGACCTACCACACTTCTCGCAGCACTTCGAATAGCTGGCTGAATAACGCGTTGCAAGTAGTTTTCTCCAAGCGTTTGATGTAATTTACCCAAATCGTCATAAACTGGCTGGTACCATGCAGAACCATCGATTTGAATTTCTAATCCGTTTGAAGATAACACCTTCATTTTTTCAAATAATTCTTGCTGACGAACTTCATAAACGATTACTTTATTCCAAGGTGCCACAATATGAAATCCTTCCCCTAAAGGTGGCTCATTGGTTACAACCCCATTATCAAAGGTCTTGTAAAGTACTCCTGCTTCACCAGATCCAATTGTGATAGCAGATTTTGCTAATATTACTATTAAAATAATAGCGCCAATAATTACTGGCATTGCTATTTTTGGTAATCTTTCCATTGTTTATTATTTATTTAAATTAATCCGTTATATTTTCTTAGAAACCACTCCAATGATAAACTCACAGCGATTATAATGAGTAGGTATTTCCAATCTATCAAAGGTAAGCTATTTTTATGGCTTTTTTGTATGGATGCAAACCTAACATCGGTCAATAAATCATTCACCAAATTTTCGGTGTTATCCACAAAATAACTCTTGCCACTGTTCTTAGTTGCTAATTGCTGTAGTTTTAACACATTGGCATTCAAAAATTGTTGCTCAACATTATATTCCAGCAATTTAAATTGTCCTGATACTGCTATATTTTCATTGGAAGCATTTACTGTAAAATTATATTCTGCAGGCGGCAAACTACTTAAATCTACCTGATAATTGCTGCTGTTTAGTGTAAAAGGAAATGTTTTAACGAAAGTTGATTTAGTATCCTTAACGGTAATTTTTAGAGATTCACGTCCGTCGAAAATATAATTTTTATCAAAAAACTCGGCGCTTATAATAACATTGGTATTACCATAATAAAACGATTGATAATCTACATTTAGCCTGCTTTTTAATTTGTTAGTTCCTAAATACTGTACCAGTTTTCCAATAAATTCATCAAATTCTTGAAACGATTTCGAATTTAAATAACTCTGTGCACGCCATTGCCAAATATTTTCTCCAAACAATACAGCTTCTCGCCTACCATTCGTTTCGAACGTGGCCAATAAAGGACTATTTTTCGATATACCATTTACTGTTTTAGTGAGTATGGTTTCAAACGGTACTGAAAAAGTAGCCAACCCATAATGAGCATTCAATGGAGGAAACGATTCAAAATCAATAGCGTCTATTAAAAACGATGTGTAATTTCGATTTAAAGAAGCCTGGTAAGATTCTAACTGATTGGTTATTTCATGCGAATAACCTAGATTGATTTTATTTATAAAATTTAAATCTGTTTTTGTTCCAACCACTACAAATCTGTTTTTGTTTTCGGCATTTAACGCCTCGTACAGTTTATTAAACTTATAGTTTGGTTGATATATTATAAATAATTGAAAATCATTTATTTGAGTTAAAGCTTCATTCGAATTAATAATCGTAACAAAGCGTTGTTCATTACTTTCAATACTCTTTTTAAACGCACCTACATCAGGATGCATTACATCTGTTACAAGTGCTATTTTTGTCTTTTGGTCTATAACTTCGACTGCAAAATTTTTAGAATTATTAATGGTGTTTATTTCACTTTTTAATGGTTCTAATGTGGCCTTATACACATGCACGCCCACACTATTTGCAGGCAAGCTAAAGTGTAATGTTTTGGAGTTACTGTTTTTACTGAAATTTATAGTTTCTGAATACACAACAGCACTACCATTGGTAACAACAAATTTAGTTGTTATCGCTACGTCGCCATTATAAGTTAATATACTTTCAACAGGAAACTTATTTTTTAAATACGCGTACTTGTTAACGTTTAGCTGCTCTATTTTTAAATCGACATAATTAATTGTATCGCCGCAAATAACGGGGTATATTGGTTGTTTATAGGGGCTGTACGCATAATCGCTGCCAAAAGTTTGATTCCCATCGGTTATTATAATGGTTGGTGCTATGGATTGCTTATAAACTTGTGATAATTGGTTAAAAGAGGCATTTATATTCGTTTGAGTTTCATCAAATGTCAACAGATCTAAAGGTTTTAACTGGCCACCGAAACTGTAAAACTGTAGGTTGAATTTTTCTTTTAAGTCGCTATTATTGGACAAACGTTCTACCAGGTCTTTAATTTTTTTTGACTGACCAAGATGCTCCATCGAATTAGAATTATCTACAGCAACGACCAAATTAGGTCTTTCAACGGAGAGTTTAACTTGCTGAAACTTAGGATTAATCAGTAATAACAAAATAGAAAACAGACTAATAAATCTTAAAAACGAAAAAAGCATGTTTAAAACAGACATGCTTTTTTTGTTTTTATAATATTGGAAAAGCGCTAATGCTAACGCGAATAATCCAGCTAAAAAAATGTAAATTAGAGTTATAGAACTCATTGAAAAATTTATAATTTTGATATTGAAATCCCTTCCTGCGAAGGAACAACATTTAGGTTAGCATGCCACCATCAACATTTAGTGTTTGTCCTGTAACATAAGCACTCATGTCGCTTGCTAAAAACACACAAACATTGGCCACATCTTCTGGAGTACCACCACGTTTTAAAGGAATTCCTGCACGCCACCCTTTCACCACTTCTTCATCTAATTTGGCAGTCATTTCGGTTTCTATAAAACCTGGAGCAACAACGTTACTTCTTATATTTCTTGACCCTAATTCTAATGCTACAGATTTCGAAAATCCAATGATACCAGCTTTTGAAGCAGCATAATTGGTCTGACCTGCATTTCCTTTAACACCAACAACAGAACTCATATTAATAATGGAGCCTTTTCGTTGTTTCAGCATCGTTTTTTGAACCGCCTTGGTCATATTAAAAACAGATTTTAAATTCACCTCTATCACGGTATCAAAATCTTCTTCGGTAATACGCATTAATAAATTATCTTTAGTAATTCCTGCATTGTTAATCAACACGTCGATGCTTCCAAATTCTGCAACAACATCGTCTGCTAATTTTTGAGCTTCATCAAAACTAGCGGCGTTACTTTTATAGCCTTTAGCCTTAATGCCCTGTGCATTTAATTCTTTTTCAAGCTCGTTAGCAGCCTCTACAGAGCTACTATATGTAAAGGCGATATTTGCACCTTGTGCAGCAAATACTTGTGCGATACCTCTTCCTATTCCGCGACTAGCTCCTGTAATAATAGCCGTTTTTCCTTCTAATAATTTCATGTGTATGTCTTTATTGTTGTTAAATGGTCTTCTGTAACATCCTTATAATCGTGATACGCTTAATTATAGCTTTAATCTTGGATGTTTTAATTGATTATCTATAAATTAGTTGTTATTCAAATATAGTAATTACATGTTGTTTCAAATAAAAAAACCTCACAAATTCTTGCGAGGTCCATATTACTATAGCTAGTTTTTATTTTAAAACTTCTTTTACTTTTTTACCTATTTCAGCAGGAGAATCTACCACGTGTATACCACATGCTCTCATAATTTTCTTTTTGGCTTGTGCCGTATCATCACTACCACCTACAATGGCACCTGCATGCCCCATAGTTCGTCCAGCTGGAGCAGTTTCACCTGCAATAAAACCTACAATAGGTTTTTTACTTCCACTCGCTTTATACCAGTTTGCAGCATCTGCCTCCAATTGACCACCAATCTCACCAATCATTACTACTGCTTTGGTCTCAGGGTCATTAATCAGCAATTCTACAGCTTCTTTGGTAGTAGTTCCTATAATGGGGTCTCCACCTATTCCGATAGCTGTTGTAATTCCTAAGCCTTGTTTTACAACTTGATCTGCAGCTTCATAAGTTAAGGTTCCTGATTTCGAAACAATACCGACGTTTCCTTTTTTGAAAACAAAACCTGGCATGATACCAACTTTAGCTTCTCCAGGCGTAATGACACCCGGACAGTTAGGACCCACCAAACGGCAATCTTTATTTTTAATATAACTTGATGCTGTAATCATATCGGCAACAGGGATACCTTCTGTGATGGTAATAATTACTTTAATACCAGCATCTGCAGCTTCCATTATAGCATCTGCAGCAAAGGCCGGTGGTACAAAAATAATAGTTGTGTCTGCTCCTACCTTATCTACTGCATCTTTTACAGTATCGAATACAGGTCGGTCTAAATGCATCTGACCGCCTTTTCCTGGTGTAACACCACCAACCACATTCGTACCATATTCAATCATTTGACTCGCATGAAACGTACCTTCACTACCTGTAAATCCTTGAACAATAATTTTTGAATTTTTGTTTACTAAAACACTCATTGTTATATTTTTTATTTAGATAAAGCTAAGCAAAAGTACTTGTTTTAAAAATACTTTTCTTTGCAATTTTACAATTATTTTTTTGATTTTATAAACTCTAATATGTCAGGAATTTGTTTAATATTAGCCATTTCTTTCATAACCGCTCTAGCTTCTTGTGCTGGAATGCCCCAATAGGTTTTATGACCTTCGAGCGATTTACTAATACCAGCTTGTGCATGTAATACTGCTTTGGTACCGATAGTTACACCACTTGTACAACCTACCTGCCCCCAAAAAGTCACTTCGTCTTCTACCACAACACAACCTGCTATACCAACTTGCGATGCGATTAAGCACCTTTTACCAATAACTGTATCATGACCAATTTGAATTAAATTATCCAATTTAGAACCTTCTTTTATAAGGGTATCGCCAGTTACACCCCTGTCAATAGTACAATTAGCACCAATATCCACATTGTCTTCAATAACCACGCGTCCGCAAGATTTCAACCTGTCGAATCCTTCTGGTCGTTTTTTATAATAAAAGGCGTTGGCTCCTAATACCGTTCCCGAATGTATGGTAACGTTGTTTCCAATTACGGCATCATCATAAATACTTACGTTAGAATGGATAACACAATTTTCGCCAATAACCACATTATGTCCAATAAAACTATTGGGTTGTACTACAGAATTTGCACCTATAATGGCAGAATCTGAAATACTGCTCGTAGCCACTTTAAATGGTTTGAAATAATCGGTAAGTTTATTAAAATCTCTAAAAGGATCGTCGCTAACAAGCAATGCTTTGCCTTTAGGACAATCCACTTCTTTATTGATTAAAATAACGGTGGCAGCCGAATTTAAGGCTTTATCGTAATATTTAGGATGATCGACAAAAACGATATCTCCAGGTTCTACAACATGGATTTCATTCATCCCCATTACAGAAAAATTTGCATCGCCAACAAAATCGCAATCAATTAAAGCTGCTATTTGTTTTAAAGTATGTGGGTTAGGAAACTTCATTTATGATGTTTAAGCGTTAAAATGCTGAAAGGTTTAAACAAATAAACGTGTCAACAAATAAACTTTTTCTACTCTTTTACACGTTCTTTATAAGTTCCTTTATCGGTTTCTACTCTAATTTTATCGCCTTCATTGATAAATAAAGGTACATTTACAATGGCACCCGTTTCAACAGTTGCTGGTTTTGTAGCATTGGTTGCCGTATTTCCTTTAACACCTGGCTCCGTAGCTGTTACTTCTAAAATAACACTTGCTGGCATTTCAACAGAAAGCGGCATATTATCTTCTGCATTTATAATTACCGTAACCACTTCACCTTCTTTCATTAATCCAGGATTATCTAAAGCTGCTTCCAACAGGCGAATCTGTGTATAATCTTCCGTATTCATAAAATGATAAAATTCACCATCATTATATAAGAATTGAAATTTATGTGTTTCAACACGTACATCTTCCAGTTTATGTCCCGCCGAAAATGTGTTGTCTAACACTTTACCATTAGTAACACTTTTCATTTTTGTTCTAACAAATGCAGGTCCTTTACCAGGTTTTACATGTAAAAATTCTATAATTTTATAGATGTCGTTGTTATATCTAATACATAATCCGTTTCTAATATCGCTTGTAGTTGCCATTCAATGTTTGTTATAAAGTTGTAATATTTAAAAGTTGAAAAAGTTGAAAGATCTATTGATTTATCTGAATTTAATTTGATTTGAAATAACCTTTCATAATGCCACGTTGGGAGTCTTTTATAAACTGAAGGATTTCATCACGCTCTGGTGTGGCTTCCATTTCTGCTTCAATAATTTCTGCTGCCTGCGTGTTATTATAGTTTTTTTGGTAGAGGATTCTATAAATATTCTGAATTTCTCTTATTTTTTCGGTAGAATACCCACGACGTCTTAACCCAACAGAATTAATTCCCACATACGATAAAGGTTCTCTTGCGGCTTTTACAAATGGTGGTACATCCTTACGCACTAAAGATCCACCAGTTACAAAAGCATGATTACCAACAGAAACGAATTGATGCACCGCAGTCATACCCGCTAATACCACATAATCGCCAATAGTAATATGTCCTGCTAACGTGCTATTGTTTGAAAATATACAATTATTCCCAACAATACAATCGTGCGCCACATGGCAATAAGCCATAATTAAACAATTATTACCTATAACGGTTTTCATTCTATCGGCTGTACCTCGATTAATGGTAACACACTCTCTAATAGTAACATTGTCTCCAATTTCTACCGTAGTTTCTTCGTCGTTATATTTTAAATCTTGAGGCACTGCAGAAATAACAGAGCCTGGAAATATGTTACAATTTTTACCTATACGAGCACCTTCCATAATGGTAACATTACTTCCAATCCAAGTTCCTTCTCCAATGGTTACATTATTATAAATAGTTGTAAATGGTTCTATTACAACATTTTTTGCAATTTTAGCACCAGGATGAACGTATGCAAGCGGTTGATTCATTTAGTTGTTTTTTTTAAAATTAAGCAGAAATAGATTATTCCTGTTTATAATTATTTTACTTTAGAAATTTGCGCCATAAGCTCTGCTTCTGCGCAAAGTTTTCCATTAGCGTAGGCATACCCCTGCATATGGCAAATACCACGTCGAATAGGCGTTATTAACGAGCATTTAAAAATTAGGGTGTCGCCCGGAACCACTTTTTGTTTGAATTTTACATTATCCATTTTCATAAAAAAAGTAAGATAATTTTCGGGATCTGGAACCGTGTTTAACACTAAAACACCTCCAGTTTGTGCCATAGCCTCTACTATTAAAACACCAGGCATCACTGGGGCTCCTGGAAAATGTCCTGCAAAAAACGACTCGTTCATAGTCACGTTTTTCATGGCTGTAACATAACTATCTGTCAGTTCAAATACCTTATCAATCATTAAAAATGGCTGTCTGTGAGGTAACATGGCCATAATTTGATTTACATCCATAAGTGGAGGCTGATTCAAATCGATATTAGGTACATTATTCCGGCGCTCATTTTTAATAAGTTTCGACAGTTTTTTAGCAAATTGTGTGTTCACAAAATGCCCTGGCTTATTGGCTATAATTTTTCCACGTATTCGGGTGCCTACTAAAGCTAAATCGCCCAACACATCTAGCAATTTATGTCGCGCTGCCTCATTAGGATAATGCAAGGTTAAATTGTCTAATATACCGTTAGGTTTTACCGCGATAGAATCCTTTTTAAAAGCCACTTTTAGCTTTTCCATAGTTTCGGCAGACAACGGTTTATCTACGTATACAATGGCGTTATTTAAGTCACCCCCTTTAATCAAACCATGTTGTAAAAGCATTTCTATTTCATGCAAAAAACTAAAAGTTCTTGCATTAGAAATCTGTTCTTTAAAATCGGATATCTGATTTAAAGTCGCATTTTGCGTTCCTAAAACTTTGGTACCAAAATCTACCATGGTAGTAATCTGGTATTCTTTTGCGGGCATCACTAAAATTTCACTACCTGATTCTTCATCCGTATAAGAAACAATATCTGTGATAACATACTCTTCTCTATAGGCATCTAATTCAACAACACCTGCTTGTTCTATAGCTTCGACAAAAAACTTAGACGATCCATCCATAATAGGAGGCTCAGAAGCATTTAATTCAATAATAGCATTATCAACATCTAAGCCTACTAAAGCGGCAAGCACATGCTCTGATGTTTGAATAGTTACACCGTTCTTTTCTAAACAAGTACCGCGTTGTGTGTTAGTTACATAGGTAGCATCGGCTTCAATAACCGGCATGCCTTCTAAATCTTTACGCTTAAATGCTAATCCGCTGTTGGCGGGCGCGGGTTTGAACGTTAAGGTTACATTCTTTCCTGTATGTAAACCAACACCTGTTAAAGAAATTTCTTTCTCTATGGTTTTTTGCTTTATTTCAGTGTTTACTATTCCCATTTATTTTTTTCTAAATCAGTTATATTTCTAACAATCTTTGGTAAGTTCTTAAAATGAACGTAGGATTTATTATAATCGGTTAAAGCGATGGCAGGCGAACCTTGTAAAATTTCGTTGTCTTTTACGTTTCTCGCAATTCCAGATTGGGCCTGAATGCGCACATTATTACCAATGGTAATATGTCCCGCAATACCTACCTGACCGCCAATTTGACAATTATTTCCAATTTTTGAAGAGCCTGCAATACCTGTTTGGGCAGCTATTACCGTGTTTCTACCAATTTCAACATTATGTGCAATTTGTATATGATTATCTAATTTTACACCTTCTCTAATGATGGTAGATCCTAAAGTAGCCCTGTCTATGGTTGTTGCCGCTCCTATATCTACAGAATCTTCTATAATCACATTTCCTATTTGAGGAATTTTATGATAACTGCCATTGTCGCTTGGTGCAAAACCAAATCCATCGGCCCCTATAACCACGCCCGAATTTATAACACAATTTTTACCTATTATGGTATCGGAATAAATTTTTGCTCCCGAAAAAACAATGGTATTATCTCCTATAATAGTATGATCTCCTAAATACGTGTTCGGAAATATTTTAACATTGTTGCCAATAGATACATGATTTCCTAAGTATGAAAACGCTCCAATATAAACATTATCACCGTATTGTGCAGATTCAGAAATAAACGAAGGTTGTTCTATCCCTTCTTTATTCAGCTTAATGGAGTTGTAATATTCTAATATTTTTGAAAATGCCAAATACGCATCGTCTACTTTAATTAAGGTGGTTTCTATCTGATGTTCTGGAACAAAAGACTTATTTACAATGGTTATTGATGCTTTTGTATTGTATATAAAATGCTTGTATTTTGGGTTTGCTAAAAATGTTAAAGAACCTTTAAACCCTTCTTCTATTTTGGAAAGTTTGGATACTTCAACATCCGGATTTCCAACCACATCTCCTTCTAATATTCCCGCTATTTGTTGTGCTGTAAATTTCACACTTTAATATTTGATGTTAATTTAAGTTAGATTTGGCAAAAATAGGAAAAATGTACTAAAGTTTTTCATGTCTTGGTTTTAATTGTCATCATTAGAGCTATACCACTTTTATATAACACTGCTAATGTTAATAACACCGTGAAAATTACCCCTTTAGTTTCGGATAACAAATATAATACTTAGTAACTGCTTTCGATAATGCTTTTAAATTAAGCTGGTCGCAGGCTTTTACGATATCTTCTATTTTACCTGATTTGTGCAAAATATTAATGCCTTTATGATTATTCTGATACGCCTGATTTGAAATACTGCCTTTAAAAACAAAGTATTGCGCCTCCGTTTTAGATATGTTGTAGGTACGCATCAAACTAGCGATATGTAACTCTAAATCTTCATTTTTTATAGGCTTATTTTTTATTTTAATAGTTAGCAGGTTTCTATTAATAATCATGTTACTTAAATGGCTTAACACAAAATCGGTATCATGCTGCCAATGTTTCATGGCCGAAATAATATCAAAATCATCTAATGCGGCAAAAACATTGAGGGTTTCATCATTAAAATTAGCCAGCGTTATTTTATTTTCCAAAAAATATAGCAACGGCTTGCTCGCCTCAAGTTTATGTCCTTGATGTTGCAATTCTTTAGCACGTTGCAAGGTTCTTATTAATAATTGTTCGGCTGCTAATCCTGTTTTATGTAAATATACCTGCCAGTACATAAAGCGTCTGGCAATTATAAATTTCTCAACGCTATAAATGCCTTTTTCTTCCACAACCAATTCGTCATTTACCACGTTTAACATGGTAATAAGACGTTCGCTATTTATATTACCTTCTGCAACACCTGTGTAAAAACTATCGCGTTTTAAATAATCGGCACGATCCATATCAAACTGACCAGATATAAGCTGACACATAAATTTTCTGGGGTATTCACCTTTAAATATTTCGATGGCTAACGTTAAACTTCCGTTAAATTCCAGATTTAAACGCTCCATAAAAAGCAGCGATAATTGCTCATGAGACACGCCGTTTACAATACTATGTTCCATGGCGTGAGAAAACGGACCATGGCCAATATCGTGCAATAAAATAGCAACATACAAGCCTGTTTCTTCTTCCTTAGAAATGCTAACCCCTTTAAAACGAAGTACGTTCACGGTTTTTTGCATCAAATGAACGCACCCTATAGCATGATGAAATCTGGTATGATGTGCCCCCGGATATACCAAATAAGATAAGCCCATTTGGGTTATTCTTCGCAGTCTTTGAAAATACTTATGCTGTATTAAATCGAAAATGAGTGAATTCGGAATCGTAATAAATCCGTAAATTGGGTCGTTTAATATCTTAAGTTTGTTCAAACTTTAAAAATTATGGTTTAATAGATACAAATATAATTATATGGTATCTATATCCCAGAATATTCTTAAAAACAAATTAGCTCTATTAGTTACAAAAATAATATGAATAAAATACAAATACTTTGGGTGGATGATGAAATTGATTTATTAAAACCCCACATCCTGTTTTTAGAACAACGTAATTACCAGGTTACCACCTGTAAAAGTGGTACCGAAGCGATTGATGTTTTAGAAAACAAAAATTTTGATATTGTTTTTTTAGATGAAAATATGCCGGGTCTTACAGGTCTGGAAACACTAAACGAAATTAAAGAAAAACAAGATAATCTTCCGGTGGTAATGATTACCAAAAGTGAAGAAGAGTATATTATGGAAGAAGCTATTGGAAACAAAATAGCCGATTACCTTATTAAACCCGTTAACCCTAACCAGATATTGTTAAGTCTGAAGAAAAATTTAGATCACTCCAGACTGGTTTCAGAAAAAACGACCTCGAATTATCAGCAGGAATTTCGAAAAATAGCCATGGATTTGGCAATGGTTAATACGTATGAAGACTGGGCGAGTTTATATCAAAAATTAATTTATTGGGAAATTCAGCTCGAAGATATCGAAGATGCTGGTATGTTCGAAATTCTGGAATCGCAAAAAATAGAAGCCAATATTCAATTTGCCAAATTTATCGAGAAGAATTACAGCGATTGGTTTCATCATAAATCAGACGCGCCCATCATGTCTCACACGCTTTTTAAAGAAAAAGTGGTTCCAGAACTTAGTAAAGAACAACCTACCATATTAGTGGTGATTGATAATTTGCGCTACGACCAATGGAAAGTGTTTGAACCCATCATTAACAACTATTACAAAAAAGAAAAAGAAGACGCATTTTATAGCATTTTACCAACAGCCACACAGTATGCCAGAAATGCTATTTTTTCGGGTTTAATGCCTAGCGACATGGAAAAATTGTTTCCACAATATTGGAAAAACGATACTGATGAAGGTGGTAAAAATTTACACGAAGACGATTTTTTAAATACACAAATAAAACGTTTGGGGCTAACACACTTAAACTACGAGTTTCATAAAATAACGAATTTACGTGCTGGCAAAAAGTTAGTAGAAAACTTCAAATCTCTTAAAAATAACGACTTAACGGTTGTGGTTTATAATTTTGTAGATATGTTGTCGCACGCTAAAACAGAGATGGAAGTGGTAAAAGAACTGGCATCTAACGATAAAGCCTACCGCTCCCTAGCTTTAAGTTGGTTTAAAAACTCACCGCTTTTAGAAATGATTCAAATGGCGCAGCAGTTAGGTTTTAAACTTATTCTCACAACCGACCATGGTACCATAAATGTAAAAAATCCTTCGAAGGTTATTGGCGACAGAGACACCAGTTTAAATCTGCGCTATAAAACAGGCCGAAGTTTAACCTACGAAAACAAAGAGGTATTGGTGTTTAAAGACCCTAAAGAAGTGCACTTACCTTCTATTAATATGAGTAGCTCTTATATTTTTGCCAAAGGCGATTTGTTTTTTGCCTATCCAAATAACTATAATCATTACGTAAGTTATTTTAGAAACACCTATCAACATGGGGGTGTTTCACTGGAAGAAATGATTATTCCGTTTGTAGTCTTCAAGCCTAAATAATCTATGTAATACCAAAAACATCGATAAAATACACTTTTTATTAGTTTTTTCAAAATTATATTTGTAATATTGTCTCAAAATTAGGTTGCATTGGAAATAAATTATAAGCTTGCCACAATTGAAGAGGTTGCAAAACAACTTATTAAAAATTTAAAAACAAAAACCTGGCTATTTTATGGCGATATGGGTGCTGGAAAAACAACCCTAATAAAAGCCATTGTGAAAGAATTAGGCGGAAACGATACAGGGAGCAGTCCTACGTTTTCTATTGTGAATGAATATGAATTAGAAAACGATAAAATCTATCATTTCGATTTATACAGAATAAAAAATTTAGAAGAAGCTTATAATTTTGGAATAGAAGATTATTTAGATTCAGGACATTACGTTTTTATAGAATGGCCAGAAAAAATTGAAGCGATTTTAACAGACGACATTGATAAAATTAGTATTACATTAGTCAACGAAAAACAAAGAAAATTAGTTTTAAAAGATTAGAAACTGCAAAGACAAACACCAACAAATACGCTACTTTTTGAAGTATTACGGGAAACCCACAGCAGAAAAATTAAAAAACAGTGTTTTTAACATTTGTTTAACATTTTAGGCTTATCTTCAAAATAGTCTTTAGTTACATTTGGGTAATTAATTAATTAAATCCCTTATAAAATGAAAACTAAAAAGTATTTAATCGCAATCGCGATATTCGGAGGAATGTTGTTTACAGCTTATGCAGCTAACACAATGAACCAAGATGGAAACCAAACAGCAAAAATCGAAAGATCAAAAATTGTTATTCCAGTATGTGGATAAAAAAAGTTTGATTTTAGGTAGTGTTGTTGCTACTTTAATTGCAACCTCTCCCTATTTATTCTTTTTATACGAAAGTGTTCCAAATGAAAAAGTTTGGGACACTTTTTTATTTACCTACCATAGTAGAGTCTATTCTGATGCGAGTACGGCTATGTGGGTGTTATCTGGCAAGTTAATTCCTTTATATTTATTAGTCATCTGGTTTTTTACCTGCAGACACTGGTGGTATCATGCCTTGTTAGTTCCTATTGCCATGTATGCCTACCAAGCGTTTACTATTCTCAGAGTAGATATCACAACTGTTGACGAATCACAACTTATCTATTTAATACCCATTATGGCGATTATTATACCTTCTATTTATTTAATAAGAGCTCAAATATTTAATAAAGTAAATGAAGCTACAAAGTCCTTACAGGAATTGGAAGATGAGTTTAAAATAACACCAAAAAACTTTTGGGATAAAATAAAACAGTATTTCTAGTTAGTTTTTAGAATTTAAGCGATCGCGCTCTTCTAATTCTATTTGCTTCTCATTGTGCTTTAAATGTGTGTTTCCAAAGTTATAATTAAATCCAAATGTAAATAAGCGCGTTTCTAATTGTGAATTAACAAACACATCCTGATTGCTATATTTAGTTGAAGTAGTGAAGTTTTGCGTATTAAAAACATCGTTACACCCAATACTAATAGAGGCGTTATTGTTCCAAAAAGTTTTTCTAAAATTAATATCCAGCCCATGATAGGCACTCACATTCGTGGGGCCAAACACAGTTGGAGTTTGATATAAATAGGAAACATCGGCTGTTAAACTTTTGTCCTTCAGAAAGGAAAAATAATTAATTAGACGTGCATATAGAGACCATTTTTCATTCTTTAAAAGTTCGTTATTACTTTCCAAAGCAAAAAACTGATTTTCATAAAAAAATACAGACGAGAGCACATAAATATTCCATCGGTTCATCACTGGTGTATAGGTTGTAAAATCTAAGCCATAAGAGATATTACTGTCTATATTTGTATTAATATATTTAATAATATTGTTATCGTTATCCTGAAAAGTGATTTCTAGCGTGGGGTCGTCTTCATATCTATAATACAACTCAAAGGTATAATCTTTGTTAAAAGTGTACCCTAAAATGTATACATCGTCTATTTCAGGTTTTAAATTCGGGTCACCTGTTTTATACGTATTGTCGTTTAAAAAATATTTAAACGGGTTTAAATCGCTATATCTGGGTCTGTAAATACGTTTGTTATAACTTACATAAAGTTGGTTATTGTCGTTAAATTGATGCATCAAATAAAAGGACGGAAAATATTTTATATAGTCACTATCATTTTGGGTATTGGTAGACAAGGAGTTGCCTGTAATATCGGTGTATTCTGTTCGTAAGCCCAATTTTACGCTCCAGCGCTCCCAGTCCTTAGAAAAACTCGTATACGCCGCATAATTCATTTCGTCATATAAAAACGTATCAGAATTTTCTAAATCTTCCGTTTTTACGCCGTTTATAAAATCAAACTGATTGATAATACTCTCAGAACTTATATTAGAAACCTTTCCTCCTATTTCAAAACTTGCCGTGGCGCCTATGGGTAATTCGTAATCTAGTTGCCCTGTATAAAGCTTAATTTCTTGACTAGCAAATGTTTGAAATTTGTTTTCTCTAAAAGGAACCTCGTTATTGGGTAAAAAATAACCTGTATTCACGTCTTGATAACTAGAAAAATCGTAATTGGTATGGTGCCCACTTAGCGATAGCTTCTCACCTTCCTTTTTAAATTTATGCACATAATCTAAAGTAAATGCCATATTAAAAGTCTCATCCACCATCCTGTTTAAAGTATTAAATGTATAGTTTAAACTATTACTTGAATTATAGACCCCGGTGTTAGAATTTACATAGGTTTTTGCGTTTTCTCTGGGAGAAATTAACATACTGGTCGATAAACTTAAAATGTTATTATCACTTAATTCATAATCTATGTTTGCATTTATATTTTGATTAGAAGTTTCTCGGGTACGTTGAAAATCGGTTTCCCAACTCGTAATATTTTGTCCGTTTTCTATAAAATTAACATACTCTGTATTATGCCTATAGTCTTTTCGTGGGTTCATGCTATAATTTATATAGGCATTAAATTTATTGTCTTTAAAAAAATGACTCGTTCCAAAAGCGTATTTTGGATATTCGCTTCCTTGTTTAAAATTGCCAAAAACACTGCCGTTATAACCGGGTAATATGCTTTTAGAAGTTATAATGTTAATTACAGAGCCCCCTTCTGCTTCGTATTTTGCTGGTGGATTGGTAATAACCTCTATTGATTTTATGTTGGTAGACGAGGTACCTTCCAAAAGCTGTTGCACATCACTCATAGATAAATGTACTTTTCTATCATTAATATAAATAGTAGGCACACTATTTTTAATGCTTATAGTTTCGTTGTGTACCAAAACGCCTGGTGTATGTTTTAACACATCCAACACGTTGGTATTCGACAAGGTAGAATTTTCAACATCAAAAACAGTTCGATCTACCAGACGCGTTACAGTGGGGCGTTTTGCAATAATAGTGACGTCGTCTAAGGTTTGTGCCAACTCATTCAGCGTAATAGTCGCTAGCTTGATACTTTTGTCAAAATTGACAAACCTGCGCGCTTCCTCGTAACCAATATAACTTATTTTTAAGGTGTAACTTCCAGGTTTTAGATTTTCAAATTTAAATGCACCATCTTCGCCAGAAGTGGTTCCCGCCACAAAACTTAAATCTAAAGTGTTGTATACAACAATATTGCAATAAGAAATCGGGGCGTTATTAGCATCCATAACGTCACCAGACAGAACATAATGCTGAGAGAAACCGGATAAAGAAATAACAAATAAAAAATAGGAGAAATATCTTTTAAGCATATATTTAGTTATAATTACAAACATAATTAAATATATGCAACCTTTCGTAGTATAATTTATAAGTTTTGCGGTTTTTTCGTTCAAAATTGAAATATTCGATGAACGGTACATGAATAGCAGAAGTTACCTGTAAATTAATTATTTTTGGTTTCAATTTATTCATTTAGAATTTTATTTGTAATTTGATTTTTTAAACCAGATAAGCTCATGGCAAAACAATTGTCTCCTTTTACAAAACAACAGCTCTTACCACAAGAAGAAACTCTAGAAATTTTTAAGAAAAAAGGAGATTTATATATTGGTATTCCCAAAGAAACGGCTTTTCAAGAAAAAAGGGTGTGCTTAACGCCCGATGCCGTATTTGCTTTGGTAAGTAATGGACATCGTGTACTATTAGAATCGGGCGCTGGTGAAGGCGCTAATTTTAGCGATAAAGACTATAGCGAAGCGGGTGCAGAAATTACCAAAGGACAGCGCTAAAGTATATGCTTGCCCCATGATTCTTAAGGTAGAACCGCCTAGTTTAGAGCAGATTAAGCTCATCAATCCGCAAACCATATTAATTTCCGCCTTACAGATAAAAACGCAAAGTAAAAAATATTTCGAAATGCTGGCGGCTAAACGAATTACTGCTCTGGCATTTGAGTTTATTAGAGATTCCGATAGCTCGTACCCCGTAGTAAAATCCCTGAGTGAAATTGCGGGAACCGCTTCTGTTTTAATTGCGGCGGAATTATTATCGGACACCAAAGGCGGCAACGGCCTAATGTTTGGAAATATTAGTGGCGTGCCACCCTTAGAAGTCGTTATATTAGGTGCCGGAACGGTAGGCGAATTTGCGGCAAGAAGTTCTATTGGTTTAGGTGCCAATGTGAAAATTTTCGATAATTCGATAACTAAACTCAGACGCATACAAACCCATTTAGGAAGACCTATATTTACTTCTACCTTACAACCTAAAAATTTATCGAAAGCTTTAAAACGCTGCGATGTGGTAATTGGCGCAGTGAGAGGCAGTAACCGATCGCCTATTGTCGTTTCAGAAACTATGGTACAGGCCATGAAAAAGGGTGCTATCATTATAGATGTTAGTATCGATATGGGAGGCTGTTTCGAAACCAGCGAAGTGACCTCGCACAAACAACCAACCTTTGTAAAACATGGTGTGACGCACTATTGCGTACCCAATATACCGGCACGATATTCACGTACCGCTTCGGTATCTATCAGCAATATCTTTACACCTTACCTTTTAAAAATTGCCGAAGACGGCGGTATAGAAAATTCGCTAAGATTTGATCGCGGTTTAAAAAATGGGTTGTACTTTTACCACGGCATTTTAACCAGTAAATCGGTTGGCGAATGGTTCGATTTAAATTATAGCGATATCAATTTAATTATTTTTTAAAAACAAGGTCGAACCTAACCTGTTGTTGCTGGATTCTATATAAAACTCATGACATTAATTCAACGTATTGGTTATTATCTTGGAGGCTTTTCTCTGGGACTTATTATATTAGCATTCTTCCTTAATGGAAAAAAAGTATCCTGTAGCTACGGTCCCGATGCTCGTGTGCTTAAAAATATTCGCTTAAAAACATTGCTGTATTCTGAAGGGGTGCAAGCGCAATTATCAAATTACAAACTCGATTCAACGGCGGTGCATTACATTCTAAAAAAAGGCAATATTAATTTTTCTGAAAGTAACGTGCGCCAGAAACCCTGCGGCATTTATGTAGTTGAAGGCGACTATAAAGCACAGGACATTAGCTTAACAGTAGAAAATTGCGATAGTACGGCCACCATTACACAATTTAGAATAGAACCGTAATGATTGCAAAACGCTGGTTTGATGTTATTGGCGCGCTCATCGGATTGCTACTCCTAGCACCTCTACTATTACTCATCGCTATCATTATTAAAATAGATTCTAAAGGACCAGTGTTTTTTATTCAGGGGCGTGTGGGTAGACACAATAAAGACTTCCAAATTTATAAATTCAGAACCATGAAGCTGCAGTCGGAATCCCAGGGTTTGCTTACTTTGGGTAATCACGATTCCAGAATCACGAAAGTGGGCTATTTTTTAAGACGCTATAAGATTGATGAATTTCCCCAGCTGTTTAACATTCTTAAAGGCGATATGAGCTTTGTGGGCCCCAGACCAGAATTGCGTTATTATGTGAATTTTTATACCGAAGACGATTTAAAAATTTTTTCGGTTAGACCAGGAATCACCGGTTTGGCATCTTTAAAATACAGAAATGAAGTCGAACTTTTAAAAGCCGCCGAAAACCCCGAAGATTTTTTTATTAAAACAATCATTCCGGATAAATTAAAATACAATAAAGAATATATTCAAAATCGAAATTTCTGCTTCGATTTAAAACTTATTTTTCGCACCATCCTACTCGTTTTGACAAAATAAGGCTTTCCGATTTCTTATTTGGAACACATCACAATTATTTCTACATTGTAACGGCATAACACCCTCAAAGTATCCGTTTAACCTGCAGTTGTTTCCAAATGAATCAAACATCCTATAACCACATAAAGCATTTACTAGAGGATTCGGGTTTGCTACCTTCCGAAAAAGGAGTCGAAAGTCAAAAGCACGTATGTAATTTCGAAAACGAAACCATTTTAATTACAGGCGCTGCCGGTTCTATTGGAAGCGAATTAGTGCGACAGCTGTTGCATAGTCAGTTTTCCAAACTTATCCTTATCGATATCGCCGAATCGCCACTTTACAATCTCATGAAAGCGTTGGAGCACGAAGCGATAAGCGATGTTGAATTTCTGCTTTTAAATATTACCGAAAAAGCCTCTTTAGAAATCCTTTTTGAAACCTACAAACCCAGCGTGGTGTTTCATGCCGCGGCCTATAAACATGTGCCGTTAATGGAAGCACACCCTTACGAAGCCGTAAAAACCAATATACTAGCAACCACATTTTTAGCAGATTTAGCCATTAAGCATCTTGTGAAGAAATTTGTTTTTATTTCTACCGATAAAGCCGTAGATCCTGTAAGTGTTATGGGCTGTTCGAAACGTATTGCCGAAAATTATTTACTAACCGTGGCTAAAGAGTCGCCCACAAAGTTTTTAATAGCACGCTTCGGAAACGTTATGGGTTCTAACGGTTCGGTGCTACCACTCTTTATAAAACAAATTGAATCTGGCTTACCGCTCACCATTACAGATTATGCCAGCAGCAGATATTTTATCAGTAAAACAAAAGCGAGTCATTTAATCTTAGAACTTTCCAGCATGGAAACACTAGCCCCCGCTATTTTTACCTTTGATATGGGAAACCCCATTACGATTAAAGCGCTGGTAGATTGTCTCCTGTCATGTTATCCCGAAACTAAAGTAAAGATTATACAGACAGGTATGCGTCCCGGAGAAAAACTTCATGAAGCCCTGCTAAGTGCGAACGACGTATTAGTACCCACGCAAAACAACGCCATCTTTTTGGTAAAACAAGGTCATAGTGCTGATTAAAACGATTGATTTTAATCAACTCAAGGCTTTAACCCCTTTTGTAGCACCCGAAAAAATTAAAGAAATCCTAAAACAAAACTGCTAAAACTATAAGGCGTTTCGGCGCTTTTTCTCTTTGCTTAAAAGCATTAACTCCCTACCTGTTTGTCCTGCTACCGAGGTATTCTCTTCAGCGCGACGTATTAAATAAGGCATCACATCTTTTACGGGTCCAAACGGAATGTATTTAGCAACGTTATAGCCTTTGGCAGCTAAATTATAGCTTATATGGTCGCTCATGCCGTAAAGCTGTCCAAACCAAACACGCTTATCGTTTATGGCAATGCCTTTTTCTTGCAGCAGTTCCATTAATAAATACGAACTCTCTTCATTATGTGTTCCAGAAAATAAAGCCATGGTATCTAAATGATCAAGTATGTAACGCTGCCCGTCATTATAATTAGCATCGGTAAGTGCCTTACTTTTACAAATAGGCGACTCATAGCCCATCGCTTCAGCACGTTCGTTTTCTTTTTCCATATACGCACCACGCACCAGTTTAAAGCCTACAAAATACCCAGCAGCTTTGGCTTTGGCGTGCGCATGCTTTCATAAAAGCCATACGGTCGTGTCGGTACATCTGCAAGGTGTTAAACACCACAGGGCTTTCGGTATTATAGCGTTCCATCATTTCGGTTACTAAATCATCCACAGCAACTTGGGTCCAACTTTCTTCGGCATCAATTAAAATGGCAATCTTATTTTGTTTCGCCATATTACAGGCCATATCAAACCGGTCGACAATGCGTTCCCATTCTTGCTGCTCTTTTTCGCTTAAGGCTTCACCGCTGCTTTTCTTTTCATATAAAGCTAGCCTTCCAAAGCCTGTTGGTTTAAAAACGGCGATAGGAATCGCTTTAATGGCTTTCGAAAAATCAATAATTTTTAAAGTGGTTCGTAAGGCACTATCAAATTCGGCTTCACTTTCTTTGCCTTCCACTGAAAAATCTAACACAGAACTCACCCCCTTTTTATACATGTTATCGATAACAGGTAAGCAATCTTCTTCATTCACACCACCACAAAAATGATCAAATACCGTCGATCGGATAAGGCCTTCAATAGGCAAATGCGCCTTTAAAGCAAAATTGGTAGCCGCAGTGCCAATACGCACCAAAGGCTCAATAGAAATCATTTTAAACAAAAAATAGGCGCGTTCTAATTCAGAATCACTTTTAAGTGCAAACGCAATTTCGGTATTATCAAAGATGGGCTCGGTAGTCATTACTAATTTATTTTTACAAATATAATGAGGAGTTCGCTATCATTTTATAGAAAATCTCCTTAATTTCGCCAGCTCAAAAAGATTTTTTTTCTTATGGATTCTATCAACGCAAACAACTGTACCATTCATTTTAACGAAAATTGTTACACCGCTTTAAATCAGCATCTTAAAAACAGTAATTTTTCGAAACTATTTATTTTAGTAGATGAAAATACGCATCAAATGTGTTTGCCGCGTTTCTTAGAACTGTTAGAAACTTCTGCAGCCATCGAAATTATCGAAATTGAATCGGGCGAGATCAATAAAAACATCGATACCTGTGTGGGCGTTTGGAATACACTTTCCGATTTAAATGCCGATAGAAAAAGCCTGCTCATTAATATTGGAGGCGGTGTGATTACCGATTTAGGAGGCTTTGTGGCCTGCACCTTTAAACGTGGTATCGCCTATGTAAACGTGCCTACTACCCTACTGTCTATGGTAGATGCTTCGGTGGGTGGCAAAACGGGTGTGGATTTAGGACATTTAAAAAACCAGATTGGGGTGATTAGTAATCCGGATTTGGTATTGATTGATACCCAATTTTTAAGCACTTTAGCCCAAAACCAAATGCGTTCGGGTTTAGCCGAAATGTTAAAACATGGCCTGATTAGCGACCTAATATACTGGAATAAATTTCAAGACTTATCGAAATTGTCGTTAGACGATTTGGATGTATTAATCTACGAATCGGTGCTAATTAAAAAGAACGTGGTGGATATCGATCCGTTTGAAAACGGTTTGCGTAAAACCTTAAATTTCGGACATACCTTAGGGCATGCCATCGAATCGTATTTTTTAAGCCATCCAGACAAAAAAACCTTGTTACATGGCGAAGCGATTGTAATAGGCATGATTTTAGCTTGTTATATCTCAACGGAATTAACAGGATTCCCAAAAGAAACCACCCACGATATCAAGCAATTGTTTATCGATTATTACGGTAAAGAAACCATTGAAGAAGCCGATTATCAACCCATTATGGACTTGCTTAAATACGACAAGAAAAATAACCACGGCAATATTAATTTTGTGCTCTTAGAAGCCATCGGTAGCCCAAAAATAGATTGCCTGGTCGATAATGCTATTATTTTAGAAGCTTTTAAGTTTTATGCTTCCTAAGCTTTTGCCATCCGAACCCCATGCCCTCTGTTAAAAAGACGAATTCGAGTGATAAGCGTCTCGAACATGGCGATCTCAAATTATTAACCTACGTGCATACATGCTGCAATTTTTTTCTAAAAAACAATTTCTGAAAGATCTTTTAGAAGATTTTGTCGATATACACACCCACATACTTCCGGGTATAGACGATGGTGCCAAAAACCTACAAGAGTCTATCGATTTACTAAATCAATTGCAAGCCTTAGGTATTAAAAAATACATCGCGACGCCACATATTATGCAGGATTTTTATCCGAATACCGAAGAAACGATTGGGAATGCCTACGAGCTCCTATTAGGTAATGTAGGTATGAATGTATTCGATAAAATAAGCATAAAACCTGCTGCCGAATATATGCTCGATGCGCATTTCGAATACTTGCTAACGCAAGAAAATCTCATTACTTTAAAAGATAATTATGTATTGATAGAACTGTCGTATTTACAGCCACCTCTAAATTTGGAAGTCCTTATTTTTAACATCAAATTAAAAGGCTACATCCCGGTTTTAGCACACCCCGAACGTTACCAGTATTTCCATAACAAGCTGGATTATTACAAACGCCTTAAGTATCTGGGATGTCTGTTTCAGTTAAATCTATTAGCCTTAACGGCGTATTACGGGAAACGTGTTCAAAAAACCGCAACCTTTTTATTAGAGGAAAACCTTATTGATTTTGCAGGAACAGATACACACAACACCTATCAAATAGAGACACTTTCAAATGCCGTATTAAGTAAAAAAACAGCCCATACCATGGTAGGTGTCATTCAACATACCAATAACACCTTTAAGTTCGATTAGGCTTTCGCCTTCCTGCTAAAAAAACCTTTCTTTTGTGCTTTACCATAATACCCATAGCGCGCACCATAGCCAAAGTTAGACTGGTTTACATCATTCACCACCAGCATCATACCATTTAATTTATTCGTAGCGTGCAGTTCTCTGGCAAAATTTAGCACTTGCTTATCGGTATAACCTGCTCTGGTTAAATATATAGTATGGCCTGCATACTCACTTATCAACAAGGTGTCGGTTACCAGCATCGCAGGCGCCGTATCTACAATCACGATATCATATTGCTCTGATGCATAATCAAACACGGTTTTAATGCGCTGATTCATCAATAATTCAGCTGGATTGGGTGGTATTTTACCCGAAAACATAATATCGATGCTAATAGCGTTTACCGTATAATTATTAATAATATCTCCAGTTGTTAGCGTTTTATCGGCTAAAAAGTCGGTCAACCCGATGGCATTGGGGTCTACCTTTAAAGCATTGCTTAAAACATGATGTATTTGTGGGTTTCTAATATCCGCACCTATTAATAACACGCGTTTACCCGTGTTGGCCATGGTTAGTGCCGTATTGATACTAAAAAACGACTTACCTTCTCCATTAACCGTCGAGGTTACAAATACCACATTATCATAAGCCGCTACATTGCGTCCACGTCGTACAAAATCAAAATTAGTTCTTATAATTCTAAAGGACTCCGATAAAATAGATCGGTCGTTTTTCTCCACCAATAAAATACCATCTGTTAAAATACCATCTTTCACCGTCGGAATTTCACCCAAAACCGATATGTTTTTAAGTTCATTTTCTAAATCTTCTTTATTATGAATTTTGGTATCCAGTAAATCGGCAACATATATAATTAAAAAAGGTATAATAAGCCCTAAAAATAAGGCTGCGATGTACATCATTTTTTTATTAGGCGAAATCGGACCACCAGAATCCGATGCCTCATCCAATATTTTTAAATTAGGGGCGGTAGCTGTTAAATTAATGGCCGCTTCCTCCCGCTTTTGTAATAAATACAAATATAACGACTCCTTAATCCCTTGTTTACGTTCGATGCCTCGTAACTTACTTTCTTGCCCAGGAACCGAATAAATTTTAGAATTAATACGGCTCGATTGATTCTCTAGGCTGTTAATTTGAATGTTCAACGATTTTTTAGAACTATTCACACTTTGGCGCAAACTTTCCTTGAGACTGTTTAAGGTTCTGTCTAATTCAACAACCACGGCGTTCTTTTCCCCGGCACTTTGCAATAAGCGTTGTCTGTTGGCTAACAATTCATTGTATTTACTGGCGAGTCCGCTAATGGCAGGATCTCCCATCCCAATGTTAGAAGGAATCGGTTCAAACGAGCTGTCAGAGCCTAACGACTCATCCATATAATTTAACAAGCGCAACTGGGTTTTACTACCAGCCAAAGCCTGCTCATTTTCAGCACTAGACCCTAAAAACTGTGCAGCTTCCGAAGTCACATCGGTTAATTTATTGCCTGTTTTAAAACGAACAATACTGTCATCGACACTCACCAAATCCGAAGCAATCAATTCTACACGCGAATCAATAAAAAGCGCCGTGTTTTTAGCACGCACATTTTTTAGCTGTGAGGTATAGGTATCGTAATCTTTAATTAATTGATTCAGAATATCGCGTGCTTTGGCAGGTATAGGGTCCTCCACGTATAAATTCAACACTTTTGATGAGGCGTTCGATTGATACACCTGCACCCGGTTTCTTAAATTATTTGTGGCAACCGCCACAGGGGTCAATTGCACTCTAAAGTCATTACCTATTAAACCAGAGGCATTCTCTGTTTTTGGGGTAAGCACCATACTACCAAAATAGGTTTTAATAGTTTGTCCAAACGCCACGGTTTTTGGCGCATCGTCTTCATACAAACGATATTCAAAAGCATTCGCCGAAGTAACATGAATATAAAAATTAAAATCAACCGTATACAGCAACGAATCCGAGGCTATAAAATTAATATCAATTGGGATACCGCCATATAATTCTTGTTCTAAAATGCGGCCTTGTGTAAAATATTGTATATTTAAGTTAAGCGCTTTTACCACTTGTTCTACAACCCCTTTCGAGGTCATTACCAAGATTTCATCTTCCACCTCGGCATTCGAATTTTGTGCCGTGGGTGCTAAATCTTTAAGCGCCGCCGTTGGGGAGGCTTTATCGGTCTCACTAATCAGCATAATTTTAGCAAAAGCAGAATACTGTGGCGTCGTATAGCGTAAAAGCATAAAACAAACCGCTAAAGCTAAAAAACAACTTAATGCAAACCAATACCATTTTTTAAAATAAATAGCTAAAGATTTTTTTAAATTAAAGGAGTTGGAACTAGAGGTGCTTCCTAAGTTTGATAAATCTGTATTCATTAAAATCTAATTTCTGGTCACAAAAATAAGTGCGGTGGTTAAAATAAACGATGTGATACTAATGATGGTCCCGATTCTAGAATCTCCCGAAGCATTACTGATTGAGGAGTTATTAGGCTCTACATACACATAGTCATTCTGAGTTAAATAATATACCGGCGAATTAAAAATTTCTTTATTGGTTAAATCTACGCGTGTATAGGTTTTAGTGCCATTAAAATCACGAATCACCAAAATATTATCTCTGCGGCCTTTTATGGTTAAATCCCCTGCCATACCCAGCGCTTCTAAAATAGTAACACGTTCGCCAGACACCGGATACACACCTGGTGAAGCAACCTCTCCAGCAACGGTGACCCTAAAATTTTGAACACGTATAATAACAACAGGATCCTTTAAAAGTTGGCCTTCCGAAAATTTCTTTTTAAACAATTCTTTGGCTTCTTCTACCGTTAGGCCTATAAGTTTCACTTTTCCTAAAACCGGGTAATCAATATTACCATCCACATCAATTAAATAATCAATTAATTGACCTCCTGTGCCATTCGAAATAATTAAATTATAAGGTTTGGTAACTTCTAAATCGTAGGTAGACACATAAATACTTATGATATCGCCAACCTTTAACTTCGCTTTAAAGGTATCGGTATCTACAATGGTTTCAAAATCTTTGGCATTCTGAAAGTATATAATATCTTTTTTGGTACTGCAGGAGCTTAATATTAAACCTAGCATACAAACCATCACAAGACCAGTCTTTCTAAATAAGCGTGTCATCATTTAGTTATAAAATTTGGGGGAATTTACTGAATTTTTTTTATTCTATGGTGTGTTTGCAACGGTATTATCAGCTGCAACTTCTTTCATACCTTTAATTTTTTTGTAAATCTGAACTTTTTTATCAAAGCGCTCGTAATCCGAATTATTCGATTTGTATTCTGGTATCAAGCGTTTCATCTTCATCACAATATTATTGTTCTGGAAACGGTTGGTAATACATAATTCTTCAATTTCAGTTTTTACAGATACATAATCCAACGCTCTGGTTTTACTAATCATAATCTTTTTATGATAGGTACTCAAGGTATTTTCACCATTGGCCAATAGCTCTTCATATAATTTTTCACCTGGACGTAAGCCCGTAATTTTGATGTCGATATCTTCTGGGAAACGTAATCCGGACAATTTAATCATATTCACTGCCAAATCATAAATCTTAACCGACTCACCCATATCAAAAATAAAGATTTCTCCACCTTTACCCATGGTGCCTGCTTCTAACACCAATTGTGCTGCTTCAGGAATGGTCATAAAATAGCGGGTGATATCTTTATGGGTTAGGGTTAACGGACCACCATTTTCAATTTGCTTTTTAAACAACGGAATCACAGATCCATTAGAACCTAATACATTACCAAAACGGGTGGTGATAAACTTGGTTTTACTTTCTTTTTGTAAGCAACTAATATACATTTCTGCCATACGCTTGGTAGCCCCCATCACACTGGTTGGGTTTACCGCTTTATCGGTAGACACAAATACAAATTTCTTAACATTATAACGCGACGACGTATCGGCCAATAATTTCGTGCCGTTTACATTTATTTTAATCGCTTCATAAGGCGATTTTTCCATTAAAGGCACATGTTTGTATGCAGCGGCATGAAATACCATAGTAGGTTTATACTCTTGAAAAATACTATCAATTCGTAAACCATCTCTAATATCGGCTACAATAGCAGCGAAATTGCTCTTTCCATCGCGAATTAAATCTTGTTGTACATCATACAAAGGCGATTCTGCCTGATCGACTAAAATCAATTTTTTTACATCAAAATTGGCCAATTGTTTTACCAATTCGCTTCCAATAGACCCTGCAGCCCCTGTTACTAAAACGGTTTCGCCATTAAATTCGTTTAACAAATTCGGATTGTCAATTTCAATCGGCGGACGCCCTAGTAAATCTTCAATCTGTACCTGTTTCATTTCATGTACTTGCAATTCCCCGTTCATCCAAGTTTCAATGGGTGGCACTTTGGTAATTTTAACATCTAAAGGCACCAAACTCATCAAATTCTCTTTTTTAATGTTTTCGGCCGTCACAATTATTTCGTCGATACGCTCTGTTTCAATATAATCCTGATTTATTTTGTGTTTCGATAAAATAGAAATCCCGTTAATAGATTTGCCGTTTTTCTTCACATTATCATCCATAAAGGCCACCACGTCAAAGCGTTCTTTTACGTGACTGATTAAGGCATTATAGGTTACAATACCCGAGTCGCCAGCGCCATATATTAATACGCGCTTACTACTAATATATTTACATTTTAAATGATTGTACGCCATTTTAAACAGCAACCTGCTGGCCGCTAATACCACAAAACTAAAGATAGCGTGCATCACGATAATCGATTTCGGAATGGTAAAATCAGACAGCACTTGCAATTCTCTATTCGCTAAAATTAAGAACACGGTTAGAACCATCATGAAAGACACTGCCTTAAACAAATTCACCACATCGGTAAAACCGGTATGTCGAATCACACTTTTAAAAGAGCCAAAGACAAAAAAGCTAATCCCTGCTACCACAAATACAAACGGTAATTGAAGTAAAAAGGCCTCTAAATCGAAGTTAAGCGTAAAATTAAACCGTATAAAATACGATACGCAAAAGGTAAGCAATACGATACTCAAATCAATAGCCAAAACGAGCCATTTCGACGCGTATTTGTTTGATAGGTAACTAATGTAATTGTTTATCATGAGTTGAGAGTTTTTAAAATTATGTTAAGAATCCTGTCTAAATCGTCCTGATTTAAATTGGAGCCACTTGGTAAGCAAAGCCCTTTTTCAAAAAGCCGTTCTGCAGTACCATTGGTAAAATGCATGCAATCTTTAAAAACCGGTTGCAGGTGCATCGGTTTCCATAAAGGTCTCGATTCTATATCGTCTTCCTGTAAGTGCCAGTCGCAATTGCTCACGTAATTCATAAGACTCGGTAGTAATACAGGTAAGCCATCTGTTTGAAAAGAACCCTTCAGGTTCCTCTAAAAAGGAGATAGCGTTATATTTCGATAAATGTTCTTTATAAAAATTATAATTCCGTCTTCTTAATGCCACATGTTCATCCAGCACTTCCATTTGTCCGCGACCAATACCTGCCAACACATTACTCATACGGTAGTTAAAACCAATATGCGAATGTTCGTAATGCGGGGCCTGATCTCTGGCTTGGGTGGCTAAAAACACCGCTTTATTTTTTAAAGCCACGGTATTGGTAACCAGCGCACCACCACCAGAAGTGGTAATAATTTTATTGCCGTTAAACGATAAAATACCGATGTCAGCTAAGGTACCACAAGGCTTCCCAAAATAGCTGCTTCCTAAAGCTTCGGCACTGTCTTCCACCACGGGAATGTCGTATTTCTTAGCAATGGCATTAATCTCGTTGGCTTTATAAGGCATCCCATAGAGATGTACAGCCACAATGGCTTTTGGTTTCTTATTGTGTTTAATACGGTCCTGAATGGCCTGTTCTAATAACACCGGACACATATTCCAGGTGTCTGATTCACTGTCAATAAAAACGGGTTTCGCCCCTTGATAAATGATGGGATTGGCAGAAGCCGAAAATGTAAAACTCTGGCATAATACTTCATCACCTGTGGTAACCCCTAATAGTTGCAAGGCTAAATGAATGGATGCCGTACCAGAACTGAAAACAGCAACCTGTTTGTTGCCACCTAAATACGCCTGTAAATCCTGTTCAAAACCATCCACATTCGGACCCAAAGGCGCAACCCAATTGGTATCAAAGGCTTCGTTTACGAACGCTTGTTCCGTCCCGCCCATGTGTGGTGATGATAAATATATTTTAGTTTTAGTCAGCATTAGTTTCCAGTTAATAGCAATAGTTTAAAAAAAGAGCGCAACAACCTAACCTAGTTTATAAAAACTAAGTAGCAAGTAATCCTAAATTAATTGTGATGGGTCCCTCTTTTGTGATTCATAAAACAAAATTTACTTTATTATTAGCTCAATTATAATTGCCTTTAAATGTCCTTTCACATCTAACCTTTTCAAAGAAAGACTAGAATCGAGAGTGTTAAAATAAGTTTCGAACATCTAATACAATTAAATCAATACCGCTATTAATCAATTCAATTTTGTATTTTACTGGGGTAAATTTAGTAATTGTTTTCTATCATAAAGAGAAGATTTAACCTTATTCGCTAAAACTCCAATTAAAATCGGTTAACGACCGTTTCTTATTTATTTAACCCTAAAACCAGGTCGATAAACTAAAATCTGTGAAACTGTAAATGTTTATTTTCTAATGACTATTGATTAATGTTGATTTGTTTAATTGTTTAATGTGTTTATGAATGTTCACGATTGATTATTTATTAATGACTAATGACTAATGACTAATGACTAATGACTAATGACTAATGACTAATGACTATTGTTCAATGTTGATTTGTTTATGTCTTTGCGTGTATAATTTTTAAATTGTATAAGCGCAGAGCATTAAATCTGCCGAACTACAAATCTCTGATTCTTTGAAAAATTCTAACCATCTACTAATCTAACCATCTAACATTCTAACCATCTAACCATAAAGCCCCATGTTTGTCAAACTATCTCTTGTCAAGCTGAACTCGTTTCAGCTTCTCACTACCTTTATAAAATCATTTCAAAAACACCCCTAAAGTCCCCTCAAGGGGACATTCCGACCAATTGAACTGTCTAGCTATCTAACCATCTAACATTCTAACAATCTAACTTTGGAACTTACGACTATTCACTACTCACAATCTAAAAGTCTAACCATCTAACAGTCTAACAGTCTAACAGTCTAAAACTCTAACCATCTAACTATCTAACCATAAAACCTCATGTTTTGTCAAGCTGAACTCGTTTCAGTTTCTAATCACTTAGCCTAAACCCAATAGACAACACCTCTATAATCGATAAGGGGACAATCCGACCTAATGAACTGTCTAGCTATCTAACCATCTATCCATCTAATAATCTAATAATCTAATAGTCTAACAATCTAACTTTGAAACTTACAACTATTCACTACTCACAATCTAGTCTACCATCTAACCATCTAACAGTCTAATCATCTAACAATCTAACTTTGAAACTTACAACTATTCACTACTCACAATTCACTACTCACAATCTAACAGTCTAACTATCTAACCTTCTAACCATCTAATCATCTAACCAGAAACTTTCACCGAACAAATAAGCACCCACATGGTTTTCATCGGAAAAATCGTAACATTGATATAATTAATGTTGTTTCTAAATATATTTTTTCAATCTTTGCTTTGCTATTAATCATTCCAAATCAAATGTCATTACAACTACTTAATGCACTTAAAAACTCAAAAATTCTTGTTACAGGTGGTGCTGGCTTTATAGGTTCCAACTTAATTGAAACCTTAGTGGCACATCATATAAACGTTGTTTGTCTCGATAATTTTTCAACAGGAAAACGCGAAAACATCACGCCCTTTTTAAACCTTCCAAACTTTAAATTAGTAGAAGGCGATATCCGAAATTTAGACGATTGCAAAACCGCTTGCGAAGGTGTGGATTACGTGCTTCACGAGGCCGCTTTAGGCTCGGTACCACGATCGATTAACGATCCCATTACGACTAACGACGTCAACGTGTCGGGGTTTTTAAACATGCTGGTAGCAGCCAGAGATGCCCGTGTGAAACGTTTTGTGTATGCGGCAAGTTCCTCAACCTATGGCGACCATGAAGCATTGCCCAAAGTAGAAGAAACCATTGGCAAGCCCTTATCACCCTATGCCATTACAAAATATGTGAACGAATTGTATGCCGATATTTTTCACAGCACCTACCATTTAGATAGCATCGGACTCCGGTATTTTAATGTGTTCGGAAAACGCCAAGATCCCAATGGGGCTTATGCTGCCGTGATACCAAAGTTTGTACAGCAATTTATCAATCACGAATCGCCCATGATTAATGGCGACGGATAGTATTCCAGAGATTTCACCTATATCGATAATGTGGTGCAAATGAATCTTTTGGCGCTAACCACAGATAATCAGGAAGCGCTCAATCAGGTCTATAATACAGCGTATGGCGATCGTACCACGCTAAAAGAACTGGCAACCTTGTTAAAAACCTATTTATCGGAATTTGATGCCACCATAAAAACGATAGACATCAAACATCGCGAAAATCGTGCGGGCGATATCCCCCACTCTTTGGCATCGATAGAAAAAGCAAAACGTTTATTAAATTATAACCCCAAATACAATATCAGCGACGGACTCAAAGAAGCCGTATCCTGGTATTGGGAACATTTGAAATAGTGAGTAGTGAATAGTGAATAGTGAATAGTGAATAGTGAACATCATAAATCGTAATCAGAGAACATTATCATAGATTAATCATAACGTATCAACATTAAACAATAATAGTCAGTTCGAGTGCATTTTCAAGTCATGAAAAAATCATATCGAGAACAGTCATAGACATTAGACATTAGACAGAATCAACAATTAATCATAATCAATCATCAACAAATGAACAACATCAAAATAGCCATCATAGGTTTAGGTTACGTAGGTTTACCCTTAGCCAGACTATTTGCAACAAAATACACGGTGGTAGGTTTTGATATTAATCAAAAAAGAATTCAGGAATTGCAAGCAGGCAACGATGTGACTCTGGAAGTGGAAGACCGACCTGTTAAAATCCGTTTTAAAACAAGAAAACAACGATGCTATAGGCTTATTCTGTTCAGCAAATCTAGAAGATATTAAAGATTGTAATTATTATATTGTTACCGTACCAACCCCGATTGATAAAAATAACCGACCCGATTTAACCCCACTTTACAAAGCCAGTGAAACCGTTGGAAAGGTGCTTAAAAAAGGAGATATTGTTATTTATGAATCTACGGTCTATCCAGGAGCTACCGAAGAGGAATGTGTTCCTGTTCTTGAAAAAGTAAGTGGATTAAAATTCAATAAAGACTTTTTTGCAGGCTATTCGCCAGAACGTATCAATCCGGGTGATAAATTACATACCGTAGATAAAATTTTAAAAGTAACCTCAGGTTCTACCCCAGAAATCGGCAAAAAAGTAAATGACTTATATGCCTCTGTGATTACTGCAGGAACCCACCTCGCCCCTACTATTAAAGTAGCCGAAGCAGCCAAAGTGATTGAAAATTCGCAACGCGATATCAACATTGCCTTTGTAAACGAATTGGCTAAAATTTTTAATTTAATGGATATTGATACCCATGCGGTGTTGGAAGCTGCAGGTACCAAATGGAACTTTTTACCCTTTAAACCAGGACTTGGTTGGTGGCCATTGTATTGGTGTAGACCCCTATTATTTAGCTCAAAAAGCACAAGAAGTTGGCTATCATCCAGAAATTATTTTGGCAGGACGACGTGTTAATGATAGTATGGGGCAATATGTAGCTTCAGAAGTTATTAAATTAATGGTACAAAATGACATCCGTATTAAAGGTGCTAAAATTCTTAATTTAGGAATTACCTTTAAAGAAAACTGTCCCGATGTGCGCAACACCAAAGCGGTAGATGTTATTTACCAATTAAAAAGCTATGGAACCGAAGTAACTATTTACGATCCTTGGGCAAACCCAGAAGAAGTCATGCACGAATACAGCCTTAACCATAACCCAACTAAAAACGTCATCCTGAGCCTGTCGAAGGGCAATTTGACGCCATCGTACTAACCGTAGCACATAACGAGTTTTTAAATATAGACCTCAAAGCCTTATTAAAACCTAATGGGATTATTTACGATGTAAAAGGGGTTTTAGACGGAAAAGTAGATGGAAAATTAAGATAATAATTTAAATAAATTAATTGTGAGCCAAATAAAAAAAGGAGTTATATTAAATTATAGCACCATTATTTTAACAAATGTAGTAGGTATATTTTTAACACCTTTTATATTAAGTCATTTAGGGTACTTCTGAATATGGAATTTATATAACTATAGGGGCATTTATAGGAACTATTTCTCTGTTAGATTTTGGACTTAATAATACAGTGGTTCGCTTTGTAGCGAAGTATAGAGCCGAAAAAGACAGGGACTCTGAAGAAAATTTTTTAGCCACCACCATGCTAATTTATTTATTTATATCCATTATTATTGTCACCATTGGATTGATTTTTTATAATTTTTATATCGATTCTTATTTCACTAAAATGAGTCTTGAAGAAATTAAAATTGCCAAAACCATTTTTGCAATCTTAATTTTTAATTTAGCACTTGGATTACCTGGTGCCGCTTTTACAGGGATCTGCTATAGTTACGAAGCATTTGTATTTCCAAAAACATTAAATATTGTTCGTTATTTAATAAGAACATTAGTGGTCGTTGGTGTATTGTTACTCGGAGGCAAAGCAGTTGCGTTAGTTATTATTGATACGTTCTTCAATCTTATCATTATAATAACTACTATGTTTTTTATATTTAAAAAATTAAAAGTTAAGTTTTGTCTTCATAATTTTTCATTTAAATTTATAAAAGAAATTTTTAGTTATTCCATTTGGATATTTATTTTTGGCTTAGTGGCAATGTTCCAATGGCAAAGTGGGCTACCTTGTATTAGGCCGAATGAGTACCACTCAAGTTTTAACAATTTATGGATTGGGTGTAACTTTAGGTACATACTACGGTGCATTTTCCACAGCTATTTCTAGCTTATTTCTCCCTAGAGCTACACAAATGTTTGTTAATAAAGCCTCGGGAAAAGAACTAACGGAAGAAATGATTAAAATTGGAAGACTTTCATTTATTGTATTGATATATATACTTGGTGCATTTTTGCTTTTTGGTAAGCAGTTTGTTACTTTATGGGTTGGTGAGTCTTTAGATAAAGAAGCAACGCAAAGCATTTGGATAATTGCTTTAATGATTATGATTGCATATACTGTACCTCTGGTACAATCTTTTGCCAATTTAATACTTGAAGCTCAAAACAAATTAGCATTTAAAGCGATACTATATTTATCATTACTAATAATTGGTGCGGGAATTGGAGCTTATTTGGCTTATGATTATGGAGCAATTGGTATGATATCAGGATCCCTTTTAGGTTGGGTTGTTGGCCAAATTATAATGAATTTATATTATGGTAAAGTTGCCGAATTACAAATTTATATGTTTTTCAAGGAATTATTAAATAAAATATTTCCGGTGTTTATTATATCTTTATTATTAGGGGGGCTTTTTAATTTCATTCATTATTATGGATGGGGTAATTTTATTTTTAAATGTGCATCTTATACTATTATTTTTTATTTTCTAATTTATCAATTTGGTATAAATAAGTATGAAAAACAATTATTTAATGAAGGTCTAAATAAAATTTTAGAAAAATTTAATAAAAAATGAATAAAAAAAATGTCAATAAAAAAAGGTACTCTTTGTACTCGATTCCTTGGGCTCAGGTGGAGCCGAAAAAGATTTAGTAACTGTACTTACCTTACTAGATAAAGATAAGTATGCAATACATTTACTCACCTTTAGTAAAGGAGGTCTTTATGAGAATTTAATTCCTGAATATGTAATAAGGCTAGATATACCTGAATTTTATCAATTTTTATCTGGGAGAAAAAAGAAACATAACACTTCTTAAATAAAGTAAAATTTATTTGCCGTAAGATATTTAAGTTCATTCTTTATAAGAATTTATACATCTATTCTCTGCAATATTTAAAAACATTAAAACTACATCCAGCTCAAAAAAGTTGGCTTTTTAATAAGTATGCATTTTCTAGGTTACCCGATAAGTTATGATGTAGCCATTGCATTTAGCCAAGGCTTACCAACTTATTTTGTAGCTAAAAAAGTAAATGCAAAACGTAAAAATGCATGGATTAATACCGATTATAAAAAAGCTAAATATAATGTAAAATTTGATTCTAAAGTATTACGACATATTCAATAAAGTAGTAAATATCTCTCCAAAGGGCGAAGACATATTTTTAGAAGCCCATCCAAAATTAAAAGAAAAAGCTTCGATTGTTTATAATATCATATCCGGCGAAGTGATAAAAAAAATGGCTCAAAACAATAATTTTGGATTCAATGACAACTTTAATGGAATACGAATTCTAACCATTGGAAGAATTGTTCCCCCAAAAGGTTACGATTTAGCCATTAAAGCATCTGCTATTTTAAAAGAAAAAAATATAAATTTTAAATGGTATGCTATTGGTGAAGGGCCTTTGAAATTAGAATTAGAAAATCTTATAAAAGAATATAATGTTGGAGATGTCTTTAATTTTATTGGCACGTTCTCAAACCCTTACCCATTTATTCAACAGTGCGACATTTATTGTCAACCTTCTAGATTTGAAGGATTCGGAATAGCACTTGCTGAAGCAAGAATTTTGAATAAACCAATTGTGGCAACAGATTTTGAAGTTGTTCATGATCAATTAATCCATACCAAGAATGGAATCATCACTTCTATGAACCCTGAAGCATTAGCAGAGGGCATTCAAATGTACATTTTGAAACCTAATTTAAAAAATGAAATTATAAACCAACTTAAAATAGAAACGGCAAGTAACGAAGCTGAAATTAACAAGATAGAAGCTATTATAGATCTAGAATAATATACACTATGAAAATAAAAACAATTACTTGTCACGAAGTATATAATTATGGAGCAAGCCTACAAGAATATGCCTTATTAAAATATTTAGAGTAATCAGGGGCATGATGCAGAAACTATACATTACAAACCGCCATATTTAAGTAATCATTTTAAATTATGGGAGGCAAACAGTGCATTTTTTAGTAAAAATATTATCTTAAAATTAATATACATAACATTAAAATTTCCTCAACGAATATGGTATTTAAATAGAAAAAAGAGTTTTGATAAATTTTCCAAAAAACACATTAAAAGTACTCAAACACTTTTATAAATCGAATGAAGAATTAAAATTAAATATTCCTGAATCAGATGCCTTTATATGTGGGAGTGATCAAATTTGGAATTCTTTTTTTGAAAATGGAAAAGATCCGGCCTTTTATTTGGATTTTGTTCCTGATAATAAACTAAAAATTTCGTACGCTGCTAGTTTTGCGATTGACAAGTTAGAAGATAATATCAAAGATTTTGTTAAAGAAAAAGTCGCTCGTTTAGACCATATATCGGTAAGAGAAAGTTCGGGTAAAAAAATACTTAATGATTTAGGAATTCAAAATGTAACACAAGTACTAGACCCCGTTTTTTTATTAGAAGCTGAGAAATGGAGTCAACTAATAAACATTAAAAAAGAAAAAGAAAAGTATCTATTTATTTATGATTTCGATTCAAATCCTCTAATTAAAAAAATGGCCGAGAATTATAAAACAAAATTTGGTTGGAAAATTATAACTGTTAATCAACTTATAAATTATGCAGATAAGAATTTCTTTTTAGAAGGACCAATAAAATTTTTGTCATTGGTTAAAAATGCCGAATTTGTGATTTCTAATTCATTTCATGCTGTGGCTTTTTCTATTATTTTTAGAAAAGATTTTGTTGTTTTTAATAGGCAAGATAAAATAAATACGCGTATGAGAGATTTATTGGCCTCTATTGGCCAAAATCAATTATTGATTTTAGACGATAACATGATAGAAAACCATTCAATTAATTCTATTGATTATAATCATGTCGAAACGTGTTTAAATCCTTTAATTGAAAGATCCACTCAATTTTTAAAAAATGCATTAAAGGTTAATGACTAAGCTACTATATATTACAAATCAAATCTGCGGTTCTGGAGGCTTAGAACGAGTACTTTCTATTAAAGCAAGTTATTTGGCTGAGAAACTAAACTACGAAGTACATATAATTACCCTAAACCAAGGTAATAAATCATTATTTTATGATTTTAGCGATCAATTAATTTATCATGATATAACTGCCAAAGGAAATAAACTCAATTATTTTTTAAGCTACAAAAAAGGGCTTAAAAAAGTAGTAACCATTGTAAAACCTGATGTGATTTTGGTATGTGATGATGGCCTAAAAGGATTTTTTGTTCCTTGGTTTTTAAACAAACCATGCCCTATGGTGTATGAGCGGCATGTATCAAAAAATATTGAAGTAAAGTCAGATAACAGCTCATTAGTCAAAAAAATAAAATTAGCCAGCATATTTGCACTCATGAATTTTGGTGCTAAAAGATATAATAAATTTATAGTTCTTACTAAAGGTAATCTAAAAGAATGGCCCTTAAACAACGTACAAGTAATTTCAAATCCGCTCTCCTTCTACCCTATTGATTGTTCTAACTTGCAAAACAAAAAAGTAATCGCCGTGGGCAAACATTGTCGGCAAAAAGGATTTGACAGATTATTACAAAGTTGGAGCAAAATTACGAGGAAATTTCCCGATTGGAAACTAGAAATTTACGGAACCATTGAAGAAAACGAAGGTTTATTAAACTTAGCACATTCGTTACGTATTAATAATACCGTAAGTTTTTTTCCGCCAGAAAAAAACATTGGGGATAAATATCAAGAAGCTTCAATTTATGCCATGTCATCAAGATACGAAGGCTTTGGCATGGTACTAACCGAAGCCATGGCCTATGGAGTTCCATGCGTGTCCTTTGATTGCCCATATGGGCCTTCAGATATTATAAACGATGGTGTTGACGGGTTTTTAGTGCCCAATGGAAACATTGATAAATTTAGTGAGAAAATAGGCGAATTAATGCAAAATAATGAGCTAAGAACACACATGGGGTCTCAAGCGAGAAAAAATGTCATGCGTTTTGCTCCAGAAACCATCGTGCCCCAATGGGATCTGTTATTCAAGAATTTAATTAAAAACAACTAATGAAGATTCTTTTTATTATAGATCAGGTACATTTACATGGTGGCATAGAACGTGTTTTATCTATTAAAGCAAACTACTTAGCTAATATAAAAAATAATAGTGTTTATATTATAACATCAGAACAGCAAAATAAAAAAGCCTGTTACAAGTTTAGCCCGAACATAATATTTGAAGATCTCAATATTAATTACCATAGAGATAAATCCTATTTTCATCCTAAAAATGTAATTAAAATACCACAGCATATTTACAAAGCTAAAGCCGTATTAAAAAGAATCAATCCAGATGTAGTTGTGGTTTGTAGCCATAGTGTCGATACTTATTTTATGCCGTTTATTGTAAAGCGAATACCTAAAGTTAAAGAATTTCATTACTCTAAATTTATAGAAATTGAAAAAAAACAAAATCCTTCAAGTCTGTTTAAAAAGCTGTTTTTCAAATTTGCAGATTTTGTGGAAACCAAATACGATAAACTGGTGGTTTTAAACCCAGACGAAGCCAAATATTATAAACCTAATAATACCATAACCATTCCGAATCCCTTAACATTTTATCCTGACGATGTTTCAAAATTAGAAACCAATATTGTTATTTCAGCGGGTAGAATAGCGCCTGTAAAACGCTATGATGTATTAATAGACATTTGGGAGTTAGTGCACAAGCAAAACAAAACCCTGCAATTACACATCTATGGTTCTGGTGATGCACAATATATAGAAGGCTTACAACAAAAAATAAAGAATAAACAACTAACAGAAAGTGTATTTTTAATGGGTGCAACAGACCAGATACAGAATAAAATGTTAGGTTCATCGCTTTTTGTAATGACTTCTGATAATGAATGCTTTCCTTTGGTATTATTAGAAGCGCAAGCCTGCGGATTGCCTATTATTGCTTTTGATTGTCCTCATGGTCCTGGAAATATAATAAGTAATAAAAATGGTGTATTAATTAAATTGCAAGACTTAAATAGTTTTTCAGAAGCCATTATAGAAACGATGTCTAATGTATTAAAAAGAAAAACCTTTGGCGAACATGCAAGACTAAATGCTTCTAAGTATGCCGTAGAGCATGTTATGAGAATTTGGATAAATATGTTTGACGAATTAAAGGAATACAAACTATGAAAACATTATTGTTTACGGTCTATAAAATATTATTATTGCCTCATTTGCTGCTATATTGGAAATGTAAAAATAAAGCGTTGATTGATCAAGATTTAGAACGTTGGGCAGAAACAAAAAAAATAAAAAAAAGCAATCCCAAATTATTGCTACATTTTTTAACACATTCAAGTGATTTTAGAACCATTTTTTATTTTCGGATAGATAGTTTTTATAAGCATATATTAAATCTATATTGCCCTAAAGACGCTAGTTTTATCATCGATGTAACAACTGAATTAAAAGGAGGTATTTTAACAGGGCATCCTTATTGCACGATTCTAAACGCTAATAGTATTGGAGAAAATTTTTATGTAAATCATTTAGTAACAATTGGCGAGGTTAATGGAAAACGGCCAACTATTGGGAATAATGTATCAATATATACAGGTGCGATTGTTATAGGCGATATTACGATTGGTGATCATTGCAAAATTGGTGCAGGTACCGTACGTAACGAAAAGTGTTCCAGACAATTGTGTGGTAGTTGGTAATCCAGCTAGAATAATAAAAAAAGATGGTAAAACAATCGATGTATAAATTTAAGATAGAATATGTTTGATTTTATTCCCGTTCTAGAGTATTATCCTATTTACATTAATACATGCTTAGTTATTGTGTTGTTTACTATTCTGCACACCTACCTCCTCCCAATGGATGATAAAAAAAATCTTGTTTTTATTAATTTTATGGGAGTTTTTTTGCTAATCGTGCTTATAATATATTTAGGAATGCGTCCTATTCATAGAATTTTTGGAGATACCGTAAATTATAGGGTAGCTTTTAACAAATATAAATACGGAGGCATCATAGGCGATGAACCCGATTATTATTGGCATGTGTTTATGAAATTTATGTCTCAAATAGTGAATATTCATGTGTTTTTTACTATTTGTATGTTTATTTACATCTATCCCATGTATAGAGTTTCGAAAGAATTATTCAATAAATATTGGTACTACGCATTTATAATGTTTATTGTATCGTTTTCATTCTATACCTATGGAGTCAATGGTGTTCGAAATGGTGCAGCACTATCTTTATTTTTACTAGGTATTTCATTTAGAGATAAAAAAATAATAATGGCGGTTTGCTTTATTTTAGCCGCAATGTTTCATAAAACTGCTTTACTCCCAATTGTAGCCTACATGATAACTGGGTTTTACAATAATCCTAAAGTTTTTTTTAAGGGATGGCTTGCTACAATTCCACTTTCGTTAGCAATGGGAGGCATATGGATTACTTTGTTTACAAGCATAGGCTTTGGAGATGAAAGATTAACCGGCTATTTAACTGGGGAAGCTGACGCCAATAGCTTCGCAAGTACTGGATTTAGATGGGACTTTTTATTTCATAGTGCCTTTGCAGTTTTTGCCGGTTGGTATTTTATATACAAAAAGAAATATAACGATAGCTACTATTTTAGACTTTTAAACACCTATTTAATCTGTAATGGTTTTTGGATATTAGTTATAAAAGCCAACTTTTCAAATCGATTTGCGTATTTATCTTGGTTTATGATGGCTTTAATAATTATTTATCCATTACTAAAGCAACAGTTTTTTAAACAACAACACATCATTATAGGTAAAATCATATTTATTTATTTTATGTTTACCTATTTCATGTTCTACCTCTATTATGAAGGTACTCATAAATTATTATTTTAATCTTATGGAACCATTTAAGACACTAACTGTATTCACACCAACTTATAATCGAGCCTTTTGCTTAGGGAATCTCTACAACAGTTTAAAAAAGCAAACATCAAATAACTTTAAGTGGCTCATTATTGATGATGGGTCTAACGACAATACCAAAGAGCTGGTAAACACTTGGATGTTAGAAAATAAAATTCAAATTATGTATCAGTACCAAGAAAATCAAGGCATGCATGGGGCGCATAATACAGCCTATAGCTTGATAGATACAGAACTAAATGTATGTATTGATTCGGATGATTATATGCCCATTGATGCCGTAGAAATTAATTTTAGAATTTTGGAAGCAAATACGGTCATGATAAATATGCTGGTATTGTTGGTTTAGATGCTAATAAAAAAGGGAACATAATTGGAACTAACATTTCCGAAAACATTAAAAGAAGCAACCTGATTGATATTTACCAAAAACATAAGGTAAAAGGTGATAAAAAATTAGTTTACAGGACCGATATTGTTAAAAAATATCCACCTTACCCACTTTTTAAAGGGGAACGATTTGTTCCTCTAGGATTTAAGTACTTGCTAATTGATCAGGATTATACATTAATAACTTTAAATGAAGTACTTATGTACTGTTGAATATTTACCAGATGGATCCAGTTTAAATATGCTTAAACAATACCGAAAAAATCCTAAAGGCTTTGCATTTTCAAGATTATCCGAAATGGAAGTATGGTCCAACATTTCTATTTAAATTTTAAAAAAGCAATTCATTATGTATCCAGCAGTATAATGTCTAAAAAATTGGAGTTTTATTAACGAATCTCCAAAAAAACAATTACAATATTTGCAATCCCTTTTGGTATAATGCTCTATTTTCTATATCCTCTTAAAACTTATGAATTAAAAAATGATGTCAACATAGAACCCATACGTGTCTTACAAGTACTCACAATTATGAATCGTGGTGGTGCAGAAACCATGATTATGAATTATTACAGAGCTATGGACAGAACAAAGGTTCAATTTGATTTTTTATTGCATCGCCAGGAAGAAGGTGTTTTTGATAAAGAAATAAAAGCCTTGGTGGTAAAATTTACAAATTAAATACCATTAGCTTATTCAAATTTAATAGCGTATAAAAAAGCATTAGATAATTTTTTTAAAAAACATCCCGAATATAACATTATTCATTCGCATTTAAATGCACTGAGTATTTTTGTTATTAAGGGTTGCTAAAAAAAATAATATTCCGGTGCGCATGGCGCATAGTCATACCAGCTTATATAACCTGAATCTTAACCCATTTTCTAAAGTAAAAATAGTTTAAGTTTCGCATTTAAATTTTTAGTTCAAAATATGTTTAAATTAAAAATCACTAAATATGCCAACTATTACTTTGCCTGTGGCGATAAGGCAGGAAAATGGTTGTTTGGAATAAACATCGTAAAAATATTAAAATCATTAATAATGCCATTGATACTACCCAATTTTTGTATGATTCACATAAGTCTATAGCTAAGAAAAAAGAACTTGGTATCGAAAAAAAATGGGTAGTGGGTCATGTAGGTAATTTTGTTCCGAGAAAAAAACCATGCATTTCTCATTACAAGTTTTTTACGAACTCAAAAAACTTAAGAAAGATTGTCGTTTTAATCCTTGTAGGTGGCGGAAATTCAAAGACACATCAGGCCAAGGCAAAAGAATTGGGATTGGAAAAAAATGTTTATTTTTTAGGGGTTCGAAGCGATGTAAAAGATATTTTGCAAGCCATGGATATTTTTTTGTTTCCATCTACAAATGAAGGCTTACCAGTTACCTTAATCGAAGCCCAAGCATCTGGTTTAAAAATACTGGCCTCTGATGAGATTTACTAAAGAACTTAATATTACAGATTTAGTGGATTTTATTTCATTGGAAAAACCTCCGAAATATTGGGCAGCAATTAATAATAGAGGCCATAAAATATAAAAGAAATAATACCTTCGATAAAATAATTGAGGGTAATTATGATATCAAAAACAACGCTTTAAACCTTCAACAGTTTTACCTAAACGCTTTAAACGACTAGAACAATGTGCGGAATAAATGGATTTATATCAACAAAACAATTAAACGAAGACCGATTAAAGAAAGACATAACACTTATGAATGATTTGATTATTCATCGAGGTCCTGATGACGATGGGGTTTATACCGACAGTTGCTGGGCAGCTCATCACTTGCCATGGGTATGCGGCGGCTTTCTATTATAGATTTAAGTGCTGGTAAACAACCCATCTACTCCGAAGATAAAAGTATTGTTATAGTTTTTAATGGCGAAATCTATAACTATCAAATATTAAGAAAAGCCTTGGTTGACTCAGGAGCCACATTTAAAACGCACAGCGACACCGAAGTCATTTTAAAACTATATGAAGCCAAAGGCACCGAAGCTTTTAAAGAACTGGACGGCATGTTTGCGTTTAGCATTTATGATAAAAACATAAATAAGCTGTTTATTGCCAGAGATTTTTTTGGAGAAAAGCCCCTATATTATACACAACAAGACGATAAGTTTATATGGGCATCCGAACTAAAATCTATAATAAACGGCATGCCAACAAAGCCACAAATTGACAACATGGGTTTAAACTTATTTTTTAAATTAACCTATATTCCGGCGCCTTACACCATTTACCAAAATATTTATAAATTAGAACCTAATCAGTTCTTAACCTACGATTTAAAAACCCACGAACTTTTAAATTCAAGCATAGAAACTCCGGAACCCATTAAAAAACAAAAAATACCTTTTGCTGAGGCTAAGGCTAAAGTAAAGACTTTAGTACAAGAAAGTGTAGAAAGTCGTTCTGTATCCGATGTGCCTATTGGGACCTTTTTATCGGGTGGTGTCGACTCATCGGTGGTATCGCTGTGTTTAGCCAACATGTCAACCTCAAAAATAAACACCTTTTCCATTGGATTTAAAAACAAAGCCTATGATGAATCTGATAAAGCAAAAACCGTTGCTAATTTAATTAATAGTAAGCACCACGAATTCATCATTGATGAACACGATTTAGAAAACCACGTGCATACCATTTTAAATAATTTTGACGAACCTTTTGCCGATTCCTCCGCCCTACCTAGTTTTCTGGTGGCTAATAAAACGAGTCAGCACGTAAAAGTAGCCTTAACAGGTGATGGTGGCGATGAAGTATTTGGCGGGTATAACAAATATTATATGGGTAAAATCAATAGAACCTATACCAAAATCATACCCAAAAGCATTCATAATCTTGGTTTAAACGCGACCAACGCCTTGTTAAAAACAAAAAACGACAAACGAGGAAAGCGCTATAAAATAAGCAGGTTACTCAATGCGATTGATTATTCTAATAATTACTATTGGGACATTATTTCCTTAGGGTTTCCGTCTAATACGCTGGCGTCATTTTTAAAACCGGACTATATGATTTCCGAACCTTTCCAATATTATAAAACACAAACAGGCATTAACAACCCTAATAGTTTAACGGACTATCGTGGCATCGATCAAAAAATAAGTCTGGAAGGCGACATGTTGGTAAAGGTAGATAGAACCAGTATGTTGTCCTCTTTAGAATGTAGAGCCCCTTTTTTAAATAAAAAGCTATGGCAGTACACGAATACGCTGCCTGAAGATTATTTAATGAAAGGTTGGGATAAAAAACACATTCTCAAGGAAGCCTTCAAAGACCAGTTTCCAAAAGCGTTTTTAAACAAATCGAAGTCGGGCTTTGGAGTACCTGTGGGCGATTGGTTGCGCTCTTTATTACGCAAAGAATTAGAATCGTATATAGAACCTAAATTTTTAAAAGAGCAGAATATATTTCAAGTTGAAGCCATAACAAAATTAGTAAACAACCATTTAAATGGAAAAGACCACACTTTTATGGTATGGTCTTTTTATTGTTTTCAAAAACGGACCGGAACCGTTATATAAAATTCTGACTGTTTGATTAAACCTTGTTCTTAAAAACTACTTAAGTTAGTACTAACGTCATTATTAGATCCTGCAATGTGACACTTTAGCATTAAAGGTGTTTTTAAGTACAGAAGTTATTTTACCTCTTAAATAAATAGCGGTATTGATCTAAACTTTGTATTGTATTTTCAATAATCATCATCCCTTTGAACCCGAAGCATGTTCAATTTCATTATTAATTACAACTTTGACCTGATTGTTTTGTCACACAAATTGAAGTTTGTCTATTTTGCGTTAGTCTCCAACAACGTTAATTACTATTAGCGTAAATCAAAGCCAGGTGGGAGCGTCACTGCTTTCTAAAATGTTCATCTTTTCCTCCAGTGATTTGATGTTGAAAGGTTTTTATTAATACTAAAGCAATTTCCTTTATTTGTTTTAATAGTATTATTGCTAAATGATAAGTTTCATATTGCCAAAACGCAAATCCATTAATATTTATGGTATTACCGGTTACTTCAAATCCGGAACCACTAGTAATGTTGGAACCACCAGTTCCTTCTATACTGTTATTTTCAATAGTAACATTTTTTAATGTGTTCATTGAGGAAATACCTCTACTTCCACTTTTAATTATATTATTTTTAAACACTGTGTTCGAAGTGCCCATAGAACTTTCCGTTGCTCCAGCCCCAAAAGCTGCACCAATATTACCTTCAAAGTAATTATCTCGGACTAAGGTACCATTACCAGAAATATTAATAGCTGTTGAATTAGTAACAACAGTATTACTATACACTTCATTCCCATAAACTACAGTGGTTCTATCATAATTTTCAGCAGCTCCAGCCGAAATTCCTGATTGAACTATATTATTATTACGTATAATCACACCATTAGCTGTGTAAAAACTAACACCTGTATTAATCATTTCATTATTCTCTATTATTATTGGTCCATCGGCATGAGATATTTGAAATTGTCCTGCACTTGGGTTTGCAACTTTATCATTAACCTTTTGAGTATTATTTCGGATAAATACATGACTTACTCTTTCATATTCTATATAAGCACCTGTCACATCCCTACCTCTTACTGGTTCCAAATTTAAATTTGAAGAAGGTGCAATTCCTGTAGATTTTGTCATTTTTATGCCTCCATCAATAAGTTCATTATTATCAACAACTATTTGTTCACCAGATGTTATAACAAGGTTTGTCCTTCTCGCTCTATAAAATTTACTGTTTTTTATTACAATATTTTCAGATTTGATATGTCTCGGATCATAATAAAGATAAATTCCAGATATGTTTAAACAATCACCCGCAGCATCTTCGAAATGTTACACCATCTATCGTTATATTTTTCCCACCTTTAATTCTCATAATATCAACCCACTCATTTGTCGTTCCGGTGGAGCCATCAGAATCAACAAAATTAGAATTGTAGTTATGCTCTTCACGTTCTCCATGTAAAATACCTCCTTCAACAATAACATTTGATACATTATAAGCACAAAGTAATGCCGCTCTAAAATGTCCATTGGGCTGCATTCTTAAATGCGAATTATTAGACATAGATAAATAAAAATCCGATGGCAAATTTATTGCATAAGTTTCTGGACCAGATTGCGGTCCTAAAAGACCATCAACTTTAAAATACGCATCCAATTTATCTAATTTAAAAGTGGTGACACCCAATGCTTTTGTTTGAAAAAATAAATCCTCCAAAATATCTGTGTTTTTAAGGGCAATCATCCGGGTAGTTTCTCCTTCCACAATACCCCAGCGCTGTGGCTCAAAATTAAACTTCGTGTCTTTCATTTGTGGCTTGGTACCAGCTATGTTTAAGGTAGAGTTTAAAAGCTCTCCAGATATAATATTAGTGCTACCAAAATTGATAGTACCATTGATGATATCCCCACCTTCGTAAACAAGGGTAACCCCTGCTGGTAAATTGATGGTTTGTCCACCCAAGTCTAGCACACAATTAATAATAATGGTAGCATTCGCATGCGACATTGTTTAAATTAAAATCACAAGGTGTGGTAACACGCGGTGTTGCGGCTGTTTCTTCACCACCGGTATCGTTATCCTCTGGTGTGGTGGGTTCCTCAGTGTCTTCTACAATAGTGTTTTCTACAAATAATTCTTCGTTATTACAGGATACCAAGGATATCATTAATAAGAATACAAAAAGCATGGGTTTAATAATCTGTTTCATAAGTTCTCGATTTGGGAGGGAGTTAATTAGCGTTTTCAATATTATAAAAATTACCGTTTAAGCGTCTCATCTTTTCGATGAATGACTTTGTTTAAAAAAATAAATTCGTTAAAATGTAGTTTTGTGTCGATAATCTGTATTTTTTATGATAATTAACTATATCTACGAGTAAAGATATAATCTGGATGTTTTCAACTCAATTTTTTTTTTCGAATGCAAATATAAGAGATACTTGTAAATATGCTAACTCATTGTTAATAAGTACTAATAACTTATCATGTTACCCCGTTTGCGGTGTAACGGGTCTTTAAAAAATGCAAAAAGAGCTGATAATAATTATTCTAGAAAAATAACACGCTGTAGTTAAAAGCCACCAAAAAATAAGGGTTTTAGAAACAACACAATACGTCCGATAATCATATCAAAAACGACCTGAAA
>CAVPHK010000002.1:0-189734 GCA_963704215.1 uncultured Flavobacteriaceae bacterium
TTTAAAGGTATAATCATTTTTCATAAAAGAATAGCTTAACCACATATTCAACTTATCTATACTTTTTCTAAAGGAAAATCTAATTCTGTTACTTCATAGCTGCCGGATTTTTTCTCAAATTCGTATTGATTTTGAAATCCTTGTCCTTGCGTTGTGATACCATGGATATTTTTATAATAACCCTCGACGCTACTAACCATCCATTTCTACTAAAACTTGTCCCTAACGAAATTTGCTTGCTTGTTATTACAGGAATGTCTTCATTGTTTGACAACTGCCATCTGCGTTTTTCAATTCCTAAAAAGTCGTTTTGAAAGTTTATTATTTGAGACGTGTTTTGATGTTTAAATTCTCCTAGAACTTCAAATGTAAAATAATTTAAAAAACGTTGACTAAAACTTAACCGAGGTTCCCATATAGACTTGTCAAACTTCTCAATATAGTTATATCTAATTCCAAAATTTAAACTAGAATTATTATTTAAAGATTTATACCCTGCTTGCGAAAAGACACCATGAGTTCTAATAACTTCAGAAACTAAAAGTCGAAATAACGGAACATCTATATCATCTAAATTGGTCACCCCACTTTCAACAAAATGGTAACCACCAATAATAGATAGCCTTCTGTTTAACTTCCAATCTGTTTTAAATTTAAAACTCGATTCAGATACTATGTTTTTTTGTAAAAACCTTTGAGAATCTATTATATTCGCATTTACCGCCCTAAGTTTATAATCTGTTTCATAAGCTTCAAAAGTCGTTTTTAAATTGTCATTCCAAATACGATTATAATACAAAGCTCCTGCTGTGCTGTTTTGGTGTCAATCGACTGTCTCTAGTTTTCTCAACAGCATCTATAATAGCATTTTCATTGAATACAAGCTCCGTTATATACATTAATAAAATTTAGTCGTAATTCATCTTTATCACTAATTTTAAATATCCATCTTAATGATGTGTCATAAAAGTCAAAAGATTTATCAGTATTTGTTATGGTTGTAATATTATTTTCTAGTTCTGTATTTTGAGAAATTCTTTCAAAAAACTTATTGTAAGTTGGTGTTTTAATAAAATCACTAATTGATTTTCTTGCGGCAATTTGAACTGATGATTTTCTTCCAATTGGAATATCGGCAAAACCATTCATATCGGTTAAATTGATACCAATATTACCCTTGAATTTTGTGTTTATACTTCTGTCAGTTTGCATATTTATGGTTCCAGAAACACCATCGGTATACATAACATCACTACCGTTTTTAAGGATAGTAACCTTATGTGTTATTTGTGGATTATACATGGATATAAGCCCGAAAAAATGACCAGACTGATACATTTTAATACCATCCCACAGAATCAAATTTTGATCGTGTGTTCCTCCCCTAATGTTTATGTCGGAAACTGTTTCATTTAAACTCATTATACCTGGAAATGCCTGAACAGACTGTAAAACATCATTATCAATCAACCCTGGTAAAATGTCAAAATCAGAAAAATTTATTTCATAAGAACCATTATTTAACTTATTAATACCACTGGTAATATAATTTGAAATAACAATTTCTGATAAAGTTTGAATGTTTGGAAAAAGAAAAATATCTAAACAATCTGATACTAAAAAATGATTATATGTCTTGCCAACAGTTTTATACCCTAAAAACCGAATGGTAACTAGTTTAGATATATCTTCAATTTTAATTTGGAAAAAGCCATTTTCATCTGTTGTTACTGAGCTATTTAAAGTTTGTATAGTAGCCGATGCCAAAGGCTGTAAATTATCTTTATCTTTTACATAGCCGCAAAGTACTATATCTTTTTTAGGTTTTACCAGAACAATTCCTTCACTCAAAATAGAAAACAAAAGATTTGTTTTAGTTTCTAAATAAGTTAAGACTTCTGTAAATGATAAATTTTTAATTGGCATTGACAGAAAAACACCATCTATAGTGTCTTCTGCATAATTAAATTGAACATGATATTGTTCTTCAATTATATTTAAAACATGACCTAATGACTCTTGCTTATTGATATTTTGAGCATAAGTACTACAAAAAACAAAAAGCAAAAGAATAAAAAAAGTACTTTTTTCTTTAATTCTCCTTTCCATTAATTATTACCAGGTTTGAAGAACTCAATTTATAGGTCAAATTCATGGGTTGGGTAATGGCAATTAAGGCGTTTTCAAGGTTATTATGAACAAAAGTTCCAGTAAATAATCTGTTACTATCTATATTATTGAATGTAACCTGAATATTATATTGCCTCTCTAATTCCAAAAGCACTTCTTTAAATGGAATGGCTTCAAAATCACTCATGTTTACTTTCCATTTTGGAGCAGTCGCTAGCGTTTTCCCTTCCTTAAATTTACCATTTAAAATTTGATAAGTATCACCAGCCAATAGCTTTCTAGTTATAGTATCCGAACTAACTTTAACAATACCTTCAAAACACTTTACTTCAAAATAATTTTCTCGTTGTTTTACATTAAACTGTGTACCTACAACGGTTACAACACCACTTTTCGTTATCACATCAAAGGAATTTCCTTTAGCAACTACAAAATAGGCTTCTCCATCCAGTTTTACAGTTCTGTTATCATCCCAGTTCTTAGTATTAAAATCAATTGAAGATAGTGCATTTAATTCTACTTTTGAATGATCTGGAAGCTCAAGAGATGTTTTCTCACTAGCGAAAGTTTCGATGTGGGTAAGTGTACTTGTAAAAAACGTGAAATATATACCTAAACCAATTACAACAATACTTGCAATTTTTAATATAGGACTAAACCAATTTAGTTTTTTTACAGACGCCTTTGTAGTTTTATAATGCGTTCTAAAACTTTCGAAATTCTCAACTTTATAAAAATGTGAAGCTTTAAAATGTTGCGCACTTTCTACAATATATTGGTTTAAGTGGGCATCGTCTAACTTATTAAATGCTTCTTTCTCATCATCATTAAGTTCATCCTTCAGCCATTTTTCTATTAAGTAATCTTTATTCATGCAACCATAACTTTAATATATAACAACTTCAAACTAAAATCTCCTGATTATTTTAATTTAAATCCTTCCAATTCTTTTTTCAAAATATTAAAAGCACTATAAATTCTATACTCTACTACCTTTTGAGTCACCCCTAATTGTTCGGCGATTTCACTATGTTTTTTGCCTTCCACTTTGTTTAATAGAAAAGCAACACGTTGTTCTTCATTTAAATTTCCTAACGTTTTTTGATACCGCTGTAAAAACTGTTCTTTTTCTAATAAAAATTCTGGTGATTCATTAGTATATGTTTTTGGTGCAGCTTCACGAAATTTCAAAACTACTTTTTGATGTTTAATTTCGTTCAACATCATATTATTCGCCACTGTGAATAAAAAAGATTTCGCCTTACTTAAAGTAACATTTCTGCATTTATCCCAAAGTTTAACAAAAGCGTCTTGAGCAACGTCGTTTGGGCTTATTTGTGAGCCATATTTGTAATATAAAAAATTAAGCAGTTCTTGCGAGTATTTATTATAAACGCTCTCAAAAACTTTGTCTTCGCAAATATTATCGTTAAGTTCTCTTGGCAAAGTATTTAGTTTAGTGCTTTAAAGTTAAATAAAATATTTATTAAAAAGTTTCAGGAGTTTTAGAATCTTAGTTGTTTAATTAATAAAAGCTATAGTTAAGCGACAAATTATGAAATCAATATCTCAAAAAGTTATCTTTTACGTCTTTATAATGTCATTCGTATTTATAACGTCCTGCAGAACCGAGGAAACAGAATTAATACAGGCTCCGGCAGATGAAGTTTTAATGGCCAACTCATCGGTTGCTAGTTTAATGCAAAAAACGACAACCAACGATGGGTCTAATGATAATATTATTGATAAAGCTAATTGTTTTAATATCAAATTACCAATTTCAGTATCGGTAAATGGTAGTAACCTTACTATCAATAATGAAGTAGATTACAAAATTATTGAATACATTTTTGATGACGATGATGACGATATAGACACGATTACTATTTCATTTCCTATCACCATTATTCTTAGCGATTTTACCAATGTAACGATTAACAACTATACAGAATTAAACAACTACTCGGGTACTTGTAATGGTGAAAATGAATTTGATGAAGATATAGAATGTTTAGATTTTAACTATCCTATTGTAGCTTCTCGCTACAACTCTAATAACGAAATTATAGACAGTGTTACCATTACTTCTGATATTCAATTATATGGTTTTATTAAAAACTTAAGTGTCACAGATTTTGTAACTATTAAATTTCCAATTACGGTGACATTATTTGAAGGCACCCAAATAATAATTAAAAATTTGAATGAGCTAAAAATCCTTATTGAAACCTATGACAATAATTGTGATGAAGATGATGACTATGATTTTAATGATGATGATTGTAACGATTGTAACGCCGATCAGTTACTTAATATTTTAACCAATTGCTCTGGTTGGGAGATTGATAAATTAGAACGTTACGGAAATGACTACGATGACTTTTATGATGATTACACGTTTAACTTTCGAACCGATGGAACTGTTGCCGTTTATTACTCTAACAATACGTATTACGGTACCTACAGCACCTCGGGTTCGGGCAACAGTTTAACAGTCACTATTAATATCGCCGAATTACCATACTGTAATAACGATTGGATATTACATGAAATATCAAATTATTCTGAAACCAAAATTGATTTAAGAGTTGGTGGTAATGATAGAATGCGATATAAAAATAAATGCAACTAAATATATATACAAACCCTAAAAAAAATAGTATGAGCACAAAATTTATTTACGGATTATTAATTATGTTAAGTTTTTCTCTATTGTCATCTACTTGTTCTGATGATAATGATGATTTAAACTTAAATGATAATAGCGCAGAAATTATTCAAATTAAAACCACTGCACAATCAGGCACTTGGCGAATAACCAGTTTTATTGATTCCGGTATAGATGAAACAAATCATTTCACTGGATATAGTTTCACCTTCAATTTAAACGGAACATTAACCGCAAGCAATGGCAGTAATACTGTTACTGGCACATGGTCTGTTACAGATAGCAGTAATAGCAATGATGATAGCAATAATAGCAGTGATATTGATTTTAATATATTCTTTGCTTCGCCAGCAAATTTTAATGACGATTTAACTGAAGATTGGGAAATTGTAACTCGTAGTGATTCAAAGATTGAACTAATCCATGTTAGCGGAGGTAATGGTGGCACAGACACTTTAACTTTTGTAAAAATATAAGCTAGTAGAAATACTCAATGAAAAAGAAAAATTTCAATTTTCAAGTGTGAATTTAGGTGTTAATGGACATTTGATTGACTAGCTGAACTGCTTCAGTTATTAAACTGGAGCAGTTTTAAAAAAAAATATACTATGAAAAAATGGTTCATAATAATATTAATATGTGTTATTGGATTTTTTGGGTACAAATACGTATATCAAGACCATCGGAATATTGCAAATGAGTCTTCTGTTTATAAAATTACAGCATTAGAAATTTCAAATGAATTTGAAATTAATCCCATTTCTTCAGAAAACAAATATTTAAATAAAACTATTGAGATAAGCGGTAAAATATCAGACAAAAATTCTCAAAACATCACTATAGACGATAAAGTATTTTGCCAATTTTCCACTAAAAACAATAAACGGCTACTGATACTAACATAATCACAGTAAAAGGTCGTTTTATTGGTTATGACGATTTGCTAGAACAGGTAAAATTAGACCAATGTATTATTATTGATTAATCCAAAAAATAAAATCTTATGAAAACAAGAGTACTTTTTCTTTTTTCGATATTGATTTCAATATCAGTTTTATCGCAGGTAGTTGCAGGTCAAATTGATGATTTTGAAAACGGCACAGTACAGTCGTGGTCAGAAGGGGGTGGTTTATCGACTTCACCAAATCCTCCTGTTAACATTTCAACTGGAGGACCAAATGGAGCTAACGACAATTTTTTGCGAAATGTTTCGAGTGGTGGTTTTGGAGCAGGAAGTAGAATGGTGATGTTTAACCAAAACCAGTGGACAGGCAATTACACAGGGCAAAATATTGTTGCTATCAAATTCAAAGCTAAAGCAATAACAAATTCTTTAAATTTAAGAATCGCTTTTGATGGAGCTGGTGGCAGAATATGCACCACAAATGCGTTTATTATTAATAGCGGAAACCCTTGGACAGAAATAGCAATTCCAATTAGTGACTCTAACTTCACATTAGTAGGAGGAACAAACATATCCCAAACATTACAAAATGTTAATACCATGCGCATTCTAAGCAGCTCTTCTCCCGCATGGGAAGGTGATGCAATTTCAGCCACTTTAGAAATTGATGTTATTGAAGCAGCTACAACTTTAAGTTTAGACAATTTTCAATTAAACAAATTCTCAATTTCACCAAATCCAGCCAATACGTTTATTCAACTAAAAACACCATCAAACTTAAAGATAGATAGCGTTGCAGTTTTTGATTTATTGGGAAAACAAGTGTATGAAAGCAATGTGCTAGAAAATCAAATAGATGTATCAAAATGGAGCCAAGGCATGTATATTTTAAAAATATCCGCTGAGAACTTTTTTAAAACGAAACGATTTTTAAAGCAATAATCATAATTTAAACACCATTAAACAAATGAAAATCATTACAATATTTATCATATCAATATTCCCATTACTGGTTTTTGCACAAGATGATTTATTAATGGAAATTGATATAGATACAACCGCTTCTCAATATGAAATAGCTTCATTTAAAGGACTGAAGATTGTTAATTTCGAATCTACTAAACTAGTTAACAAAAATCAATTATCTTTTATTGTTTCTCACAGATTTGGCACTATTAAAAACGGAATAAACACGTTTTTTGGTCTCGATGATGCTGTAACCAGGCTCAATTTTGTATACGGTATTTCAGATGGGCTAAATATTGGTGTTTCGAGAAGTTCGTTTCAAAAAACGTATGAAGCTTCTTTAAAATACAGGCTTGCTAGACAAGAGAAAAATGGATTTCCTTTTACAATTGTTGGCTTTAACGATCTCCTAATCAATACTGCTTTAGATGAAAACGATGTGCCATCAATTACATTTACGGATCGATTAGGATATGCGGCACAACTGTTAATTTCTAGAAAGGTAAACACCAATTTATCTGTTGAATTAGCACCTACATTTTTTCATGATAACTATGTTTTAATCGCAGAACAAGATAATTCTCAATTTGCTTTAGGGATTGGTGGACGTTATAAATTAGGAAAACGATGGTCTATAAACGCTGATTACGGTTGGCATTTAAATAGAGCTAGTAATTCACCATTTAAAAACCCATTATCTCTTGGCTTAGATTTGGAAACTGGCGGTCATGTTTTTCAAATGCACTTTACCAATGCACAAGCTATGAACACCAATGGCTTTTTAGGACAAGCCACAGGCGACTGGACTGATGGTAATATTTACTTTGGATTTAACTTTAAGTAGAACTTTTTAAACAAAATTCTAACAAAAACAAATAATAATTAAAAACAAACGCTATGAAAATTAAAAATTTAATGTACGTATTTGGAATAGTATTAATGCTATTCAATTGTTCAAGTAGTAGTGACGATGAGCCAACACCTAATCCCAACCCAAATCCGAACCCTTCGGGCAAAATTACCTATAACGGTAATGTAAAAGGTATAATAAATAATAATTGTAATTCCTGTCATGGCAGTCCAACCACAAATAGCGCTCCTATGTCTTTAACAACATATAGTCAGGTAAAAAGTGCTGTAGAAACAAGAGGGTTAATTAATAGAATAAACAATGCTAATAGCCCCATGCCCCAAAGTGGTTTAATGACTCAAACTAACAGAGATTTAATTCAACAATGGGTTGATGACGGCTTACTTGAAAATTAGTTAATTGTCGAAATCAATCTTGTTTTAGAATTTAATAAAAATGAAAAAAACGATAATATACTTTATTGCCTTTTTAAGTCTTAATATATTTTCACAAACAAAATATATTACAAAAAATGGAACGGTACATTTTGAGGCTTCTGTATCATCTTTTGAAGAAGTTAAAGCAATAAATAATTCGGTAACTGCCATAATTGATACAAAAAATGGAGAATTTGCTGCATTAGTTTTAGTTAAAGGGTTTCGTTTTAAAAATGCCCTAATGGAAGAACATTTCAATGAAAATTATGCTGAATCCGACATGTATCCGAAAGCCATTTTTAAAGGAAAACTCGAAGAATTTTCATTAGAAAAATTGAGTTCTAAATCAATATTTAAAATTAACGGTACCCTAACTTTTCATGGTGAAACAAAGAAGTTAGAAGATATTCCGCTCAAATTTTCGAATGATGGTGACTTAATACAAGTATCAGGAAGTTTTAAAGTAAAGGCTTCAGATTTTAATATAAAAATACCCAAAGTAGTAAAAGACAAAGTATCTGAAACGGTTGAAGTCTTTTTAAATTTTACTCTTGAGAAAAGAAGTTAATCGAATCTATAATTATTAATAAAATATTTTAAGTCATTGTTATTTGATAAAATATTAGAAAAGAAAGAAACTTAATATTTATTATGTCAAAGAGGAAATAGCGATAGATAATTTTTATATCTTTATGTAATCAAAAAGCAAATAAATTTTGCCTTTAAATAGTTCTTTTTGATTTTAGTGTGCAATTCGGTGAATCATATTAAATTAATAGTGTTTAAAATACTGAAAAACAATTATTTACAGATTGTTAAAAAATCCTGTCATCCCGACAATTAGTGTATCAATAGATATCAAAAAATAGCAAAAAAAATGAAAATCAAAGATTTACATTTTTTTTGTTTTCAATTGATTCGCTTTAAAATCAATTATCAGGTTACCTATTCGGTTACCTAAAAAATTTACAAAATTATTCACTACGTAAGTGCATTAACCTTTGACTTTCGCTTCGATTTGACTTTCTTAAACCCATCGAAAATTCATTAAAGCGCAAGTGTAAGCTTCCCAATCTTTAGAAACCTTTAAACCTGACAAATTATTATAAATAATTTCAGATTTCACCATAGAAAACGCTGAAGTTTTTAAATAAAAAACTAGATATTTTTTAATTTTAATGGCTGAAAAATTAATAAAATAACCTTTATTTGTGCTGAATTTTAATTTTTCATTATGGTCATAGGTATTTTAAAAGAGTGGTATGATAAAAAAGTAGGATTGGTACCTTCTGTGGTTCAAAAACTAATAGCGAAAGGATACGAAGTGCAAGTAGAAACAAAATCTGGAAGAACATCTTTTATAGCGAATGCAGATTTTGAGGCTGCAGGGGCGTCTATCAAAAGTAGAGAAGAAATTTTTGAAAATTCAGATATTGTAATTTCGTTTACTCCTATAAAAGAAGAAGAATATCCAAAGTTAAAAAAAGGCACTATTTATATTTCACATTTTAAACCTTATATTTTTAAAGATGTTTCAGTTCAATTAGAAAAGCACGGAATTAAAGCCTTTAGTTTGGATATGATTCCGAGATCATCAATTGCACAATCCATGGATGTATTGTCATCTATGTCATCTATAGCAGGGTACAAGGCTGTCTTAAGAGCAGCAGATTTGTTGCCTAGATATTTTCCAATGTTAATAACCTCTGCAGGAAGCATTAAACCAGCAAAAGTTCTTGTTATTGGAGCAGGTGTTGCTGGGTTACAGGCAATTGCCACAGCAAAGCGAATAGGAGCCGTTGTTGAAGCTGTTGATACCAGATTGGAGACAGAAGATGAAGTTAAAAGTTTAGGTGGAAAATTTTTAAAAGTAGAAGGCGCTAATCAAGCTACCGACCAAGGTTATGGGGCAGAACAAAGTGATGAATTTATTAAAAAACAACGCGAAATGATGTTTAAACACATCACAAATGCTGATGTTATTATTTGTACAGCTACCGTGCGTAGTACAAAAGCCCCAGTTATAGTAACTAAAGAAATGGTTGAAAACATGCGAAGAGGCTCGGTAATTATTGATTTAGCTTCGGATGCTGGTGGGAATTGCGAGTTAACCGAAGATGGTAAAACGATTATCCATAATTATGTGCATATAGTGGGTAATTCAAATTTATCTGACGCTGCCGTAGTGGATGCCAGCACACTTTTTGCAAATAATGTTTATAATTTTTTAAATCATATTTCAGATTCAGATTTAAAATTAAAAACCAATAATCAAGACGAAATTTACACAGCTTCTTGCATATCAAATTGTTAATCAATCGAAAATTAATTTACACTAATAATGTATTCAAAATGGTAGGATGCAATCATTTTCTGAAACCGTTTTGTTTCAATAATAACCGATAATTAAAAACTAACCAACAATGACTGATATACTTCAATTCATTACAACTAATTTAAATATGATTTATATCTTGGCCTTTGCGATTTTCTTAGGCTTTGAAATCATATCAAAAGTACCAACGGTCTTACATACACCTTTAATGTCGGGTTCGAACGCGATAAGTGGACTCATATTAATTGGTGCTATATTATTAATTCGAGTAACACCTTCCGATAATTATATAACCTTAATTTTAGCAACTTTGGGTATCATTTTTGGTGCCATTAACGCTTTTGGAGGATTTGCTGTTACAGGAAGAATGTTAGAAATGTTTAACAAAAAAAGAAATAAATAATGACTGTTTTATTTGATATTGTATTATTTATTAGCTCTATTTTATTAATTATAGGTTTACGTAAATTATCGCACCCCGAGTCGGCTAACAATGGTAATAAACTTGCGGCGCTTGGTGTTGGCTTGGGAATTGTTGTGGCCATCTTTTATCCCTTAGAAACAGAAAATAATAATTATCTATTTATTGGAATAGGCCTTTTAATTGGAGGTATTATAGGTGTAATTTCTGCGAAAAAAGTACCAATGACAGCAATGCCAGAAATGGTTTCATTGTTTAATGGTTTTGGAGGCTTTTCAGCAGCTTTAATTTCGCTGATTTGGTTAATTAATAATAACTCCATTGGGAATTATACAGATTTAACAGTAGTATTAACTAATCTATTTTTAGGATTTGTTGCTTTTACAGGATCAATGGTAGCGTATGGCAAGTTAAGTGGAAAGCTTAAGGATAAACACTTGCAAATACCTTATGCCACAATTGTGAATATTTGTTTGCTAATTGTAGCTATAGGATTAATAAGCTTCTTTGCTTACGAAGGAAAACTTACTACTACACATTTAATTTTATTTACGTTACTTTCTATAATCTACGGAGTAACGTTTGTAGCACCTATTGGAGGTGCCGATATGCCTGTGGTAATTTCACTTTTAAATTCATTAACAGGTATTACCGCTGCCATTTCGGGAATTATGACCGATAATAAACTTATGCTGTTAGGTGGTATTTTGGTGGGATCATCGGGAATTATTTTAACCTTATTAATGTGTACCGCCATGAACCGCTCTTTAATTGGCGTTTTATTTGGCAATTTTTCGGCAAAAAAGGAAGATGGCGCGTCGAATGCGGTATATGGAACTGTAAAAGAAATTTCGGCATCCGATTTAGCAATTCAACTTGCGTATTCAGAGCGAGTTGCTATTATTCCAGGGTATGGTATGGCAGTAGCACAGGCACAAAAAATTGTTAAAGATGTTGAGAATATACTTTCTAAGAAGGGTGTTGAACTTAAATACACCATTCATCCAGTGGCTGGTAGAATGCCTGGACATATGAATGTTTTGCTTGCCGAAGCTGATGTGAGTTACGATAAATTACTTGATTTGGAGGAGTCAAACGATTATTTAGCTTCAACAGATGTGGCGATTGTAGTTGGAGCTAATGATGTAGTGAATCCTTCAGCAAAGGATGATCCATCAAGTAAAATATATGGCATGCCTATTTTGGATGTTTCAAAAACTAAAAACGTAATTGTTTTAAAGCGAAGTATGAATGCTGGATATGCAGGCATAGAAAACCCATTATTCTTTAAAGCTAATACTAAGATGCTTTTTGATGACGCTAAAAAATCTTTAGAAAGCATTCTTGGAGAATTGAAAAACTTGTAAATAGTAAAAGTTTCTTATCAATATTTGGAAAAGAAACTCTTATTTGCTTTTTATGGATACAGTAACAAATAAAAGAATTTAAAGAAATAAAAAAACAATACGTACTAACTTTGTACGTATTGTTTTTATTTTCTACTTAATTGTGTTGTTAATTTTTTAAGCCCAATTTATCTAAAATGGTATCTAATAAGCACCATTGCGTCATTGAAGATTGTAGCATATTAGCTCCTATAAATACGGTAAACCACAACCAGTTTATATTCACATAAACGGCAAGTAGTAAGCTTATTAGTATAAATGAACCTACAACGGCTCTAAAAACTCTATTTTTCATTATTATCTATTTTTAGTTTGATCTTTCTATATTAACAACCGCAATATGAATGTGAGACATGGCTTTTTGTTTTTCATTGAAACTATTAATCAAATTAAAAAGCGTATCAACATTCTCTTTTTTTACAAATGCATAAAACAAGATGGATTGGGTTAAATTCATTTCACTCGAAAACCAATTCGATTCAACAGCATCTTCGGTGCTATCTCTATATCCTTTAACTTCCTTGAAAGAAAAGGTTTTTACATCGGCTTTTTTTAGCTGCAAAATGATGTCTTTTTCAAATTGCTTTATGGCGGTAATAATAACTAGTTTCATGTTTTTTTATTTAATTATTATCTTCTAATGTTTCGTTCTTTTCCCATTTTTTACGTTCGGTGATGTAGTAAATTAATGGCACTACTATAAGCGTTAATAATGTAGATACAATGGCACCTGCTACTAACGATATGGCTAATCCTTGAAATATAGGGTCGAATAAAATAATAGACGCTCCAATAACAACGGCGCCTGTAGTTAATAAAATAGGTGTTGTTCTTACGGCTCCTGCATCAATAATAGCTTGTTTTAATGGAACGCCATCGTTTAATCGAATCTCAATAAAGTCAATTAATAAGTACCGAGTTTCTAACCATAACACCTGCTAAAGCAATCATACCAATAAATGAGGTAGCTGTAAAAAATGCTCCTAAAACCCAATGGCCTAAAACAATTCCGACTAACGAAAGTGGAATAGCAACCATCATAACTAAAGGTGTTTTAAAGTTTTGGAACCAACCCACAATTAGCATATAAATAATTACGATTACTATTAAAAAGGCAGCTCCTAAATCACGGAAAACTTCTAAGGTTATTTGCCATTCACCATCCCATTTCACCGTAAAATCGGTTTCTTCAGTTGGCGATTCCATATATAATTCATTTATTTTATAGCCTTTAGGAAGTTTTATTTGTTGAAGCTTTTCGTTCATTCCTAAAATAGCATACACGGGACTTTCCAAAGCTCCTGCCATATCTGCCAACACATAAACAACGCGTTTTTGGTCTTTTCTGTAAATGGTATGTTCTAACGTTTCTTTTTTAACCGAAACCAAATCACTTACAGGAATAACATTTCCACGGCTTCCTTTAATTTTTAAATTTTGTATATCTTGCAATGAGGTTTTATCTTTATCATCTAAAGAAAGCACAATGCTAACATTATCGTTAGAGGTTTCATCGTACAGATTAGCTATTGGATATTCTCGTAGTAAATAGGTTAAATTGCCAACCACTTGTTGTGGCGCAATACCATGTAACATGGCTTTTTCTTTGTCTACTTCAAGTCGGTATTCAATTTGATTTGCTTCAACCATCCAGTCGGCATCAACAACATCAACCGTATTTTCTAAAATGCTCTTAACTTGTTCAGCAACTTTAATTTGCTCATCGTAGTTTGGTCCATAAACTTCGGCGACTAGCGTAGAAAGTACTGGTGGTCCTGGTGGAACTTCCACAATCTTAACATTCGCATGGTGTTTTTTCGCGATTTTCTGAATATTTGGTCGTACAATTTTAGCTATGTCATGACTTTGTAAATCTCTATCTTCTTTATGGAGAAGATTCACCTGAATATCTGCCATATTACTGCCTCCACGTAAATCGTAATGCCTTACCAAACCGTTAAATGTAATAGGGGCAGAGGTGCCTATATAGTTTTGGTAGTCAACAACTTCTGGTATAGATTTTAAATATTGTGTTATTTCTTGAGTCACCACAGCAGTTCGTTCTAAGGTGGTTCCTTCTGGCATATCAATCACTACCTGAAACTCATTCTTGTTATCAAAAGGTAACATTTTTACAGCCACCGATTTGGTAAAAAACATCAACACAGACCCTAAAAGCAACACAGCTGTAATTAAAAACATCAGATTTCGCTTTTTAGAATTATCTAAAAATGGCTGCTCCACTTTTTTATATATTTTATATATCAAGCTGGTTTCTAAACCTTCTTCTTCCTTATGAGTTTGTTCGTCTTTCTCTTGAAGTAAATAATACCCTAAATAAGGCGTTACAGTTAAGGCAACAAACAACGATAATATCATAGCAATAGATGCTCCAATGGGCATGGGGCTCATATATGGTCCCATCATACCAGAAACGAAGGCCATTGGTAAAATGGCAGCAATTACTGTAAAGGTTGCTAAAATGGTTGGGTTTCCAACTTCATTAATAGCGTAAATGGCGGCTTGTTTAAAAGGTAAGCGTTTCATTTTAAAATGCCTGTGCATGTTTTCGGCAATAATAATACTGTCGTCTACCACAATACCAACCACAAAAACCAAGGCAAATAAGGTGATTCTGTTTAAAGTATAACCCAGCATGTAATAAGCGAACAGGGTTAATGCGAAGGTTAATGGTACCGAAAAGAATACCACTAAGCCACCACGCCAGCCCATTGCTAGCATTACTAGAATGGTTACAGCTAAAATGGCAACACCTAAGTGTAATAATAGTTCACCCACTTTATGCGATGCCGTTTCACCATAATTTCTAGTAACATCAATATGAACGTCGTCTGGAATTAAGGTTGTTTTTAATTTTTCGATGTGCGTTAATATCTTATCAGAAATTTTCATCGCATCGGCACCTTTAACTTTCGAAACGGAAATAGTAACAGCTGGATATTCCGATTTAAAATCGTTGTACGCTTCGTTAGTATTACCCAATCCAAATGACACATAGCTTTTAGGCGACGATGGTCCGTCTTGTATCGTAGCCACTTGTTTCAAGTAAACAGGCCTGTTTTTATTAACACCAATTACCAAATTTTCCACATCTTCAGCCGTTTCTAAAAAACGTCCGGTAGTTATTAAATATTCGGTATCATTATTTACAAAACTGCCCGATTGCGAGCTGCTATTGTTGGCTTTAATCATTTGCATAATGCCTAACGCATCCACACCGTTTCCAGCCATTTTATCTTTATCTAAAACCACTTTTAGTTCACGGTTTCTGCCACCAATTACTTTGGTAATAGAAACATCTTTTACTTTTTCAATTTCAGACGTTAGTTCTTCGGCTATTTGTCGCAGTTGAAAATCATCATAATTTTCACTCCAAAGGGTTAATCCAAGCATGGGCACATCATCAATAGAACGTGTTTTAATAATGGGTTTAAAAACACCTTCAGCAAACATGTTTTCATGTTTCATCAACTCATCATAAAGTTTTACATAAGAGCGCTCGGTATCTTCACCAACATAAAATTGTACCACCATTACAGATTGCCCGTTCATAGCCATACTATGCACGTGTTCAACGCCTTTAATGTTAGAAATAATTTTTTCTAAAGGCTTTACAACACGGTTTTCAACCTCGGTTGGATTCGCACCAGGATACCCCACCAGTACGTCGGCCATAGGCACATTTATTTGTGGTTCTTCTTCTCTAGGAATAAGAAACGAACTATATATACCAATTATCATCAAGCCAATCATTAACAAAATAGTTAGCTTAGAGTTGATAAAAAAGTGGGCAATTTTACCAGAAATTCCTTCTTGCATTTTTATATATTTTTTGGGCGTTTTAACAGGCTATTCGTTGCAATCTTTTTTTTAATCTGTCGTTCCGAAGTAAATTTTTAAATGTACTCAGGCATTCTTTGCGATACAATGACGTTTTACAATTTCAAAAAAAAGGATTTTCACTGCTATCCTTAACGCGTTATTTATTACTGAATATTAACTTTAGCACCATTATATAATTTTCCGTCGGCTGAAATGATGTACGATTCGTTAGCCGATAATCCAGATAAAACCTCTACTTGATCACCAAAGGTTCTACCCAAACGTAACCAACGTAATAGGGCCGTATTACTTTCGCTAACTGTGTAAACACCATAAAGCTGACCTTTAGTAACTAAAGCTTCCTGAGGTACCAGAACTACTTCGGTTTGTTCTTGAGCTTCTGTAGGGAATTGTACGGTTACAAACATGCCAGATAAAATGGGTGTTTCTGTTTTATCTAAAGCAACTTTAACCACATATTGTCCGCCAGTATTTTTAGCAGAATTACTTACTTCAGTAACTTTTCCTTTTACCGTTTTGCTTAAAGACTTTACGAGCACATTTACTAAAATACCAGACGCTATTTTAGAAATATCGCTTTCTGGTACATTGGCAACTACTTCAAAGTTCCCAGGAGCTTCTACCGAAATTAAAGGCATACCTGGGTTTGCCATATCGCCTTCATCAATTGTTTTACCTGTAACTATGCCACTAAAAGGCGCTGTTATATTCGAATAGGTAAATTGGGCATTTATTTCATTTTTCATTTGGTTAGCACCTTCTAAACGTGCTTTTGCCATTTCGTAATGTGCGGTCATATCATCAAATTCTTTTTGAGATACACTGTTGTCGGCCATTAAATTTTTAAAGCGGTTATAATCTTTTTTTGCATTGTTAAAAGCTGCCGTGGCTTCAGTAATGCCAGCATTTACTTGTGCTTTTTTAGCTTGTAAATCGGTATTGTTTATAGATACTAATAATTGACCTTTGTTAACTTTGTCGCCTACTTTTACATGAACTTTAGTTACATAGCCCATCATTCTGGTGCTTAAATTGGCACTGTTAACAGCTTCTATGGTTCCACTTGCTGTTAAAAAAGAATTACCCGTGTTTTCGGTAACAGCGCTAACTTTTACAGGAATACTGTTTTCTGTAGGCGCCTCTTTTTTGTCATTTCCGCAGCTGCTCACAGCTATTGATATTGTGATTAAGGCGATTAAGTATGTATATTTTTTCATTTTTATTATTTTAAAATTTTATAGGTTTTTACTGAGCTCAAACAGAGCTCATTTGGTTACAGTCTAACGGTTATTCGCTGGTTGTTAAAAATTCTAAGTATGCTTGTGTGTAATTATATTCAAAAATGGTTTGGTAATATTCTAATTGCTTTTGTGCATATTGTGTTTCGGCCATCAATAAATCAGATGTTTTCTCCAGACCTTCTTTAAACCTGTTCGTTCTAATTCTTAATGATTCTTTGGATTGTTCTAAAGCTAACGAAGTTAAATTCAGTCTGTTTTCAGCATCGGTAAGCGAACGTTTTGCTTTGTTTAATTCCAAATTGCTTTGCGATACATACTGCTCGTATTGTAGTTTCGATTTTTCAAATTCAGCGCTGCTTTTTTGTGCTTTTCCAATGCGTTGAGATCCTTTAAATATATCCCAGCTTAATTGAGCGCCAATTAAATACCCGTTAGCATCACCTTGAAATACTTGATCGTCATAAATCTCATAGCTTCCAAAAGCGTTTAAGCGTGGTAGAAATGCCATTTTATCTGCTTTATTCATGGCTTCGTAAGCAACTGTAACCGATTCCATAGCTTTAATATCAGAACGATTTTCAGAAATTTGAATGTCGTTTGTATAGTCTATTTTATTAATCGTTAAGCTATCGCTAGGTTGATAAACAACGTACGCTTCATCATTCATTAAAAAGGATAGATAATTTGATGCATTATGTACATTACTTTTAGCCATTTGCAATTGGTTTTTTACTTCTGTTACATGCACTTCAACATTTAAAATATCTGCTTGCTGCAAATACCCTTGTTTAAAGCTGTTTTCTGCGAGTAATTTATTTGAGATAGCGGCTTCTAAGGCTTTTTCTAAAACAGAAACGCCTCTGTAAGCTAATTGAAGTTGCATATAGGCCTTTTCTACTTCTATAGATAAATATTCTTTGGTTCTTTGCGATTGTAACGACATGGCATTCATTTTAGCCTTTGCCGCCTTACGCTGATAAATACCATCTATATTGATTAATGGTTGTTGAACTTCTAGTTTTGTGGCAAAATTTTGAGTTTGATTTGGATTGTTTAATAACGCGGGATTAAAATCGTTTTGCGTTAAGATTTCCTGATTTAATTTAGAACCAAACGCCATTAACGGATTGGTAGTTGATATGCCCGTATGGGAAGCCGTAATATTTGGTAAAAAAATGGCATTGGTTTGCCTATAATCTGCGCGTGCGCTTTTAAAATCTTCGTTCGAAATTTTAATTGACTGATTGTTCTTCTGAAACTTTGTTCAATACTTCAGACTTAGATATAGGAACTAATTGTTGCGCCTGAAGTACTGAGACAAAGCTTAAAAACACGAAAGATATTTTAAATAATTTAGTATTCATTGTTTGTAATTTGATATTGCAAATGTAGGGTAGACCAGTAGTGTTGTAAGTAACCTAAGTTACTGACGGTTTATATATAGGCATTTGTAAATGTTTTATCTTTTTTATGCAAACTTTCAACAGCATGTTTCTTTTGTTTGCCGTTGGTTTTAATTTCTGGTTTAATAAATAAGGGAAGGAATATTAATAATAAGCAGATAACTAGGAACCCCGATGCGATTACTTTATTAAGTATTGGACGCTTTATTGCTTTATTATATACCGATTTAATAATATTCCAGTGAAGGAAGATGTGAAGTACCAACAAGCCTATTAAAATGAAGCCTAAAATTAGGTGTAAATTTCCCCACTGGTGTCGGTCCATTCCCATAAAGTAGAGATCCACATTTTCACCATAGATTACTCGACGCTTTTGTCCAGAAATCAATGTAAATTCAATAAGAAATCCTATGCCTATAATGGCTGCCATGCAAAGGGACATTGCGGAGTTAATAACGAAATTTAAAACAGGTTTTTTCATATTATAAATTAATGCCTTAAATTAGAACAAGACCAAATGTTGAGCACTGATAAATATCAGTTTGGAAGAAAATTTCTATGTTGGTTGTTATTTGATAAAAGCTAAAAGCACCCATAAGGGTGCTTTTAGCTATCAATCAATTAAAAGTCTGACAATTGATCTAAATTGTCAGCGAACTTTTCTTGTGCCACCGTGACCACCAGCAACAATAACCATAACTTTTATACTTAAAATGAAGAATTTAAATAATTGAATAATTGGATTCATCATTTTAAAACGCTGTATTGGAGATATTCGTTTTGTCATTTTTTAAGTTTTATCGTTGTTATTTTTTTCTTTGTATATATTATTTGAATAGTTTGATTCCTATTTTGGAATCAACCTTTTTTAAGTTTGATTCCCTATTCGGGAATCATTTGTTAATAGTTTGATTCCTACTCAGGAATCAACCACCATAGTGGTTTCATTTTTGCTTTGTATATAAAGGCATAATGCAACGCTAATTTTAGCCAATGTCCTGCTAAACCAATGGAACCAAAAGTTTTTCCTAAATGTCTTCCGTGTGTTTTTGGATATTTAATATAATCTGGAACAATAGGGAAGGTGGTAATACTAATTCCACTGCCTTGCGTTAGTCCAAATCCAGCTGAAGCAATACAAGCAGCTCCCATATTGCCCATGGAGCCTTTATGATGAAGCGTTTCTTTACCTTTTTTGATAGAATCAATAATATTGTCTGCCACTAATTTGGCCGTAATTCCAGATGGCATTCCTGTTCTTGGGGGTGAAGGAAAGATGTCTGTACCATTTTTACTTTTTCTTGGTTTTGAAATACTATGTGGTGGCGCAAATGCGATGCCTGGAGCAAATATATTTTTATAACTAGGGTTTTGGTAGGTTTCTGGCCAATCTTGAACCTTCCATTCTTCATAAGGTTTAGGTGTGTAATCTGCATCAACAATCATAAATCCTTTAAAAAGCTTGTCGGTGATATCTTTATTGTCTTTGTCGTAGGCTTTAAATCCATGCCCCGAAAATGACGGTATTAACATGGCAAAATCATACGTTTCGGTTTTCGTTTCACCATCTAAATTTTCGTAGTGTACTATGCCATCTTCCACTTTGTTAACGCCTGCACCAAGTATCCAATTTATTTCTCGGTCTTCAAAAATCATTTCAACCATTTCACTCGATTTCATGGTCATACTGGCATAGCTTAGTAGCATTCCATCCATACCAAAATCGCCTAATTTGTATTCGTTCGAAATCCAAGTAATTTCTGCCATATCGCGCACTTTATGGCGCCTTAATTCTTGTTCAACATTTAAAATATACTCAAATGCGGCGCCTTGGCAAGTTGCTTTTGCATGCCCCGTTCCTATTAGAATTTTAGCTTTTTTACCCTTTTTCATTTCTTGAATAAGGGCATTTAATCCTTCCCAGGCGTGGTCTGCATGTGTATATGTGCAAACAGAATAGGTTTTATTAGAACCAGGATTTAAACCTTCTGTGGCTTCAAAATTTAATTTTGGTCCGGTAGCATTTATCAAATAATCATAGGTTACTTTTTCTTGTTGTCCTTTATTTTCGCCAACTACATATTCGGCCATTACATATGGTTTTTGTTCTTTAGCATCTCCTTCAGGATAAAACGACATTACCTTTGCTTGTTTAAAACCAATACCTTTCTTTTTATACAAAGGAGCTAATGGGAATAAGATTTTTTCCGACTTTATTCTACCAATACCAACCCAAATATTAGAAGGAATCCATTGGTAATTAGAATTAGGAGATACCACAATTACTTCGTGGTCTTTAGAAAGTTTTCTACGTAAATGCGATGCCGCTACATGGCCAGAAATACCAGCACCTAAAACAACAATTTTTGACATTTGAATTTAAATTTATTAAAGATAATTTATTGATAAGTAATGTATTGTAACTAAAGTGGCATAAGGTTGATTGAATTAAAAAAAAGATATTATTTAGTTACAAGGTCCATTGCTTTCAGATAAGATACTATTAAATGCTTCTTGGGTTAGGAATTGTGGTGTATACGTTTCTCCAATATTTTCTATCCCGGTAATAAAACTTTTTAAGTGTTTTTTGGAACCACATTGTAAACTTTTAAAAACCGATATAATAGAGGTGTTTGTTATGTTGTTAATGTATTCTTCTAAATCAACTATGTCTAAATCTTCAATGGTTGCACCAATTTTTAAAGCATTAGCAATACTAAAAGATCCATCGGCTATAAACTGATTATAATAATTTTGAATGCTTACATTTTCAAATTGCCCATAGGGTAGAATAGTATAATCAATTTGGTATAGCTCCAACAATTCAACAATGGCATCCATATGGGTTTGTTCACTGTTTTTAATATTTGAAAACTGATTAATTGACCATAAATTATCTAAATACAAATAGGTGTCTCTAGCTAATTTTTCTTCTTCTAACATAAATAATAAGGCATCTTTATCTTTTTGAATTATAGCTGTATTTGAACTACTATCAATAGCATCATTTTCATTGCACGCAGATAAAAGTGAAATTGAAAGGGATATTATAAAAATTGCTGCCACCTGTTTGATTATTGACTTTTTCATTTTATTTCATATTAAATTATATGTAAATTTCAGAAATAAAATCAAGTATATCAGCAACTTATGTTACTAAAGAAAAAAGCACTCTAAAAAGAGTGCCTTTAACATCAACCAACCAAAATTCTGGCTAAGAGACCAGAATATATTTTTACCATATGTCAAAAATAAGAGTCTTTAAACGATTCTACAGCAACAAAAGTTACAAAGGGAATTACGTTGTTTTTTTGTAGCTCCAAACAGCCAAACCATTCATAACAATGGCATACATAAGCGTTTTTGATAGCTGTGGAAGAATGTCCATAAACCCAGAACCTTTTAGCATAACCATGCGCATTACTTCTACAAAGTATTTTATTGGATTGAATTCTGTAATTATTTGAGCCCATTTCGGCATGCTTTCAATAGGTGTAAATAATCCGCTCATTAAAATAAAAATAACCATAAAAAACCAAGCAATAAACATGGCTTGTTGTTGTGTTTCTGTAAAGTTCGATATAAACAAACCTATGCCTAAAACCACTAATATGTATATGGATGTATAAAAATACATCAATGCTAAACTGCCTAGCATGGGTACATTAAAAATAAGTTTAGCAATAGTTAATCCTATGGTTAATAGTCCTAATCCTATAACCCAAAACGGAAAGAGTTTGCCAATAATAAACTGACTTTTACGTATAGGTGTTACATTAATTTGCTCTAAAGTGCCTATTTCTTTTTCTCGAACAATATTCATTCCAGATAGAAATAAGGTTATCATTGTTACCAATAAAACCAATATGCCAGGAACCATAAAGGTTTTATAGTTAAGCGTTTCATTGTACCAAAACAAGGGTATGGTTTCAATGGTTGAAGGCTGTACTTGCGTATCTGAAGGTGTCATTAAATCCAATTTTATATTTTTATTGAAAGATTGTACTATTTGATTAACATACACATTTTCTACTCCTGCAGCAGCACCATCAATAGCATTAATGGTAACACCTAAATTAGATTGTTTGTTTTTTTGTAAATCACGTTCAAAATGCGACGGAATTTCTAATACCACATCAATGTCGCCATTAAGCATGGCTTCACTGGCTTGAGTTTCTGAAGAAAAATTGCTTAAAACTTTAAAATAAGATGAAGCTTCAAAAGCATCAACTAAAGCACGAGAATTAGAAGAATGGTCATTATCAATATAAGCAAATTTGATGTTTTTAATTTCAAAGGTGGCCGCATTAGATAAAATAATCAATTGTATCAACGGCAAAATAAAAATAATAGGCAGCATTCCTTTATTTCTAAAGATTTGTTTGAACTCTTTTTGTATTATAAAACCTATTGTTTTCATTACTCCAATCTAATTTTATATTTCTTTACACTCAATCCTATAAAAAACACAGTCATTCCCAATAGAATCAAGGTTTCTTTCCAAATAAATTGGAGTCCAACACCTTTTAACATAATACCTTTAATAATGATGATAAACCATTTTGCAGGAATGATATTGCTAATTATTTGAAGTGGTAAAGGCATACTTGAAATTGGAAAAATAAATCCGGATAATAATATTACTGGAAGCATCAAACCCATTAACGAAATCATCATTGCGGTTTGTTGTGTAGCCGAAATGGTTGAAATTAAAATTCCTAAAGCCAAGGCAGTAATTATAAAAAGAATACTTTCTAAAGCCAATAAAAACAAACTTCCCTGAACTGGCATTTTAAATATAAAAATGCTCAACATAACAATAACAATAGCATTTATAATGGATAGAAAAATATATGGAAACACTTTGCCAATAATAACCTGAAATGGTTTTAAAGGCGAAACTAACAAAATTTCCATGGTGCCCAATTCTTTTTCTCTGGTAATGGAAATGGAGGTCATCATTGCCGAAACCAACATTAAAATAATGGTCATAACACCAGGAACAAACATATAAACACTTTTTAAGTTCCGGATTATAAACCATTCGTGTTTCTGGAACAATTTGATAAGCAATTGTGATGTCTTTATTTAATTGTTTTTGATAATTTTGAAGAATGGCATTTACATAATTGCTTATGGTATTGGCTGTATTTGGATCTGTAGCATCTGTAATTATTTGAACGGTGGCTTTTTTTTCTTTAATCAATTTTTGACTGAAATCTTTTTCAAAATTTAAAACTGCTTTTACATTTCCTTTTTGAAATACAGATTCAATGTCTGCTTCGCGTTCAATCATTTGTTTAATGCTGAAATATTTTGAAGCTGATATTTTATTGATAATTTCTTGTGTATTGGCATCTTTCGAATGATCTAAAATGGCAATATCTACATTATTAATTTCATTGGTAATGGCAAATCCAAACAGCAAAATTTGAGCAATAGGCATTCCAAAAAGAATAAACAACGAGCGTCTATCTCTAAAAATATGGTAGAATTCTTTTTTTATAAAACCTATAAATCGTTTCATTCGCTCCTCTAACTCCCCAAAGGGAGTTTTATATTATTAATGTATATTGTCATCTGCACCCTTTCCTTCGGGAAGGGTCGGGGATGGGTTTCTTGCCAATTTTAAAAACACATCATTCATGTTTTCAACTTTAAATTGTTCTTTTAGTTTTTTGGGTGTATCCAAAGCTTCAATTTTTCCATTTACCATAATGGAAACTCGATCGCAATATTCGGCTTCATCCATATAATGTGTGGTTACAAAAATGGTAGTGCCTTTATCGGCTGCTTTATAAATCATTTCCCAAAATTGTCGTCTTGTAATTGGATCAACACCACCTGTTGGTTCATCTAAAAACACAATTTTAGGATCGTGTAATAAGGCAACCGAAAATGATATTTTTTGTTTCCAACCCAATGGCAATGAACCAACCAATTGATTTGCTACATCTTGTAAACCCAATTCTTCAATTAATTCTTTGGCTTTTTCTTTAATTCTTGCTCGTGATAATCCATAAATTCCACCAAAAAAAGTAATGTTTTCTTTTACCGTTAAATCATCATATAAGGCAAATTTTTGACTCATATAGCCAATATTTTTTTTAATGTCTTCGGCTTGGTAAAACACATCAAAACCAGCAACATTAGCATTTCCAGAAGTAGGATTTGAAATACCAATCAGCATTTTCATAGCCGTGGTTTTTCCTGCACCATTGGCACCTAAAAAACCAAATATTTCACCTTTTTTAACTTCAAAAGAAATGGCATTTACAGCAGTAAAATCACCAAAAATTTTGGTTAAATTTTCAACTTCTATAACGTTTTTGTTTTCCATTATTTTGCTAATTCCATAAAGGTATCTTCAATGGTTGGTTGTCGTTTGATAGATTTGAATATTCTGATAAGCTTTTGAGTTTCTAAATACGGTTTTAAATCTTCTGAATTAAAATCGTTCTCTTTGATCTGTATAATGCACAAATTCTCCAAAAGGATAAACGCTATAATGATGTTCGTAGGCTTTTAAACTTTTGATTAATTGATACATATTATTTGCACTCACATTATAAATGGTTTTTGGATAATGTTTTACAATTGCTTCTGGTGTATCAATTTCCAATATTTTACCATCTTGAATTAATGCAATTCTATCGCATAAAGCAGCTTCATCCATATAAGGTGTTGAAACCAAAATGGTAATTCCTTTTTGTTGCAAACGTTTTAACATTTCCCAAAATTCTTTTCGCGAAACAGGATCAACACCTGTTGTTGGTTCATCTAAAAACAACACTTTTGGTTTGTGAATTAATGCACAACACAAGGCTAGTTTTTGTTTCATTCCGCCAGAAAGTTTCCCAGCTCTTCGATTTTTAAAAGGTTCAATTTGAACATAAATATCTTTTATTAAATCGTAGTTTTCTTCAATGGTAGTTCCAAAAATAGTAGCGAAAAAATTCAGATTTTCTTCAACGGTTAAATCTTGATACAAGGAAAATCTCCCTGGCATATAACCAACATTATTTCTAATTTTTTTATAATCTTTAACAACATCAAAACCTGCAACAGTTGCAGTTCCTTCATCTGCAATAATAAGGTGGTTAAAATTCTAAATAGGGTTGTTTTTCCAGCACCATCAGGACCAATAAGTCCAAAAAGTTCACCTGGTTTTACTTCAAAAGAAATGTTTTGTAAGCGCTTTTACTTTTTATAAGATTTCGATATATTGGTGACAGAAATACTCATTTTCAGACTAATTTTGAACCGTAATTTTTGGTTCCATGGTTACTTTAGAAGTAATGGAATTTGAAATTAAACAGGCTTTTTCAGATTTTTCAAGAATTTTTAAAGCACGTTCGCGTTGGCTTTCATCTGAAATGATAACTTCAGGGTATAGTAATACTTCGGTCATAACGAATTTACCATCTACTTTGTCTAATATACCTTTTGAACCGCATTTAAAGCTGATAAATTCAAATTTTGAATATTCAGAAATGGCTAAAAAAGTAGTCATTAAACAACTGCTTACGGCAGCCGTAAATAAGTGCTCTGGCGACCAAATGTTATGGTATGCCTTTATCAAATTGAGGATGGTGTCGCTACTTCAATACAGTTAGTTCTGTTTGATTCTACACTGTTTAATTCTGGAGAACACATCATACCTTTTCGGTCTTGTGTCCAATTAATGTTTACATTGTATTCATGTTTGTCCATAATATTGTTGTTTTAATTTGATATTAATTATTGTTTATCCACATTTCAGCAGGCATTCCAATTTTTAAACTACCATCGTTTTTTACTATCAATTTTTACTGCATAAACTAAGTTTACACGTTCTTCTTTTGTTTGAATGATTTTTGGAGTAAATTCAGCTTCCGAAGCAATCCAAGAAATGGTTCCTTTATAAGATTTCATCGCATCTGCATTATCAATTTTAACAGTAACTTCTTGTCCAATTTTTATTGTGCTAATTGTGTTTCGCTTATATAAACACGTAATTCCATGCTGCTTAAATCGGCAATTTTATACAGTGGTTTTCCAAACGAAGTAATTTCATTTGGTTCGGCATATTTTACTAAAACAGTTCCGTTTATAGGATTTGTAATTATACTTTTTTTAATTTGATCTTCTAATTGTTCAATTGTACATCAATACTTTTTAGTTCATTTACAACAGGAGCATTTTGTATTTCAATACTTCTAATTTGTTGTTTAATTACATCAATTTCGCCCAATACATCATCTAATTGTTTTTGTGTTCCTGCATTTTCTTTTATTAAATTTTGAATTCTTGTTTTGTTAATATTTGCCGTTTTTAATCTGGCATTTAACACACAAATTTGAGATAAAACACCTTTAGATTTTGATATATTACCGCTTTTGAAACCAATAATTGTTGTTTTTTTAGAGCAAGTGGAATGGTGTCAATATATCCTAATAAGGCCTCTTTTTTAAGAATATCACCTTCATTTACATCAAATTGCATTAATTTTCCGTTATTTTCTGCAGAAATTGTAATTTCTGTAGCTTCAAAATTCCCGTAACCATCGGCTTTTCCGTTCGAGTTGTTACACGATAATAAGGTGCTTGTAATAAAACTAATGCCTATAATATATTTGTTAAAATTCATAATGGTATTTATTTAATTTCCTGTTGTAATATTATAATTTGCTTTTGCCAATTCTAATTGAATTTTATGTGTTGCCAAACTGTTTTCGGCTTCGTTTAAATTGGTTAGTTCTGTTATGTATGCAGAAGTTGTAATAACGCCATTACTTAGTTGTGATTCGGCGGCATTAAGTACTGTTTTTCGCAAGGCAATAATGTCGGTATCTATTTTTATTAAATCAGAAATTTTCTTAATTTCTTTCTGGTAGTTGTTACGTTCAATATTTGTGTTTAATTTGAAAGTTTCTAATTCTGTTTCAACCAAATCTTTATTAATGGCCAGCGATTCTCGTTGTTTTTTATTTATGTTCCAATCAAAAACATTCCAGTTTAATTTAACCCCAACGGTGTAGAATGTTTGAAACGAATTATCCAGCATATTTAATCCAGGGTTGCCATAACCACCAGTTGCAAAACCAACAAGTTTTGGAGAATTTTGTTTTCTAATTAATGCTTCCGATAGTTCTATTTCTTCTTTTTTAAGTTGAAATAAATCTAATTCCGGACGATTTATTTCTGTGTTAATAATGGTTTGGTTTAATGGTATTATAAATAAAGTTTCTTGATTAAGTACTATGCCTGTAAATGACGATAAATGGTCAACAAGCGATAATTTGTTGCTTTCAATTTCCGAAAATTGTTGTTCTATTTTTAACAATTCTGCTTCTAAAACTTTGTCTGAACTTGGTAACAACATTCCATTACTAACACCAGACTTTACTTCTTTAAGTTGCGTTTGTAATTGCGTTTGCTTTTCTGTTAAAAGTTGTTTTTTCTTTTCAAGTAAAAGTATTGAAAAATAGAGTTGATTTATTTTTTGCTTTAACTGGTATAAACTTACTTCTACTTGTTTTTGTTGCGTTTTTAATTGTGCTGATTTAACTTGTGAAGAGGTATTGATAAATCCACCGTTATAAATTAATTGATTCACAGAAAGTGTGGCGCGATATTGATCTTTGTTTAGGGGTTCAATACCTGTATTTGGCAAAGGAATACTAGTGACATCAGATTGATAAGTTGCTTGTGCTGAAAAATCTAATTGCGGTAATTTGGCTTTGGAAATAACTTTCAAATCTAACTCGTTTTGTTGCTTGAATAGCTGTGATTGTTTGGCTAGTGGGTAATTTTTTGTTACCAAATCATAACATTCCTGCAATGTTATGGATTGTTGTGCAGCCATTGGAAGCCCGAAAAGTATAACTATAAAGTATAGTATTCTGTTCATTTTATTTTCTTTTAATAGCGTTAATTATAAAATTTGCAACCTCGGTTTTTCTCGCTTCAAGTATAGCATTCATGTCTTCATCGTTCTTATTAATCAAGGCTTTTACCAATGGTTTTGCAACAAATGGAAAAATATTTAAGGCCATAATATTGATAAATAATTGTTCTGCTTCTATAGGAATTATTAATCCCATTTCAACCTCACTTTTAACTTGATTTTTAAATTTTTCAATGTTGGGAAACCCGCTTATAGATTGAATTGTTAACATAAATTCTGGGTTTCTGTTTAATTCTTGAATAATAAAATTTGGCAGATAAGGATGCTTAATGATGAAGGAGATATAATTAAATGAAAAATTTTTAATCTTATCTTCAATAGAAGAATCATCGTTTAAAATGGTATTTAATTGCGGTGACAATAAAGAAAATGCATTTTTAAAAACCGCTTCAAATAGTAATTGTTTGCTTCTAAAATAGTAGTGAAGCATGGCTTTGTTTATGTTAGCTTCATCTGCTATTTCTTGCATACGAGCGCCATCCATTCCTTTATTTTGAAATACACGTTTGGCGGCATCTAAAATGTTGCTTTCGGTTGAAGTGTCTTTATCTTTTGTCATTTTAAACTATATGGTTTAACCAAATGGTTAACAAATATAAAAAAAATAATCAAACTATATCTTAGTTTGATTATTTTTAATTCTTTAATGTTCTCCGTAACCTATATCATCCATCTTTCCTTTAAAAACTTTATATTGAATGGTGAAATAAACAATCACTAAAATAGCAGCAATTGCAAACCAATAGACACCAACAGAAAGTCCATACTCATGTGCAGCAACATTATATATCGTTAAATCTGGATTTACAGAATTTGTTGATGGCAATAACTTTAGGGAAAATTGAAGCGACAGTAGAGGTTAATACCACCAAATAAAAAGAGTGACGAAAATAAAAATCCTAGTCCATGTTTTTTAAATGATTTTACTTTAAATAATCCAAATAATCCAGTAAAGGTTATAATTGGAAAAATCCATAACCAAGGCTGATTTAAAAAATTATGAAACGGTTGTGGTTCTATAATATGCCATATAGATAATGATATAATCACTAAGACTAAGCAGTACAAAATTGAGTTTAAAAACAACATTTTTAAGTTTCGGATTTAAATCTGAATTGGTTTTAAAAATAATCCAATTTGCACCATGTATGGTTAGGGCAACAACACCAATAATACCTAACAATATTGTAAACCAATCTATAATTCCTAAATGCTCTGCTTGCGGACTAAATGTTGAATTCCAAAGTGGTAAAAAGAAATAATGGGCTTCTTGAGTTGATACTCCATTTGTTACCATTCCTAAATTTACACCTCTAACCACATTGCCTAGAGCAATTCCAAAAAATAAGGCCAAAAGTAAACTTGCAATACCAAACGCTTTATCCCAAATTGCTTCCCACATTTTATTATGTACTTGTCCGCGTAACTCTAAACCAATGGCTCTAAAAATTAGCAACCATAAAATCATAATCAGCGGTAAATAAAAACCACTAAAAGACGAGGCATATAATGTTGGAAATGCAAAAAACAACAATCCCTCCAGCAGCGATAAGCCATACTTCATTAGCATCCCAAAACGGACCAATAGCATTTGTGATTGCTTTTTTGTCTTTTTCTGTTTTAGCAAAAAACAAATGAATAATTCCTGCACCAAAATCGTAACCATCTAAAATCACATAGATTGTTAACATTGTCATTAAAACGATATACCAAAATAATTCCATAGTTAGTGTTTTATAAGTTCAGGTCCTTTATTAATAATTTTTCCAACTAGCATTAAAAATAAAAGCCCTAATAATAAATATAAGTCCTATAAATCCTAATAGTGTAAACAAGGTGTTTCCTGAAGAAACTGTTGGAGAAGCACCATCTGCGGTTCTAAGTAAATTGTACACCAACCATGGTTGTCTACCAAGTTCTGCAGTATACCAGCCTGTAGTATTTGCAATATATGGAAATGGCAGCATAAACATAAGCGACCATAAAATCCATTTGGTTTTATATAGTTTTTTTCTGAATAATTGAACAATGGCAAATAACATTAATCCAATAAAAATAGTGCCTAAACCAACCATAATATGATACGCATAATACAAACCAGGAATATTGGTTGGATAATCTTTTTCATCAAACTCATTTAAGTCCTTTTATTTGTGCATCCCATTTTTGATAGGTTAAAAAGCTTAAAATATTAGGTACCGCAATTTTATTATCTAAGTTTTTTATCTATCATATTGGGTTGTCCAATAAGTACAATTTCTGAACCACCATCTTCTGTTTCAAAAATGCCTTCCATGGCGGCAAACGTTACGGGTTGGTGTTTTACCACATTTTTTGCAGCTAAATCTCCCGTTGGAAATGCCACAATTAAGCTTGAAATCAATCCGAAAACAACTCCTGTTTTCACAAATAATTTTCCGAATTCATTATGTTTATTGTTCAACAAATAAAAAGCACCAATAGCTGCAACCACAAAAGAAGCTCGTAACTAAAGAAGCTGCTTGATTATGTAAATAAGAAGGCCATAACCACGCGTTAGTAAATAAAGCCCCAAAATTATTTAATACAAATTTTCCGTTTTCTAATATTTCGTAACCAACAGGATGTTGCATCCAGGAATGTGTTGCAATAATTAAAAATCCACTTGCCCAAGAACCTAAAAATACTAGAAATCCAGTTACAAAATGAAGTTTATGCCCTAGTAATTTTTCACCAAAAATAAAAAGTCCTAAAAAAGAGGATTCTAAAAAGAAGGAGAACATACCTTCCATGGCGAGGGTTTGCCCAATGATGCCACCTGTAAGTTCAGAAAATTTAGCCCAATTGGTTCCAAATTGAAATTCCATAGGAATACCTGTAACAACACCCATAGCAAAATTAAGTGCAAAAATCTTCATCCAGAATTTTGCCGCATCATTGTATTTATCAATTTTGTGTTCTTAAAAATTTCCATTTAAAATAGACTATCATTAAGGATAATCCCATGGTTAATTGCGGAAATAAATAGTGAAATGTGATAGTAAATGCAAATTGCATTCTATCATAAAAGAGCATGTCTTCCATTATAAGTTTTTTAGTAGTGCAAAAATACAACACCTTTTTAAATGGATTGTAACTTTAAAGGCTAAAAAAAGAATCATTACTATAAAGTACTTATATAATAAGTATAAACTTTCTGTTACTATTAAATAGCTTTTTAAGAATTCATCAAGCTTGATGTTTAATATTAAAACTAGGTAGATTATTATTATATTAAACAGGTAACAAAAGTGTCATTAAGTAAAATTAAAAAACGTAATTTTGTATTCATGAAAATGGTATCTATAATATTATCATTTATACTTACGGCAGCTATCTTAATTAATAGTTTGCAATTGTCTTTTACGTATGCTTACTATTATGTTGATAAGTCTGATTTTATTGAAAGACTTTGCGAAAATAAAGACAAGCCCGAAATGCAATGTGAAGGGAAATGTCATTTAAAGAAAGTAGCAGAAAGCAACACAAATGATGATAAAGAGCCTTTTAAGGCCATGAATTTTAAAGAAATAACCTTGTTTATTGTTGGGCAAAATTCATTTAAATTCATTAATAATGCATCAAAAAGCACTTTAATAAATAATTATAGCAATTTATATTGCAATGCTATTTCTAAATCTTTTGATCATCCTCCACAAATATAATTCTCATCTTTTTTAACGAAAAATGCAGAAGTTTAAAATAAGCTTCTGTAATCGTATTTATTTTAATTTTTAAACAACAAAAAATGAGAAAATTTTATGGTGTGCTGTTATGCACACTAGTTTATACTTTGTCTTTTTCTCAAGAGAAAACAGATAAAAGTAAATGATACTATTACACAAAAAACAGTACAGCTCGACGAAGTTTTTATAACAGGTAATACGCTTAACGGATCCTGTACTTACGTTGGTATCAAACGACTATCAAAAAAACATTGTTCAACCTAAAAATGTAGCCGATTTATTTAACAATTTAAACGGTTTCTCTGTTATTAAAAGAGGGAATTACGCCATAGATCCATCTTTTAGAGCCTCACAATATGAACAGTTAAATATTCAATATGATGGCGGAACCAAAGCAATGCATGCCTGCCCAAATAGAATGGATCCAATTACCACTCATATTATTCCCGAAGAAATTTCAAAAATCGAAATTATAAAAGGCCCTTATACAGTGCGATATGGTGCTACTTTTGGAGGTATTATTAATATGGTAACAGATAAACCAAGTATAGAAGATACGGGTTTACACGGAAAAGTGTCGGGTGGCTATGAGTCTAATGGAAATTCGTATGTTACTATGTTGCAATTACAACACGTAACAGATACTTACGATTTGGTTGGCAATGTTGGTTATAGAGATTTTGGTAATTATGAAGATGGTAGCCAAATTGAAATACCATCATCCTTCCGAAGTACAGATTATGGCGTTAAATTTGGTTATAATTTCACACGAAAATAATCGCATACAAGCACATTGGAGACAATCTTTTGGTAGAGATGTTTTACATGCCGGTTTACCCATGGACACTGAATATGATAATAGCAGTATTTTATCTTTAGATTATAAATGGTCTAACATTGGAGACGTTTTAAAATCTGTAACGGCTAAAACTTACTATAGCTATGTAGATCATTTAATGACCAATAATTTAAGGCCATCGTTTATGATGACAGGGGCATCATCGGCTGTTGAAGCCACTACCTTAGGAGGAAAGGTAGAATTGAATTGGAAACCGTTTAATAAACTCAACGTGTATTCTGGTATCGATATGATGCATATTGCTCGAGATGGGGGAAGGGATAGAACTGTTAAAATAATGAATGGCATGACTTTAGCAACTCCAAGACTTTTTTATGACAAGGTTTGGCAAGACTCTTATATTGACGATATAGGCATATTTACTGAGGCAAAATGGTCTATCAATCCTGCTACGATTTTAACAGCTGGAATACGCGCCGATTTTGTTACCTCTAACATTAACGATCCTGAAGCAGATTTTGCTGCTATGTATGATTTAAGAAAGCGGACAGAAGAAAATGTAAGTGGAACGATTTCTGTTAAGAAAATGGTTTCTGATAATTTTATAATCGAAGTTGCGTATGGAAGAGGGGTTCGGTCTGCAAATATGATTGAGCGTTTTATAAATCATTTTACGGTTGGTCAAGATTCTTATGAATATATAGGAAACCCTGAGTTAAAAGCGGAAGCAAATAATCAATTTGAAATTGGTTTTAAAGGGTATGAAAAGTTGAATTCTATTTTGAATAAGTTTAGTTATGAAACATCGTTTTATTATTCCTTTTTTGAAAACTATATTGTTGCCATTGAAGACGCCAGTTTAACAAGAAAGTATATGCCAACGCAGGAGCCTGTGCATCCAAAAGTATTTCAGAATTTAGATAAAGCTTATAAAACAGGATTTGAAGTAATGGGGCGATTAGATTTTTTAAACGATTATTATATAAAAACTGAAGCCGCTTATGTATATGCTAAAAATAAAGATTTATTTGAGTCGTTACCATTAACACCACCATTTAAAACGATGTTTACGGTTGGGTTTGATAAGCCTAAAGCATGGGCGAATGTACAGTATAAAATAACTAGCAAACAAAGCAATATATCTGAAAGCTTTGGTGAAATAGAAACGGCTGGTTATGAGACTTTAGACATTCGTTTTGGTGTAAAACCCTTTAAAGATATTTCGTTAGGCGTGGCGGTTTTAAATCTGTTCGATCAAACCTATCACGATCATTTAAACTTTTCGTTCAATAATCAATCAGATTTTGGAACGGTTCCAATTACAGAACCTGGAAGAAATATAACTGTATTTTTTCAGAAGAAATTTTAGTAAAAATTAAAAAGAGCCTCGACAAAAGAGGCTCTTTAAATTTCGTTTTTTGGGTAATGTAGTTAAATATAGTTGGTGAAATTTTATTCGTTAGAATCATTTTTCTTTTTACCTCCCATCATAAAATTAATGAGTATTCCAACTAAGGAAAGGCATACAATACCAAAAATGGCAATCATAATAGCGCCATTAGTCCAACTATAAAGAGCCATAGCTAAGTGAGTCATAATTTTGAATTTTAGATAAGTAAATCTATAAAATTCAAAGTATTACAATCATGATATTTGTCAGTTTAAGATTATTTCAGCGTGAATTTTATAAACAGTTCTCGATTTTTTCTGCTTTCAATAGAGTTATAGCAAGATTCAAAAATAGCGATATTAAAATAGGGTTTAAAATATGTTAAATATTCTTTTTTGTTTCCTCCAAATGGAGGCTGTTGGAGGTTTAAAGCGTCGTTAAATAAGAGTCCGACGAGTTTTCCAGAATCGGTTAAGAGTCGACTCATTTTTTGAGCATACCTTGCTCGAAGTGATGGCTCTATAGCGCAAAAAAATGTTTGTTCAATAATTAAATCAAATCTCATATCTAAATCAAAGAAATCTAGATGTAGCAATTGCGGCTGTGTGAAATCTGGAACTCTATTTTTAAAATTGTGTAGTGCCGTCTCAGATAAATCAACGACGTACACATTTTTAAAGCCTTTTAAGTATAAATATTCTGCTTCGTATGCGTTGCCACCACCAGGAATTAAAATCTTTAAATCTTTATTTGTAAGCTGGTCAAAATAAGCTTTTAAAGGTGATGAAATGTGACCGATATCCCAACCCGTGTTATGGGTAATGTAACAATTATTCCAATAATCTTCTGAGAGATCCATGAACTATGCTTCTATTTTAAAATAGATATTAATTCGTTTTTTTGAACGACACCAGATTGTCTCCAAATTTGCTTTCCATTTTTAAACAGGAGTAGGGTAGGAACGCCTCTAACTTGGTACTTAGCTGCTAATTCCTGATTTTTATCTACATCAATTTTTATGATGGAAACTGCTTCTCCCAAACTATCTTTTACTTCTTTTAAGATTGGCGACATGATTTTGCAAGGTCCGCACCACTCCGCAAAAAAATCTACTAAAACAGGTTTGTCTTGGTTTATTATTTCTGAAAATTTACTCATGCCTTTAATAATTATGTTAATTATTACAGTGTTGTTGGACAAACATAGTTTGAAACCGGTATTCCTGATTTTTTAATGGAAGCAAATCCATCATTAACATCAACCAAATTATGGATGCCCCTACTTTTTAAAATGGATGCGGCAATGACCGACCTATAACCACCAGCACAATGAATATAAAATGTTTCGTTTTCAGGAAATTCATGAAAATGCTCATTTAGGTATTCTAACGGTGTATTACGTGCACTTTCAACGTGTTCAGATTTATATTCGCCTTCTTTTCTCACATCAAAAACAGGGACATGTTCTTTTAAAATTTTACTTTTTAATTCTTCGGAATGAATGGATAGAATGGTGTCGTATTCAAACCCTTTCTTTTTCCAAGCTTCAAAACCCCCTTTTAAATATCCCAATGTGTTATCAAAACCAACTCGCGATAAACGAATAATAGTTTCTTCTTCTCTTCCTTTTGGAGCGATTAAAAGTATAGGTTGCTTTACATCTGCAATTAATGCGCCTACCCATGGCGCAAATCCACCGTCTAATCCAATAAAAATAGAACGTGGAATATGGCCTTGAATAAAGTCATTTTCTTTTCGAACATCTAATATAATGGCATCTGTACTGTTAGCGACTATTTCGAATTCTTTGGGTGTTAATGGTTTTGTACCACGCTCTATAACGTCACTAATATCATCGTACCCTTCCTTGTTCATTTGTACATTTAAAGGGAAATATTGTGGAGGAGGTAGCAAACCATCGGTAACTTCTTTGATAAATTCATTTTTGGTCATATTGGCACGTAACGCATAGTTAGTTTTTTTCTGTTCACCAATAGTTCCAACAGTTTGTTTGCTTAAATTTTTTCCGCATGCAGAACCAGCACCATGAGCAGGGTATACAATAACATGGTCGGCAAGAGGCATTATTTTGGTTCTTAAACTGTCAAACAGCATACCTGCTAACTGTTCCTGCGTCATATGCGCCGCTTTTTGTGCTAAATCTGGTCTGCCTACATCGCCTAAAAATAAGGTGTCGCCACTAAAAATAGCATGGTCTTTTCCGTCTTTATCTTTTAGTAAATAGGTCGTGCTTTCCATGGTATGACCTGGCGTATGAAGCGCAGTAATACTAATTTCGCCCAATTGGAATACTTGACCATCTTGGGCTACAATGGCATCAAACGATGGGTTAGCTGTTGGTCCGAACACAATTGGCGCTTTAGTTAGTTTTGATAGTGTTACATGGCCACTCACAAAATCTGCGTGAAAGTGTGTTTCGAAAATGTATTTTATTTTGGCATCGTCTAATTTTGCACGTTTAATATATGGAGATACTTCCCGTAATGGGTCTATAATAGCAACCTCTCCTTTACTTTCAATATAATAAGCACCCTGTGCTAAACATCCCGTATATATTTGTTCAATCTTCATAATCAATAGTTTGTTAACTGTAAAAATAAGTCATTTTTTGAATTTTTGTAGTAACAATAGTTACAAGTTTCTTATTGGGAGAACTCTTTTATAAAAATATAAATGGCCATTACCAATATAAACCAACCAAAGCCTTTTTTAAGTTTTTTATTGGATACATATTTTGATAAATAGCCTCCCAGAAGTATTCCTAAAATAGTTAAAAACGAAAATGATAATAGAAAAAGCCAATCGATGCGTAAGGAATGCAAATCACCGAAAAACCCTATTATCGAATTTATAGATACAATTACCAGCGAGGTTCCAACGGCATTTTTCATAGATAATCCAGACCAGAGTACCAGTGCAGGAACATACAAAAAGCCACCTCCAGCACCTATTAAACCAGTAATAACACCAATAACTAATCCTTGTATAAATGTTTTATAATAGGGCTGTTTTGTAAATAAATCTTCGTTCTTCGTTTTTCTTTTTATCATGGAAGTTGATGCAATTAGCATAACTATTGCAAAAAATACCATGATGGCCATTTCTTTTGTTAGCGTAAAACTATTTATTTTAAATATTTCATCTGGGATATTGGGTACGAGATATCTTCTTGAAATGTAAACAGCCAAAAATGACGGAAATGAAAATGCTAAACCTGTTTTAAAATCGACTAAGCGCTTCTGGTGTTTTTGAATGACACCAACCAAAGAAGAAGTACCGACAACAAATAATGAATAGGCAGTTGCAACTACTGGATTATATCCTAAAAGGTACACAAGTAAAGGCACTGTTAAAATGGAGCCTCCGCCACCAACAAGACCGAGTACAATGCCTATTAAAAAAGCAGCAAAATAGCCCAAATAATCAATGATAGACATAGTTTAAATTTACACTACAAAGCTATAATGTTAAGAAGTTTAATTCCGTAACAATTGTTACTTAATCCTTAAAGGTCTAATAATTTAATGCTATTTCTGTTTAGTATTATTTTTCCTTTGTTTTCTAAAGTCTTTAATAATCTGGAAATCACAACTCTCGAGGTATGCAAATCGAACGCAATATTTTGGTGGGTTACTTGAATTAAATCGTCGTGATTTACCATGGCCTTATCGCGTAAATATTTAAGTAATCGCTCGTCCATATTTAAAAAGGCAATGGTATCAATGGCTTCTAAAAGCTCAGACATTCTATCATGATAACTTTGCAGGATAAAATTTTGCCAACTTTTATATTTTCCCATCCACTCACTCATTTTCTCAATGGGAATCATGATAAGTTTAGTAGGTGTTTCGGCAATGGCTCTAATTTCACTTTTTTTCTTACCCATGCAACAAGATAAAGTCATAGCACATGTATCTCCACGTTCAATAAAATAGAGTAGAAGTTCATCACCTTTATCGTCTTCACGCATAATTTTTATGGCACCACTTATTAATAATGGCATCGATTTAATATAATCTCCAATATCTATAAGTTGGAATCCTTCAGGGATTTCTTTAAAAGTTCCAGAATTATTAATCTCAATTAATAAATTATCTTCAAAAAGGTAACCGTAGTTTTCTTTTAATTCAGCAATCATGGGCAATATAAATTAGGTGCCTAAAGATATTGACTTATATTTAAATTGAAGAAGATTATTGTTATTTAATTCGCGTATTTCTAATTATAAAATAGTAGAATGAAAATAAATTTAAATTGATAACAAAAATATCAATAATAATCTTTGTTAGATATATAGTTAATTTTATATTTGCACTCCGGAAAACAAAACTGGTTTTGTATTTCGTGATGAGGGCTCGTAGCTCAGCTGGATAGAGCACCTCCCTTCTAAGGAGGCGGTCACAGGTTCGAATCCTGTCGGGCTCACAAAAAGCTTCACTATTTTTAGTGAGGCTTTTTTGTTTTTATAAGTTTTGTACCCTAAAATGATTCGAAATAGAATCATTTATACGTAAAAAAAAAATTAGTTTTTATTGAAGAAATAATCATGAGAAGAATATCCTTTATGCACATGTTTTTTTAGTAATTTACTAATATATTCGTGTTTTTAAACAATTGAAACACCAAATAGCTAAAAAATACGTTTCAAATAATATGTTCAATAAGATTAATTCCTATTTAATATTAATAGTGTTAGTAATGGGTATAACGTCTTGCAAGAGTTCTCGCAATTTCATTTCAAAACATATAAATACGAATTGGCAGTTTAAAGCTGTGCAAGACACGCTTTGGCTAAAAGCAAGCGTACCCGGAACGGTGCACACAGATTTAGTGGCGAATGGGGTAATTGAAGATCCGTTTTACAGACTGAATGAAAAACAACTGCAATGGATAGATAAAAACGATTGGGAATACTACACCACGTTTAAGGTTGATAAAAAAGTTTTTAAAAAAGAAGCTATTGAATTAGCATTTATAGGGCTCGATACGTACGCAAATATTTATATTAATGATTCGTTGGTTTTTGGCTCCGATAATATGTTTATTGGGCATCAATTGAATAGTAAATCCTTTTTAAAATTAGGGGAAAATCAATTGAAAATTGTTTTTGATTCTCCGATTAAATTAGGATTAGAAAAACGTGATGCCTTAGGGTATAAACTACCAAACGCCGTTAATGATCAATCGGTAAATGGCGGAATTGGCGATAACCAAGTGGCTGTTTTTAGCCGAAAAGCGGGGTATCATTTTGGTTGGGACTGGGGCCCGAGATTAGTTTCAAGCGGCATTTGGCAAGACGTTGTATTACAAGCTTGGAATAAAGCATCCATCACAGATGTTTATATAAAACAAACAGAAATTACCAATGAACTAGCACAACTTAATGTGGCTGTGGAATTAGAGGCAACAGACGATTTTAAATCTTTTTTGAATATTAAAATTGATTCAGTTGTATCAGTCCGTCAAAAAGTTGATTTAAAAAAAGGAACCAACAAAATTGAAATTCCTTTAAAAATAAACAATCCTGAATTATGGTGGACAAACGGATTAGGAAATCAAAAACTCTATAAAATTGATGTGGAAGTTACTAAAGGTGGCCAATTGCTTTCGTCCAATTCAAAAAACATTGGGCTCAAAACCCTTGAAGTCGTTCAGGAATCTGATAGTTTTGGAACGAGTTTTTATTTTAAATTAAATGGGCATCCGGTCTTTATGAAAGGGGCGAACTATATTCCGCAAGATGTGTTTTTAAACCGCGTTACTATCCAAGATTATGAGCGAATTATAAAGGATATGGTCGACGCCAACTATAACATGATTAGAGTTTGGGGAGGTGGAATTTATGAAAAGGATATTTTTTATGAGTTATGCGATAAAAATGGCATTTTAGTATGGCAAGATTTTATGTTTGCCTGTGCGATGTATCCTGGTGATACTGCTTTTTTAGAAAGTGTGAAGCAAGAAGCGATCTACAATGTAAAACGATTACGTAATCACACCAGTATCGCATTATGGTGCGGCAATAATGAAAATTTGTTAGGTTGGAAAAATTGGGGCTGGATTAATGATATTTATAATAACCAAGGCGGCGAAATACTCAATAAGGTCTGGAAAGGCTACACCGATGTATTTCATAGCATATTGCCCGACATTGTTAAGGAATTAGATCCAGACACGTTTTATTGGGCATCGTCACCCAGTTCTGTGCAAGGTGAAGACCAAACATTAACTTCGGGCGATTATCACTATTGGAAAGTTTGGGGGCAACAAGCTGCATTTTCTACTTTTAATGAGTACGTTCCACGGTTTATGTCAGAATACGGATTTCAATCGTTTCCAGAGTTCGAAACGGTTAAAAAATATACCACAGAAGCAGATTGGGATATTTATTCGGAGGTAATGCAATCGCATCAGCGTTCCATTATTGGAAATAAAAACATTGAGTTTTATATGGAATCGATGTATCGTAAACCAAAGGATTTTCAATCTTTTTTATATGTAAGTCAGCTATTGCAAGCTAAAGGAATGCAAATAGCTGTTGAAGCACATCGTAGAAACATGCCTTACTGTATGGGGTCACTTTATTGGCAAATAAACGATTGTTGGCCCGTAGCTTCTTGGTCTAGCATCGATTATTATGGAAATTGGAAGGCTTCTCATTTTAAGGTAAAAGAATTATACAAGCCTATAAAATCCATGTTTTTTGTGAAAGATAAGCAATTACAAGTTCATATTGTTTCAGATGAATTAGAAAACAAAAGCGCTAAACTAAATTTGAAACTGCTGAATTTTAATGGGGAATTATTAAATGCTTTTGAAAAAGACATCGACATAAAATTAAATACAAGTGCCATTTATTTTACTGAGAATTTGAATCAGTTTATTTCAAAATACAACAAATCAAATATTTTATTAGTGGCTGAATTATTAGATGAAAACACGCATGTTTTTGACGAAAGCATTTACTTTTTCGAAACAGATAAATTACTAGAATTAACGCAGCCAACGTTTAATTATAAAATTTCAAAAAATGCTAAGGGTAAGTTTTTAGTAGAGATTATGTCGAATGTTTTAGCAAAAGATGTTCGGATAAGTTCATCGACTCAAGGAAAATTTTCAATAAATTATTTTGATATGTTGCCATTCAAAAAATACCGAGTTTATTTTGATTCTGATGCAGACATGGTTGATGAAAAAAGTATAGAAAACATTGAAATTAATTCACTTTTCGACACGTATTAAAACTTGATAACGTTACTATACGCCTTTTGTAATTATGACTATTCTTAAAGGTCTTTATTTTAAGCATCTCAAAAATAATTTGTTTAGAATTAAAGAATTATCTTTAAACTTAAATTATCTATGGAATTGTTATGAGCAAAATTTATACCTGTCTTGTTTTTTTAATTTTGCCTCTAATGCTATGTTCACAATCTATTGAAATTACTTCCTTCTCCACAAATACTGTCGAAATTAATCCGTTATTAGGTGGTAATGTATCAATAAACTTTAAATATTCCAGCGAAACAGGTTCTATGGGCAATCATATTTATATGGCGTTAGAATTACTTGATGGAACGAATTCATTTAAAAAAACGATATCCGAAATAACTTTAGAAAACCAAATAGCCGGAACAAATGTTTCTGGGTCGATAAATTTATTTATTAGTAGCAACAACTTATTGTCGGCTAATTTGGAGGTAGGATATTACTATCAAGTAAAATCCATTCTATATGCCAGTAGTAGTTGGACAGAAATTGCTTGGTCTGGCTACTGGAATACACCCAGTATTTTGCTGCAAGACACCAGTGCTGTGATTCTGAATACTGATGCTATCACAAAAGGAGCTGATGTTAGCTGGATGTCCGAAATGGAAGCTTCTGGGTATGTGTGGAAAGATAATGTGGGTACTACTAAAAATTTAATGCCTTTGCTCAAGGCATATGAAATTAATGCAGTAAGATTGCGAGTTTGGGTAGATCCAAGTATTTCTGAAGCCAATGGATGGTGTGATATTCCCGATATGGTACATAAAGCAAAACTTGCTACTGCCGAAGGGTTAGACGTGATGGTGTGTATACATTACAGCGATTATTGGGCAGACCCAGGACAGCAAAATAAACCGGCTTCATGGGATAGTTTTACCGTTAGTGAATTGGAAACAGCTATTTATAATCATACCACTAATATTCTTGCTGCACTAGCCCTAGAAGGAATTACACCTAAGTGGGTACAACTTGGAAATGAAACTAACGATGGATTGCTTTGGCCAACTGGGAAGCCTTCCTTAAATGGCTTTTCCAATTATGCGAAATTTATAGCTGCAGGAAATAATGCGGTTAAAAATTTCGATAGTTCTATTAAAACTATGGTTCATTTGTCTAATGGGTACGATAATAATTTATATCAATGGAATATTGGAGGTTTAATTAGTAATGGAGCTCAGTTTGATATTATTGGTATGTCATTATATCCAGATCCAAGTAACTGGATTAATTGGGTAAATGAGACATACACGAATATGTTAGATATGAAATCTCAATTTGGTAGAGAAGTTATGATAGCAGAAGTAGGTGTTAACTTTAGTACGCCAGATATAGCATACCAGTTTTTAGTGTATATCCTTGAAAAAACAAGAAAGGCTGGCGGGTTAGGTGTTTTTTATTGGGAACCTATTGCGCATAATGGTTGGAAATCTTATTCAAAAGGCGCTTGGGATTCTGATGGAAGTCCGTCTGTTGCAATGGATGCATTTGTAGATTCTAAAACATTGATTAATGGTGATAAATCCACGATTAATTCTAACATTATTGGATTAAAACTATATCCAAATCCGGTTTCGGGACAATTGACTATTACCGTAATTGATAAGGAGATAGATACGTTAACGATTTTCGATAAAGTTGGTAGAGAGTTAAAAGTAATTTCAGGGTTTAAGAGCCATCATATTTTAGACATTTCAGATTTACCAAAAGGCGTTTATTTGATGACTACCAATACCAAAGAAACATTTAGATTTATAACGTATTAAACAGGGTATTTTTATAAATCGTGATGAAGTAAATATATCTTAATTTAAATTAGTAAAACACTTACAATTTTTAGTTAGCTAATTTGAAATTTAGCGTTCTAAAATCTTATCTTTGTTTAACGCCTTATATTCTATCAAAATATATATTTCACTCATAAATGACTAAATATTATTACTTCATTTTAATCTATTTTGGTGCCGTTTCAATTTTTTTTTCACAAGAAATTAAGATTCTAACGCAATTTTCTCAAGATGGTGAGTTGTATAAACATTTCGATAATAAATCGCAAGTACTTGCCCAATTTGAGACGGATGAAGATTGTTTTGTACTGAGTTATGAAGGCAAGGACAAATATAAAGTGCAGTATAAAGATTGGACAGGATTTGTGGATTCACAAAATTTATTATTTAATGATGAAATAGATGATTTATTTTATGAATTTCAAGAAACGGAGCGATTAAAACTTATTAAACAAGAGGAGTTAAGAAAGAGCAAGATACAGGCGATTGTAAATAAAGGAGATGCCCAAGAACAACAGAAATTAAAGGAACAAGAAGACTTAGCAAAAAGATTCGAAACAGAACGATTAGAACGTGCTAAACAAGATTCCATAGCGGCAGTTTTAGAGAAGTTGAATCGTATTGCCATAGAAAAAGAAGCACTGGCTTTAAAAAAAGAAGCGGAACAGAAGGAACGTGTTAAGCAAGATTCCATTGCGCAAGTTAAAGTAGCAGAAGAGCAAAAATTAAAAGAACAAGAAGCCTTAGCAAAAAGGCTAGAAACGGAACGATTAGAACGTGCTAAACAGGATTCTATCGCGGAAGTTTTAGAGAAGTTGAATCGTATTGCCATAGAAAAAGAGGCACTAGCTTTAAAAAAAGAAGCGGAACAGAAGGAACGTGTTAAGCAAGATTCCATTGCGCAAGTTAAAGCAGCAGAAGAGCAAAGATTAAAAGAGCAGGAAGCGTTAGTAAGAAGGCAGGAAGCAGAACGCGTAGAACGTGCTAAACAGGATTCCATCGCGCAAGTACGAGCAATCGAACAACAAAAATTAAAAGAACAAGAAGCCTTAGCAAAAAGGCTAGAAACGGAACGATTAGAACGTGCTAAACAGGATTCTATCGCGGCAGTTTTAGAGAAGTTGAATCGTATTGCCATAGAAAAAGAGGCACTAGCTTTAAAAAAAGAAGCGGAACAGAAGGAACGTGTTAAGCAAGATTCCATTGCGCAAGTTAAAGCAGCAGAAGAGCAAAGATTAAAAGAGCAGGAAGCGTTAGTAAGAAGGCAGGAATCTGAAAGATTAGAACGTGCTAAACAGGATTCTATCGCACAAGTACGAGCAATAGAACAACAAAAATTAAAAGAGCATGAATCGTTAGTAAGAAGGCAGGAATCTGAACGATTAGAACGTGCTAAACAAGATTCTATCGCGGAAGTTTTAGAGAAGTTGAATCGTATTGCCATAGAAAAAGAAGCACTGGCTTTAAAAAAAGAAGCGGAACAGAAGGAACGTTTTAAGCAAGATTCCATTGCGCAAGTTAAAGTAGCAGAAGAGCAAAAATTAAAAGAACAAGAAGCCTTAGCAAAAAGGCTAGAAACGGAACGATTAGAACGTGCTAAACAGGATTCTATCGCGGAAGTTTTAGAGAAGTTGAATCGTATTGCCATAGAAAAAGAAGCACTAGCTTTAAAAAAAGAAGCGGAACAGAAGGAACGTGTTAAGCAAGATTCCATTGCGCAAGTTAAAGCAGCAGAAGAGCAAAGATTAAAAGAGCAGGAAGCGTTAGTAAGAAGGCAGGAAGCAGAACGCGTAGAACGTGCTAAACAGGATTCCATCGCGCAAGTACGAGCAATCGAACAGCAGAAATTAAAAGAACAAGAGGCAATTGCAAAAAGGCTAGAAACAGAACATTTGGAACGCGCTAAGCAAGATTCCATTGCGCAAGTTAAAGCCTCAGAACAGCACAGATTAATAGAGCAGGAAGCCTTAGCAAGAAGACTAGAAACAGAACGTTTGGAACGTGTTAAGCAAGATTCCATTGCGCAAGTTAAAGCAGCAGAAGAGCAAAGATTAAAAGAGCAGGAAGCGTTAGTAAGAAGGCAGGAAGCAGAACGAGTAGAACGTGCTAAACAGGATTCTATCGCGGAAGTTTTAGAGAAGTTGAATCGTATTGCCATAGAAAAAGAGGCACTGGCTATAAAAAAAGAAGCAGAACGCGTAGAACGTGCTAAACAGGATTCTATCGCACAAGTACGAGCAATCGAACAGCAGAAATTAAAAGAACAAGAAGCCTTAGCAAAAAGGCTAGAAACGGAACGATTAGAACGTGCTAAACAGGATTCTATCGCGGAAGTTTTAGAGAAGTTGAATCGTATTGCCATAGAAAAAGAAGCACTAGCTTTAAAAAAAGAAGCGGAACAGAAGGAACGTGTTAAGCAAGATTCCATTGCGCAAGTTAAAGTAGCAGAAGAGCAAAAATTAAAAGAACAAGAAGCCTTAGCAAAAAGGCTAGAAACGGAACGATTAGAACGTGCTAAACAGGATTCTATCGCGGAAGTTTTAGAGAAGTTGAATCGTATTGCCATAGAAAAAGAGGCACTAGCTTTAAAAAAAGAAGCGGAACAGAAGGAACGTGTTAAGCAAGATTCCATTGCGCAAGTTAAAGCAGCAGAAGAGCAAAGATTAAAAGAGCAGGAAGCGTTAGTAAGAAGGCAGGAAGCAGAACGCGTAGAACGTGCTAAACAGGATTCTATCGCGGAAGTTTTAGAGAAGTTGAATCGTATTGCCATAGAAAAAGAGGCACTAGCTTTAAAAAAAGAAGCGGAACAGAAGGAACAAGCTAAACAAGATTCCATCGCACAAGTAAAAGTGGCAGAAAAGAAAAGTTTAATAGATCAAGAAGAATCAGCAAAAAGGCTAGAAGTAGAACGATTAGAACGCGCGAAACAGGATTCAATAGCAGATGTTTTAGCTAAAATGAATCAATTAGCAATTGAAAAAGAAGCACTAGCTTTAAAAAAAGAAGCGGAACAGAAGGAACGTGTTAAGCAAGATTCCATTGCGCAAGTTAAAGTGGCAGAAAAGAAAAGTTTAAGAGATCAAGAAGAATCAGCAAAAAGGTTAGAAGTAGAACGATTAGAACGCGCGAAACAGGATTCCATTACACAGATTAAAGCAGCTTTTGTTGCGCCTAAAACTGAGACGGTTAATCAAATTGAAAACGAACGTATTGAAAAGGAACGATTAGAACGAATTGCGTTCCGTAATACCTGCCATTATGCAATGAATGAATTTGACGCTATTGATCGGATTAAAATTTTACGAACCGACCCTTATCATCTCACTAATAATATGACAGTTGAATTGTTTAAAAGAGGTAGAGCCACCAATGTTTTTTTTAATTTAAAAGAAGATTTAGGTTGTGCTAGCTACCTTCCGAATAATAGATCTTATGTAAAAGTAAAACTTGAAAATAATCAGACCATCACTTTTTATCATTCTTGGGATATGGATTGTGGTGATTTTAGTTTTAAGGGTGTAATTTCAAAATCGCAAATGTCCTTGTTACAAAAGTCTCCTATTAAATCTGTTTATCTTAAAGGAACTAAGAATTCCCGTGAAATATCGACCTTAGAATACAAAGAGTTTTTTATGGATAAACTGAAATGTATTGAATAAAGATTAAGCGGAGATGGAATATAATTATAAGTCAACTTTCGTCGTAATTAAAACAATTTTATTATCATTTAAATCGGTAGTAAAAAACAGATAGTAATTTCCTCCGTCCTTTATTTTTAGTTTTTTACGCAATTGTTCTACTGTTTCTGGAAAATTGCGCGTACTGATATTGGCTTTCTCTAAATTTAAACTTTTCAGCGCTTTTTTATTGTATGGCAAAACATTTAAAACTTCAAATCGCCTTCCTGGAAAATCTACTAAAGTCTCACTTGTATATAAATGTGAATGTTTGTGAAGCTTGTTAATATGCAATTGATTTGCTATTGCATTAAAACCACCTGCTTTTAAAATGGCGCTGTTAGGTTCGTATACAAAGGTTTGTGGTGCAGCGTATACAGATTCCATCGTTTTTTCGTGTTCCAGGATGAAATTGAATGACTCTTCCCCATGTTTTTTAATGTTTATTGTTTTAATTGATAGGTCTCCTTTATACCCATATTCTAATGTCCACAGCAATTCTTTAACTTCATTATTTACTGCAACAGCATGAATTGTTTTAACATGTTTTAATTCGTTGCAGCCAACCGAAAGATCGAGTAGTGGCGATGTTTTAATTAAAATGTTTTTAGAATGCTTAAAAAGTAAATCGAGATGCGCTGGTACATTGGGCAAGCAATCGTTTAAGAAAAAGACTTTGCCCTTACTTTCATGTCTTCTTGAAGGGTCTATATAAATCCAATCAAATGTTTTCGTTCTCGATTTTAAAAACGCTATGCCATCATTATTTATGGTTTCAATATTATTAACTTTCAGTTGTTTGTAATTGTGATTTACTATTTCAGAAAGTGACTCATTAATTTCACAATGTACGACAGCTTTAAATACTTTCGAAAAGAAATAACAATCTACCCCAAATCCACCTGTTAAATCGATTATTGAATCGCCAGAAATTAAGTGCGATTTGTATTTTGCAGTAATTTCTGAAGAGGTTTGTTCAATATTAAGTTTGTTGGGATAATAAATATTTTTGGTGTTAAACCACGTTGGCAACTTTTTTTCACATCTGCTTTTTGCTTCAATTTGTTCAATTAGTTCTTTAGTGTCTACCATAGCGAAGGGAGTTCCTTTTAACACTAAAGAAGAAACGTTAGAATTTAGATGTGTGTTTATAAATTCTTGAATATCAGTATTTAAAATTGATAAATTCAAATAAGTGTTATATGTTTTTGGTAAGTTTTTTTACAATTTTGTTTTCAGATAAAAACTCTTTCAAAATAACTTTAATTGAGGTATAGGCAGGAATTGCAACAATTAAACCAATAATACCAAATAATATTCCGGCAATTAAAAGCACTAAGAATATTTCTAAAGGATGCGACTTCACGCTTTTTGAAAATATAATGGGTTGACTCAAAATATTATCAATTAATTGACCAACAATAAACACAATAAATACCCAAAAAGCATTTGGTAAAATTACCTCGTTAAAAGACGAACCAATATTACTTGTCATGGTTAGAATAAGCATTAAAAAGGCTCCTATTAGAGGTCCTATATACGGAATAAGATTAAGTAACGCACATAAAAACGCAATTACCACAGCGTTATCTACACCAACAATTAATAATCCTATAGTGTAAATAATAAAAAGAATTAGAATTTGAAAAATGAGTCCGACGAAGTAGCGAGACAATAAATCTTTAATTTTAGTTGAAGAATTTTTCCAATGAGATTCCTTACTGTCTGGAATAAAAGTTAAAATGCCATTTTCAAACAGCTGACTGTCTTTTAAAAAGAAAAATGAAATAAAAAGTACCGAAAAGAAAGCCATTCCAAAACTACCAAGACCACTTACAATAGAGTTTAACAAATTCGGAATTAAAGAATAATCGATAGTTGAAAGTAAATTGGATTGTTTAATAGACGCCTCAATATCAATTTGATGTAAATTAAAATAGCGTACAATTTCATAATATAAATATTCAATGTTACTCTGTAACTCATTAATATTTAGTAGCGATAAGTTTTGTCCTTGTTTAATAATTAGCGGTACAAACAACCATGCTAATCCTAAAAACATTCCTAATAGAATCGCCATGGTAACAATAACTGCTATGGAGTTTTTAAATTTTAAACGACGTTGTAAAAATAGTACAATAGGTCTTCCAATAAGCGATATAACCGAGGCTATGGCGATATAGGCTATTACCGATTGAATTTTGTTTAAAAAAACCAGCAATAAAGCAATTCCGGCAATTATGGCAATTGCTCTTAAAATACCGTTTGCAATTATTTTAGAATTCATTTAGTAAATATATAAAACAGTTTATAAAAGTTGTTTTGTTATTTCATATAAAGCAATATTTGTTGCCTGCACCACATTCATGCTACTATTATGCCCGTACATGTCAATATGGATAATCGCGTCCGAATGTTTTAAAATGTCTTCAGAAACACCAAAATTTTCATCACCAATAATCAATGCAATTGGTTTTTCTGCTGAAAATTTAAAGTTATGAATTGCTGTGCTGTTATCGGTAATTTCAATGGAAATAATTTGATAATTCTTAGATTTTAAATCATTAACCACATTTGAAGCCGATTCAAAAATTTCGAAATCAACATGATTTTCAGTCGCTCTCGATGTTTTTGCCATTTTTCTACCCAGCGTAATGTTGTCTCCACAAAGAATCAATTTCTGCACACCAAAGGCATCAGCAATTCTAAATAAACTTCCCAGATTTGCCGCATTGGTAACATTATCACTAATTAAAGTAATTGGGAATTGTCTTTTTGTAAAGTTCGTATTGTAGTGGGTAAGTTGCATTTTTTAGTACACAGTTTATAGTAGCAGTAATCCGTTTTTTAAATTGTTCATGTGCCAGAATATTTTTAATGTTCAAAAGCATATTTAACAATATTAGCACCCATTTTTAATGCTTTTTCTCTAACATCGGCAGGGTCGTTATGTACTTCTGCATCTTCCCATCCATCACCTAAATCACTTTCATAGGTAAATAGTAGCACCAATCGGTCTTCATAAAAAATACCGAAGGCCTGCGGACGCTTACCTTCATGTTCATGAATTTTTGGTAATCCATTCGGAAACTTAAAGGCGTTATTAAAAATTTCATGACTCGACGGAAGTTCAACCAAATCTTTATCGGGAAAAACTTTTTTAAGTTCTTTGGTTATATAGGGTTGTAAGCCGTAATTATCGTCGATATGTAAAAAACCACCCGATATTAAATAGTTGCGTAAATTTTCAGTTTCAGAATCACTAAAATACACATTGCCATGTCCTGTTAAATGCACAAATGGGTATTGAAATATATCCATGCTCCCTACTTCGACTTCCTGAGGTTTTGCTTTAATTTTCGTGTTAATATTGTCGTTACAAAACGTAATTAAATTACGTAATGCTGTTGGGTTGGCATACCAATCGCCACCACCTTTATATTTTACCAACGCTATTTCTTGAGCAGATAGAGTTAAAAGTAGAAAGTTGAACGTTAAAAGTATGATTCCTTTTTTCATCTGTTTATATTACTCATTAACAAAAGCAACGCAATGACATGCAACAATTGCTGCTGTTTCGGTTCGTAATCTGGTGTTTCCCAAAGTTACAGGAATAAACTTGTTTTTTATAGCTAGTGTTATTTCTTTCGTACTAAAATCGCCTTCTGGTCCAATTAAAATCGTGATATTGTGATTAGGTTTTAGTTGTTGTTTTAACGATTTTCTATCGGTTTCTTCGCAATGGGCAATAAATAAATCGCCTGTAAATTCCTGATTCAAAAAGTCTTTTAAGGTAATAGCATTGTTAAGTTTTGGTAAATAACAATTTAGCGATTGTTTCATGCCTGATTGTAAAATCTTTTCGAATCGTTCTGTTTTAATTATTTTACGTTCGCTATGATCGCAAATAATGGGTGTAATCGTATCAATACCTATTTCTGTGGCTTTTTCTAAAAACCATTCATACCGATCGTTCATTTTAGTGGGAGCCACAGCTAAATGTAATTGGTAATTGCGTTTTGGTTGCAACGTTTTTGAAACCACTTTTGCCAAACATTTATTGGTGTTTGGCGAGACAATTTCGGCATTAAATAACCATCCTTCGCCATTAGTTATGTGTAACCGGTCTCCTTCTTTTTTTCGTAAAACTTTTACAATATGCTTGCTTTCCTCTTTTTCAAAGGAGAATAGGGTAGTTGTATCGTTTATATTTGGATTGTAAAAAAGTTGCATTACTTAATAGGCTCTACAATTTTTAATACTTTAATTTCTGAAATATCTTTTGGAGCATGTGTGTGCATTACCACATAATACCAATTTTTTTCTGGAATATCAAGCGTGTATATGTCATTCAAAGCATGCTGGCCATTAATAATTTCATTTTCAAATTCAGGATGCATCTCACCTTGCGTAAACCAACCTATATCGCCACCTTTATTAGCATTGCTATCCATAGAATAGCGTTTTGCAAGAAAATCGAAAGGCGCACCATTTTTGTACTGGTTTATAATTTGTGTTCTTAATTCAGTCAATTCGGTTACATTATATTTGGAGCCATCTAAATAAATATAAGCGACTCTGTAATGGCTGGTTTTGGTTTTTTCTACAACTTTATAAATTGTTTTTTCAAAGTTAGAGGTTACCGTTTTAATCTCACCTTTTGGAAGTCCAAAAAGCTCGTTAGCCAAAATAGTTTTGTGTTTTTCTTCATTAAAAGTAATCAATTTATTGTCTTTAGATTTCTTTAATGCCAGATAGTTGTCTATCTGTTCGGGGGTTTCGACTAGTAGGAGCTCATTTTCGATAGAATTCTGAGCATTTAAAAAATAAAAAGCACTAAAAAAGAATGCAAAAAGTAGGTTTTTTGTCATGATATTGGGTTTAAATTTAGCTCCAAATTTAAACTTATTCTTTTACGATTTTAAGAATGTGGTTTAAAACTTTTTATAACTTCCAGAATTAAAACTAAGGATAACTTTCCAATTAAAAAACTTATATCTTCAAACGCGCTGAAGCGGCTACATTTTTTTCGGCAAAATCACCCTCTAAATATTTTAAATAGCCAACAATGGCTATCATTGCGGCATTATCTGTAGTAAATTCAAATTTTGGCACATAGGTTGTCCAACCAAATTTTTGTTCGCCATCTTTTAATGCTTGACGAATACCAGAATTTGCCGAAACACCACCGCCAATTGCAATGTGTGTGATGCCTGTTTGTTTTACGGCAAGCTTCAATTTATCAATTAAAATACCAATGATAGTATACTGTATAGAGGCACAAATATCATTAATGTTTTCTTCAATAAAATTCGGATTGGCTTTTGTTTCGTTCTGTATAAAGTAAAGAATTCCTGTTTTTAAGCCAGAAAAGCTAAAATTAAGTCCGTCTACTTTTGGTTTTGTAAATTTAAAAGCCTTCGGATTTCCCAATTTGGCGCGTTTATCTATTTCCGGTCCTGCAGGATACCCTAATCCTAGAATTTTTCCGCTTTTATCAAAAGCCTCCCCAACAGCATCATCTATGGTTTCTCCAATAACGGTCATGTTAAAATAATCATCAACTCGCACTATTTGTGTATGCCCACCAGATATGGTCATAGCCAAAAAAGGAAACGGAGGTTTGTTAAAACCATCTTCATCAATATAATGTGCTAAAATATGTCCTTGCATGTGGTTGACATCAATAAGAGGAATATTTAAACCAAATGCCAACGACTTAGCAAACGAGGTGCCAACAAGTAACGACCCCATAAGTCCTGGACCCTTGGTAAACGCTACGGCATGCAATTGTTCTTTAGAGATATTCGCTTTTTTTAAAGCTTCGTGCACTACTGGCACAATGTTTTGTTGATGCGCTCTCGAAGCCAGTTCTGGTACTACGCCACCGTAGGCTTCATGAATTTTTTGATTAGCAATAATATTGCTTAAAATACGCCCGTTATGTATAACAGCTGCTGCAGTATCGTCGCAAGACGACTCAATTCCAAGAATATAAATATTTTGTGAAGACATTATTAAAAATTAGGCATAATAATTGTTAATTTTGATTCAGAATTAAAATCCGTATTTAATTTTAATTCGTAATTGCAAAAGTACTCATTTATTTTTCTAACAAAAATCGAAAAATAGTTTATCAAATTTGCCTTTAGTAGAGATTTAAATTATCAAAATAGGCAGCAAATATATATTACTTTTATCCAATAAATAGCTTTAGAACGTATCAAAAAAATTTTTAAAATAGCATATAAAATAGCAGCCATTTTACTGCTTCTATTCATCATTTTGGTGCTGGTGCTTTCTATTCCATTTGTTCAAACCAGTCTTGGTAAATACGCCACAAATCGTATTAATAAGGAGTTTAAGACCAGCATTAATATAGATAGGGTTAGTTTGCAATTTAATGGCGATGTAGAACTTAAGCACATTTATATTCAAGATTTCAAAAAAGATACGCTTATTAGTATTAATGAGTTAAACACTTCCATTATTAGTGTTAATAATTTGATTAATGGCAAATTAACTTTTGGAGATATTGATATCAATCATCTAATTTTTAATATAAAAACGTATAAAGGATTTAAAGACACCAATTTAGATGTTTTTGTTGACAAATTTGAAGATGATAACCCTCGAACCACCAAAAGCTCATTTTTATTATCATCGAGCGATGTATCTATTTACGACAGCACCTTTAGACTGTTAGATGAAAATAGAGAAACTACCAAGGTTTTAGAGTTTACCAATTTAAATATAAATGCCTCTAATTTTTTAATAAATGGTAGCGATGTAAGTGCACGCATTAATACGCTAGCCTTTAAAGACAGCAGGGGATTGGTTATGAAAAACATGATGACCGATTTTACATATACCTTAACCAGTATGACCTTCTCAAACTTAGAAGCAAAAACACCTAATTCTGAACTAAAAGGAGATTTAAGGTTTTCTTATAATCGCGAAGATTTACAATATTTTACCGATAAAGTTTTAGTAACCGCCAAATTTGAAGATTCAAGCATATTTTTAGACGAGTTAAATACGTTTTATAATGAATTTGGTGAAAACCAAACAGCTAAATTAAGTGTAGATTTATACGGTACCTTAAATAGATTGCAAGTCACCAATTTAAAATTGTATACGAGTTCTAATACAGAAATAGAAGGCGATATAATTTTTAAAAATCTGTTTAATAAAGAAGTAGGAAATTTTTATATGAACGGAAATTTCGGAAATTTAACATCTACTTATTACGATTTAAAAGCTTTATTACCTAATGTATTAGGCGCTTCAATACCCTCATCATTCGATAAATTAGGCAAATTTACCATTGTAGGCAATACACAGGTAACATCCACAGTTGTAAACGCCAATGTGCAAATAGATACCGAACTAGGTTTTGTAGATTCCAAATTACATATTTCAAAAATTGACGATATCGATAATGCATCGTACAATGGAACGGTTATTTTTGAAAATTTCGATTTTGGAACCTTTCTTAATGAACCAAAGGTAGGAAGAGCTTCTATGAATTTTGATGTTAAAGGATATGGATTTACTGCTAAAAATGTAAATACACAACTAATAGGAGATGTGCACGAAATAGAATATAATGCGTATAATTATTCCGGAATAAAAGTTGTTGGGAACGTTAGAAATAGAATTTTCGATGGAAATCTAATAGCAAACGATAAAAACTTACGATTAAACTTTTTAGGTCTCATAGATTTTTCGGGTACAGTAAAAAAATATGATTTCGAAGCGAATGTAGATTATGCCAATTTAAACGCCTTAAATTTCGTGAAAAAAGATTCCATTTCTAATTTTAGCAGTAATGTGAAAATGAATATGAACAGCAGTAGTTTAGATGATGCTTACGGAAAAATTTCGTTTAAAAATACTGCCTATAAAAATCAAAACGACACGTATTATTTTGATAAATTCGATATTTCTTCAAGATTTGAAGAAGACATTCGCTATATCGAAATAAACTCACCAGACATTGTAGAAGGAGAACTTAAAGGTCGTTTTGTATTTAAAGATTTAAAAAAGTTATTTGAAAATTCCATTGGCTATATTTACACAAACTATATTCCGCATAAAGTAAAAACCAATCAGAGTATCGATTTTAATTTTAAAATCTACAATAAAATAATTGAAGTTTTTTACCCAGAAATAGAACTCGGCAAAAATACGTTTATAAAAGGACGTGTAGAAAGTAACGAGAAGCAGTTTAAACTTACCTTTAAGTCTCCAAAAATTAAATTATTAGAATATTTTGCCGATAATATAGAGCTTCAGGTAGATAACAGTAACCCGCTTTTTAATACCTATATTGAAGTAGATAGCTTAACAACAAAGTTTTATAATGTTTCTAAATTTAGTTTAATTAATGTAACCGTAAGCGACACCTTGTTTATGCGCTCGGAGTTTAAGGGTGGTAAAAATAATAATGATAGCTTCAACTTAAGTTTTTATCATACAATTAATAAAAACAAAGAATCGGTTATCGGTTTTAAAAAATCTGATGTTACTTTAAAAAGCAATACTTGGTATATTAATGAAAAGAGCGATCTATTTAATAAAATATCATTCGATAAAAAATTAACCCAATTTAATTTCGATAAATTATTAATTAATCATAAAAACGAAGAAATTAGATTTTCAGGCTTTATAAAAGATTCGACACAAAAGGATTTACAACTTAATTTTAAAAATGTTGATTTAGCAAAAATTATCCCAGACATTGATAGTTTAAAATTATCAGGAAATGTAAATGGCAAATTAGATGTTTTACAGCAAAACGGTAACTATTTACCTAATTCTACCATAGTTATTAACGATTTTAAAGTAAATAACCACCTTTTTGGGTCTTTTGATGCTAATATAAAAGGAAACCAAAATTTAACCAATTATACTGTAGATGTTGCTATAAAAGATGATATAAAAAAATCGTTTCGCGCCACAGGCGATATCAATGTTTTAGGAAATCAATCCAATATAAATGTAAATGTCGATTTTAACGATTTCAATTTACAGCCATTAAACCCCCTATTAGAAGATATTTTAAAAGATATTAGAGGTCTAGCTAGTGGTAAAGTAAATGTTGTTGGTAGCTTAAAGCGTCCCGATATTAATGGCGATTTAACCATAAACGAAGCGGGGTTTACCATTCCGTACCTCAATGTCGATTATCAGTTTGCGAACAACGCTTCAGTTACTTTAAAGAACCAGAGTTTTATATTTAATAAGTTACAATTAACAGATACCAAGTATAAAACTAAGGCGCAGTTAAACGGGGCTTTAAGTCATATTAACTTATCAAAGTGGAGTTTAGATTTAAATTTAAGCACTAATAAGTTATTGGTTTTAGATACCAAAGAAACCGAGGAGTCTTTATACTACGGAACCGGATTTGTGGGAGGTAGAGCCAGTATTACTGGGCCAACAGACCAGTTGGTTATAAGTGTAATTGGCGAAACTAAACCTGGCACTGTATTTAAAATACCTTTAAGTGATACAGAATCGTTTGGAGATAATTCATACATACGTTTTATTACCAAGGAAGAAAAATTATCCAGAAAGCAGGGTGTCGATATCGCGTTTAATGAAATAAAAGGATTAGAGCTAGATTTCGATTTAGATATTACCGAAGATGCCGAAGTTGAAATTATTATAAATAAAAATAGCGGTCATGCTTTAAAAGGACGTGGTCGAGGTGGTTTATTGGTAGAAATTAATACCAATGGTAAATTTAATATGTGGGGTGATTTCTCGGTATTCGAAGGGGTGTATAATTTCGCTTATGGTGGTATTGTTCAAAAAGAATTTATTGTACAGCCTGGGGGTTCTATATCTTGGGATGGAGAGCCATTAAAAGCACAAATAAATATGTTGGCAGTTTATAAGACCCAAACCAACCCATCACCTTTGCTAGATAATCCTATTAATAGAAGTATCCCCGTAGAATTAGGAATTAATTTAACAGGCGATTTAGAACAGCCATTGCCAGAATTTAATTTTGAATTCCCAAACGTTAATACCACCATAAAATCGGAGTTACAGTATCGACTAGATTCAGAAAGTGTGAGACAAGATCAGGCACTATATTTATTATCAACAGGCTCTTTTTCAAGAGGTTTAGACGAATTAAATTTCTCAGGAACCATCGCCGAACGATTAAACGGTATTGTAAATAGTATTTTAGCCAGTGGCGACAGCAAGTTTAATTTAGGACTTAATTATGAAGCAGGCCAAAATACACCCGATTACCAAACCGACGATCGCGTTGTTGCCACCATACAAACAAAAATTAGTGATCGCGTATTAATAAATGGTAAAGTAGGGGTGCCAGTGGGTGGTGCCGGTGCTAACGAAACGGTTATTGCAGGCGATGTGGAAATCGATTTTTTACTAAACGAAGACGGTACCTTAATGGCGAAAGTGTTTAATCGAGAAAATAGTATTCGTAATTTTGGAGAAGCTATTGGCTATACCCAAGGCTTTGGTTTGTCTTATAATGTAGATTTTGATACCTTTAAAGAATTAATAAGAGGTTTATTTAAAAGAGCTAAAAGAGAAGAAGAGGTTTCTGTCGAAAAACTAGAAGAAAACAGAGCAAATCCCCTCCCAGATTTTATAAAAATTAAGTCGGTTTCAGAATAATATGGCTAGTTTTTTGCTTAAAAAAGAAAGATTTTTTTTGCCATCTCATTTTTTTTATTAACTAAAACGTTATAGTTTTACAACTATTTATAAAATAAAATAAATGCTATCGTTATGTGGTATTTGTTTAGTAATTTTACCTTGAAAAATTGAAATTTAATGTCTAAAGTAATTAAAAAATTAGCAGTTTTAACCTCAGGAGGCGATGCTCCTGGAATGAATGCAGCCATTCGTTCGGTGGTTAGAACATGTGCATATCACAATATAGAGTGTATTGGCGTTCATCGCGGATACGAAGGTTTAATAGATGGCGATTTTAAGATAATGGATGCCCGTAGCGTTCGTGGAATTATCAATAAAGGAGGAACCATCTTAAAATCTGCGCGTTCTTCAGAGTTTAGAACCAAAGAAGGTAGACAAAAAGCATTCGAAATGATTTCTAAAGCCAATATAGACGGACTTGTTGCTATTGGTGGAGATGGAACATTCACAGGAGCCATGATTTTTAATGAAGAATTCGACTTTCCGGTAATGGGAATTCCTGGAACTATCGATAACGATATTGTAGGTACCACACATACTCTAGGGTTCGATACCGCTTTAAACACAGTAGTTGATGCCATCGATAAAATTAGAGATACGGCAAGTTCACACGACAGATTGTTCTTTATAGAGGTTATGGGACGCGATGTGGGGCATATCGCTTTAAACGTAGGTATTGCTGGTGGTGCTGAAGAGATTTTAATTCCTGAAGAGGATTTAGGATTAGACAGATTAGTAGAATCACTTAATAGAAGTAGAAAATCTGGAAAAACTTCAAGTATCGTAGTGGTAGCTGAAGGTGATAAGATTGGTAAAAATATTTTCGAGCTTAAAGATTATGTAGATCAGAATATGGAAGGGTACGATGTAAGAGTATCGGTACTTGGGCATATGCAACGTGGTGGTGCGCCATCATGTTTCGATCGTGTATTGGCAAGCCGAATGGGTGTAAAGGCGGTAGAGTCTTTACTAGAAGGTAAAAGCAACTATATGGTTGGTTTAATAAATAGTAAGATGGAATTAACACCTCTTGAAAAAGCTATTAAAGGTAAAACAAAAATTAATTTAGAATTATTACGTGTCTCAGATATTATGAGCATATAACATTTATAAACAAGATTATGTCAAAATTAAAATTAGGAATTAACGGATTTGGTAGAATAGGAAGAATTGCTTTTAGAGTAGCAGTTAGCAGACCAGAGGTTGAAGTAGTTGGAATCAACGACTTATTAGATGTAGAGCATTTAGCTTACTTATTAAAATACGATTCAACTCACGGTCGTTTTAACGGTACTGTAGATGTAAAAGACGGTAACTTAATTGTTAACGGAAAAGAAATTAGAATTACTGCAGAACGTAACCCAGAAGATTTAAAATGGGATGCTATTGGAGCAGAAGTAGTTTTAGATTGTACTGGTATTTTCACAACTTTAGAAGGTGCTGGAAAACACATTGCAGCAGGTGCTAAAAAAGTAGCAATTTCTGCACCATCAGCAGATGCACCAATGTTTGTTATGGGTGTAAACAATAGTAAAATTACTGCTAAAGATACAATCGTATCAAACGCATCTTGTACTACAAACTGTTTAGCGCCTATCGCTAAAGTTATTAATGATAACTTCGGAATTATCGAAGGATTAATGACAACAGTTCACGCTACAACTGCAACACAATTAACAGTTGATGGTCCTTCTAAAAAAGACTGGAGAGGTGGTAGAAGTGCATTAGCAAACATCATTCCTTCTTCAACTGGAGCTGCAAAAGCGGTTGGAAAAGTTATTCCAGAATTAAACGGAAAATTAACAGGTATGGCATTTAGAGTTCCAACTCCAGATGTATCTGTTGTAGATTTAACGGTAAGAACAGAAAAATCAGCAACTTGGGCTGAAGTGAAAGCAGTATTGAAAAAAGCTTCAGAATCAGGAGAATTAAAAGGTGTGTTAGGATATACTGAAGAAGCTGTAGTTTCTCAAGATTTCGTTTCAGAACCAATGACATCTATTTTTGATGCTGATGCAAGTATCGCACTTAATGATAATTTCTTTAAATTAGTATCATGGTACGATAACGAATATGGTTATTCAACAAAATTAGTGGACCTTGCTCAATACATAAGTAAAGTTTAATTAAAAGTATAATTATTAACAACTCCACAGTTTTATTGTAAATTAACTACAAGAATCTGTGGAGTTTTTTATTTAAAAAACATATGATTTTAATTGTTGATAGTGGCTCTACCAAAAGTGATTGGATTGCTATAGATAATAATGGAAAACAACTTTTAGAAAAGTTGAGAACAAAAGGTCTTAATCCAGAAATTTTAAAGCAAGATAAGCTAAAGAAAATAATTAAAAAACATCCCGATTTAAAAGCACATAAAAAAGAAGTAACCCACGTGTTCTTTTATGGTGCTGGTTGTGGTACAGACAGAGGTAAAGAACTGGTTAGAGCTGCACTTACCGAAGTATTTGTAAACGCAGAAATATCGGTTGAAGAAGATACAATGGCGGCAGTTTACGGCACCATAAATCATGATACCGAAGCAGCTGTGGTTTGTATTTTAGGTACAGGTTCTAATTGTAGCTATTATGACGGTAAAAAACTTCACCAACGCGTACAATCGTTAGGATATATATTAATGGACGATGCTGCTGGTAATTATTACGGGAAAGAGCTAATTAGAGATTACTATTTCAACAATATGCCAGAAGATATTAAAGTAGCTTTTGGTAGTAAGTATAATTTAGAAGCAGATTATATAAAGTACAATATCTACAAGCAACCAAACCCAAACGCATATCTAGCTAATTTTGCAGAATTTATGTTTTTAAACAAAGATTCAGAATACGTTATTGATCTTATCAAAAAAGGTATCCGAATGTTTGTTAAAAATTATATCATGCAATATAAAGAAGAGCTAAAAACAGTTCCGGTACATTTTGCAGGTTCTATTGCGTATTTTTCTCAAGATCAAATAAAAGAAGTGGCGAAAGAAATGAACTTTACCGTAGGGAATTTTGAACGCAGACCAATTGAAGGCTTAGTAGCTTATCATACAAAAAAATTAACACAGTAATATTTGATTAAACACCTTGCCATTTATATTACAAATAGTGATGATAAGCCCAAACTTATAGAGCTTATTGTTTCAGGTAATATTTTAGAGCTTGGTAATCATTTAAAACCTGTTATTTTTTCAGAATTAACTTTAAATGCCTTTATTGACGAAGAAATTCGTCATGGGCATTTTAATGTTATTACCGAAACCAAAAATAGCTTGTTGCAGTCTTCTGAAGGCGAACGCAAAAAGGCCTTGCTAAATCATATTATTTCACAGAAACCAGATTATTTAATTGTAGATAATGTTTTTGGTAATTTAGATGTAGCTAAACAAGCCGAAATTCAACACACGCTTACCAATTTAAGCCATAAAACCCCCATCATTCAAATTACAAATAGGGTAGGCGATATGTTGCCTTTTGTACAAAAAACCTATCAATTACAAGGCGACGTATTAGTAAACTATAACCCTAATCTGGTTATAAATACAAAAGAATCTTTAACCTTTGTAGAAGCATTACCAAAAGCCTACCGTCCAATTTCACAAGCTATAAACCCGTTAATTAAATTCGATAGGGTTTCTGTGGCTTATAACGACCGCCCCATTTTAAATGCAATTTCCTGGGAAATAAAAACAGGCGAATTTTGGCAGTTAATAGGCGCTAATGGCACGGGAAAAAGCACCATGTTGAGCATGATTTATGGCGATAACCCCAAGGCCTACGGACAAGATATTACCTTGTTTGGCGTAAAAAAGGGGAGTGGCGAAAGTGTTTGGGATATTAAAAAGAAAATAGGGTATTTTTCTTCAGAAATGCTTCGTGGGTTTAAACGTTTAGATTCTATTGGGAACATGATTGTTTCTGGCTTTTTCGATTCGGTTGGCTTATATAAAGAACCTACCAACGAGCAAGTTAAAATAGCACAGCAGTGGTTGCATGTTTTAAACATGTTCCATATTCGGAAAAACAACTTTTTGTCTTTATCAACAGGGCATCAACGCTTGGTTTTAATAGCCAGAGCCATGGTTAAGCAACCACCATTACTTATTTTAGACGAACCAACTAATGGTTTAGATGATGCCGATGCTAAATTATTTACCGAACTTATTAATAAAATCGCAACCGAAACAGATACCGCCATTTTGTATGTGTCGCATAGAAAAGAAGCGGGTTTAAAACCAGATTTTATTTACGAATTAACAACACATCCAACAGGTTCTACAGGAAAAATAGCGAATACATAGTAGTATTTATATAATACTATATTAGCGTATTTTTTTACATAATTATTTTTATATTTACGGTATATCCATGGAGAGAACTAACCTTATCCTTATTTAGGTATTGGGTATAAGGAATAAGGGTTTATATTCTTAGTTGGCTTTAAATAAAAAATAATGAACTATAAATTATAATCATGATAAAAATCAAAGTAGGGGAACTAGATGTTTACGAGAAAGGTTCTTTAATAAATCCAAATGGAGATAATATTGAAATCAATATTGGATCTAAATTTCAATTTTTGGCAGAATTTAAATTTACTACTGATAAAGAAAACAAAGAGACACGTTTAGCACCTTATGAGCTTGACAAAGTGGGCATAGGATTAAATTTTATAAATTTTATAAATTCTCTCGGAACTGGAAATGTAAATCCAATCAGAGTTGGTTGGTTAGAAGGTAGAAGCCTTTTTTTAAATTACAGAGTTTTTGGCATTAATAATGAACAAGGAGTTATTTTTGAATACACATGGTTATTAGGTAAAAAAGTAGATGATAATGGAAACGAAATCTAATAATCCAAATGAAATAAGTAGACAAATATCAGTAGGCCAGGAAGGAAACTCAAAAGCTTTACCTGTTGAAGAAATTATTAATGCTAAAGCAACATCTGAAATGCATTTTGATGGAAATTCAACTTTCTATTCATTAAATGAACATGAGTTTAAGACTTTAAAAAGAGGTAGTGATAATTTATGGAAAGAGCTAACAATAGCATCTGTGGCTTTATTTTTGCCTCTTTTGCTAAATACAATCGCAGAAGGAAATAGTGAAGGTTGGTCTAATTCTTCTTGGAATCTTTTCTTTAATGGTGTTTTTACGATAACTACATTTATTTTGAGTGTTTGCTTTGGAATAGCTTGGAAGAATTCTAAAAATGAAACTAAAGAAATCATTGAAAGGATTGAAAGTAAGCCTAAATGGAAATTATAAAAAACTATAGCTAATCTGAATATAAAAAAATTTACTATAAACTTACTTTAGAAAACACCAAAGGATTTTCGATTTAACTTGTACTTACAAAATTTGCTACTTTATGTATAACAAACGATATACAAACCTTTATAACGAAAATAAACTATATCAAATGAAAAAAACAGTTTTGAGCCTAATTTTAGCTTTTACATCAATGTCTTTATGCATAGCCCAACAAATTGAAATTAAAAAAGTGTTCGGCGGATATAAATATTATCAGGATGGTGAAAATTTGAGAATAGGTAAATTAGTTAAAATAATGGAATCAAATCCACAGGCATTTGGGATCATCAAAAAAGCACAATCTAATAATACTATCGCTTATATTATGGGTGTCACAGGAGGAGGACTAATTGGTTGGCAAACAGGAACTAACTCAGCAGGTGGTGATGCGAATTGGGCTTTGGCTGGATTAGGAGCTGGTCTTATTGTTGTTGGAATTCCAATTTCTTTAGGTGTTGAAAAAAAAAAGAAACAAGCTGTGGAGTTATATAATTCGTCTCTGAATTCAACAACGAACAATGAATTTAAGCCAGAATTTAAAGTGATGACGAACGGTAATGGGATTGGACTCTCAATGATTTTTTAATAAACTACCTGCAAATTTTAGTACGAGATCCTTGTAAGCAACTCCAAACCAATTTTAAATATAAAAGTTCCTATGTATTGTGTATAAAAACAAAAAATTAAATGCCAGGAGAAACAAACTTATCTGATTTAATAAAAAGCATGAAGCCAAAACTGAATAGTGGAGATTATGTTTTTTCCACTGTTACAGATATTAGTAAGGTAGACCGAAGCGATACTATTTGCGAATTCAAAGAAATAGAAGGAATCACTATTGTTATCGCGAAAGAGAAAGCAGATAAGCTAAACCTGAGTTATGCATATATTTCATCTTGGATTACGCTCGAGATTCATTCATCGCTCGATGCGGTAGGTTTAACAGCCGTATTTTCAACTGCATTGGCAAAAAACGATATGAGCTGTAATGTAATTGCAGGATATTATCACGACCATATTTTCGTCGCTAAAAAAGACGCAGACAAAGCAATTAAAGTTTTGCTGGAATTATCTGAAAATCCAAATAAATAGAAAGGGTGTATCATAATAATGCCTTCGAATAAAAATATGCGGTACAAATGGCGTTTAATAATGCCTTAATTATCCTTTATTCTTATTATTCTGAGCAAATTTGTTTCTGGTCTGTTGGTTATCTGGTCTAGTTTTTATTTGCTAAATTAGATGCTTAAACCATAGAACGATTTTACAAAATGGTTAGCCTTCATTAAATCATTCATACATTAACACTAAAAACAATATGAAATTCAATAACATTTTAGAAAGCATTGGTAATACTCCGGTTATTAGATTGTCTAAATTATTCCCAAATGCAAATGTTTGGATGAAACTGGAAAAGGCAAACCCAGGTGGAAGCATTAAAGATAGAATCGCATTAGCTATGATTGAGGATGCCGAAAAGCGAAATATTATAACAAAGAACACAGAGATTATTGAGCCTACTTCTGGAAACACAGGAATTGGCTTAGCCATGGTTGCTGCAGTAAAAAATTACAAACTTACACTTGTAATGCCGGAATCTATGTCTGTTGAAAGAAGGTCTTTAATGGCAGCTTATGGCGCTCATCTAGTACTAACGCCTAAAGAATTAGGCTTAAGTGGTACAATTGCAAAAGCCAATGAATTAGTTGCGAATAATAAAAACGCGTGGATGCCTTCGCAATTTACGAATCAGGCTAATCCAGAAATACACCGTAAAACAACCGCTTTAGAAATTATTAATGATTTCCCAGAAGGCGTAGACTATTTAATTACAGGTGTTGGTACTGGTGGCCATATTACTGGGATGGCCGAAGTTTTAAAAGCAAAGTATTCTAAATTAAAAGCATTCGCCGTAGAGCCTAACGATTCACCCGTAATTTCTGGAGGAGAACCAGGACCACACCCATTACAAGGAATAGGCCCAGGCTTTATTCCTGAGGTATTTAATAAAGAAATTATTGATGGTGTGTTTAAAATTACCAAAGAAGAGGCTTTTGCTGAAGTTAAAAATATAGCAAAAACGGAAGGCATTTTGGTTGGTATTTCTACCGGAGCATCTTTGGCAGCCGTTAGGAAACAATTACAAACTTTAAGCAAACAAGAAACCATACTAACTATTAATTATGATACTGGAGAGCGTTATCTTTCTATTGAAGGTCTCTTATCATAAAAAAATATAAATACGGCTTTTAATATACAATATGGTTAGCCGCAAATAGATAAAAGATGAGAAGAGCTTTATTAATATTAATTGGAATACACGGAATTATCCATCTATTCGGATTTATAAAAGCATTTGATTTATCTGAATTTAATACAATTACACAGTTCATTTCTAAAACCTACGGAATTTTTTGGTTGCTGGCATGCGATCTTTTTATGGCCACATTTGTTTTATATCTATTTCATTCCAAGTATTGGTTGTTAAGCGGATTGTTGGCTGTGATACTCTCGCAACTATTGATTATCAGTTTATGGTCTGATACAAAATTTGGAACCATAGCCAACATAATTATACTCATAGCATTAATAATAGGATATGCAGGCTATCACTTCAATAACAAAATAAAATTAGAAAGAATAGCGCTGTTTGAAAATGCACACATCACAAACCACCCTATTGTTACCCAAGAAGCCATTTCTAAGTTACCACCAATTGTTCAAAAATGGATAACTAACAGTGGAGTCGTTGGGAAGACAAGCATAGCCAATGTGCATATAACTCAGGAATTGCTCTTAAAAATGAAACCTGAACAGGAAGATTGGTATCCAGGTACGGCCGAACAATATTTTACTGTACAACCACCAGCATTTAATTGGAATATTAACACTAAAATGAATCCTGTTTTAGAGGTAGTTGGTCGCGATAAATTTGAAAATGGTCAGGGCGAAATGATTATTAAGTTGTGTTCGTTAATTCCGGTAGCGAATGCAAAGAATAACAACAAGGTGAATCAAGCAACTTTACAGAGATACTTGGCAGAAATGGTTTGGTTTCCTTCGGCAGCTTTAAGCCCTTATATAAAGTGGGAAATTGTAAACGATTTTTGCGCCAAAGCAACAATGGACTATCAGGGCACAAAAGGTTCGGGCGAATTTTACTTCGATACTAACGGAAATTTTATAAAATTCGTTACCATGCGTTTTCGAGATGCCAATGCCATAGAAGCAACAGAATGGACTGTAACTGCCACAAAAACAGAGCAACGCCATGGCATAAATATTCCTGTAGAATGCGAAGCTAAATGGAAATTAAATAGTGGACAATGGACTTGGTTGAAATTGAAAATTAAGGATATAGAGTATAATCTGGATACATTTCCAGTAGCAAATAACGTGAAGGATTAAAGGCTCGAATCGAGACTGTTTAACTGTTTAAACAGCAGGTCTAATATCAACAGATACTTTCATTTTGTTTTTTCCAGTACTATAAATTACACCTTTTAATGGCGGTACGTCGTAATAATCGCGTCCCCACGCCACAGTAATATGCTGATTTTTTGGTATTTGATTGTTGGTAGGATCAAAATCTATCCATCCAAAAGTAGGGATATAAACCGAAAACCATGCATGAGAGGCATCGGTACCCACTAATTTTTCTTTCCCTGGAGGAGGAAGCGTTTCAATATAACCACTAACATATCTGGCAGGTAAGCCAACAGCACGCACACAGGCAATAGCAATTTGAGCAAAATCTTGACAAACACCTTTTTTTTCTTTTAAAACTTCGTGAATAGGCGTTGCAATGGTGCTAAATTTCGAGTCAAATTCAAAATCGGTGTAAATGCGTTGCATTAATTCGAAAGTCGCTTCAAAAACGGGTCTGTTCGGTTTAAACGATACTTCGGCATAGGCTTTAATATCTTCAGAAATTTTTGTAATAAATATAGATTCTAAAACATATTGGCGTACATCAATAGACTCTGGTGTATTTATTTTTAAGGCATTTAATGCCGCATCTAAGGTTATTGTTTTCCCCGAGGCAGAGGTTTCAATATTTGGCTGTGCGGTATAGTCTCGAATCACTTTACTTAAGGCCGAAACTTTTAATTCGGTATGATGTTTTTGAATAGAAAATCGGGTAATGGTATTTCCAAAAAAATCGAAGCGTTCTGTAATTTCAGAGGGTTCAGGACTAATTTCCAGTGTATACTCGACCAACGTTTGGCCTACCATGTTTTTAGGTTTTATGGTGGCTATATTATGACAAAAAGTAACCCCAGACTCGTAATTATAGGTTGTGATATGGGAAAGTTGAAAAGTCATAAATTAAAATTGAAAATTTTGATTCACCAGTTGTTTTTGTTGGTATGCATGATTAAAATACGTATCGGATACGGCCAGCGAGGTTTCATGAAGTAATTCGCTTAATTCTGAAAGGGCATCATCTAGATTTTGCCTAATAACACCTTCGGCATCTAACTCTAAAAGCGCGTCTATGTTTAAACTTCTAATTTTAAAATTTGCTTCTGAAATATATTTTTGACAATCTGTTGCTTTTCCAGTGACTTCAGAATGCGGTAAGCGATCAATATCTTTTTGAATACGTCTAAGCTGATAAGCGAGCGATTTAGGGTATTCTTTATCTAATAAAATAAGATTGATTACGTTTTCGATACTTAAATACGAGCGATAGCTATAGCGATAAATATTCAAGCTTTCGTGGCTTGTTAATATGGCTTCTAAAATTTCGTATTGGGGTTGCTGTTTGTAATTTACTACTAAAAGCGATCGGCATTTAGCAATATTCATCATGGCTTGTTCGGTTTGCAAACCAATAAAATACAAGAGTAACCCTTGTTCCACCAGAATACTTTCTTCAATTAGACCCATAAAGGCAATGAGACGGGTAATGACTCTATCTAATACTTTTATAAGTGCAGGTGTGGATGATTTATCGTCTTCTTTTTCAAATTTAGTCCATATTTTTTGAATGCTATCAAACACACGCCACATGTCTTTAGACCATAAATTTCTTAGCGAATAATAAGAATTATTAAAGCTTGAAAGCGTTTGTGCAAAGCTGCCCATAACCTCCTTGTCTACCATTAAAGAAACAATTTCTTTTAAGGGATCTTTTAAAGTCTCTTCACCTTCTTCTCCAATAAAACCAGGAAATGTGGAGGTGATGTTAGTAACAGATTGAAATAAAGCCAACAAACTCTCTGAATGAGCTTTGTTTTTATTAAACTGCTCATTGCTCATTTTATTAAGCACGGTTCGTAAAAATCGAGCAGTAATTAAAGCTCTGCCCAAATACCTGCCAGACCAAAATAAGTTTTCGGCAGTGTTACTAGGCAAATCGTTGATGCCAGAAAGCGAAATTCTACAGGTATTGTCCCAAGAGTAATTTTGTATATTAGTTTGTGGTTCGTCTGCTACAATCCAAAAATCTTTACTTACGCCTCCGCGTTGGTTCGATACAAATAAATTCTCTCTTTCTGCAGCTACACGCACTAAACCTCCGGGCATTACGGAATACGTTTCGTTTTTAGCAATTGAAAACAAGCGACACATTACTTTTCGCGGCTCTAATTTATCTTTTACAAAATCGGGTGCCGTAGAAAACGAAATTTTTTCTTGAGCCACAAAACTGTAGGGATTAGATAAAATTTCTTTCTTTAAATTCTCTAGCTGATTTGCTTTTAAAAACTCACAGAAATAAATGCTTTCTCTATTTGACCGGTCTATACGCTTTACAACCAAACTGGTTAGGTTGTTTAAAACATAATTACGTTCTTTTTCTTGTCCGCACCACCAAGACGCAATTTGTGGTAATATTAATTCTTCCTTAAAAAAGTATTTACAAATGGCATTCATAAAGGGAATGAGTCCCGAATTTTCTAATACGCCGCTACCTATAGGGTTTATAATAGTAACTTGCCCTTGTCTTACAACATCTAAAAGACCTGCCACCCCTAAATAAGAGTCTTCACGAAGCTCTAAAGGATCCATAAACACATCGTCTACACGTCTTAAAATAACATCAACCTGTTTAAGTTCCTTTAAAGATTTCATCCAGATTTTACCACCTCTGGCTACCAAATCGTTTCCTGTTACCAGTGGATACCCTAAAAACGAGGACAAATAAGCGTGTTCAAAATAGGTTTCGTTTAATGGCCCGGGCGTTAAAATTACAATATTAGGATTCTCGATGGTTTGCGGCGCCGCATCAATGAGCATTTGGTTGAAATCGGCAAAGAAATTCGAAGACTGCTTTACATGTATATCCTTAAAAATACCTGGTAAAATTCTACTGGTAGAATATCTGTTTTCTAAAGCATAGCCCATACCCGAAGGCGCCTGAGTTCTATCATTAACCACCCACATTCTACCATCAGGACCACGGGCTACATCGGCAGAATGAATTAATAAGTTTTTGCTGGTTTTATATTGAATTTGGTCGCATTGTCTTAAAAAGCCTCGGTGTGCGTAAATAACTTCGGGTGGAATGATGCCATTTTTAATAAGTTCGCGTTTGCCATAAATATCCTTTAAGATAAGGTTTAACAATTCTGAACGCTGTTTGATGCCTTTTTCAATAGTTTCCCATTCTTTTTGATGAATAAGAAATGGTACAATATTTAATTCCCAAGACCGATGCATGCCTTTTGGGTCGTTATACACATTGTAGGTAACACCATTTTCATCCATTAACCAATCCATCTCAGTTTGTTTCGAGATTAAGGCATCGGTTCCCATTTGGGTAAGATTAGTTAATAATTTTTCCCAATTCGGATTAATAGTCATGTTTTGTTTAAGAACTTCATCGTAATTCTTAAAATCGGAAAAATAATTTTGAAATAATATACTTGAATGGGTTGTCATTTAATGTGTTACTTACTTTTTTCTTAAATCGAGCGTATTTGGAAATTCAGAATTAATTTCTAATTCCTTGTAGCTGAATTTTTTAGTGTGTGTTTTAATTCTAAAATTTTCAACTTCCTTTTCATCAATTACGTATTCCTCTTCCTTTACCAAATCTCCTTGTGTGTGCCCAATACCCCAAAAACGATTAATACGTCTTGATTCTGCTTCATAACTGTTTACTGGATACGTTTCATACGAACGTCCGCCAGGATGCGAAACAAAATACGTAAAGCCACCAATGGAATGCTTGTTCCAGGTGTCTACAACATCAAAAACAAGCGATGAATCAGCATCAATAGTTGGGTGTAGAGAAGAATAGGGGTTCCAAGCTTTGTACCTAATTCCTGCTACATATTCACCCTTTACATTTGTTTTCTTTAAAGGTACTTTTACACCGTTGCAAGTTAGTATATATCTTTCATTAATAAAATTAGAAACCTTAATTTGTACACGCTCTGTTGAAGAATCTACGTAACGTGATGTACCACTGCCTGTCATTTCTTCACCTAATACATTCCAAGGTTCGATGGCAGCCCTTAATTCTAAATGAACATCACCAATGGTTTGAAGCCCAAGAAGCGGAAATCTGAATTCGAAAAACGGATCGAACCAATCTTCGCTAAACTCATAACCAGCTAAGTTTAATTGTTCTACAATGCTTTTAATATCTTCTTTTACAAAATGTTCTATTAAAAATTTGTCATGTAACTCGGTTCCCCAGCGAATTAATTTGTGCTCGTAAGGTGTTTTCCAAAACCAAGCCACCAGGGTTCTAACCAATAAGTTTTGCATTAAACTCATTTGCGGGTGCGGTGGCATATCAAAAGCACGAAGTTCTAAGATGCCTAAACGTCCTGAGGACGAATCTGGTGAATATAATTTATCGATGCAAAATTCTGCTCGGTGCGTGTTTCCAGTTAAATCGGTTAATAAATGACGGAACAATCTATCTGTTAGCCAAAAAGGCACGTCGCCATCTTTTGGGATGTTATTGAAGGCTATTTCTAATTCATATAAATTTTCTAATCGGCCTTCATCAATACGTGGTGCCTGACTTGTAGGTCCTACGAAAGCCCCCGAAAATAAATAGGACAAACCTGGGTGATGTTGCCAAAATGTTAGCAAACTTCTTAATAAACTTGGTTTTCGTAATAACGGACTATCGGCAGGTGAAACACCACCTAAAGTAACGTGATTACCACCACCAGTGCCGGTATGTTTGCCATCAATCATATATTTAATAGTGCCTAAACGTGATTGTTTGGCATAGTCATACAATTTAAATGTAGTGTTTGTAAGCTCTGTCCAGTTTTTCGAAGGATGCACGTTAACTTCAATAACACCCGGGTCTGGAGTTATTTTTAAAGATTCTAAGCGGTTGTCTTTTGGCGCGCTATAACCCTCTAAAACTACAGGTATACTTAACGCTACCGATGTGGCTTCAATAGACGCAATGAGGTTTAAAAATGCTTCTGCAGATTGCGTAGGCGGTAAAAACAGATGTAATTTTTCATCTCTAATTTCAGCACACAAGGCAGTTCGTATAAAAAATTCATTTTCAAATTCATTTAATTTGTTTTTTAAAAACTTTTCGCGACGCACTATAACCGAATAGAAGTATTGCGGTAATTCGTCCTGTTTTGAAAATTGATCGGGTTCGTAAATAGGAAACTCTTGTTGTTTTGGTTCTCTTAGAAGCGAATCGAGCGGTAATCTTAAACCAATAGGTGAATTACCAGGGATTAAGAAAATGTGTTTACGCCTAAAAGTCCAATTACAAGTAAACCATTTATTTTTGTAGTTATTAATAGGTACCACATAACCAACAGGTTTAGAAGAACCTTCTTTTAAAATTTCTTTCAGTTTATTTTTAACCAACATATTGCCATCTTCTTGGGTAGGATCAATGTCGATAGGTAGTTTGCCTTCTTCCCATAGAAAATAGAAACTGTCTTCGAAAACCGGTTTTATTGTTTTATTGGTAATGCCCAAGAAACTGGTAAGTGTTTCTAAAAATTGTTTATCCGCATCTTTTGGTAATTTTGTGTTTTTAGAGAACATGGCAAATAGATCTTTGTTTCTATGTCTCCACATGGCTTTACCATCTTTTCGCCAACATAATTCTATATTCCATCGTGGTAAAGGTTCACCTGGATACCATTTTCCTTGAGCCTGATGAACGATTCCGTTTTCGCTAAATTCGTCGTATAATTTTGTGGCAAGATTTTTTGCAAGCGCACGTTTGTGATCACCATCTGCTTCGGTATTCCACTCTTCACCTTCCATATCATCTATAGAAATAAAAGTAGGTTCTCCACCCATGGTAAGTCTTACGTCACCTTTTGTTAAATCTTTTTCAACCTTTAAACCAAGATTATTAATGGCATTCCATTGCTCTTCAGTATAAGGTTTGGTAACTCTAGGGGATTCAAATATACGCGTTACCGAGTTTTCGAAGAAGAATTCCGTTTCGCAAACATCGCTCATTCCAGATACCGGTGCAGCACTTTCAAACGAAGGTGTACAGGCTAGCGGAATATGACCTTCGCCAGCTAATAATCCAGAAGTTGCATCAAAACCAATCCAGCCAGCACCAGGAAGATATACTTCTGCCCAGGCGTGTAAATCGGTAAAATCTTCTTCAGGTCCCGACGGCCCATCAAGGGATTTTTCATCAGATTTTAATTGTACCAAATAACCAGAAACAAAACGTGCACCAAAGCCTAAATGTCTTAAGGTTTGCACAAACAACCAAGCGTAATCACGACACGAGCCGCTTTTTAACTTTAGAGTATCTTCGCACGATTGAACGCCAGGGTCTAACCGGATATTATATTTTAATAACTCATATATTTTTCTGTTGATATCAATCAAGAAATAAACAGTTTTTCGCGGCGTCTTATCTATGGTTTTTATAAACTCTTGTAATAGCTTTCCTTTTTCGGTAATTTCTAAATAGGGTAGTAGCTCCTTTTTAATAGTGGCATCATATTTAAAAGGAAATTCTTCTGCATATTCTTCAACGAAAAAATCAAATGGATTTATGGTTTTTAAATCGGCAATAATCTCAACTTCAATAGATAATTCTTTTGTTTTCTCAGGAAAAATTAATCGTGCCAAATAGTTTCCAAACGGGTCTTGTTGCCAGTTAAAAAATTGATTTTCTGGTTTTATTTTTATGGAATAAGCTTCGATAGGCGTGCGACTATGCGGTGCAGGGCGCAAGCGAAAAATATGTGGTGATAACGAGACCGAACGATCGTATTTGTATAATGTTTTATGTGAAATTACTATTTTTAAAGCCATAAATAAATTGATTAAATCTACAATTTAATTGATTTTTTATTCGAAAAGACAACATATTAAGTAAAAAATTAAAAGAATATAAAAAATATATTTTTTTAATTTTAAATTGGTATTTCGATAATTTTAACACGCATTTTTATTGAAATAAAAAATGACATTTATTTTAAACTAAAAATCAGTTTTGCAATAGCTTAAAAAAATGTCATTTAGGGTTTAGCTATTATAAATAGCACTATCTATTAAATCTGCCAGAGGTATTTCCGTCTAAAATACCCATAACTTCTGCAACAGTCGCGTAATTTACATCGCCTTCGTAAGTGTGTTTCAAAGCGCAAGCAGCACTAGCAAATTCCATAGATTTGCAGTCGTCAAATTTCTGCAAACCATAGATTAATCCGGCTGCAAATGCATCTCCAGTCCCGATTCTGTCTATAATATGTGTGATATCGAAATCGCTTGTTTCTCTAAATTCTTTACCATTCCACATTCTGGCTCTAATTTTATGCCAGTTTGAATTAATAGGCGTTCTAATTTTATCGAACACTTTTTTAATGGAAGGGAATTTTTTAATAAGCTCTTTACTAGCTTCGATAAAATCTTCGTTAGAATACCCGTATTTGGTATCTAAAACTTCATTTATTTCATTGATGCCTCCAATAAAAATTGTTGAGTACGACAGTAAATCAGATAAAACGTCTTTAGGATTTTCACCATATTTCCAAAGTCCTTTGCGATAGGTTGGGTCGGCGCTTACTTCTATGCCTTTTTCTTTAGCTAGTTTAAGTCCTGCTTTAAGCGTATCGTACGCTCCTTTGCTTAACGCTGGGGTGATTCCTGTCCAGTGAATCCATTTTCCTTTCTTTAAAATAGGTTCCCATTTTACCATGTCTGGTTTGATATCGGAAAAAGAAGAATGCGAGCGATTGTACGAAATAGAACTTGGACGCATAACGGCACCTACTTCTAGAAAATAAACACCTAAAGGTTTACTAGAACGGACAATAGCCGATGTACTCACTCCAAATTTTTGTATATACGAAATGGCGGTGTCTCCCACAAAATCGTCTGAAACACAACTAATATGTTTTACTTTTTCACCAAAATTTGCTATCGATATTCCTACATTTACCTCGGTACCTCCAAAATAAAATTCAAGCAAATTCGCTTGCATAAATTTTTTATTTCCTTCTGGCGATAACCGCATTAATACTTCTCCAAAGGTGACTATTTGTTTCATATATACATTTTTAAATTTTAAGAGGTGTTTATAATGAATCGGTAAACACTCTATTTTCCTGTTCGTTAACTCTTATAAATGTGGTTCGCTTGGTAAGTTCTTTTAAGCGTTGTGCACCTACATAGGTACAGGTGCTTCTCAAACCTCCTAAAATATCTTGTAATGTGTTTTCCACATCGCCTTTATAGGGAACTTCTACTGTTTTTCCTTCACTTGCTCTATAATCTGCAACGCCTCCAACATGTTTTTCCATAGCCGTTGCCGAACTCATACCGTAAAATTTTCTATACGGTTTACCTTGTTTTTCAATAAGTTCTCCACCGCTTTCTGTATGTCCTGAAAACATACCTCCTAACATTACAAAATCGGCGCCAGCACCAAAGGCTTTTGCGATATCTCCTGGAGAAGAACAACCACCATCACTTATTATTTGCCCACCTAAACCATGCGCGGCATCGGCGCATTCTATAATAGCAGAAAGTTGTGGATAGCCAACACCTGTTTTAATTCTGGTAGTGCAAACAGAACCCGGGCCAATACCAACTTTAACTATATCGGCTCCAGATAATAAGAGTTCTTCTACCATTTCGCCAGTTACCACATTGCCAGCAATGATTACTTTATCTGGATATAATTTTCGTGTTTTTTTTACAAATTCGGCAAAATGTTCTGAGTAACCATTAGCGACATCAATACAAATAAATTTTAAATACGGATTGAATTTAAAAATAGAGGCTAAAATTTCTGAATCTTGCTTGCTAATACCGGTACTTACTGCGATATTATTTTCTATGTTTTGAGGTAAATTGGATGCGAAAACATTCCAATCGCTAATAGAATAGTGCTTATGAATGGCCGTAAACAATTTTTTTTCAGAAAGTGCCCGCGCCATTTCAAAAGTACCCACAGTGTCCATATTTGCAGCCATAATAGGAATCCCTGTCCACACAATCGGACTGTGTAAAAATTTAAATTCGCGCTCTAAATTAACCTGAGACCTACTTTTTAGTGTAGAACGTTTAGGACGAATCATAACATCCTTAAACCCCAATTTTATATCGTACTCTATTCGCATGTAATCGCTAAATTAACTTTATTTTATCTCATAATGATTGTCTGGGTAAAGTTAATAAAAACAAAATATAATATATAGCCTAAATACTTATATTACTTTTGTTATTTAGTATAATTATAGATAAGTTTGTTATCCCTAGAATCGAATAAATGAAATTTCTACAACGTTTTATTAAATCCATAAAAGTAAGAAGGGTTTTATCTATCATTATTTTTACTTCAATTAGTAGCGTTTTATTATTAGGGTATTTATTTATTAATAAGCGACTAGATATTAAAATTATAGCGCTTATCCTGTTTGCTGTAGTAATCGGTCAGGTTTTTGTTTTGCAATATTTTTTTAAAAATCAGCTAAAAAATGATGTTATAAAACGAAATTTAAAGGACAGAGTTAAAAAATTAAATGAAAACTTAGAAGAAGCCAATAAACTTGTAGATTACAAGTCGGCGTATTTGGCTAATATGAGTTATGACATTCGAACGCCCTTAAGTACGGTTTTAGGCATGTTGAATATGTTGAAAATGACAGATTTGGATGATAATCAAAGAGCACAAACAGAAATTGCTGAGTATTCTTCAAGACATCTGTTACAGCTTGTAAACATGGTTTCCAATAATAAAGATGTTAGTTTAGGGGAAGTTAAATTAAATAATTTGGCGTTCGATTTAAAAGCTGATTTAACACATCTTTTTAAAGTATTCGAATTTCAGGCTTGGGAAAAGGAATTGCATTTTGAATATAAGTTTTTATTAGATGAAAAACAGCGGTTTTCTCTTTTAGGAGATTCTATACGGATTCAGCAAGTGTTGGTAAATCTTATAAATAATGCCTTAAAGTTTACAAATGCTGGAGTTATATCCATAATTGTAGATCAAACCATTAGCATTGACGACGATCAAATAGTAACTTTTTACATAAAGGATACGGGCATTGGTTTAAAACCACATGAGATAAAACAAATTTTTGATGATTCTAAAAATGACTCTAATAGCTTTAATGGAGATTATAGAGGAGGAGGTCTTGGTTTATCTATCGCCCATCAGTTGGTAAAATTAATGGGAGGAGAGCTTAAATTAGAAACTAAGGAAAATGAAGGTTCTACATTTTACTTTAGCCTGCAACTCAAGAAAACTTTAAATTTAAAAACAGAAGCAGAAATTGCGCAACCCGTTTTATCAGAAAAATTTAATGTTTTAGTTGCGGAAGATAACAGAACAAGTCAGAAAATAATTAAATTCTTATTAGAGCAACAAGGTGCCGATTGTACATTTGTAAAAAACGGACTTGAAGCTGTAGAGTTGTATAAAATATTAGATTTCGATATGGTATTTATGGATATTTATATGCCAGATATGGATGGTTATGATGCAACGAAGGCCATAAAAGCTACCGAAAAATACCTTAAAAATAACACCCCTATAATTGCAGTTTCTGCCAGCGCTTTCGAAGAAGATATTGAAAACGCTAAATTGGCTGGTATCGACGAATTTTTGGCAAAGCCTATAGAAGTGCCTAAACTTAAAGCCCTTTTAATAAAATATTCTAATGGGAATGCTTCGGTTTCTAACCACGAATTAAAATAGCATTACTTTACAGCAATCATGCTTATTTCTACGTTTACATTTTTTGGTAAGCGCGCTACTTGAACCGTTTCTCTCGCAGGTGCATTCGCTTCATTAAAAAAACTGCCGTAAACCGTATTTATCGTAGCAAAATCATCCATATTACTGATAAAAATAGACGATTTAACAACATGATCAAAGGTCATGTCTACAGCTTCTAATACGGCTTTTAAATTAAGCATCACTTGTTTTGTTTCGGCTTCAATATCATTTAATACAAGTTCGCTGTTTGCCGGATTAATTGCAATCTGCCCAGATGTATACAAAGTGTTTCCGCTTAAAATGGCTTGGTTGTACGGCCCAATTGGTGCTGGAGCTTTTGGTGTATTAATAATTTTTTTCATGTGTATGTGGTTTGTTTTTTATTGCTAATATTCAATGTTTTGGGAACGGTCAGTAATTATCGTATTTCCAAACCCCAACACCTAAAACCCAACACCCAAAACTAAAGCTGTAAATCGGCTTGGTTTCTCTTCTCGTATTTTAAATCTTGTAATATACTAGATTTTATACCTATAAAGAAATTCCATGAGCTACGCGTGCTAAATGGTACCCAACTAAAATTCATGCGCCAGCTCATTAAATCGCGCTCAAAACGTAATTGCGTATACGTAAATCCAGCATTTTTTAAATCGTAACCCGACGATGCACCAATAGACCATTTACTTGACAATTCAATATCACCCGAAAACATTAATGAATGAGAGGATATTTCATTCTGTCGTGCAGAATTAGAATAATTTACAGCGTAAGCGAGGCGTAAACTCCAGGGGATGCTATGATTATAAAATTCTTTATTTTCATCTTCTTTAGGGTCTTTATCTTTTTGATTCATTTGCTGCGCCGCAAAATTTTCAGAAACACCAAATAAGTCGTCATCTCTACCTCCGCTTCTCACATTTTCTTCAATGCCTTTATTTTTATTGTCGTCTTTGTCGCCACCTCTTTTGCTTGAAAGTGACCAGCTGGTAGTTAAATTGGCACTGGTTAGTCTAAATAAACTTCCTCCATTATTAATGTTAAAGGTGTTTATGCGTTTATTGTTATTGTCTAGTGCGTAAGGGTCTAAGGTAGCACCAAAGTTGATGCTCATTTTATTGTTAAAAATTTGTGTTCCACCAGATACACTCACTGGGCTCCATTGTAAAGAATCTCCAGCAAAGTTATAAGAGGTAGAGAAGTTTAAATTGTTTAATAATATAATTTTTTTAGCTTCGGTAGCGGTTGTGTCTCTATCGCGGACTTTGGCTTCAAGATTATTAGAAACCGAAATACCCATAGAGCTAGAGAAACTCTTTCCTGGAGTTCCAAAAAGGCCTCCTTCAAAACGGGTGTATTCAACATCGCTTGTTGTTAATCCATCAGCACTTACAACTTCATAGGTATCATAATATTTATCAAATGCAGGATTGATGTTGTAGCTAACAGATGGACGAACCACATGACGAATGGCTTTTATTTTGCGGTCTGTACCTTCTTTTTCGAAATTAAACATTCCATAAAGCGTCGTACCTAAACTGGTGCTAAAATTATAGGTTCTAAAAGCATCAAAACCATTAATATCTTCAGATAGCGTTGTTTTTGTGGTAGCATCGTAGCTTTTTTCGATGGTTTTAAACGTCCACACTTCATTAAAACTACTACTAGCGCTTACACTAAAGTATTTAAACAATTTAAAATTAGTACTTAACGGAATGCTGTGTTGAAAACCACTTTGTGCATCGTCGAACATTTCTTTTTTAAAGAAAAGTGAATCGGTAGTACTGATTCTATTTTCACCTCTTACACTATACTGTAAATTAATATTTTGTATAATACCCTTTTTAGTACCTGTTTTAGAGGCGAACGGGTAAAACCTTCCTATACTTCCTTGAAAAGTTGGAAGTGTCATGTTAATTTCTTCGGTATTGGTGTTTTGTGAATGCGTTGCAGTTAAGCTGATATTTGGTTGAAGTTCACCTTGAAACGTCCTAGAGTACGACACCGATGAAGACAAGGTGTTATTTAAAAACGCCCCTGTATTCATTTGATTTATGGAGGTTTGATAATATGAACTACTTCCTAAGTTAACCGAAGCTGAAAATCTAGAATTAGGATTGGCTTTACTATCTTGACTATGAGACCATCTTAAATTATATACAGTCGATTTTGAGTAATCTGGAAAACCACGTTCGCTAGATATTAAACTTTCGAATCTAAAACTTAAATTACCTCGAAATTTATAGCGGGTGGCGTATGTGCTTTCGGCGTTAAAACCATAACTTCCATTGGTATAATAATCTCCTAAAAGCGCTAAGTCTACATGGTCGTTTATAGCCAGATAATAACCTCCGTTTTGTAAAAAATAACCACGTTCATTTTGTTCACCAAAACTTGGTATAATAATTCCAGACGTCTGCTTTTCAGATTGTGGAAAGAAACTAAAAGGCAACCATACGGGCGTAGGGATATCGTAAATATATAAACCAGCAGCGCCAGTTACTATTTTCTTTCCTGGTACAATTTTCGCTTTTAAAAGCCTGATGTAATACTCCGGATCTTCTAAATCTTCGGCGGTCGTATATTTAGCATTCTTTAAAAAATAAACCGAATCGTTTTCTTTTTTAGTAAGCGATGCAATTACGGTACCATCACCTTGCTCGGTTTTAGAATTATATATGAGTGCTTTTTTAGATTTGGTATTAAAAATAATAGAATCTGGTTCTACAACATTAGCGCCTTGTGTAAACACAGGTTTTTGGGTATAACTGCCTAAAGTATCTTTAATACCTTTTGCATAAACAGTGTTTTTAGTATAATCTATGGTAATGTTGCCAGCTTCAATTTTCATGTCGCCATAATCAATGGTCGCTTCATTATACAAATATAACTTGTGTTCCTTTTGGTTAAATTTTGTATAATCAACGGCATGATATTTTACAATATGCTCTAATAAATCCTTCTTTGGTTTTATAGAATCTTTTAAAATAGTGTCTTGAGTTTTTTCAGAAATAGTTGTTTTTACCAAGCTATCAGTAAGCACAATAGTCGTGTCTTTAACGGCTCTATCAATGGCTATTCCTTTATTTGGGGTGTCTTGCGAAAAGCTTAACGTGTTAATAAACACTGTAAAACTTAATGTAAAAAGTATTTTAAAGTTGTTTGTGTGCAACGCTTTTAAGTGTATTTTTGTAAAAGTATGGCTCGATTTTTGAAAAGCCAAAATTACATATATTTTTCTGTGATTAATTTAATATTCAATTAAAATTTTAAATTAAACCTGATCTCAATAAAATTGAAAAATAAATCAGGTTTTTTAATCGTTAAAAATGTTAAAGAACTTTAATTATCAAAATATAATATGCTTGACGATAATTAAAGTTAATGTTTATGAGTTACCGATTTAAAAAATAATAATTACCTATGAAAACGAACAGACCCTTACTTTTCGTATTATTTATATTAGTATTAACATTTGCATCTTTTACAAATGTTGATCAAGAAAAACCTATTGAAAAATTTGTAGTGGTTTTAGATGCTGGCCATGGTGGGCATGATCCTGGAAATATGGGTAATGGCTATAAAGAAAAAGACATCGCTTTAAAGATTGTTTTAGATGTGGGGAGACAGTTAGAGACAAACCCTAATATTAAAGTAGTTTACACACGCGATAAAGATGTTTTTGTTGATTTATTCGAAAGGGGACAAATTGCCAATAAAGCGAAAGCCGATTTATTTGTGTCGGTTCATTGTAATTCGCACCGCTCTGATGCTCATGGTACCGAAACATTTGTGCTAGGTACACATAAAAGTCAAACAAATTTTGAAGTAGCCAAGAAAGAAAACTCGGTTATTTTCTTAGAGAGTGATTACCAAACTAAATATGGTGGTTACGATCCTAATTCTCCAGAGTCTGTAATGAGTATTTTAATAAGTCAGGAAGAATATTTAGACCAAAGTATCATGCTTGCCAGTTTAATTCAAGACCGATTTACAAATAAATTGAAACGGACTAACCGAGGTGTTAAACAAGCGGGCTTTATCGTATTACATCAAACCGTGATGCCAAGTGTATTAGTGGAGGTTGGTTTTTTAACATCTAAAGCAGAAGGGGCCTATTTAAATTCTGATGCTGGACAAAAAGATATGTCTAATTCAATTACCAGTGCTATTTTAGAATATAAACATGGCTTAGATGGTAATGTGGGTAATTTTGTTTACAATTATGATGCCGTTACATCGAAAACTTCAGAAGTCGTTGAAATACCCAAAAAAAATGTAGAAGTACGACCAATAGATAAGTCCATTACTTTTAAAGTTCAAATTGCAGCAACTTCAAAAGCTATAGATCCTAAACCAAACAATTTTAAAGGTTTAAATAATATTTCAAGAGAAAAAGAAGATGGCTTGTTTAAATATTTTTATGGCAACACATCCGACTACGATATTACAAAAACCCTAGAAGAAGAAGCCATAAAAAAGGGATATACTTCCTGTTTTATTGTCGCTTTTAAAGACGGTAAAAAGATTAGCTTAATTGATGCGCTAAAAACAAGTGCTAATTAAAGTAGTTCTTTTTAAAATTATTTTAAATTTGTGCGTGAAACTATAAATTTAGAAATAAGCATAATGAGATGTTTTGATACTTATCAAAATTGCTGTTATGTAAATTATAATTACCTTTAAAAGCAAATAACTCAAATAGATGAAATTATCAAAAGAAGTTAAAACAGGTGTCTTAGTACTATCAGGAATTGCACTTTTTATTTTTGGATATAATTACTTAAAAGGAAAAAATCTTTTCGAATCTACAGACGTTTATTATACCGAATTCGATTATAATGCCCTCGATAAATCATCTCCCATTACCGTAAATGGTAATAATGTTGGTAAAATTCAGGATATAGTTTACGATTATACTACAGGAAAAACCCGTGTGTCTTTTGAAGTTAATGAGGCTTTAAAATTCTCTAAAAATAGCATTATAAAAATGTACGAAACTGGTTTGATGGGAGGTAACGGACTTGCTATTCTTATAAGTTCTGATGGGCAACAAGCAAAACCAGGAGATGTCTTGCCTTCTACCGTCGAGTTAGGGTTGGTAACAAGTTTGTCTAAAAGTTTTTCTGGAATTAGCGATAATTTAGATGCCACTTTACAATCTACAGATACCTTAATGGTAAGCATCAATAAGTTGGTCAACGATAATTCTGATGCTGGTTTAAAACGTACTATTCAAGAATTAAATCACACCCTACAATCTTTCAAAAACACATCGAATTCCGTTAATTCGGTTATTTCTAATAATGATAAAAATATAACAGCGATATTAGAAAAATTTAAAACCATAAGTGCCGATTTGGCGGTGTTAACAACCGATTTAAAAAATGCTAACTTAGGTACTACGGTAGAGAATTTAAATGGTACCTTAAACAAATTAAATTCTATTTTAGCAACTATCGAAAAAGGAGAAGGCTCTATGGGCAAATTGCTAAATGACGAAGCCTTGTATAAAAACTTAGAAGGAGCAACTAAAGAAATGGAAGCATTGCTAAAGGATATTAAGTTGCATCCTAAGCGTTATTTTAGAGTATTGTCTAAAAAAGAAATTCCTTACCAAGAGGAATAAACTAAATAATCACAGATGGACTATTTACCAAATATACTTTTTGCAATTATCCTTATTGCTGGTATAGGGTTTTTTACTAAAAATGTAAAAAAACTAATCAGAAATATTAAATTGGGTAAAGATGTTAATGTAAGCGATAACAAAGCCCAACGCTGGAAAAACATGACCATGATTGCTTTAGGGCAAAGTAAAATGGTTCGACGTCCCATAGCTGGTATTTTACACATCGTAGTGTATTTAGGTTTTATTATTATAAATATTGAAGTCTTGGAAATTATCCTCGATGGCTTGTTTGGTACGCATCGTATCTTTTCATCCATCGGAAGTGTATATGGCTTTTTAATTGCATCGTTCGAAATTTTAGCGCTTTTAGTCATTGTAGCTGTGGTTGTTTTCTGGATTCGCAGAAACATTTTAAAATTGGCTCGTTTTTGGAAAAGTGAAATGACCAGCTGGCCAAAAAACGACGCCAATTTTATCTTATATTTCGAAATGGTGTTAATGACGCTGTTTTTGGTAATGAATGCCACCGATGCGCCCTTTCAAAATATGAATTCGGGTAACGTAATTAGCCAATTTATAGCGCCAATATTTGGCAATTTACAAGAAACATCACTTCATTTAATAGAAAGAACAGCATGGTGGATACATATTATAGGGATACTGGTGTTCTTAAATTATTTATACTATTCTAAACACCTTCATATATTACTAGCATTTCCAAATACGTTTTACGGAAATTTAAAACCAAAAGGGCAGTTTAATAATTTAGCATCGGTTACCAAAGAAGTAAAAATGATGATGGACCCCAATGTCGATCCCTTTGCAGCGCCACCAGCGGGAGCAGAAAGTGAAATACCGGCTAAATTTGGAGCTAGCGATGTTTTAGATTTAAATTGGGTACAATTGCTAAATGCTTATACTTGTACCGAATGCGGACGATGCACCAGCGAATGTCCAGCCAATAAAACCGGAAAAAAATTATCACCACGTAAAATAATGATGGATACGCGCGACCGTTTAGAGGAAGTGGGTAAAAATATCGATGCCAATAATGGCGCCTTTAAAGAAGATGGTAAACAACTTCTAGATACTTACATTACGCGAGAAGAATTGTGGGCGTGTACCTCGTGTAATGCCTGTGTAGAAGCCTGCCCTGTAAGTATCGATCCATTATCAATTATTTTAGAAATGCGCCGTTATTTAGTGATGGAACAGTCCGCTGCACCAACAGAATTAAATACTATGATGACCAATATAGAAAACAATGGGGCGCCATGGCCATACAATCAAATGGACAGGTTAAACTGGAAAAACGAATAAGAAAATAATTTGGGCGTTACCCTTTATCCTGAAACAAGTTCAGGATCTGGGGTCGGGCTTTCGGCAGTCGCTCTCTTCGAGGAGCTCCAATCCCGAAGCTTCGGGATCTCAATCCCTAACGCTAACAAACAACAAAGAACAATGAGCGAATTACTAAAAGTGCCCACAATGGCCGAATTTATGGCTCAAGGCAAGCAACCAGAAGTATTATTTTGGGTAGGCTGTGCTGGAAGTTTTGATGATAGAGCCAAAAAAATCACAAAAGCATTTGTTAAACTTTTAAACAAAGCCAATGTAGCGTTTGCGGTTTTAGGTACCGAAGAAAGCTGTACGGGCGATCCCGCAAAACGTGCTGGTAACGAATTTTTGTTTCAAATGCAGGCCATGACAAACATTGAAGTTTTAAATGCCTACGAGATTAAAAAAATTGTAACGGCATGTCCGCATTGTTTTAATACCATAAAAAACGAATACCCAGAATTAGGAGGTAATTACGAAGTAATGCATCACACAGAATTTTTAAAAGCCTTGCTTGATGAAGGGCGTTTAACTATTGAGGGTGGTCAATTTAAAGGCAAACGTATAACCTTTCACGACCCATGCTACTTAGGAAGAGCCAACAATGTTTACGAAGCACCACGCGATTTAATAAAAAAATTAGAAGCAGAATTGGTGGAGATGAAAAATTGCAAAAAAACGGGGTTATGTTGTGGTGCAGGTGGTGCGCAAATGTTTAAAGATGCAGAGAAAGGCGACAAAGAAGTGAATGTAGAGCGAACCGAAGAAGCCTTAGAGGTAAAACCAGAAATAATAGCAGCCGGATGTCCATTTTGCAATACCATGATGACAGATGGTGTAAAAGCTAAAGAAAAAGAAGCCGATGTTACCGTAATGGATATAGCAGAATTAATTGCGAATGCCGAAGATTTATAAAATGATTAAAAACATAGGCCTAGTAACAATATTATTAGTTTTAAGTAATTATACGTTTTCTCAAAATGATGATTTAAAATCTAAAGTATTAAATCAAATAGCTATAGAGTCGTGCGATTGTATTACGCAGAAGAACATGGATTTTGAAAATGAGGCTATAGAGACTATTACGAAGAATTTTGGATTATGTGTCATTCAAAGCTATACTAATAATAAAGAAGAAGCCGATAAACATCTAGACATAGCCTTTACAGATAGTAATTCCATGAGGCAATTAGGTGAACAAGTGGGTGTTAAAATGCTAACACATTGTCCCGACTATGTTATGGCACTGGCAAGAGACAAGAAGTCAACTAATAAAGTTGTTAGTAACGAAATAACGGACATAACAGGGATTGTTTTTAATGTTGAAAAAAGTAATATGTTCGTAATAGTCGAGATTAAAGACGATTTAAAAAGAAGCTATAAATTATTATGGTTAGAGTATTTCGACGGTGAAAATGTTCTTCGAGATTTGAACAAATTAAATAAAACAAAAGTTAAAATTTCATATATGGATACTGAAATGTATGACCCTAAAATTAATGAATATCGAAATTTTAAAGTAATAAAAAAATTATCTATTTTATAAATGTTAGTAGAATTTAATACATTACCAGAAGAATCAAAAGTTTGGATTTACCAAGCCAATCGCTCATTTACCGAACAGGAAATTGAAGAAATACAAGCTAAATTAGATGAGTTTCTAGAAAACTGGACGGCACATGGCAGCGATTTAGAGTCTGGGTATCTCATAAAATACAAACGTTTTATTGTTATCGGGTTAAATCAAAATTTAAATAAAGCTTCAGGATGCTCTGTAGATGCTTCTGTTCGTTTTATACAGGAATTAGAAAAAGAATATGGTGTAGATTTATTAGATAAAATGAATGTATCTTATAAACAAGGCGAATTTATAGCTTATAAAACACTTACCGATTTTAAAAAGATGGCAAAAGAAAAGGCAGTTTCTAAAAACACCATTGTCTTTAATAATCTTGTTACAAATATTGCCGAATTTAACGAAAACTGGGAAGTACCAGCAAGTGAGAGCTGGCACAACAGGTTTCTTAAATAAGATATTTGTAGTTTGAACACTTCACAAATTAAAAATTAGTTTAAAAATTTTATACAGTAGCATTATGGCTCATGAAATTATATTATTAAATATTTCAGGACAAGATAAACCAGGTTTAACATCACATTTAACAGCAGTATTGGCACAGTATGGTGCTAAAGTATTAGATATTGGTCAGGCAAATATTCACGATACCTTGTCTTTAGGGATACTATTTCAAATACAATCCGGCGAAAATTCGGCAGCAGTTTTAAAAGATTTGCTGTTTAAATCCTATGAATTGGGTATTGTGGCAAAATTTACACCTATTACACTTGAGAATTATGAGAAATGGGTAAAGCTTCAAGGTAAAGACCGTTATATCATTACCATTTTGGGTGAAAACTTATCGGCAGCACAAATATCTGAAGTCTCTAAAATTATTTCTGACAAAAACTTAAATATCGATGCCATTAAAAGGCTTACCGGACGTTTGTCGCTAGTTAAGGAGGTAGAATATCCACGAGCTTGTATTGAACTTTCTATTAGAGGGTTAATAGTAGATAAAGCTGAGCTTACCGAAAAATTCATGAAAGCTTCACGCGAATTGGATGTAGATATCGCTTTTCAAGAAGATAATATTTACCGCCGAAACAGACGCTTGGTTTGTTTTGATATGGATTCCACCCTAATACAAGCCGAAGTTATTGATAAATTGGCAGAATTAGCTGGCGTGGGCGATGAAGTAAAGGCCATAACAGAATCGGCAATGCAGGGCGAAATCGATTTTAACGAAAGTTTTATAAGACGCATGAAACTTCTAAAAGGCTTAAGCGAAGAAGTGCTTCAAGATGTCGCTGTAAATTTACCTATAACAAAAGGTGCGCGAAGATTAATAGATACTTTAAAAAGTTATGGGTTTAAGACCGCTATTTTATCGGGAGGCTTCACCTATTTTGGGCGCTATTTACAAAAAGAATTAGGTATCGATTATGTATATGCCAACGAATTAGAAATTAAAGATGGGAAGCTAACTGGCGGTTACATTGGTGAGATTGTGAATGGTGAAAGAAAAGCAGAGTTTTTAAAAGAGCTCGCCAAAAAAGAAGGGATAGATATCGATCAAACTATTGCTGTTGGCGATGGTGCTAACGATTTACCAATGCTCAATCTTGCTGGCTTGGGTATCGCATTTCATGCCAAGCCAACCGTAAAAGATAATGCCCAAAGTTCTATTTCTAGTATTGGGCTAGATGGTGTTTTATATTTATTAGGTTACCACGACAGACATATAGATTTATAAGATTAATGACATAATAATCAGAATATTTTGTAGTTTTTTAAAAAGTGGTTATTTAATAATCACTTTTTTGTTTTATATCTAAATTTAAGAGAACTTCATTACACTATAATATTTTTAGTTAGAATTCGTTAAGTAATTTGAGTGTTACACGTGTTACACATAAATATTCAAATTAATCTACTTTTACATTCTAATTCAATTTTGTTATGAAAAAAATACTGGTCCTAGTGAGTTTTATATTAGTGGTTAGTTTTGGCGCAGAAAGTCAGAATTGGACAACTAATTTTGATGAAGCTAAAAAAATGGCTTCAAAAAACAATCAAAACATTGTTCTGGTTTTTCAAGGATCCGATTGGTGTGCGCCATGTATTAAACTGGATAGAGAGATTTGGAGTACCGAAGAATTTAAAAAGCTATCAATAAACCATTTTGTTATGCTTCAAGCAGATTTTCCTCGTAAAAAAGCTAATAAATTATCTGAAGAACAAACACTTCAAAATTCAAAATTAGCAGAAGTTTATAATAAGGAAGGCATTTTTCCGTTAGTCGTTGTTTTAAATAAAAATGGTAAAGTTTTGGGTAAAACAGGATACGAAAAGTCTAATCCTACCGATTATTTTAAAAAATTAACTTCATTAGAAAAATAAGTTGAAAGCACTGTTTGGTTCCATAGCTTTTTTTATAGTTTTTATAGGATTCTCTCAAAATGCCTATACGAGAACATTAAAATTAATGGGAAGTCGTTTTGATATCACTGTAGTTGCCGAAAATGAATTACAAGGAAATAATTTTATTGACATAGCTGTAAATGAAATATCAAGAATTGAAAAATTAATATCTTCATGGGATGCTAATTCACAAACTTCGGAAATAAATAGAAACGCTGGTATTAAGTCTGTGCTGGTCGATGATGAATTATTTCAATTGATTCAACGCTGTATAAAAATTTCAAAATTAACTGAAGGTGCTTTTGATATAAGCTATGCTTCTATGGATAAAGTTTGGTTTTTTGATGGAAGTATGACCGACATGCCTACCGAGGAAGCTATAAAAAAATCAGTTTCAAAAGTCGGGTATCAAAATATAATTTTAGATGAAACAAAACAGTCTGTTTTTTTGAAATTAGAGGGAATGAAAATAGGTTTTGGCGCCATAGGCAAAGGGTATGCTGCCGATAAAGCCAAGGCATTATTACAAAGTAAAGGCGTAACCTCTGGTATTGTGAACGCATCGGGGGATTTAGATGCTTGGGGAACGCAACCCGATGGTAAAGATTGGATGGTGGCTATTGTTAATCCGTTAAATAAAGAAAAAATATTTTCTTGGATGCCAGTGCATAACGCTGCGGTGGTAACTTCCGGAAATTACGAAAAGTATGTAAGATTTAATGATGTTTTGTATACACATATCATAGACCCAAGGACAGGTTATCCTGCAACAGGTATTTTAAGCGCCACCATTTTTACAAAAACCGCCGAATTAGCAGATGCGTTAGCAACATCCATTTTTGTAATGGGTGTGGATACGGGTTTAGATTTTGTAAATCAGTTGAATGGGGTAGAATGCATCCTAGTAGATGCCGAAAATAAAGTGATTACTTCTAAAAATATTACATTAAAACCTAATAAAGAATAATGAAAAAGTTTCTTTTTATAATATTAATAACCGCTTCATTTTCATCCTGTACGGTTGTGAAAGAATACGAAAAAGTAAATCTTAACGACCCAGATATGGTGTTGTCGCAGAAAAAATCGGATAGATTTGAAACTAATTTTCAGGTGTATCGAGAGGCTGCTGCTGGTGCAAATGGAGGAAAATCAGGTGGAGGATGTGGATGTAATTAATTAAATTGATGAAAAATTTACTAAGTCTATTAATGATATGTTCTTCAGTAATCGGGATTGCTCAAGATAATACACAATATAAAAAACGTATTTTGGAAACTACTGAAGTAGATTTCTTAACAAGTTATTATACACAAGATGGAAATAATGCCTCTGTAACAGGTGGTATAGGATCAGAAAAATTAACAGATTTTACACCCACTGTTGTTATAAGCGTTCCTTTAAATGATAATGATGTATTAACCATTGATGCTGGTATTTCAGCTTATACCTCGGCGTCTTCTAGTAATTTAAATCCGTTTGATATTAGCGGCGCATCTCGTGGTGGTGGCGATGATGACCAAGAAGATGATGATAGGGCAGAAGCAGGAAATGTAATCGGTAGTCCTTGGGTTGCCTCCTCTGGAGCCTCTCAACAGGATGTTTGGGCAAGCTTAAGCATCGATTATTCTCATACTTCAAACGATAGAAATACCATTTGGAATGCAGATGCATCGTTTGCTTCTGAATATGATTATTTATCCATTGGTTTTGGTGGTGGATTAACCAAACTTTTTAATGAAAAAAACACCACTTTGAGCGTGAGTGGTAAGGTGTATTTAGATACCTGGATGCCAAAATATCCAACAGAATTAGACTCTTATGTTGAAGTTAATGGAAATCTTAACGATGGATTTTTTGAAGGTGTAACAATTGTTGATCAAAATGGAACTGCAAGTACAAATTGGCATCCGGTGGATGGTTTTGGATTAATCAATGATAAGGCGAGAAATTCGTATTCTGTATCCTTTAGTTTTTCTCAAATACTAAGTAAAAATGCACAGATGTCCTTGTTTTTCGATGTAGTTAAGCAGCAAGGGTGGTTAGGAAACCCAATGCAACGGGTTTATTTTGGCGACATTAATAATTATTATATAGGAAATGCATCTAGTATTTCTAATTATACAGAAACAAGTAATAAAGATGTATTTCAATTAGCCGATGCTATAGAACGATTACCAAACAGTCGATTTAAAATACCTATAGGAATGCGGCTTAATTATTACATCAATGAAACGTTTGCATTAAGAACGTATTATAGATATCTATTCAGATGATTGGGGTGTTAATTCGCATACTGCAAGTATAGAATTGCCTATAAAAGTATCTTCAAAATTTACATTGTATCCGTCCTATCGATTTTACAGTCAAACGGCTGCAGATTATTTTGCGCCTTATGAAGAAAATGTATCTTCAAGTCCATTTTACACATCCGATTATGATTTGTCTAAATTCACGGCGAATCAATTTGGATTTGGAGTCAGTTATACCGATATTTTTACAACATCACACATTTGGAAATTAGGATTAAAAAGTATCGATTTAAAATATAATAATTATAATAGAAACACAGGTCTAAAGGCACATATTGTTTCGGCAGGAGTGAAGTTTATTATGGAGTAAAAGTGTTTACAAACTTATTATAAATCTATCTTAAAGTCTTTTTATCTTCACCTTAAAAGTGTTATTTTGGCATGATTATTAGTAATATAGGTTTATTACTATTCATGCCTTAATTAATACCTTATATGCGTCCATTTTCTGTTAGTTTATTTTTTCTTTTTATAATGACATCTATAGCTGCCCAAAACACAGCGAATCCCTTGTTATCCAAAGATGTATTATCACAAAAAAAATGGGTTGATAGTGTTTATGCCTCCATGTCGTTGGCCGAAAAAGTAGGACAATTGTACATGGTTCAGGTTATGTCTAATCAAGATAAGGCTGCAAAAAACAAAATTATTAAACTCATTAAAGATTATCAAATAGGGGGATTATTTATTCATTGGCGGACCTGTAAGACAAGCTAAATTAGATAATGAATTACAAGCGCTTTCTAAATTGCCGTTATTAATTGGGATGGATGCTGAATGGGGATTAAGTATGCGTTTAGATTCTACTTATGCATTTCCTTGGAATATGACACTTGGTGCTATTAAAGACAATAAACTTATTGAACAAACAGGCAGACAAATAGGCGAACATTGTAAACGTTTAGGGGTTCATTTTAATTTTGCTCCAGTGGTTGATATCAATACCAATCCTAAAAATCCAATTATTGGTAATCGTTCTTTTGGTGAAGATAGAGATAATGTTACCGATAAAGCTTTAGCTTTTATGAAAGGTATGCAAAGTGCAGGTGTTTTGGCAAATGCAAAACATTTTCCTGGTCATGGTGACACCGATCAAGATTCACATAAAACATTGCCAACTATTAGTTTTAATGAAAAACGAATTGATTCCATCGAATTATATCCTTATAAAAAACTTATTAAAGAAGGTCTTTCTAGTGTGATGGTGGCACATTTAAAAGTGCCTAGTTTAGAGCCAACAGGCTATCCTTCATCATTATCAAAACCTATTGTTACGGATATTTTAAAAGAGAAATTAGGCTTTCAAGGCTTATATTTACAGATGCCTTGACTATGAAAGGAGCTGCCGATTTTAAGGAAACTGGAGATATTGATTTGGCAGCTTTTAAAGCAGGAAATGATGTTATGCTAATGTCTGAAGATGTTGGAATAGGGGTTTCAAAAATAATTGAAGCTTATAATACTGGTGAAATTACAGAAGAACGTTTAGCACTTTCGGTAAAGAAAATTTTACAGGCCAAATATAAAGTGGGTTTGAATACGTATAAACCTATTGAAGTTAATAATTTAGTAAAAGATTTAAATAGACTAAAAGACGATATTTTATATGAAGAGCTTATTGAAAATGCCATTACCGTTGTAAAAAATGAAGGTAGATTTATTACCAATACGTCAGCTTAGAAACAAAAAAAATAGCTTATGTTAAAATGGGTGATGATGATGGTTCTGTATTTTTAGACGAACTTAAAAAAATATACCAAAGTACATGAAGTTCAAGCAGAACTGCTTAGATGAACTTATAACCAAACTACAAGATTATAATACCGTTATTATTGGCTTACATCGTTCAAATGAAAATCCATGGAAAGCTTATCAGTTTACAGAAACAGAATTAACTTGGGTTTACGAAATAGCCAGAACACATAAAGTAATTTTAGATGTTTTTGTAAAACCTTATGCGCTTTCAGATTTATTGAGTATCGAAAATATTGAAAGTATTGTGGTAAGCTATCAAAACAGTAAAATTGCTCAAGAAAAATCGGCTCAATTATTTTTGGTGCTATTGCAGTAAAGGGAAATTGCCTGTTTCAATTGGAGAGCATTTTAAAGCAGGCGATGGTATGCATTTATAATTCATTAAAACTGTTAAGTTATACCGTGCCAGAACGTGTTGGTATGGATTCAGAAAAATTAGAAAAAGTGGATTCCTTAGCTCAAAAAGCAGTAGATGAAAAAATGACTCCTGGAATTCAATTATTAGTAGCACGAAAAGGAAAAGTTATTTACAATAAAAATTTTGGAAAACACACCTATGATGGTGATACTCCAGTAACTTTTGATGATATTTATGATGTCGCATCACTTACAAAAATATTGGCAACATTACCGCTTTTAATGGAGTTGGAAGAACAAGGTGTTGTTACTTTAGATACTAAACTTTCTCAGATACTTCCAAGTTATAAAAATTCAAACAAAAAAAATATTACTTTAAAAAGTATGTTGTCGCATTATGCGAGATTAAAACCATGGAAACCGTTTTATGCGCAACTTTAGATACCGAAACAAAAAAACCAAGCGCAAAATATTATAGGAGACACGCGAAGTGAAAAATTCAATATAGAAGTGACTAGATAATTTGTTTTTACGTTCTGATTATCAAGATTCTATTCAAAAAATAATTAAAGATTCAGACTTGTTGCCTAGACTTAAGATATAGATACAGTGATTTTCCTTATTATATTTTAAAGAAATATATTGAGAAGTATTACGACCAATCGTTAGATGATTTAGTACAAGATCATTTTTATAAATCTTTAGGAGCTAATTATACCATGTATAATCCGTATCGATAAAATAAGTAATAAAAAAATTGTGCCTACAGAGATAGATGATTATTATAGGTATCAAGAAGTGCATGGTTATGTGCATGATATGGGAGCTGCCATGCAAAATGGTGTAGGCGGACATGCAGGTATTTTTAGTAATGCCAACGATGTTGCAAAAATTATGCAGATGTATTTACAAAAAGGGTTATTATGGTGGAAAACGTTATTTTAAAACCAGAAACACTCGATAAATTTAATACCTGTTATTTTTGTGAAAATGGAAATAGAAGAGGTATTGGTTTTGATAAACCACAATTAGGCGATGATGGTCCAACATGTGGTTGTATATCTATGACTAGTTTTGGACATTCTGGATTTACAGGAACTTATGCATGGGCAGATCCAGAAGAAGAAATTGTATATGTGTTTTTAGCTAATAGAACATATCCGAATGCAGGACAAAATTTGTTACTAAAAGAAAATATTAGAACAGAAATACAACGCTTAATTTATGAAGCGATTATTGAATAAAAAGACCTACTTAAAGTAAAAACTTATAAGTGCTTAAAGTTTTAAATAAAAAATCATGAAAATAGGAATAGTTTGTTACCCAACGTTTGGAGGTAGTGGTGTTGTTGCTACAGAATTAGGATTAGAATTATCAAAACGTGGACATGAGATTCATTTTATTACTTACAATCAACCAGTACGTTTAGAATTGTTGAGTAATAATGTGCATTATCATGAAGTGAATGTGCCAGAATATCCATTATTTCATTACCAACCCTATGAGTTAGCTTTATCAAGCAAATTGGTAGATATGGTGAAACTTCATAATATCGAAATTTTACATGTGCATTATGCTATTCCACATGCTTATGCAGCTTATATGGCAAAAAAAATGTTAGAAGACGAAGGTATTTTATTGCCTATTGTAACCACCTTACACGGTACCGATATTACCTTAGTTGGTAGTCATCCATTTTACAAACCAGCAGTTACTTTTAGTATTAATAAATCGGATGCTGTTACCACGGTTTCTCAAAGTTTAAAGGAAGATACCTTGCGTTTATTTGATATTAAAAATGATATTCATGTAGTGCCCAATTTTATTGATTTAGAAAAATACAACCATAAGTTTACCGATTGCCAGCGTGCTATGATGGCAGAAGATCATGAAAAAATTATTACGCATATCAGTAATTTACGACCAGTAAAACGATCACAAGATGTTATTAGGATTTTTTATAATATTCAAAAAGAAATGCCAGCAAAATTAATGATGATTGGTGAAGGACCAGAACGTGAAAAAATTGAATACCGCTGTCAGGAATTAGGTATTTTAGATAAAGTTATTTTCTTTGGAAAAAGTAATGAAATAGATAAAATACTATGTTTTAGTGATTTGTTTTTATTGCCTTCAGAAACAGAAAGTTTTGGGTTAGCTGCATTAGAAGCTATGGCATCAAGTGTTCCGGTTATTTCTAGTAATACCGGAGGTATTCCCGAAGTTAATATTCATGGCGTATCGGGATTTTTAAGTAATGTGGGTGATGTTGCCGATATGACTAAAAACGCGCTTTATATTTTAAGCGATGCCGAAAGATTGAAGACATTTAAAATAAATGCACGCAAAGCAGCCTTAAAATTCGATTTACATACTATTGTTCCACAATACGAAGCTATTTACGAAGCTACTTTGGCTAAATGTTTAGTATTATAGCGTTAAACTAAAAATAGATTAAATAAAAAAGGCGCCATATTGGCGCTTTTCATTTATTTATATTTTTATTAGAATTGGTATCTAATACTTAATGCAATATCAAAAACAGTATTATTGGTATAGTCATTATTACCAATTTCTGGTCTAAAATCTAAAGAAAGCATTAATGGAATATCAAAATTATATTCTATACCAATATCACCTGCAACAAAAAAAGCAGTACTGTCATTACCTTTAAAATCATCTTTTCCAGAAAAAGAAGATAAACCACCACCAGCACCAGCATACCAGTTAAAATCACCATCTAAATGCCAAACCCATTGGTATAAACCAGTAAGTTTATAAGCGCTATAATTATTGCCATTTCTCCAGCCTAAATCTAATTCTAAACGGTTACTGCTACCTAATGCATGTTGATAAGAGATTTCAGCTCCTAATCCGTCACTGTCTCCTAAACGTAACCCAATAGCATTATTCGAAATGTCTTGAGCGTTCGATGCAAATGTAAAGCCTAATAATGCAATTGAAAATAAAAGTAATTTCTTCATAAATTTTTAAAGTTTGTTTTTAGTTAATATATACGACTGTTTTTAAATAAAAGATCTTTTTATATGTCTTCTTTATTTTACAAAAATAACGCCAAAATTGTTTTTATATTTAAGCATTATTTAGAATTATAAACATTTTTATTAAACAATGTCGTTAACTGTTCATTTACAAGCATTAAGCAAAACACTTATCGGGTGAATTATTTTATGATGATCTAATTAAATCTATTTATGCTACTGATGCTTCTGTATATAGAATGTTACCCTTGCTGTGGCATATCCTAAAAATAAAGAAGATATTAAACAACTTATTCAGTTTGCTAAAACGCATAAAACCTCTTTAATTCCAAGAACTGCAGGAACATCGCTTAGCTGGTCAATGTGTTGGTGAAGGAATTGTGGTAGATGTTTCTAAATATTTTACAAAAATTTTAGATGTTAATGAAAAGGCCCAAACGTATACTGTACAACCAGGAGTGGTTCGAGATGCATTAAATAATTATTTAAAACCTTTCGGATTGTTTTTTGGCCCGAATACATCAACCTCAAATCGATGTATGATTGGTGGTATGGTGGGGAATAATTCATCGGGAACAACATCCATTCAATATGGTGTAACACGTGATAAAGTGATTGAAATGCATACCATTTTAAGCGATGGGAGTGAAGTGGTTTTTAACGAATTAACTTCGGAAGCATTTCAGAATAAAACAAAACTAAAAATCTTTAGAAGGACATATTTATAAAACAATTTATAAAGAACTTAAGTCTGAAGCTGTTCAAAATCAAATTATTGAAAATTTTCCAAAACCAGAAATTCACAGAAGAAATACAGGTTATGCTATTGATGAATTAATTAAATCGGAAGTGTTTTCAAATACTACCGAAAAATTTAATATGTGTAAACTGCTTTCAGGAAGCGAAGGCACTTTGGCATTTACAACACAAATTACTTTAAAATTAGATAAATTACCACCACAAGAAGCGATTATGGTAGCAGCACATTTTAAAAGTATCGAAGCTTGTTTAAATGCTGTTGAAATGGTGATGAAACACAATTTGTACACTTGTGAAATGATGGATAAAACCATTTTAGATTGTACAAAACACAATAAAACCCAACAAGAAAACAGAACTTTTATTGAAGGCGACCCAAAAGCGATTTTAATGTGTGAAGTAAGAGCATATACTAAAAAAGAAGTGGCTGTTTTAGCTGAAAATTTAATTAAAGATATTGAAAAATCGGATTTAAGTTATGCATACCCTAATACTTGAAGGTGCAGAAATTAATAAAGCAAATAACTTACGTAGTGCCGGATTAGGCTTACTTGGAAATATTATTGGCGATAAAAAATCGCATCCTTGTATTGAAGATACAGCGGTAACCTTACCTGATTTAGCAAATTATATTTCGGAGTTTACTGCATTAATGAAAGGCTATAATCAAGAAGCTATTTATTATGCACATGCAGGTGCAGGCGAATTGCATTTACGACCTATTTTAAATCTTAAAAAAGCGGAGGATGTGGTGTTGTTTAGAAAAATAACAACCGATGTGGCACATTTAGTTAAAAAATACGAAGGTTCTATGAGTGGCGAACATGGTGATGGTATTGTGCGTGCAGAATTTATTCCGTTTATGATTGGTGAAGCTAATTATCAAATTCTAAAACGTATAAAATCGGCTTTTGATGCTCATAATATTTTTAATCCAGGTAAAATTGTCGATGCGTTATCCTATGGATAAAGCATTGCGTTATGAAGCCGATAGAGTAGAGCCAGAAATTGAAACCATACTTGATTTTTCGCATTCTCAAGGTATTTTGCGTGAAGCCGAAAAATGTAATGGTTCTGGTGATTGTAGAAAATTACCAGAATTTGGTGGTACCATGTGTCCAAGTTATCGAGCAACCAGAAACGAAAAAGACACTACGCGTGCAAGAGCCAATGCATTGCGTGAGTTTTTAACAAATTCCGATAAAGCAAATAAATTTAATCATAAAGAATTAAAGGATGTTTTCGATTTATGTTTAAGCTGTAAAGCCTGCGCGAGCGAATGTCCAAGTAGTGTAGATGTAGCGAGTTTAAAAGCTGAGTTTCTATACCAATATCAAAAAGAAAATGGCGTATCTTTGCGTACAAAATTGTTTGCTTATAACAATACGTTTAAATAGATTTGGGAAGTGTATTTCCAGGGTTAACAAATTTTATATTTTCAAATAGATTTACGTCTTCAATTATTAAAAAAATCATTTGGAATTGCTAAAGAAAGAAGCTTCCTTTAATTTCAAATAAAAGTTTAAGTAAACAATTTCAAACAATTAAAAAACAAATAGTTGATAAAAAATATATTAAAACAGTTTATTTGTTTAATGATGAGTTTACAAATTATTTAGATACACCTATTGGTATTGATGCTATTCAACTTTTAACAGCTTTAAATTATGAAGTTAAAATGATTGAAAATGCAGAATCTGGTCGTAGCATTTTTGTCAAAAGGCTTATTAGAACAAGCCAAAAAATTAGCCAATAAAAACGTTTCTATATTTAAAGATTTAATTACTTCTGAAACACCATTAATAGGTATTGAACCTTCAGCTATTTTAACTTTTAAAGATGAATATTTAAGATTAGCAGATGATAGAATTTCCGCAGAAAGCATTGCAAAACACACGTTTTTAATTGAAGAATTTATTCAACAGGAAATTAAATTAGGCAATATTACATCCAGAACAATTTACTTCAGAAGCAAAAACAATTAAATTTCATGGACATTGTCATCAAAAATCTTTAGTAATCAAATATCAAGTTTTGATATGTTAAATTTTCCTAAAAACTATAAAGTCACCATTATACCAAGTGGTTGTTGTGGTATGGCAGGAAGTTTTGGTTATGAAAAAGAACATTATGAAGTAAGTATGCAAATAGGCGAACAAACCTTGTTTCCTGCCGTTAGAAAAGCTTCAAAAGAGACCATTATTTCAGCAAATGGAACCAGTTGTAGACATCAAATTAAAGATGGTACACAACGTGAAGCAAAACATCCGATTACAATTTTAAGAGAAGCTTTGGTTTAGATTACAGTCTAAGTCTCAGTACTTCAGTTGTTAACAATTAAACAAATAAACAAATCAACAAATAAACATCATTTCGCTTTCTTGCTCATGTTGTTCAACAATGGTAATGGCAGCAATTAAATCTTTAATATCCATATCGTCTAAATCTTCATCAACATAAAAAGGCGAAAGTTTATCTTTATTGTAGTTGTAAATTTTCCAACGTTTAAATTGATATTCTAAAGCCGTGAAATTTTCAACCCAATCACCAGAATTTAGATACATTGTTTTTCCATGTTTATTTTCAATATACTCCATTTTTGGTTGATGTATATGTCCACAAATCACATAATCATAGCCATTTTCAATGGCTAAATCAGAAATAACATTTTCAAAATCATTAATATATTTAATAGCACCTTTAACACCATTTTTTACTTTTTTTGATAAGGAATAACGCTCTTTTCCACGTTTTTCTAAACACCAATTAACTATTCGATTTAATAAGGTTAATAAATCATAGCCATAACCACCAAGTTTTGCTAACCATTTAGCATTTTGTATTGAAACATCAAATACATCACCATGAAAAAACCATGCTTTTTTACCATCAAGTTCTAAAACCAATTTATCTACAATTGAAATGTTACCAATAGTTGTATCGCTAAATTTTCGTAAGCAATTCATCATGATTTCCGGTAATGTAAATAATTTCAACACCATTGGCAGCCATATTCATAATTTTTTTTATGACTTTTAAATGCGATTTGGGGAAGTATCGTTTGCTAAATTGCCAAATATCAATAATATCACCATTTAAAATGAGTTTTTTTGGTTCAATACTATTTAAATAGGTTAATAAGTTTTTGGCATGACAACCATAAGTTCCTAAATGAACATCAGATATAACAGCAATTTCTATTTTACGTTTAATATTCAACAAGTATATGATTTATACATGTAAAATACCCATTTTTATATTACTTAATCATTACCTTATAATTATTTAAATATGAGTATATTGTTAAACAATTGTTATGCTTTATAATTCATTAGAATTCGTTAGTTGTTAGTAATTACTGAATTAATGGCATTTTATGTACTTCATTTCTAAAAAATGATTTATTTTAGCAAAAAATTGTAATTATGGCAGGAAATTCCTTTGGAAAACTATTTACATCTAACCACTTATGGCGAATCTCATGGACCTGCTTTAGGTGGCGTTATTGATGGTTGTCCTTCGGGAATTGAATTAGATTTAGAAGCGATTCAAAATGAATTTAGATAGACGTAAACCAGGGCAATCTGCAATTGTTACCCAACGTAAAGAAGCCAGATGTTGTTAAATTTTATTCGGGAATTTTTGAAGGTGTTACTACAGGAACATCCATTGGTTTTGTTATTGAAAACACCAATCAAAAATCTCACGATTATTCGCATATAAAAGATAGTTACAGACCAAGTCATGCCGATTATGTTTACGATAAAAAGTATGGTTTTAGAGATTACCGTGGTGGTGGACGAAGTTCGGCACGCGAAACCGCATGTCGTGTTGTTGCAGGTGCCATAGCAAAACAAATGTTAAAAGGTATCAAAATTAATGCGTATGTTTCAGGTGTTGGTAAATTAAAACTAGATAAACCATATACCGCATTAGATTTAACCCAAACAGAAACAAATATTGTACGTTGTCCAGATGCAGCGATGGCTGCAAAAATGGAGACTTATATAAAAGAAGTTCGTGGAAAAGGCGATACCGTTGGTGGTATTGTTACCTGTGTAATTAAAAATGTACCTGTTGGTTTAGGAGAACCTGTTTTCGATAAATTACATGCCGAATTAGGTAAAGCCATGTTATCTATAAATGCTGTAAAAGGTTTTGAATATGGTAGTGGTTTTGATGGTTGCACCATGTTAGGAAGCGAGCATAACGATGCTTTTAATACCAATGGTACTACAAAAACCAACTTTTCTGGTGGCATACAAGGAGGTATTAGTAATGGTATGGATATTTATTTTAATGTAGCATTTAAACCCGTTGCAACTCTAATTCAAGAATACGAAACCATCGATAAAGAAGGCAAAGTAGTAGAAATGCATGGTAAAGGACGTCACGATCCTTGTGTGGTTCCACGCGCCGTTCCTATTGTAGAAGCTATGGCAGCATTGGTTATTAGCCGATTTCTATTTGCGTAATAAAATGTATAGTTAGTAAGATTCCTGCTTTGGCAGGATTTTTTTTTTAGAAGTTTGAATGGTTAAAATTTTAAAACATTTGTTCCACTAGTTTAAAACGTTCTGCTACTAAATTAAGAAACTTCATCTAACTTTAAATTTGCATTATAATTTGTTCTTGTTTAAGCTTTGGTAAAAGTAATTGCAATTTGTTACATTTATAGCTATGTGTTACGATATTAAAGCCAGTTATGAGGCACAATTAAGTCGCGCAAAGCGAAAAGGTGATTTAAATGCTATTGAAGAAATTGAAGAGAAGTTAATTCCCTTTACAGATTTGCCATTACATCACGCTTCAGGTTTTAGTCATCCAGAATTGTTAATTTATACCAACCGGTCTCCAGATTTTCCAGAAGTAGCCACTTGGGGGCTAGTTCCATATTGGGTAAAGACAGAAGAACAACTCAAAAAAACATGGAATAATACCTTGAATGCACGTGGTGAAACTATTTTTGATTTGCCTTCATTTAAACAATCTGCAAAACACTATCGATGCATCATTTATTTGGATGGTTTTTATGAGCATCATCATTACAATGGTAAAACCTATCCATTTTACATTCAAAGTATAGACAACAATCCTTTGGCTCTCGCAGGTTTACATAGTGCGTGGACAAACCCAGAAACCGGGGGCATATTCAAGACATTTTCTATTGTTACTACCAAAGGGAACTCTCTGATGGCTAAAATTCATAACAATCCGAAACTAAAAGGTGCAAGAATGCCTTTAATTTTAACGGACGTTGAAGAGGACATTTGGTTAAACCCTAAACAGGATACCAAAGTTATAGAAAGTATAAAAAAACTTATTAAGGCTTATCCTGAGGACCAGTTAAAGGCGCATACTGTAAACAAGTTACGCGGTAAGGGGTATATAGGGAATGTAGAAGAGATTTGTGAAGCATATATTTATGAAGAATTAATCTTTTAATTTTTGCTGAACGCTATTTATTTTGGGGTAATTAAAAGCAATACGTTGAAATTAAGTGTCTTTAAATAAGGGTGTTGTGTTTTTGCGTTGTATCAATTTTCAATACACATTTATAAGCAAGATTAAAATACTTATATTGGTATCCAAATTAATAGCAAACTAACTTATGAAAAAACTTGCACTGCATTGGAAAATTATAATAGGAATGTTGCTCGGTATTGTTTGGGCTTTACTTTCAAGTACCTTAGGGTGGAGTACCTTTACAATTAATTGGATCGATCCTTTTGGTACCATTTTTATAAATCTTCTAAAACTTATTGCTGTGCCTTTGGTATTGTTTTCTATTATTGGTGGTGTAGCCAATATAGGAGACCCTTCTAGTTTAGGGCGTATGGGTGGTAAGACATTGCTTATTTATTTGTTAACCACCATTATGGCAATTTCTTTAGGTCTGATTTTGGTGAATACAATACAGCCAGGACGTTTAATAGATTATGACACCCGACTTGACAATAGACTGAGTTACGAAATTTGGGCTGCTTCTGAAGGTCATGAAGTTAAAGATGGGCACAGTTACCTAAAAGACCCCAAATACGCCGAACGTGTAAAAAAAGTATCGGCACTTACCACCGCTAAAATAGACGCTTCCTTAATATCCGATAAGCTTGAAAAAGCTGAGAACCAACAAAATATATCGCCGTTACAACCTTTAGTAGATATTGTTCCAGAGAATTTTTTTGCATCACTTTCTAATAATGGTTTGATGCTACAAATTATCTTTTTTGCTATATTTTTTGGGGTTTGTTTGTTATTTATTCCTAACGAAAAGTCAAAACCGGTATTGAATTTGGTTGATGGTATTAACGAAGTGTTTTTAAAAATGGTAGACTTGGTAATGCAAGCAGCGCCATTTTTTGTATTTGCTTTATTAGCAGGGGTAGTAAGTAAAATGGCTGGAAACGACGTTGGTAAAGTAGTAGAAATTTTTAAAGGTTTAAGTTGGTATTCCTTAACCGTATTGGTGGGCTTATTGTTAATGATTTTTGTTATTTATCCAACCGTATTAAAACTTTTTGTTAAGAAAATATCGTATTTGGGCTTTTTTAAAGCGATAAGTCCGGCGCAAACTTTAGCATTTTCTACTTCTAGTAGTGCAGCTACCTTACCAGTAACTATGGAGTGTGTAGAACATAATTTAGGGGTAAACAAGAAAATAAGTAGTTTTGTATTGCCCATTGGTGCTACCGTAAATATGGATGGAACCAGTTTATACCAAGCAGTTGCGGTTATATTTTTAGCACAGATGCATATGGCAAATTTAAGTTTAGAGCAGCAATTAATAATCGTCATTACCACCACTTTGGCTTCTATAGGGTCGGCAGCGGTTCCTAGCGCAGGTCTGGTAATGTTAATTGTGGTATTAAATTCGGTGGGACTCAACCCGGTATGGATTGCCATTATATTTCCGGTAGACCGCATTTTAGATATGTTTAGAACCGTGGTAAATGTAACAGGCGATACGGTGGTGTGTAGCATTATTGCGGATGGGGAAAATATGCTGAATTATAAAGGAGATAAAGATCCAACAGAAACGTTCGATTTAGATTCGTAATAGGTTTTATGGCTGAAATTAAATTTTTTGAACCCATTGTGTCGGTTTCATGGCTAAAAGCACATTTAGAACATGAAAATCTGATTGTTTTAGATGGTACTATTAACAAAGTGTTTGACGTGAATCTTAAGCAGATTCCTAAAACACGATTTTTCGACATCAAAAATAAGTTTAGCGTTGCTTCAGCGCCTTTTCCTTCTACATTTCCGTCGCAGGAGCAATTTCAAAAGGAAGCAAGAGCCTTAGGAATTAATAATAATAGTGCTATTGTTGTTTATGATGATAAAGGAATTTACTCCAGTGCACGCGTTTGGTGGTTGTTTAAAGCTTTCGGTTTTGAAAATATAGCCGTTTTAGATGGCGGTTTTCCGCAATGGATTAAAGCTAGTTATGTTACCGAATCTATGAAACCATATGAAGGTGAAGGAGGAAATTTTAAAGCGCGTATTAAACCCGAACTGATGAAATTTTTTGAGGATGTTAAAATGGCTTCAAAAACTAAAAGTCATACCATTATAGACGCACGTTCGGCAGGCAGATTTAATAGCACAGAACCAGAACCTAGAGAAGGCTTACGCATGGGAACGATTCCAAATTCTATTAATTTACCTTTTGAAGATTTGTTAGCAGATCATCAAATGCTATCAAAAAAAGACATAGCGGCTAAGTTTCAAGCCATAGTTAAAAAAGAAGAGCCCCTTATTTTTTCGTGTGGATCTGGTATTACGGCTTGCGTATTAGCTTTAGGTGCTACGATGTGTGGTTATAAAAACATTTCGGTTTATGATGGATCTTGGACCGAGTGGGGGAGTTTGGTGCCAGCGTAAAATCCTTTTCGAACAAAGCGACACATCACACAAGAAGCTTCGAAAAACTTTGTTTTATTCTAAAAATTTACTTTTCAATTCAGGAGTGGGTACCATACAAGACTCCATCCTGCCAAACCATTTATAGCGATTTTTGGCAATATAATCATACACCCAGTTTCTAATAAAAGGAGGTACAATAATACATATGCTTAATAAGTTTTGTGGAAACCCTAAATGACGAGCAATTTTTAAAGCAGCTGTCGATTTAGATTCAATGCCTTTTTCGGGTGTATATAATATAATAGAATCTGTTAATGTAGTATCAATATGATACTTTTTAATAATCTGCGCACCCGTATTATTTTGTAGCGCAGTAAAAAGAAAGCTATTCTTTTTATCATGTTTTATAACATATTGCACAGAGGCATTACAGAGATTACAAACACCATCAAAAATAATAAGTTTTTTATACTTCGGAATATCAAGCATTCTGTATGAAGTTGTTAAAAGTTACGAGCACTTATATATGGGTTGTTTTTACTGCATATAAGACAACTTGAGCGGTTTTTTCATAGTCTGCATTCCAGCCAAAATAATTTCCTGTTTTAAAATAGTTGTTATAGGCGTAGCCATTGCCAACATAATCATAGACAAACGTATAATCGGTATTAATACTTTTAGCTTCACATACTAAGGCATAATAAAATTTACCATTCTCAATCTTAATTTTAAAAGTAAAGACTTCATTATCAACCTTGCCTACATTAATTTTATTGTCTGAAGCACTTGTCCAGGTGTTACCTGTACTGGGTTTTACATAATAATCCAATTGAATTTCACCACTATTCCAGCGTATTTTAACGGTTGCCGGAGAACCTTCCAATCCGGTGGTTTCAATGCCATGAATTTGCGCAACTATGGTTCTGCCATTACCTTCAACAAAGTCTACTTTTAGCGTTGTTTCCATAATGTGTGTGCCGGTGCTCATAGACCAGTTATCGCTGGTTGTTTGGTTGCCTCGCCAAAATTCACGAAGTTCGGTACGGCAGTATTTTCCACCGTTTAATGTGGCTTCGCCCGAAGTCGTGAACCCCGTAAACTTAGTAAACATGGTGTAACTATCGTCTGTGTTTTTATAAAAATAATTAGATTGATCGGCAGTAAGGGTGTTGTTTACAATGGATTGATAATATATGGATGTGGCACTGCCATCGCCACGATTTATAGGTACCGATAAGTACCAGTTTTTCCAAACAATAGCTGGATCTTCTGTTGGATCTTCAATAATTTCAACAAGCGCTTCTTTAACCTCATCATTTGAGGAACTGCAAGAATTTAAAAGACAACCACTACAGGTTATTACAAATATGAGTAGCAATTTTTTCATCTTATTCATTTAAATATAAAGATAACTGAATTTTCTCATGTTTATTATTTTTTGGCTTCCACCAATTCTAATTGCTCTACGCTAACGTTAGTTGTAAATAGCCCGTAATTTACTGTGGCTTTATTTTTTTCAATTTTATCGATGCTTCCTATGGCGCGACCATCTTGCATGCGCACCCGATCTCCAATTTTTAAAATGGCTTTTGGTTTAGGGGCTTGAATGGCTTTTTTCTTAGCTTCTTTTTTCTTTTCTCGAATAACGGTAACTACTTTTTCGGCTTCTTGTTTAACCTTTTCTTCTTTTGCTTTAATTACCTTTTTTTCTTTAACCGTGACTTTTTTACGCTTAGAATTTTCTATTTGGACCAATTTAAACAGTTCGCCCATCAATTCTTTTTTCTGCTTGTTTTCAAAGTATTTTTCGGCAATATCGTTTACTTTTTGTCCTAAATAAATTAAGCGTTGGTTACTGTCATATAATTCTTGGTAGCTTTCTAGTTTCTTTTGAATTTTCGCATTAGTTTCTTCAAGTTTATTAGCTTCCTGACTTTTCTTTTTTTCATTTAATTTCAACGATTCACCCGTTTTCTCCAATTTAGAGCGTTCTTTTTGGAGTTTAGCAATGGTAGCATCAAAACGCACTTTACTTCGTTCTATTTTCTTTTTAGCACGATTGATTAATCCGAACGGAATCCCATTTTTCTGAGCCACTTCAAAAGTAAAACTGCTTCCAGCTTGCCCTATTACTAGTTTGTAAAGAGGTTCTAATGATTTTTCGTCAAAAAGCATGTTAGCATTAAGCATACATGGTAACTCATTGGCTAGAATTTTTAGGTTTGAGTAATGGGTGGTAATAATACCATAAGCTTCCCGATGGTAAAATTCTTCTAAAAATGTTTCAGCCAATGCACCTCCTAATTCCGGGTCACTCCCAGTTCCAAATTCATCAATTAAAAAAAGCGTGTTCTTGTTGCATTTTTTCAGAAAATAATTCATCTGTTTTAAACGGTAGCTATAGGTGCTTAAGTGATTTTCAATAGATTGGTTATCACCAATATCGCTTAAAATTCTATCAAATAAACACACTTTACTGCGTTCGTGTACAGGAATTAAAATACCACTCTGCAACATAACTTGTAACAAGCCAACGGTTTTTAAAGTAATACTTTTTCCGCCGGCATTGGGGCCAGAAATAACAATGATGCGGCTGTCCTTTTTTAATTCAATAGTTTGAGGAAATGTTTTTTCCTTCTTTTTTTCGTTATTTAAAAAAAGTAATGGGTGATAGGCATCTCTTAAATAAAGCGTTTTGTCTTCGGCTATTTCTGGAAGAATAGCGTTCATAGAGCGTGCATATTTCGCTTTCGCTGAAATGACATCTATAGCGATTAAAAAGTCTTGGTAGTTCTCTAATAGCGGCAAAAACGGACGAATAAAATTTGTGAGTTCTTTTAAGATACGAACCACTTCTTCTTCTTCTTCAAACTCTAGATTGTTAAGTTCTCTAGAGTATTTTAAGGTAGTTTCGGGCTCCATATAAACGATGCTTCCCGTTTTACTACTTCCCATAATGGCGCCTTTAACTTTGCGGCGGTACATGGCTTTTACAGCCAAAACGCGTCTGTTGTCGACTACAGACTCTCGAATATCATCTAAATATTCCAGTCCGTGATACATATTTAATGCAGACGCAAAACTTTGATTAATTTGCCCTTTTACTTTATTAATGCTTTGTCTTAAATCGAAAAGTAGGGGCGATGCATTGTCTTTTATATCACCAAAACGATCAACAATCGTATCTATTTTTTCAATAATGACTTTGGTAACTTCAATATGCGAAGCAAATTCATAAAGGTTAGGATAATACGTTTCAAACTTCTTTAAAAAACTAATAATGTCGTTGGCAGTGATTGAAATGGCAACGATTTTTTTTAAGCCATGAACTTCTAAATAGGTATTTTCAATGCGTAATAATTTGATTTCTTTTGAAATGGAATCGAATCCATGATTCGGAATACGATTATCGTTATAAAAAGACGCCAGGTATTCGTTGGTTAATTGCAAATTGTTTAGAAGTAATTCCTTGGTTTGAAAAGGTGTTATTTGCAATGCTTTTTCATTACCTAGTTGGGTAATACAATGCTCGCTAATTTGCCTTAATACCGTTGAAAACTCTAAATCTTGTAAGGTCTTTTCGTGAATGTGAATCATTCTTGGATTTTATTCTCTTAATTATAAAAAAGCAAAGTTAATCATTCTCTTTATTGCATGAAAGATTAATTAAACCAGCCTTAAAATAACTGTATTTATGTTAATTAACATTAGAATAAAATATTTAACACTATGCTAACATCTTGAAAATAAAAATGTAACTACCTTGTAGTCAACATCAATCAAGCCTCGAATAGTACAAAACTCAATCAGAAATGATTGGGTTTTTTTATCCGTGTATGGTTTCTGTTTGCCATAGTTTTTAATAATTTCACTTTCAAATTGTACTAATTCGCTCCACCGCTTCTCAACATCTATATTTTTCCCGTATTTACGAGCAAAACTTATAAAGGTTGTGTAATGGCCAGCTTCACTAATCATTAATTCATGATAAAATTTTGAAAGTTCTGGGTCGTTAATTTCTTTAGAAAGTAGTTTAAAACGTTCGCAGCTTCTGGCTTCAATCATGGCAGAAAATAAAAGTCTGTCTACCATACATTGCTCGCGATTTCCACCTTTATTCATAAATTTATAAAGTTCATTTACGTAACTGTCTTTGCGTTCTCTACCTAATTTGTATCCACGTTTTTTAATAATGTCGTGTACCATTTGAAAATGTTCTAATTCTTCTTTGGCAAGTGCTAATAAATCTGTAACCAAATCAACATGTTCAGAATTTAATGTAATAATGGTAATGGCATTGGTTGCTGCTTTTTGTTCACACCAGGCATGGTCTGTTAAAATTTCTTCGATGTTAGATTCTACGATATTTACCCAGCGAGGGTCGGTTTCTAGTTTTAAGTGAAGCATGTGTTTAGTGAATAATTAAAAGTTAAAAATGAGCAATGGCTAGAGCTAAGATAGTTATTAATTTACTGAGCTTGTTTTGTTTGAATCTTTGTTAAGATATATAATTCCAGATATTCTTATATTTTCCTAAGGACTTATAGGTGTTTAAAATGACTTTATTTTCATTATTGGAAAGTGCAGGGTCTTCTTTAAGTAATTTTTTAGCATAAAACCGTGCGCTTTGTAAAATGTCTTTATCTTTTATAATATCGGCAATTTTAAGGTTTAAAACACCACTTTGTTGCGTACCCATAATATCTCCCGGACCACGTAAGCGTAAATCTACTTCGGCAATTTCAAAACCATCACTGGTTTTTACCATGGTTTCTAATCGGGTTTTACTATCGCTGCTTAATTTATGTCTCGTCATTAAAATACAATAGCTTTGTTCAGCGCCACGACCAACACGACCTCGTAATTGGTGTAATTGTGATAATCCAAAACGTTCAGCACTTTCAATAATCATTACAGAAGCATTTGGTACATTAACACCAACTTCAATAACGGTTGTGGCAACCATAATTTGAGTTTCTCCTTTTATGAAGCGTTGCATTTCAAAATCTTTATCGGCAGGTTTCATTTTTCCATGAACAATGGAGATTTGATAATTGGGTATGGGAAAGTCTCTAGAAATACTTTCGTAGCCATCCATTAAATCTTTATAATCTAAAGTTTCACTTTCTTGAATTAATGGATAGACAATATAAATTTGTCTTCCTTTTGCAATTTCATCTCTAATAAATTTAAAAACTTTCAGTCGATTTTTATCATATCGATGAACTGTTTTTATAGGCTTTCTACCAGGTGGTAATTCGTCAATAACTGAGATGTCTAAATCGCCATAAACAGACATGGCTAAGGTTCTTGGAATAGGGGTTGCGGTCATGACTAAAACATGTGGAGGGGACGTATTTTTATGCCATAATTTGCTTCTTTGTGCAACTCCAAATCGATGTTGTTCATCAATAATGGCGAGCCCTAAATTTTTAAATTTCACCTTATCTTCAAGCAGTGCATGTGTGCCAATTAAGTATCTGTAATTCGCCATTTTCTAAAGATTCATGAATTTTTCTTCTTTCTGAAGTTTTACTTGAACCAGTTAGTAATTTAATACTGATATTCAATTTATTACATAATTCATATTAATCCATTATAGTGTTGTACTGACAAAATTTCAGTCGGAGCCATTAAGCAGGCTTGAAAACCGTTGTCAAGTGCTATTAACATTGACATGAGCGCAACTATGGTCTTTCCGGAACCTACATCGCCTTGCAATAAGCGATTCATTTGTGCATTGCTGCCTAAATCGGCTCTAATTTCTTTTAAAACGCGTTTCTGTGCATTGGTTAATTCGAAGGGTAAATGCTCATTAAAAAAGGTGTTAAAATAATGTCCAACATGTTCAAAAGGAAAGCCTTTTATTTTGGATTTATGAATTAAATTTTTGATAATTAATTGCAATTGAATATAGAAATAATTCTTCAAATTTTAATCGAAATTGTGCCCGTGAAAGTAAGCTCTTGATTTTTGGGAAAATGTATGTTAAAAAGTGCTTCACTTTTTGAAATTAATTTTAATTCATGCACGTAAATTTTCAGAAAGTGTTTCAGCAAATCTGCCATTAGTTTCTATAAATAATTGTTGCATTATTTTAACTAATTACGCGATTTGTAATTCCTTTATTTGATAATTTTTCGGTTGAAGGATAAATGGGTTGCATTGCCGAACGTAGATTTTTTTCATGTTCTTCAAGCAATTCTATTTCGGGATGTGGCATATTAAATTTTCCATTAAACCAATTTGTTTTACCAAAAATTACATAGGTGGTGTTCAGTTTTAAATTCTCTCGAATCCATTTTTGTCCTCGAAACCAAACCAATTCCATAGTACCAGTATCATCTTGAAAGGTCGCAACCAATCGTTTTCCTTGTTTTTGAGCAACTTCTTTAAATTCTACTATTTTACCAATTACTTGAACATCGGCATTATTTCGTTGTAATTGATTTATTTTATAATACTGTGTTCTGTCTATGTATCTATTTGGAAATAAGTTGATTAAATCTTGATAGGTGTGAATGCCTAATTCCTTGCGCAGCAAATCGGCCCTGTTTGGGCCAACGCCTTTTAAATAATCGATAGGAGTTTGAAGATTGGTAGTCATAAGAAACGAATTTAAGTCTTTTCAATCAATTCAAAAAATAGAAAATTTGCGTATTTTGGCTAGACGTTTGCTACAGATAACATATGAATCGTTTTTTTCTTCCTTTGCTATTTTTTTTGTCAATAAATTCATTAGCGCAGCAGACCGAATATGTGGATTTTAAATCTGTAACAGCAGAGCTTTCTATATTTCCTGAAAAACAAGCAGTTGGCGGGTATTTAAAATATGAATTTAAAATATTAAAATCTGTTGATTCTATATACATTGATGCCGTAAACATGAAATTTCAAACGGTTAACATTAAGGGCAAAACAATTCCGTATTCAAACGATGGAACTAAATTGTGGTTAAAACATGAATTTAAAAGCGATTCTATCTATAAATTATCATTTAATTATTTGGCAGTTCCTAAAAAAGCAATGTATTTTATTGATTGGTCTCATGTAGGAGGTAATAAGCAAATCTGGACTCAAGGACAAGGGAAATACACGAGTAATTGGCTTGCCGAGTATTGATGATATGAATGATAAAATTGAGTTTGATTTAAGTATTGAATTTGATAATAATTATGAAGTTATTGCCAATGGAAAATTAATCAATAAACAAATCAACAAATTAACAACCACATGGCATTACGATATGCAACAACCCATGTCTAGTTATTTAGTGGCTTTAGCAATTGGAAACTACAAAAAGAAGGTGGAAACATCAAAAAGTGGTATTCGCTTTAGAAATGTATTATTATCCAGAAGATTCGTTAAAATTCGAACCCACTTATCGTTACACCAAGCGTATGTTCGATTTTTTAGAAGAAGAAATTGGTGTACCGTATCCATGGCAAAATTATAAACAAGTACCTGTTAAAGATTTTTTGTATGCTGGTATGGAAAACACAAGTGCTACCATTTTTGCAGATGGTTTTGTAATAGATTCTATTGCTTTTGTGGATAAAAATTATGTAAATGTGAATGCGCATGAATTAGCACATCAATGGTTTGGTGATTTGGTAACCGAAACATCGGGAACGCATCATTGGCTTCAGGAAGGTTTTGCAACGTATTATGCTTTGTTAGCCGAGAAAGAAATTTTTGGAGACGATTATTACTATTGGCAATTGTACCAATATGCTCAAGAACTTTTAGAACAAGAAAAAGCCGGACAAAGTACTGCGTTACTAGATCCAAAATCGAGTAGTACAACGTTTTATAAAAAAGGTGCCTGGGTGTTACATGTGTTGCGCGAAAAAATAGGAGATAAGGCATTTAAAACAGCTGTTAAAAACTATCTAGTCAAATATCAGTTTAAAAATGTCGAAACAAGAAGATTTTATAAATGAAGTTGAAAAAGCTAGTGGTCAAAATTTAAGTGTATTCGTTAAAGATTGGTTAGAAAACACAAGGTTTTTAAACGAAAAAGTATTTGAAAGTTTGAAGAAATCGAACTTTATTAAAGATTATTTAGCGGTAGATTGTACAGGGCTTAACGCCAAATGCGATTCTTATTTATCTTCTAAAAGTTTCAGATGAGATTAAAATAAAAGTAATATCACAAAACCCTGATCTTGTAAAAAAGCAAGATTTCAATAATAGTATACTTGTTCGTCAAGCCATCGCTCAAAACTTAAAAGAAATTCCATTAGAATTAAAAACCGACTACGAATCACTTCTAGATGATGCATCATATGCAACCATAGAAACGGCTTTGTATAATTTATGTGTCAATTTTCCAGAAGATAAGCCTAAATATTTAGAAAAGACCAGAGGAGTTCGTGGTTTTAATAATAAAAACATCAGAATACTTTGGATGGTGTTGGTCTTAAATACACCAGACTTTGACGATGCAAATAAACAAACTTATTTCGGTGAATTGGTTGATTATACAAGTCCTAAATTCGATTTTGAAACTCGAGAGACGGCCTTTTCGTATTTAAGCGCAATGCAGGTTTTTAATGAAGCTATAATTTCAAATTTAATAAATGCATCTAAGCATCATAATTGGCGTTTTAAAGAATATTCCAAAGGTTTGCTGGAATATTTAAAGAAGGATGAAAAATACAAGATTTTAATTGCTAAATTAGAGCAAAATGAGCATTAAATGAAGGCATTGGTTATTTCTGGAGGTGGCAGTAAAGGTGCTTTTGCAGGTGGTGTCGCGCAATATCTTATTGAAGAACTTAAGCGTGATTATCAATTGTATATTGGAACATCAACAGGTAGTTTGTTAGTGTCTCATTTAGCACTTCAAAAAATTGAAAAAATTAAAGAGGTTTATACCAGCGTAACGAACGACAGTATTTTTAATGTGTGTCCGTTTGTGGTTAAACAAAAACATGGTAGTCAAAATATTGGAATAAATCATTTTAATGTTGTTATGAATTTTATTAGAGGTAGTAAAACCTTTGGTGAAAGTTATAATTTAAAAAAACTCATTAAAGCCACTTTAACCGAAGAAGAGTTTTTAATTTTAAAAAAATCGACCAAAAATGTGGTGGTTACTGTTTCTAATTTATCTCTAAATCAAGTGGAATATAAAAGCTTAGACAGCATTTAGATATCACGAATTTATTGATTGGGTTTGGATTTCGTGTAATTACACACCATTTATGACTTTAGTTAAAAAAAATGGTTGTGAATATGCTGATGGTGGCTTAGGCAACATGGTGCCGATTGAAGAAGCATAAGTCGTGGAGCTAAAGAGGTGGATGCGATTATTTTACAAACAGAAGACAAATCAATTTAATAGGATGCCATCAAAAAATGCCTTTTTCATTATTAACAAATATGTTTGCATTTATGCTAGATAGAATTGAATCTCAAAACATTAAAATTGGCAAATTTTCTGCAAGCCATAACGATGCCATTATCAATTTTTATTATACACCTACAGTTTTAACTACAAATTCATTAATTTTTGATAAAGAAAAAATGACACAATGGTGGCAAAGTGGGTATGATTTTGCGAAATTTAAAAATCAGGAAACTAGTCAATTAGACAATAATTTATGAAAGCATTAGTAATTTCAGGAGGTGGAAGTAAAGGCGCTTATGCAGGTGGTGTTGCGCAATATTTAATTCAAGAAGAAGGTCGAGAATACGATTTGTTTTTAGGGACTTCTACAGGGAGTTTGTTAGTGCCACATTTCGCTGTTAACGACATATGCTAAAGTTTACGATATATTTACGAATGTTAATCAAAGCAACAATTTTTAGTATTAATCCTTTTGTGCAACGAAAAAAAGGGAGATCGGGAATATGTGTCTATTAACTTTTATAATTCACTTATGGCAGTTTATAAAAAGGAAACGAACGTTTGGTGAGAGTAAACATTTAAGAAACGCCATATTTAAATAAATTTTACCGAAGAAGAATACGAATAAGATTAAAAGTACTAAACGAAGATGTTATTGTAACAGTTTCAAACTTATCAAAAAATAGAGTAGAGTATAAGTCTATTAAAGATTTTACTTATGAAGAATTTTGTGATTGGATATGGATTTCATGCAACTACATTCCATTTATGTCTTTAGCTAACAGAAATGGTTTTGAGTATGCCGATGGAGGTTTAGGTTGTGTGGTTCCTATTCGAGAAGCTATTCAACGAGGTGCTACCGAAATTGATGCCATTGTTTTAGAATCTGAAAATATGGAATACAAGAAAGTTTTGGGTAAAAATCCGTTTTCATTAATGCTTAATTTATTTGGGCATTTATTAGATCAGGTAGAAAAAAGTGATATTATTATAGGAAAGCTTGCTGCAAAGAATAAAGATGTAAAATTAAATTTATATTATACACCTTCAAAACTTACCGAAAATTCATTGATTTTTAATAAAAATTTAATGATAACTTGGTGGCAACAAGGTTTTGATTATGCAAAAATAAAGACAGGTGAAGCCAAGTCAATGAGCTGCGAAACGATAAGTATAATTTACCACATATTCAGAAACTTCATTCTTTTATAAAAGGAAAGCGCAGCATCACTTGGTGATCGACGTTCCATCATTTCTGTTAAAATAACTTCTCGTAAGTTTATTTGCTGTATCTGTTTTTTCTAATAAACTGGCTTTTCTAATTAATTGAATTGTTGCATTTTTTGCAGCGTTAATAATACTCCAGCACTTATCGCTAACATAAATTTGTTGCGATAAATTATGTTCAAATTCTTGTTCAATATTTTGTATAAGTAAAGTTTCATAATCTTCTTTATTTGAGGATATTGGAGATATTCTTATTAGTAAATTTGAAGGTGTAATGCGTTCTAAAAACAAGGCCATGCGTTCATAAGCTTGTAAGTCGTATGGGTAAGGCATTTACTTGTAAATCTTTTTTTAATAAAAAACGTCTTCTGCCATCTTCATTTTTAGTATGTTCTTTAAAAAAGTAATAGGCAATTAGCCCTGTAATTAACGAAGGAATTGTAAATAAAAATAGATCAATTATTCTGTTGGCTTCCATATTAAATATTAGTTAGATTGGGTTTTGTTGGGATTATAATTTCCCCCCAAATATAAACAATCTTTTAAATTTTGCATAGAATTAAAGGGTACAGTTGTTTTTTCATACTTATAGGTTTTATTTAATTCTTTTGAAAGGTTATGGTCATCTACATTTATTTCAACATCACTCATTTTAAATTGACATGGATGTTCATAACCTGCAGCATGTGTAATTTCAATAAATTCTTTTCTAAAGGTTTTAAAATATTGAGCTAATCGTTCCGATTTTAAAGTAGGGTCAATACCATTTTGTAACCATTTACTTTGAGTAGCAACACCACTCGGACAACGATTGGTATGGCAAACTTGCGCTTGAATACAACCAATACTCATCATAGCTTCACGCGCAACATTTATACAATCTGCACCCATAGCAAATGCCATAGCTGCTTTTGCCGGAAAACCTAGTTTTCCACTGCCAATAAATACAATACGTTCAGTTAATCCTTTGTCTTTGAAACAATTTATATAAATCGCTAAACCCATACACCCAAGGTAAAGATACATGATCTGCAAAACTTGGAGGCGCAGCACCTGTACCACCTTCACCACCATCAACGGTTATAAAATCTGGTCCTTTTCCTGTTTTTACCATAATATCAGCTAATTCTTCCCATTGTTCTAATTTTCCAATAGCCGCTTTAATGCCTACAGGTAAACCTGTAGCTTCAGCAATATTTTCAATAAAATCAACCATTTCAGGAACATTAGAAAAAGCTTTATGATTTGGTGGAGAAAGTACATCTTTCCCAATTTCTACACCTCTAATTTCGGCAATTTCTTGGTTATTTTAGCATCCTGGTAATACACCACCTTTTCCTGGTTTTGCACCTTGTGAAAGTTTTATTTCAATGGCTCTGAATAAATGGATTTTCTTCAACTAATTTTATCATTTTTTCCATTGAAAAATCCACCATCATCAGTCACGAACTCCAAAATAACCTGTTCCAAAATGAAAAATGACATCGCCACCATGACTGTGGTAAGGAGATAAACCACCTTCACCTGTATTGTGATAAGCATCCGCCATTTTAACGCCTTTGTTTAAAGATTCTATCGCTTTTGCGGAAAGTGAGCCAAAACTCATGGCCGATACATTAATAATAGAAGCTGGACGATAAGGTTTTTTTCGTTTATGATAAACGCCCATAACTTTGGCACATGGTAAAAAGTTATTATCTATTGCATTTGGATGATTTTCACCAATTTTATAAGGCATCATCGCATTATTTATAAAAATATGCTGATGTGCATAAATATCTCTATCGGTTCCAAAACCTTCGTAGTTGTTTTCTTTTTTGGCCGAAGCATAAATCCAACCACGTTCAATACGATTAAAAGGTAATTCTTCTCTATTGTTTGCTACAAAATATTGACGCATTTCAGGACCAATTCTTTCGAGCATATAGCGTAAATGACCAACAATGGGGTAAGTTATGACTTATGGTATGTGCTTTTTGAAAAAAAATATCTCGCATAGCAATTAAAAATAAAACAATTAAAACCCAACCCCACCAGGTTATGTTTGATAAAAATTGCGATCATAAGACAGTTATTTAAGTGATAAATATATTTAAAATTTAATTAAGCATAATCTAAAGTCCTAATTGTTTATAATTATTAATAAATCGGTTTAATTAAAAGCGCAACAATGGTTAATTTCACGTCGTAAAATAATATATAGTTTTGGAAAAGTATTTAAGTCAGTTAAACGAAGCACAATTAGAACCAACCATTCAAAAAGATGGACCCATGATTATTATTGCTGGTGCAGGTTCTGGTAAAACACGTGTGTTAACTTTTCGTATTGCTTATTTAATGAGTGAAGGTATTGATCCATTTAATATTTTGGCATTAACATTTACCAATAAAGCGGCGCGCGAAATGAAAGAGCGTATTGCTACTATTGTTGGCACAAGTGAAGCTAAGAATTTATGGATGGGAACATTTCACTCTGTTTTTGCTAAAATTTTGCGTATTGAAGCTGATAAATTAGGCTATCCAAGTAATTTTACTATTTACGATACGCAAGATTCAGATAGATTGATAGCATCTATTATTAAAGAAATGAATCTTGATAAAGATATTTATAAATACAAACAAGTTCGTTCTAGAATTTCATCGTATAAAAACAGTTTAATTACGGTAAGGGCCTATTTTCAAAATCCAGAACTTAATTGAAGCCGATACTATGGCAAGACGTCCTAAAATGGGTGATATTTATAAAGAATATGTAGAGCGTTGTTTTAAAGCTGGTGCGATGGATTTTGATGATTTATTGTTGAAAACCAATGAGTTACTTACACGTTTTCCTGAAGTTTTGATGAAATATCAAAACCGATTTAAATATATTTTGGTGGATGAGTATCAAGATACAAACCATTCTCAGTATTTAATTGTGAGAGCTTTATCAGATAAATTTCAAAATATTTGTGTGGTTGGTGATGATGCGCAAAGTATTTATGCCTTCCGTGGGGCAAATATCAATAATATTTTAAATTTTCAGAAGGATTATGATGATGTGAAGGTTTTTCGATTGGAACAAAATTATCGTTCTACAAAAAACATTGTAAATGCTGCAAATTCTATTATTGAAAAGAACCAAACCAAACTAGATAAAGTAGTTTGGACAGCTAATGATGAAGGTGCAAAAATAAAAGTAAATCGATCGTTAACTGATGGTGATGAAGGTCGTTTTGTGGCAAGTACCATTTGGGAAAATAAAATTCAGCATCATGTTAGCAAATAGTGATTTTGCTATTTTATATAGAACCAATGCACAATCACGTGCTATTGAAGATGCCTTACGAAAACGTGATATTCCTTATAGAATTTATGGCGGTTTATCATTTTATCAACGAAAAGAAATTAAAGATGTTTTGTCTTATTTGCGATTAATTATTAATCCAGCCGATGAAGAAGCATTAAAACGTGTTATTAATTTTCCACCTCGTGGCATTGGTCAAACTACGATTGATAAATTGATTGTTGCGGCAAATGGTTATAAACGTACCATTTTTGAGGTGATGAAAAACATCGATAAAACCGATGTGAATATTAATTCTGGAACCAAAACTAAACTTCAAGATTTTGTGACGTTAATTGAAAGTTATCAAGTTTTGAATCAAACTGCTGATGTTTTTGAATTGGCAGAACATGTTACCAGAACCAGCGGATTAATTAGAGAATTTAAAAAAGATGGAACGCCAGAAGGTGTTGCCAGAATGGAAAATATTGAGGAGCTTTTAAATGGTATGAAAGATTTTGTGGAAGGTCAAAAAGAAATAGCCGATACCACAGGGAATTTAGCTGAATTTTTAGAAGATGTGGCTTTAGCAACCGATTTAGATGCTGATAAAGGCGATACCGATCATGTGGCATTAATGACCATACATTTAGCCAAAGGATTGGAGTTTCCATATGTGTTTATTGTTGGTTTGGAAGAAGATTTGTTTCCTAGTGCCATGAGTATGAGTACACGAAGTGAATTGGAAGAAGAGCGACGTTTATTTTATGTTGCTTTAACACGTGCTGAAAAACAAGCTTATTTAACCTATGCCTTATCGCGTTACCGTTGGGGAAAATTAATAGATTCTGAACCAAGTCGTTTTATTGAAGAAATAGACGAGCAATATTTAGATATTATAACACCTGTTGAAGAACGCCGTTTTAACCCGATGCTTGATGCCGATATTTTTGGTGATGTTGAGCCTAATAAAATTCGATTTAAACCTGCAAAACAAGCTGTTTTAAAAAAGGGAAGCACGACTAAAGAAGAGCCAGCTAAATTTCAAGTAACGGCACCCAAAAACTTAAAACCAGTGGTAGCTAGCGATACTAACTGCAATACTAATACCAATTTATTTGATAGCAAACTAGCAGTAGGAAATCTTGTTAAGCACATGCGTTTTGGTACAGGTGAAGTGTTAAAAATTGAAGGTGCTGGAGCCGATGTGAAAGCAGAAATTAAGTTTCAGCATGGAGGTGTTAAAAAATTATTGTTTCGTTTTGCAAAATTAGAGGTAATCGGTTAGCTCAAAAATTACCATATTTTATTATCGCACTGTTTTTAATTAAAAATTATAGCCACACCACAAGTTTTTAAATGTTTTAGCATCTATATATGATATAGATTAATATTATAAATTAAAAACATTAGAAAATTTCATGAAACTTCCATTACTAGATTTCGATATCCAAGATAATGATTATATGGAAGCACCATGAGACCAATAAAAAACAAATAAAAAAGACACATGAAACACATTTTAGCAATAGTATTCGTTTTAGGTATAAGTTTAACTTACGCTCAACGAGGTGGCGGTGGAATGGGCGGTATGCAGCAAGGTGGCGGCATGGGGCAAAGAGGTGGTATGCAACAGCAGCAAGCAGAAATGCCTGAATTTAATGCGGCGCAAGTGGCAGGAATTTTTAAATACGATGCAGACGAAGCCATTAAAAAGATTAAAATTAAAAAAGATAAAAATTTAATTCAAGGTGTAAGTCGTGCTATTGGAACTTATAACATTAAAATGGATGAAATTGCCTTACTCAATAAAGATAATTTTGATACCTTAAATGTATATGTAAATACAACTTTAAAATCGAAACGCAGTCAGAGAGGTGGTCAACAGTTGGAAAGTAATGATGATAGCAGTAGAAGAGGGAGTAATAATAATTTAAATGACCCGAAAGAATTAATAAAAGAAAAAATAGACCCTGCTAAGGCTTTAGTAAAAAAGGAGGAACACAATTTGAACAAATCTTTGGAGACTTTGCTTAGTGAGAAACAATACGAAAAATGGTTGAAATATCAAGAATCGGTAAAAGAAGATAAGCAACCTAAAATGCCATCTAATTCTAATCAAGGAAACCGACAAGGTGGCGGCATGGGAGGACCTCCAGGAGGTGGTATGCGATAGTATTTATTTCTTGTAAGTACATTTTAAGAGAAAAAAATAGCTTAGATTAATACTCTAAGCTATTTTTTTGAACTATTTGAGCATTATTTATTACCAAGACATTAATAAAATAGGGGTGTTATAAGTGTTAGGTTTTAAGGATATTAAAGATGCGTTTGTGTAAACGCTTTAAGTTTTAACCATGTATCTAACAAGTCTAACCCAACCCAACCATGGCCTGCATTTGGATATAAAGTAAATTGATGCGTAACATTTAGAGCAACTAATTTGTCTCGTAAATCGGTTCCTTGGGTAGTTGGTATTAAAGGGTCTTGTCCACCATAAAAAAGTATTGTTGGTGGTGCACTAGCGCTAACTCGATATAAGGGACTGGCTTCTTCTAAGTAGGAACTTGTTGCATTAACACCATATAAATCTAAGATTTCTTGTAATTCTGGCAATGTATTATTTAGGTAAGCGGGGTCGATTAAATTGGTTGGGCCAACAATACTACAAACCATTTTTACATTTTTATGCGTATCGAAACCATAACTCCATAGCAAAGATAAGTGAGCTCCAGCACTGGCGCCAATAAATCCAAAATTGTTTGAAATGGTATACTTGTCTTTATTGGTTTTTAGATAGTTTACAATGGTAGTAATATCATTAATTTGCATAGGGTACGGCTTATTGTTACCATTAGCTAATCGGTAATTAATATTAACGATAGCTAGGTTTGGCAAATCTTGACGTATTAAATCTTTAAATGGATTCATATCTACTTTATCACCTGCAGACCAACCACCTCCATGCACTAAAATAATAGTTTTAGTATTTGAAGTTCGATGTGCTGGCAAGTATAAATCAAATGTTTGATTAGTATCAGCGCCATAAGATATATTTAATTCTTGATAGTATTTTGATGCGTCTAAAACGTTTGTTGGAGCGTTATTTATAGGGTCGTTAGAACAACTATTACACGCAACAAGTATTATGATGAAGAATAAAATACGTTTAAGATGGCTCATAACAAAAATAATATTTACATTTAAACAGTAAAGCAATATAATAATTATGGCTGAATTTGTTAGGATATATGAAGAAAACCCTAATTCGAAAGAAATTGATAAGGTTGTTAAAGTTCTAAAACGAGGCGGTTTAATTATATACCCCACCGATACGGTGTATGGGTTAGGGTGTGATATTAATAATTTAAGAGCTTTAGAGCGTGTGGCTCAAATAAAAGGTATTAAGTTAGAAAAGTCTAATTTCTCGTTTGTTTGTCACGATTTAAGCAATTTAAGTGATTATGTAAAACAAATTGATACATCTACATTTAAAATATTAAAACGTGCACTTCCGGGACCTTACACATTTATTCTTCCGGGTTCTAATACGTTACCAAACCCGTTTAAAAAGAAAAAAACGGTAGGTATTCGTGTACCAAATAACAATATTGCTTTAGAAATAGTTAAAAAATTAGGAAATCCTATTATATCGACCTCTATTCATGATGAAGATGAGGTGATTGAGTATACTACCGACCCAGAACTTATTTTAGAGAAATGGGATAAATTGGTTGATTTGGTAATTGATGCGGGTTATGGTGGCAATGAAGCTTCTACAGTTATAGATTTGTCTGAAGATGAGCCTGTTATAATTCGTGAAGGCAAAGGAAGTTTAGAGATTTTTTAGCAGTTTTATTGCAAAGAATCAAGCAATATGTTTGGTGCTTCATCATTGAGAGAGAAACCAAGTAAGCTGCTTGTTTTTAATAACTATTCTTAAGATTACTTCAGTCGTTCCTCCTACGTAATGACGTTTTTTTTATGTGATTATTTCGGTTGTTTCTTCTTAGTAATGAAGGATTGTCGTTAATTACTATTCCATTGTTGAAATAGGAAAGTTAATAATTAGTTGTAATTCGCGTTAGGGATTGAGGTATTGTTGGAGCTCCTTGAAGAGAGCGACTGCCGAAAGCCCGACCTGGTTCCTGAACGGGTTTCAGGATAAAGGGAACGCCATAATACAGAAACAAGATTAGCATAAAAAAAAAGCCCAACTTTACAGTTGAGCTTTCTTATTTATTTAGAAATTCAATTATTTCTTAGCCGAAAGGTTTTTCATTTCTTTTTCAACCATATCATAGAATTGGTCAATTTTAGGAAGTACTACAATACGAGTACGTCTGTTTTTAGCTCTGTTTTCTGCAGTATTGTTTTCTACTAAAGGCACATAGTCAGCACGTCCAGCAGCGATTAATTGCGCAGGGTTAACATTTAATGATTGTAATACTCTAATGATAGAAGTAGAACGTTTAACACTTAAATCCCAGTTGTCTAACAATACACCACTAGCGTAAGGTACGCTATCTGTGTGACCTTCAACCATACATTCGAAATCTGGTTTGCTGTTTACAACTTTAGCAACTTTAGCAAGAACTTCTTTAGCTTTTGAAGTTACATTGTAGCTTCCGCTTTGGAATAATAATTTGTCTGCAATTGAAATAAATACAACACCTTTTTCTACATTGATTTCGATGTCTGGATCGTTGATACCAACTTCACGTTTTAAGCTTGTTACAACTGCTAAAGTAAGACTGTCTTTTTTAGTTAAAGCATCTTGTAAGCGTGTAATTTTCATGTCTTTTTCTTTGATGCTCTCAAGCGTTTTTTCTATGTTGCTAGCACCTTTTGCAGATAACACTTGTAAGTTATCGTTGCTTTTTCTTAAATCTGACACTTGCTCTTCTAAAGCAGTGGCTCTTGCTGTTGCAGAAGCTCTTTCTTCTAAACATGTGTTTAATTTAACCGTTGCAGAATTTAATAAATCTTGCGATTCTTTGTATTTTGCTTCAAGGTCTGTAAATTGTTTCTTTGATACGCACGAGCTTAATAAAAGCATTGCTGATACGCTAAGTAATAGGATTCTTTTCATGATTAATAATAAGGATTAATTTGCTTGTTTCTTGATGCAAAAATATATAAAAAAGCATAGTTATTAACATTTTAACAAAACTTTTACTAAAAACTTATTAAGAGCGAAATTCTTTATTTTTAAATATAAAATAATCAACAATAACCGAGGTTTTGGTAAAATATTTTTTTCTGAATTTCGTTAAATTACGTTGGTGTAATAACTGCTTTAAATGACTGTAGTAACTTATATGGGCTTTTAGGATTGCTAAGGTATGTTTTGGCTTTAATTCTATTAAAAATTTAGCACCGGCAACACCATCTAAAAGCAGTCTTACTAAGATTAATAATAATACATTGCCTTTAGCGTTTTTTGTTAAGGTAAATAAACTATTTCGAAAATTTAAGAATGTTTTTTTTGGATTTAAATTGCTAAGCGTAGCACCACCAACATGATAAATTGTGGATTGCCCCACATATTTTACACCATAATTTAGGTTTATTGCACGCCAGCAAAGGTCAATTTCTTCCATATGAGCAAAAAAGCTTTCGTCGAAACCATGCAATTCTTTAAAAACGTTACTTCTAACAAATAAACAGGCTCCCGATGCCCAAAATATATCTGCAGTATCGTTATACTGCCCTAAATCGGTTTCGATAGTATTAAAAATTCTACCTCTGCAATACGGATAACCAAATTTATCTATAAATCCTCCTGCGGCACCGGCGTATTCAAAAGTATCTCTTTTGTTATAATCTAATAATTTAGGTTGAATAATGGCGGTGTTGTTATCTTTGGTAAATGCTTTAAAAATAGGGGATAACCAGCCTTTAGTAACTTCTACATCGTTATTAAGTAAACAAAAAATATCTGCTTCAATACAACTTAATGCATCGTTGTAACCTTTGGCATAACCGCCATTTTCTTTGTTTTGAATGATTTTAACTAATGGAAAACTTGTTTTTACAAAACTTAAAGAATCGTCGGTTGAAGCATTATCTGCAACATAAACCGTAGCTTCTTTTGAATGCTCTAAAATCGAAGGTAAAAATTGTTCCAACAATTTTTTACCGTTCCAATTAAGGATTACGATAGCAACTTTCAAATTTTGTTCAGTTTCATTTTCCATTATCCATTGTTAATTATTCATTGTTCATTATTCATTGTAAATGGGGATGTCTTTTAAAAAATCGATATCGTTTATTTTCAAAATCCATTTGGCAATAATAATGATTTATACCGTTAGTAACCATTAAATAATTGGCATTTAGTACCTGATTGTACTGAGCAATTTGATTAAAAGTACTTTGATTAATACTCACTGTAGGTGCTTTGCATTCTACAATTAAATGAATACTACCGTCTGCATTAAAAACAACAATATCGTAACGTTTTTTTAAGTCGTTAACTATCAGTTCTTTTTCAACATTAATATGCGATTTCGGATAGTTTTTTTCTTCTATTAAATATAAAACACAATGTTGCCTTACCCATTCTTCGGGTTGTAAAATCACAAACTTTTTACGTAAGCAATCGAAAATAGAAATTTTATTTTCGCTATTTTTGAATCGAAACGAATATGTAGGGAAATTAAGTTTTTGCACTACACAAATTTGGTGAATTTTTTTTAATGGACGAAGTCAAACAACTAGTAACCGACATAAAAAGCGGAAAATTAAAACCCATTTATTTTTTAATGGGTGAAGAGCCTTATTATATTGATAAAATTTCTGATTTTATTGAAGCTAATGTTTTGGCAGAAGATGAAAAAGGATTTAACCAAATGGTGCTTTACGGACGTGATGTAAGCGTTGAGGATGTGGTTAGCAATGCCAAGCGTTACCCAATGATGGCGGAATACCAGGTAATTATTGTAAAAGAAGCACAAGATTTATCGAGAACTATTGAGAAATTAGCCGATTATGCAAAACAGCCACAGCCATCTACTATTTTGGTTTTAAATTATAAATATAAAACCATCGATAAACGTAAAGCACTTTATAAAACGCTTAAAAAAAGTGGCGTTGTATATGAAAGTAAAAAGCTCTATGAAAATCAAGTCGCAGATTGGATTCGACGTGTTTTAGCGTCTAAAAATTATACAATAGTTCCAAAAGCAGCGCAAATGCTGGTTGAGTTTTTAGGCACCGATTTAAGTAAAATTAATAACGAATTAGAAAAACTTCAGATAATATTACCAAAAGGGACTCAAATTTCGCCAGAACATATTGAAGAAAATATAGGAATAAGTAAAGACTTTAATAATTTTGAATTACGCCATGCCATAGGCGAACGAAATGCCTTTAAAGCCTTTCAAATTATAAACTATTTTGCCGAAAACCCAAAGGACAATCCTATGGTAGTTACAGTTTCGTTGTTATTTAGTTTCTTTTCGCAATTACTTCATTTTCATGGGTTGAATGATAAGTCGCCAAGAAATGTGGCTTCGGCACTAAAAGTGAATCCATATTTTGTAAATGATTATGTATTGGCAGCACGAAATTATCCAATGAAAAAAGTAAGTGAAGTTGTTTCGGTACTCCGCGAGTTTGATGTAAAAAGTAAAGGTGTTGGTGCCAATGCCATTTCTCAGGGCGATTTACTTAAAGAATTGATGGTAAAAATATTGGCATAATGATATTCGATTTAATTTAAAGTATGTTTTTATGAAAAATCTTAAAATAGCATTTTTAATAAGTGCATTCATTACGATTTCCTGTAAATCGCAAAGTAGGGAAGTTGTAAAGCAAGAATCCCAAAAAACAGAAATTGAACTTATAAAATTATGGGAAACAGACACATTATTAAAAACCTGTGAAGCGGTTCGATATAATAAAAAGAAGGGCGTTATTTATGTTTCGAACATAGGAAATGTTCCAACAAATGAAAAAGATAATGACGGTAGTTTGTCTACAATCAGTCTGAAAGGAGAAATACTCAAAAAGAATTGGGTTACAGGATTGAACGCTCCAAAAGGGCTTAGTTTTTTTAATGATAAGCTCTATGTAACCGACATTAATGAAATCGTTAAAATAAATATACCAACTGGAAGTATTGACAAAAAATATGAAGTAGAAAATGCTATTTTTTTAAATGATTTAGATATTGATACAAATGGCGATGTCTATTTTACAGATTCTAGAGATAGTAAAGTTTATAAGCTAGCGAACGATGAAGTTTCATTATGGTTAGATATGGAAGGTTTAAACCCAAATGGCATATTTGTCGAAAAAAACCGAATTCTGGTAGTCTCCTTTAGTAAAGGAGATTTAATTGCGATAGATAAAGTAACAAAACAGCGCAGTGTAATTGCCACAGGAATTGTTGGAGGCGATGGTATAGTAGCCATAAAAGCTGGTTATTTAGTGTCCACATGGCCAGGGGAATTGTTTTTTGTTGACAAAAACTCTCAGGAAATTCTAGCAACAAAAATATTAGATACTAAAGAATTAAAATTGAATGCTGCAGACATTGACGTTATTCCAGAAAAAGATATGCTTATTGTTCCTACATTTTATGGTAACAAGGTGGTTACCTATAAAATTAATTATAAATAAACCTGAAAAGAAAGCATTAGCATGGTGAAGACAGTTAGTATAATTACTAAAGGCAAAACAAATTTCAACCACTTATCATAACCCACTTTCACTATAGCTAAAGAGGCTAATATTAATCCAGTCGGACTTATAAAAGCAAACAATCCCATACCGTATTGATAGGTGTTTACTATAAATTCTCTGCCAATACCAACACCATCTGCTAAAGGTGACATAATTGGCATTGTTAAAACTGCCATACCAGATGAAGATGGAATAAAAAATGATAATCCGGCATATATATAAAGCATCGCATTTATAAAAACACCTTTGTTCATACCATTTGTTGCATTGCTAGCGTAATAAAGCATGGTGTCGCTAATTTGTCCGTCGTTCATTAAAACGGTCACACCTCTTGCAATACCTATTATTATGGCCACACCAAGTAAATCGCCAGCACCTTTAACAAATAGGTCTACAATAGTGTATTCGTTTATTTTTCCGATGATACCAATAATGATGGCTCCAACAAAAAAAACGACGGTCATTTCTAAAAACCACCATTCTAATTGAGAAACTCCATATATCATGACTATAAAACACATAGCGAAGACAAATAGAATAGCTTTTAGCCTAAAAGTTAAGTTAATAACCGATGTGTTTAAGCTTCCAAACATGTTTTCAATCTCGTCCTTCTGACTAAAAATAACTGATTTAGAAGGATCTTTTTTTACCTTTTGAGCATAACGCAAAATGTAAACAACGCATATAATAATCCCCAGAACAAGCATTATAAAACGCCCTGTTAAACCCGTGGTCCAATTTATCCCCGCGGCATCAGAGGCTATTATAGCGCTAAACGGATTAGTGGTAGAACACATTGAGCCAATGGAAGAACCAATATAAATACAAGCTAAGGCCACCATCGCATCATATTTTGCTGCTAAAAAAATAGGTATTAGAATAGGGTAGAAGGCAATAGTTTCTTCAGCAAGACCAAAGGTAGTTCCACCAACGGCTATTAATAGCGTAACTAGTATAATTAATACAAATTCTTTTCCCTTAAGCGTTTCTGCTAACCATGAAATTCCTGCATCAAACGCGCCTGTATGGTTTATAATTCCAATTAAACCGCCAATAAATAAAACGAGAAAAATAATGTCTGCCGCTTCAATAATTCCCTTAATGGGCGATTGAATAAAAGCAACAATTCCTTGAGGTTTAGCATCTACTTTATGATATGTATTTGGAATGCTTATGGGTTTCCAAATATCGCCATTTGTAAATTTTTCTAAAGGAATTTTAATATGTAAGGCATCTAAAGTTTCTTGAGTTGCCAAAAGTGTTTCGGTTTTATTTAATCCACTTCTAATAAAAGTGTTTTCTTCTTTATTATATGCTAGTGCATCGAATTTTCCGGATGGAATTATAAAAGTAAGTAAGGCTACTAATCCAGCAATAATTATCAGGATAGTTTGGGCAGTTGGAAATTTTAGTTTTTTCAATCTTAATTATTTTATTAAGAATAAAGATAGTATTATTTTAGTTTTATGTTAATTTAAAAATAATGAATGTTAATATCCACCACAGCTGGAAGCCTTATTTAGAACCCGAATTTGAAAAGTCTTATTTTAAGGACTTAGTACAATTTGTTAAGTCCGAATATCAAAGTGATTTATGTTTTCCACCTGAAAATCAAATTTTTAATGCCTTTAATCTGTGTCATTTTGAAGATGTAAAAGTGGTTATTATTGGTCAGGATCCTTATCATGATAATGAACAAGCCCATGGTTTATGTTTTTCTGTAAATGAAGGTGTAAAGCATCCACCATCGTTAATTAATATTTTCAAAGAAATTGAGAACGACTTAGGTATTCCGTATCCAAAAAGTGGAAATTTAACAAGATGGGCAAATCAAGGCGTGTTATTGTTAAATGCTACATTAACAGTTAAAGCGCATCTGGCAGGAAGTCATCAAAATAAAGGTTGGGAGCAATTTACAGATCAAGTCATAAAAATGCTTAGTGATAAAAAAGAAAATATTGTGTTTTTGCTATGGGGAGGTTACGCAAAAAAGAAAGTTAAATTAATTAACCCAGATAAACATAACATTTTAGTGTCGGGTCATCCATCTCCATTAAGTGCAAATAGAGGCTACTGGTTTGGAAACAAGCATTTTAGTAAAACTAACTTCCTGTTGGAGCAAGCACTTCTGTCTCCAATTCAATGGTAGTATTAGATTTTAAAACGACTGGTTTGTTATTTTTTATAGATTTTTTTGATGTTGAATTACAACTAAATACAAGTAAGAGAAAATTTATGGCTACTAAAACCAATATGATAAGGGTAATTTTTAATAACATAAGCTTGGGGTTAAATTACGTTTAAAATACAATAAATATGGCGTAAATAATGCATTTTGTCGATAAAATTAATTAACGTCGTAAATTTAATAAATAAAAGGCTACAAAACAATACGTACTTTTACTTATTTCAATATCGTAAAAAATGTAGGTTTTTCTACTTATTATTGATTTTTTTATAGCTTTTTGTAGGAATTCTTTAAGCCATCCTCATGAATCATTATTGATATCGTTTTTAGCTTAAAATAGGCTTCACTCATAAAAATATAACCATCATTAGAAACGCGTTTCGAGTTTTTTCCCCAAGAATTTTTTACTTTATAATATTTTTTTCCTGTTTGGTCTTTTACCAAACCAATAATATGCATTAAATGGTCGTCGGTAGTATTAAAATTTTCAAATTCTTGTTGTCTTAATTCCTGAGTAATTATTCTTTCGGGAGTAATCCTTTTAAATACGTCTTCATTATTAATATCTTCATTAGGTAAAATAGCCATACCATATTTAGAAGAAAAAGTAGGTTCACTTACATCACAATCAAGTGCGATAGTATAGCCTTTTTCTAAAGCGCGATTCGTAATTTCTAGCAATTCATCAATTTTTACGTTCAAAAATTTTCCGTTAGAAAAATTATCTGGAATATTTAAAATGAAATGCCTGTAAAACGGTTCATGTGTAAATGAGGTAATAGAAATGTAATCTTTTGGGTTTAATTTAGTCATTTTTAAGAAGGACATTGGGGTGTGCGTAGCTACCTTCAAACGTAAACGTACTAATATTTTGTCCTAAACTAGAATCTAAAATGCTATTAACATCATCTTTCCAATTCGATGTATAAAGCTTCGGATTTTCTATATACTTATCTAAAATTTTGGTTAGCGTATCAATAAGTTTGGCATGATTATGATTTTCATCAGTAATCTTTAACCCGCTATAAACAGCAACAGGAACTAAACCATATGCTTCCATACTATTTATAACATCATGGGCTAAACCACCTTCACTAAATTGGGTGTGGCCTTGACGCATCACGTAATTCCATGCCTTTTTTGGGTAGGTATTTCGAACGTTGTACATTTCAGATAAATCGATAGTTTTGCCAGTAATTCGCATTATTTCACTTTCAAGAAAAGATGAAGTAGAAAAACTCCAACAAGTACCCGTATTACCCTGACTAATTACATCTGTTGCATCAAGGTCGATAACCGTTTTAAAATCATAGGATTGTGCGTTAGCAAGCGTAAAAAAGCAAATAAAAAAGAGAAGGGGAAGGTTATTTTTCATAATGAATGGAGCGATTTAATGAAATAAAAATTATTTTTGACTAAAATAAATAAAATGGAGCAAGTTAATTGGAAAATTGCCAAAGAATATGAGGACATTACTTATAAAAAATGTAATGGTGTTGCTCGAATAGCTTTTAATAGACCAAATGTTAGAAATGCTTTTAGACCAAAAACAACAAGCGAACTTTATGATGCCTTTTACGATGCTAATGAAGATGTAAATATAGGTGTTGTTTTATTATCGGCTGAAGGACCTTCAACTAAAGATGGTGTATGGAGTTTTTGTTCTGGTGGCGATCAAAAAGCCAGAGGCAAACAAGGTTATGTTGGTGAAGATGGTTATCATCGATTAAATATTTTAGAAGTGCAACGTTTAATTCGGTTTATGCCAAAAGCAGTGATAGCTGTAGTACCAGGTTGGGCAGTTGGTGGCGGACATAGTTTACACGTGGTTTGTGATTTAACATTGGCCAGTAAAGAACATGCCATTTTTAAACAAACCGATGCCGATGTTACCAGTTTTGATGGTGGTTACGGTTCTGCATATCTGGCTAAAATGGTTGGACAAAAAAAGGCTCGCGAGATTTTTTTCTTAGGAAGAAATTATTCGGCACAAGAAGCTTTTGAAATGGGTATGGTAAATGCCGTTGTTCCTCATGAAGAATTAGAAACTACAGCCTATGAATGGGCACAGGAAATATTAGCAAAATCGCCAACATCTATAAAAATGTTAAAATTCGCAATGAATTTAACCGATGATGGCATGGTAGGACAACAAGTTTTTGCTGGTGAAGCTACACGATTAGCTTATATGACAGAAGAAGCTGTAGAAGGAAGAAATGCATTCTTAGAAAAACGTAAACCTAATTTTGTAAAAAAATGGATTCCGTAGTATGAAGAATATTTCAATATGGATTTCCACGATGCGGTTAAGAACGCTTCCGCTTTCTATTTCCGGTATTATTTTAGCTTCTTGTTTTGCAGAATATAATAGTCTTTTCAATTGGAAAGTTTGCGTATTAGCCATTTTAACAACACTAAGTTTTCAAATCCTATCAAATTTGGCGAACGATTATGGCGATGGCGTTAAAGGCACAGATAATAACGATAGAATCGGACCTGAACGTGCTATACAAACAGGTAAAATTTCTCCAGATGATATGTTTAATGCTATAAGAATAAATGTTTTAATCTCTATTGTTTTAGCATTTTTATTAATTTTTTCAGCCTTTGGTGTTGAATACTTTTTCTTAACGGTGATTTTCTTTGTTTTGGGAATAGCCTGCATTGTTGCAGCAATTCGTTACACTGTTGGCAAAAACGCTTATGGATATAATGGATTTAGGAGATTTTTTTGTATTTGTGTTTTTTGGATTACTAAGTGTTATTGGTTGTTATGTTTTGTATGCTAAAACTATAGATCATGTTGTTTTTTTACCAGCTTGTACTATTGGTTTATTAAGTGCTGCGGTATTAAATTTGAACAATATGAGAGATATTGTTTCAGATAAAAAATCGCAGAAAATTACATTGGCCGTAAAATTAGGTCTCGAAAACGCCAAAAAATATCATATTGCACTTATCGTTTTAGCGATCATATTATCTGCATTGTTTGCAATTTTATATTATACCTCACCATTTAATTTAATATTTATGGCTACTTATATTCCATTAATATTACACATTAAAACTGTAATTAAAAATACAGATTCTAAATTATTAGACCCAGAATTAAAAAAAGTGGCATTCACAACAGTCATTTTAGCTATATTAATGGGAGTAGGGCATTTGTTATAAAATTTTTGTATTTTAATGTATTAAAAAAAATGATAATTAGATGAAAATAACATTTTACGGTCACGCGAGTTTAGGAATACAGGTTAATGATATAAACATTCTTGTAGACCCGTTTATTTCGGGAAACCCCAAAGCATCTCATATTAATATAGATACGCTTAAAGCAGATTATATTTTGCTTACACATGCACATCAAGATCATATTTTAGATGTTGAAGCCATTGCAAAACGCACGAATGCTGTTGTGGTTTCTAATTTTGAAATAGTTACTCATTTTGAAGCCTTGGGTATTGAAGGACATCCCATGAATCATGGTGGTAGTTGGGATTTTGAGTTTGGTACCGTTAAATATGTAAATGCAATTCATACTTCATCGTTTCCCGATGGAAAATATGGTGGGCAACCAGGAGGTTTTGTGATTGAAGGCGAGCATAAAAATATTTATATAGCAGGCGATACAGCGCTTACATTCGATATGAAGTTAATACCGATGCAAACAAAATTAGATTTAGCTATTTTACCTATTGGTGATAATTTTACCATGGGAATTGAAGATGCTATAATTGCAAGTGATTTTGTGCAATGCGACAAAGTGTTAGGATATCATTACGATACCTTTGGCTATATTGAAATAGATCATGAAGAAGCCAAACGTAAATTCTTCGAAAAAAATAAAGATTTAATGCTACTTGAAATCGGTGATTTTATTGAATTATAGATGATAATTGCATCTTATAAAAAATACATTTTAAATTTTAAACAAGCCAGTGGAACATCAAGAGGTGTTTTAAAAACTAAAGAAACCTGGTTTCTTATTTTAAATTCTGAAGGAAAACAAGGTATTGGAGAATGTGGTATTTTTAGAGGTTTATCTAGTTGATGATAGACCCGATTATGAAGATAAATTAAAATGGCTTGTGTAAAAACATTCATTTAGATTTAGATTTTTTATTGAATGAACTAATTGAATTTCCAAGTATTCAATTTGGATTAGAAATGGCTTTAAAATCTTTAAAAAGCAGCAAATCCGTTTGAATTATTTCCTTCAAAATTCACAGCAAGTGACAGATTCAATTCCTATTAATGGTTTAATTTGGATGGGTTCTGAAGCATTTATGAAACAACAAATTCAAGATAAAATTGAAGCAGGTTTCAATTGCATTAAAATGAAAATTGGAGCCATCGATTTTCAAACAGAAATCAATTTATTAAAATCTATTAGAAAAGAATTCACTTCAAAAGATATTAGAAGTTACGTGTAGATGCTAATGGTGCATTTTTACCTTCCGAAGCATTAGAGAAACTTAAAATATTATCAGAATTTGATTTTCATTCCATTGAACAACCCATAAAACAAGGTCAGATTCAGGAAATGGCAAAACTTTGTAAAGAAACACCTTTGCCAATTGCCTTAGATGAAGAATTAATTGGTGTTTTTTCTGTAACAAACAAGCAAGAATTACTACAAACTATAAAACCGCAATACATTATTTTAAAACCAAGTTTGGTAGGAGGATTTAAAGGAAGTGATGAATGGATTGAAATTGCAGAAAAAAATAATATTGGATGGTGGATTACCAGTGCTTTAGAAAGTAATGTTGGGTTAAATGCTATTGCACAATAGACCTATACTAAACATAGTAAATTACCTCAAGGTTTAGGTACAGGTAGTTTATTTACTAATAATTTTGATTGCCCATTACAAGTAAAAAATGGTACTTTGCAGTACAATAATAAACTTAATTGGAATTTTAATTTATAAGTATGTATATAGCACAAGCATTTAAAGCGTTACATGAATGGTGGCGATATTTAGTAGGAATTGTTATAGTTGTTATAGCAGTAATAGTTGGCCAAATTCCGTTTACAGTTGCGGTATTTTTAAAAGCATTTAAAAATGGTGATAGTGTTTTTGGGATGGATGAATCTAAAATGATGACACTTTTAGAGCCTAATTTAAACTTGTTTTTAATGCTGTTATCCTTTGCTGCAGGTTTGGTAGGTTTATTCTTGTTGTGAAATATTTGCATAATCAGACTTTTACGCAATTAACCACCTCTCGAGAAAAAATAGATTGGAAACGTTTTTGGTTCATCTTTTTTGTTTGGGGAATTGTTTCCAGTAGTATTGTGATTGGTAGATTATATTACTTCGCCTGCAGATTATGTATTCAATTTTAAATTAGTACCTTTTTTAATTCTGTGCGTAATAGCCATTATTTTTGTGCCACTACAAACCAGTTTTGAAGAATATTTGTTTAGAGGCTATTTAATGCAAGGTATTGGTGTCATATTCAAGAATAAATGGGTTCCATTAATAATTACTTCAGTAGTTTTCGGATTATTACATATAGCAAATCCTGAAGTCGAAAAATTAGGTCCCATAATTATGATTTATTATATAGGAACAGGTTTGTTTTTAGGAATCATGACTTTAATGGACGAAGGTATGGAATTGTCTTTAGGGTTTCATGCGGCCAATAATTTATTTACCGTACTGTTGGTAACGGCAGATTGGACTGCTTTTCAAACACATTCTATATTAAAAGACATGTCCGATCCAACAGAAATGGGTTTTACAGAAATTTTTATGCCTGTATTTGTAGTTTTTCCAATACTTCTATTAATTTTATCGAAAATTTATAAATGGACGAATTGGAAAGAAAAGTTATTCGGAAAAGTTATAGAACCAGCCAAAGAAGATATTAAAATTAACGAAGAATTATGACACCAAATTTCACCAACGTACACATAAAATTTAAACTAGATAATGTAAGCTATAATCATGAAGACCTAATGGAGGTTGCTTATAGTTATGTTAAAGAAGGGTTACCGTATCAGCAAGACTTAGGTAATTTTTTACTAGATTGGTTAGATGAACACGATTATGTAATGGCAAAAACTTCTGGCTCAACGGGAAAACCAAAAAATTTAAAAATTAAAAAACAAGCTATGGTAAATTCTGCCATTGCAACAGGAGATTTTTTTAATTTAAAACCAGGTGATAAAGTATTACATTGTTTACCAGCTAATTTTATAGCAGGAAAAATGATGATCGTTAGGGCTATTATTTTAGGCTTAGAATTAGATTTAGTGCAACCAGTAGCTCTACCAAACATCGATTATGACAAAGATTATGATTTTTGCGCTTTTACACCAATGCAACTTAAAAACTTTGCGAAGCATTTAAATCATTTAAAAACAGCTATTGTTGGTGGTGGACATGTTTCTAAGGCTATTATAGATGCTATAAAGGATAAAAAAACCAAAGTATATGAAACTTATGGGATGACAGAAACAGTTTCACATATTGCTGTAAGAAAACTAAATAATTTTGGTAAGTTCAGATTTGTCCACAGTAGCATATTTTGAAACATTACCAAATATTACGGTTTCTTCAGACGATAGAAATTGTTTAGTAATAGATGCTCCTTATTTATCTGATAACAAAATAGTTACTAATGATATTGTTAAAATACATTCTGAAACTACATTTGAATGGTTGGGTAGGTTTGATAATATTATTAATTCTGGGGGTATTAAATTAATCCCTGAACAAATTGAAGGAAAGCTGAAGAAATTAATTGATCAACAGTTTTTTATAACTTCTTTACCCGATGACTACACTAGGTGAGAAAGTCGTGCTTATAGTTGAAGATGATAAAAATAATATAGATAACTCTATTTTTGATTGTTTAGATAAGTACGAAAAGCCAAAAGCTGTTTATACTTTATCCAAGTTTATTGAAACTAAATCAGGAAAAATTCAACGTAAGAAAACACTAGAGTTACTTAAACTCTAGTTTTATAATTAAATGAATTTACTTTAAAAAAAATCGTCTTCCATATTGTAACAAAATGGAAGACGATTTTTGAATTAAAACTAGTAAGCGAACGATATTATTCTAATCTTTTATTCAACAATACACCCAAAGCAATAAGGAGCAAATCAATGTGAAAAGAGGTGTGCCCATTTGTTGAGTGTTTTTATTGTTTCCATGACTGAAGTTGTTTATTTACTTTACAAAAGATACAAAATGCTCGATATGTGTTTTTAAATTAAACCTGTAAAACACCCATATTAAAAGGTTTTTCAATAGGAGCGTGGTTGGCAGCTTCAATACCCATACTAATCCATTTTCTGGTATCTAAAGGATCAATAATAGCATCAGTCCAAATTCGTGAGGCAGCATAATATGGTGAAACTTGTGTATCGTATCGGTCTTTAATTTTATTATAAAGTTCTTCTTCTTTTTCTTTAGTAATTTTTTCACCTTTCTTTTCTAATGATGCTTTTTCAATTTGCAATAATACTTTTGCAGCCGAATTTCCACTCATCACAGCAAGTTCTGCACTTGGCCATGCTACAATTAATCTTGGGTCATAGGCTTTTCCACACATGGCATAATTACCTGCACCATAACTATTTCCAATAATAATTGTGAATTTTGGAACCACAGAATTACTAACGGCATTTACCATTTTTGCACCATCTTTTATAATACCACCATGTTCGCTTTTACTTCCAACCATAAAACCGGTAACATCTTGTAAAAACACTAAAGGAATTTTTTTCTGATTACAATTAGCAATAAAACGGGTGGCTTTATCTGCACTATCATTATAAATAACACCTCCAAATTGCATTTCGCCTTTTGCTGTTTTTACTAATTTTCGTTGATTGGCAACAATACCAACAGCCCAACCATCTATTCTGGCATAGCAAGTAATAATGGTTTTTCCATAACCTGCTTTGTATTCATCAAATTCCGAATTATCAACCAAACGCTTGATAATTTCATACATATCGTATTGATCTGCTCTAGATTTTGGTAGAATACCATAAATATCTTCGGGATTTTCTTTTGGTTTTACAGCTGCTATTCTATTATAACCAGCTTTATCGTAATCGCCAATTTTATCAATAATATTTTTAATCGTATCTAAAGCATCTTTGTCATCTTTTGCTTTATAATCGGTTACACCAGAAATTTCACAATGTGTTGTTGCACCTCCTAAGAGTTTCATTATCAATAGTTTCGCCAATAGCAGCTTTTACTAAATAACTTCCTGCTAAAAAAATACTTCCTGTTTTATCAACAATCAAAGCTTCGTCACTCATAATTGGTAAGTAGGCACCACCAGCAACACAACTTCCCATGACAGCAGAAATTTGAGTTATACCCATGCTACTCATAATCGCATTATTTCTAAAAATACGTCCGAAATGTTCTTTATCTGGAAAAATTTCATCTTGCAAAGGCAAATACACGCCAGCGCTATCAACCAAATAAATAATTGGTAATTTGTTTTCAATGGCTATTTCTTGTGCTCTTAAATTCTTTTTGGCAGTAATAGGAAACCAAGCTCCAGCTTTTACAGTAGCATCATTGGCAACAACAATACATTGTTTTCCTTTTATATAGCCAATTTTTACAACCACACCAGCAGACGGACAACCACCGTGCGATTCGTACATACCTTCACCAGCAAATGCCGCTATTTCAATGGATTGTGAATTAGTATCCAATAAGTAATTAATGCGCTCATGGGCGGTCATTTTGCCTTTGGTATGTTGTTTTTCAATACTGCTTTTTCCACCGCCTAAGTGTACTTTTCTTAAACGTTTATTAAGTTCAGACACTAACAGTTTGTTATAATCTTCGTTTTTGTTGAAGTTTAAATCCATCGATATTTTGTTTGAAGCTAAAATACAAAAGTTTCAATTATACAATTATGCAATGTTAATGTTTTATTAAATAACATTACATGGAATTATATTCCTAGGTAAATAAAATTATTTGATCTATATTTGATACAAATTATTAAATTATGAAACAGATAGTTGTCTTTGCAGGATCGAATAGCAAAAAATCAATAAACAAAAAATTAGCTATTTATGCTTCAAGTTTAGTCAGTAATGCTGAAGTTAAGATATTAGATTTGAATGATTTTGAATTGCCATTATACAGCATTGATTTAGAAAATGAACAGGGTATTCCAGAAAATGCACAAAGATTTTTAGATTATATAAAATCGTCGGATGGCATTATTTTGTCGTTGGCAGAACATAATGGAGCCTATTCTTCGGCCTTTAAAAATTTGTTCGATTGGATGTCTAGAATAGAAAGTAAACTTTGGAGCCAAAAACCCATGTTGCTAATGGCAACCTCGCCAGGAGCAAGAGGTGGTGGAAGTGTTTTAGAAATTGCAAAAAACAGATTTCCTTTTAATGGGGGACATATAGTTTCCAATTTTTCATTACCTAATTTTGGAGACAATTTTAAGGATGACAAGATTATAGATTCTAATCTAAATACCCGATTATTAGAAGCTGTAAATACATTTCAAATTAATTTGTAGGATGGAAATAAAACACATAAATAACGGGAAAAAGGGTGCTTTTTATGTAGAAATTGAAGGCTTAAAAGTAGCAGAAATGACTTATTCGCATGCGAAACCAAATAAAATTATTATAGATCATACGGAAGTTAGTGAAACACTTAAAGGGCAAGGTGTTGGTTATAAATTAATTGATGCAGCTGTTGCGTATGTGCGTGTTAATAATTTAAAAGTGATTCCCTTATGTCCGTTTGCGGACGCTGTTTTTAAGAAAAAGCACGACCAATACATAGACGTTTTAGTTTAATAAATATTAAACATGGGAGATATAAGTAAAGATATTAATTCAAAATTCGCAAATAACAGAATTAAGGCATTGTTGAATATTCTTTATACCGCCAATTGGATTTCAGGATTTCAAAACGAGTTTTTTAAGTCTTATGGAATTTCTCCGCAGCAATTTAATATTCTTAGAATTTTAAAAGGCGCAGGAGAACCTGTAAATGTGCAAATTATTAAAGATAGAATGATTGAGCGTTCTCCAAATGCTACTCGTTTAATGGATAAATTATGTGCTAAAGGTTTAATTGAACGTATACCAAGTGATATTGATAGACGTGTTGTTAAAATAGCCATAACAAAAAAGGGCAATGCCCTTTTAGATGCCATTCCAGATAATTTTAATCACGATTTATTAAAAAATTTAAATGAAGAAGAAGCAGAACAATTAAGTAATTGCTTGATAAAATGAGATAACATTCCTGCGGAAGTAGGAATCTATAAAAAGTAATAATTAAAAAAAGATAACCGCCTTCGCGGGTATAAAAAACATGAAAACAATAATACATAAAGCTGAAAATAGAGGATTTGCAAACCATGGATGGTTGCAGGCAAATCATTCGTTTAGTTTTGCAAGTTATCACGATCCAGAAAAAATGAATTTTGGGGCATTACGCGTTTTAAATGATGATATTGTGGCTCCAAAAATGGGTTTTGGAACGCATCCGCACGATAATATGGAAATAATTACGATTCCGTTAAAAGGTGTTTTAAAACATAAAGACAATATGGGTGACGAATGGATTCCTGTGCTGCCAAATGAAGTACAAGTTATGAGTGCCGGTACAGGGGTGCAACATTCTGAAATTAATGGTTCGTGTGACGAACATTTAAGTTTGTTTCAGATTTGGATTTTTCCAAATAAACAAAATGTTGAACCACGATACGACCAAAAAAAGTTTGATGCAACATCAGCGCAAAAATAACCTTCAAACTTTAGTAACTTCTATGGATGAAAACCATGAAGGAAGTTTAAAAATTCATCAAGATGCTATCATTTCTAGAATTGATTTAGATAAGGAAAGGGAGTTCGAATACAAACTTAAAAGTAAAAACCATGGTGTTTATGTTATGATTATTACTGGAAAGGTAAAAATTGACAATAATACATTAGAAAGTCGTGATGCGAATGGGGTGTCTGAAGCGGAAACAATTACAATTAAAGCAAATCAGGATTCTAGTTTATTGTTTATTGAAGTTCCAATAAATATTTAAGCAATTAAAGAAAATATATATTGATTGAGCATCCTGTTTGGGATGCTTTTTTATTGTTTGTAAGTGTCCTAATTTCAACTCGAAATTACAAAAGGAAAAAGTTGGTTGGAGCTATTAATAAGAATAATCCTATTATCGGTTTTTTATACCTTTCGTAGTAAAAATTGTAAGTATGGTAGCTTGATTTTATAATTTTGTTTATAATATTAAGCCCAAATTAAAATGATACTTAAAAAAGAGATGTTCTTAGCCATTCTTGTGGCTAATGTTATTGCAATACACTCACAAACTACAGAATTAACAAAAAAAGATTCAACCATTGTAAGCTCATGGATTGTGGGGGTGGGCTATAATATTGTAGACGACTCCTCAAAAGATGGATTCCAAAGTTATTTCGATGTTAAGCGTACTTGGAATGCTGTACCATATCCTTCGCGTATAAGTATAGGTAAGTACTTTAGAAACGGACTCGGTTTAGAAGCAATTGCATCATATAACAAGTATAAAGCAGGAAAAATTGTAGATGGGTTACCGGCACTTACAAATGATAACAATTATTTTTCCGTTGATTCCAGATTGAGTTATGATTTAAATAAAATTATAGGAGAAACTGGCTGGTTTGATCCTTACTTAGGAGTTGGATTAGGATTTACAGATGCTAATAGTATTTCGCGGGGTACTTATAATGGCGTTTTAGGTTTCAGAACATGGTTTTCAGATAGGCTCGGATTAGATGTTAATACCTCTGGAAAATGGGCCATAACTAACAGTGCTACAAATCATATACAGCATGCTATTGGAGTGGTGTATCGATTTAATATTGAAAAAGATTTAACCATAGAGGGTAAAGAGAAATTAGAACAAATTGAATCCGAAAAAGAGAGCTTGCCAGAATTAACGATTCTATTGCTGCGGCGAATAAAGTTTTAGAAGAAAAGAGATTGTTAGCCGAAAGATTGGCAAAACAAAATGAACTTGATAAATTAGAACAGATTAAAATTCAAGAAAAGAATGAAATTCAAAGTAAATTAGATGCTTTAGATCCTATATATTTTGCTTTTAATTCATCTAAACTTACAGCACCATCTAAAGATATATTATCAAAATTGGTCTATATATTAAAGGAATATCCAAAGTTATCTATAGAAGTAAATGCGCATACAGATTCAAGAGGGCCGTCTGTTTATAATCAAAAACTTTCTGAAAGCAGATTGCAAAGTACTATTGATTATTTGTATGAGAATGGTATAGAATCATCGCGTATTGTTGGCGAGGCTTTCGGGGAAGAACGCTTAGTGAATGAATGTGATGATCATACAAAATGCTCTGAAGTAAAACATAAACAGAATCGAAGATCTGAATATAAAGTGGTTGAGTTTTGATTTAGAAGTATTCAGGTTTTAAAAAGGAAAAAAGGCAATATATAGTTACTATATATTGCCTTTTTTCCTTTTTAAAATAGAATTGTTTGTTCTAGAAATGGAATTTTAATTGGAAGTATTTTAGTTCCAAAATGAGTAACACTGTTACAACCCTTACTTTAAGCATAAAGTTATATTTTTATTTGTTTTGTTTTTGGTAACGAGGTATTTAATAAATCTTTGTCTTTTGTGCTTAAAAGTTGTAATGAATATATTTGTGTAAAATCGCCGGCTTCATTATTGTTTTTATCTAAAGAAGTAACTATAAACACTTTAGTTTCTATTTGATTTTGGGTTAAAGACAATTCATTACCAGCAACAATATCCACTATTTTAGAGCCATCATTCATGTTTAAAATGGCTTCTTTAGCATTATTAAAAGCGTATACAACATATTTTACTGGCAAATCGCCATCGGAAGCTGCTTCGGGGGTATCCCATAAAATCTTTGATGATTCGAATCGAATATTGGCTGGTTTAATTGGGGAGATAGTATCTTTACCTGGTCCGACAACAGGTGGTGCAAACGATTTATATTTAAAATGCGTTTTATTTAATTCTTCATTAAGTCCTTTTATATTGCTTTTAATAACGTTATAGCTATATGCAATTTGACCAAAAGTAGCATCCATATCTGTTAATCTGTTATGGTTGATTTGGTTTTTTATTTCTGAGATTTCCCAAGGATTGGTGTAATCCATTCTATAGTAACCCTGACTCACATAAAGTTGTTTGCCATACATTTTTATTTGATCATTCCACCATTTAGAGAGTGCAACGTAATCTTGAGATTTGGTTATTTTCCAGTATAATTGTGGAGATAAATAGTCTACCTTACCCGAATTTAACCAAGCCATTGGGTCGCAATATAAAGCACTGTATGAAGAAGTGCCACTAATACCTGCTGGGGTACCAGACTTCCAAATGCCGAATGGGCTAACACCAAAAACGATGTTTTTGTTTTGGCTGGTATTAATGTTTTGCAAAGCATCGTAAACCATGCCAATCATGAGGTTTACATTATTTCTTCGCCAATCTTCAATAGTACTAATGTGGGTAGGATTGTGTTCCTTGAATGTTTGAGCGTCTTGAGGTTTTGCTTCCATTCCTGAATACGGATAGAAATAATCGTCAAAATGAATGCCATCAATATCATATCGGTTGGCAATATCTTCAACAACCTTAACAATATACGCTCTAACAGCAGGAAGTCCTGGATTTAACATCTTTAAAGAAAGCGTTTTATCTGCATTATTTAATCTCGCTTGAAACGTCCAGTTTGGATGCAAATTTGCCACGTTATTTGGAGCTAATTCCATTGAGGGTGTTTGTTTCACGCGGTACGGATTTAACCAAGCGTGTAAATCCAAGCCGCGGGCATGTGCTTCTTTAATCGCAAATTCCAAAGGATCCCAGAATGGAAAAGGTGCTTTACCTTGTGTGCCTGTAAGCCAGAAGGACCAAGGGTCGATAGAAGACGCATATAAAGCATCACTTTCTGGACGCACTTGTAAGAACACAGTATTGTACCCATTTGCCTTTAGGTTATCTAAAATTGTAATTAACTCAGCTTGTTGTACCGCAGGAGTCGCTTTACGATTGGTTGGCCATGACAAATTAGAAACAGAAGGTAGAAACACACCTCTTAAATCTCTTTTAGGAGTTTTTTTGTTATACTCTACGCCAGTAACAATATATTTATTTTCAGTTGAGTTTAATCCTAAAATGGTTTGCGACTCGTGGCTATTTGGGCTGTTACCAGTACTATTTGCCATTGAAATGTCTGTACCTACTTGTGCCTTAAGGTTCAAGACAAGAAATAGAAAATAAAGTGGAATTATTTTCCTTAAATAGGAATGACTAGATGTGTTATTTTTGAAATACAATGCTTTGGGGCTTGATTGTTAAGTACTTGGTTTTTAATTTGTTTTTTGAATTTACTACATTTAAATAAATTTAAAAACGGGTAAATTTAAATAAATTATAAACACAAAATTAAAATAAACTAAAAATAGTACAGACGAAATACTCTTTTTTCGGACGAAACACAAAGTATCAAACTAATAAGGCTATTATTAAAAGGTAAAAAAAGGTTTTTATTAAGTTAAAATTAAATTTTCAAAAGGATGCTTTTTTATTTAAAAATACGATATTTGTGATTCGAATTGCGCAAAGGATTGAAGCGGCATCCTTTTAATTTTTCAAAAAAAATTAAAAGATATAGCGGAAAGCCTGACCACGCCCTTCGCGTGGATGCGCCCTAAAACTAAAATTAATTATGGCAATGAATAAAAACACAGTATTGGCTTGGGCTACATGGATTATGATTGTAGTAGGTTTAATTTTAATTGGCCTTGGGGCTTTTAGATATGATGATGTTGCAGGTTGGGGTTTTGCATCTGTAGGTATTGGCTTTTTTGCTATTGCATGGGTATTTAATGCATTAAAAGGAAGAGTATAATGAGTGACGATAAGAAAGTAATCTTTTCAATGTCTGGGTTAACCAAGACATATCAAGGTGCAAATACACCTGTTTTAAAAAATATTTATTTAAGTTTTTTTTATGGAGCTAAAATTGGAATTTTAGGTTTAAATGGTTCTGGAAAATCTACCTTGTTAAGAATTATTGCTGGTGTTGAAAAAAATTATCAAGGCGATGTACGTTTTTACAAGATTATTCGGTTGGATATTTAGATCAAGAACCAAAACTTGATGAGACTAAAACCGTTTTAGAAATTGTAAAAGAAGGTGTTGCTGAAACAGTTGCTATTCTTGATGAATACAATAAAATAAACGATATGTTTGGTTTGGAAGAAGTGTATTCTAATCCAGATAAAATGGATAAGCTTAATGGCTCAACAAGCAGAACTTCAAGATAAAATTGATGCTTCAAATGCTTGGGAATTAGATACTAAACTAGAAATTGCCATGGATGCTTTACGTACTCCAGATGGTGATAAAAAAATTAAGCGTATTATCAGGTGGAGAACGCAGACGTGTTGCTTTATGTAGATTATTCTTCAAGAACCAGATGTATTATTATTAGATGAGCCAACCAACCACTTAGATGCCGAATCTGTTCATTGGTTAGAGCATCATTTAGCACAATATAAAGGAACTGTAATTGCAGTAACGCATGATAGATACTTTTTGGATAATGTTGCTGGTTGGATTTTAGAATTGGATAGAGGTGAAGGTATTCCATGGAAAGGAAATTATTCATCTTGGTTAGATCAAAAATCTAAACGATTGGCTCAGGAAAGTAAAACAGCTTCTAAACGTCAAAAAACATTAGAACGTGAGTTGGAATGGGTGCGTCAAGGTGCAAAAGGACGTCAAACCAAACAAAAAGCACGTTTGACAGAATTATGATAAATTAATGAGTCAGGACCAAAAACAACTTGATGAAAAACTGGAAATTTATATTCCAAATGGACCTCGTTTAGGAACTAATGTTATTGAAGCTGTTGGTGTTAGCAAAGGCTTATGATGATAAATTGTTGTATGAAGATTTAAATTTTAAATTACCACAAGCAGGAATTGTTGGTATTATTGGACCAAATGGTGCTGGTAAAACCACTATTTTCAGAATGATTATGGGTGAAGAAACTCCAGATAAAGGTGAATTTATAGTTGGTGAAACTGCAAAAATAGCTTATGTAGATCAAAGCTCATTCTAATATTAGATCCAGAAAAAACTATTTGGCAAAATTTTAGTGATGAACAAGAATTGATTTTGATGGGAGGAAAGCAAGTAAATTCTCGAGCTTATTTAAGTCGATTTAATTTTTCAGGAGGTGAACAAAATAAAAAAGTAAAAATGCTTTCTGGTGGTGAACGAAACCGACTTACATTTAGCTATGACACTTAAAGAAGAAGGAAACGTGTTACTTTTAGATGAGCCAACGAATGATCTTGATGTGAATACATTACGAGCATTAGAAGAAGGTTTAGAAAACTTTGCAGGTTGTGCTGTAGTAATATCAGTCACGACCGATGGTTTTTAGATAGAATTTGTACGCATATTTTAGCTTTTGAAGGCGATTCTCAAGTGTATTTCTTTGAAGGTAGTTTTACTGAATATGAAGAAAATAAGAAGAAACGTTTGGGTGGCGATTTAATGCCGAAACGAATTAAGTATAAAAAGTTAGTACGATAAAATAGACAGAGACGCTCACTTAAAAGTGGGCGTTTTTTTATTCATAAAGATGACCAGAGCCTAATTTAAAATCGTAGACAGAATCTAAATTTTGAATTTTTTTAAAATTATCATCGAAAATAGTTATTTCATTTTCAATAGACTGCTACATGTTCATCAACATATAAGATCCTTTTAGCTCTTAAACCAATAAGTAAAACCATTATTATAAAAATTGCAAGTAAAAATTAATTCAATCATTTTTAACAAATTTTTTTAATTATCACCACCATACATATGGCCTTCGGTAAAATCTTTATATTTTTCTTCTTGTTTTGCTAGTTCTTCACTTATTTTATCAAGTTGTTCATTTTCTTTTTTAAGTTTATACGATTTTCTAACTCCTAAAACGAGTAAAATTGAAAAAAATATCACAACGATTATTAAAATAGTTACAATATCAGATTGACTTATCAATGAAATTGTAAAAGGCGTATAGGTTAATAGACTTGGTAGCATGATAATAGCATTGATTGTTTTACAGCAATTCAAATATAGCTTATTTTATTTACTAAGCAATTATAAATGACTTGGTTGCAAATTAAAATGTAAGATATGTAAGTCAAAAATTAGTTCCTATTTAATTTAAAATAAGCAATTTGCGTGGTAATTTCATCGGATAAAGCTGCTTAAAAAATTATTATTATTTATTAACAATTAGGAATTCTTGTACGAATATGAAAATTTTTTAACGAAATTGCTTCTTTAAGAAACACCCTGACGTATGCCTTTTAAAAGATTAAAAAATATAAAAACAGAATTGCTTTCTGATAATTATTATACCCTAAATAAACTAACTTTCGATTACCAATTGAGAAACGGTGAATGGGTTACCCAAATGCGTGAGTGTTATGATAGAGGTGATGGCGCAGGAATTTTACTGTATAATAAAGAAAAAGGCACGGTTATTTTAACCAAGCAATTTAGAATGCCTACGTTTTTAAATGATAATAAGGATGGCTTGCTTATGGAAATATGTGCAGGCATGCTGGATAAAGATCAACCTGAAGCCTGTATTATTAGAGAAACTGAAGAAGAAGTCGGTTACAGATTAAAGGAAGTAAAAAAGGTGTACGAAGCCTATTCATCTCCAGGCGTTTTGACCGAAAAGATGCATTTTTTTATTGGAGAATATACCGATGCCATGAAGGTTAGCGATGGTGGTGGGGTAGAAAGTGAGCACGAAGATATTGAAGTGCTGGAAATATCTTTTGAAAAAGCTATTGCTATGCTTAATAATGGCGAAATTAACGATACTCGAACCATTGTTTTGTTGCAGTACGCCCTTATACATAAATTACTTTGATTGTTAAAGACGTCTGTAATTAAGTAGAATATGTGGAACTATCGGTTTTAAAAGATAGACTATTTTAGGGTTGTTGTGTTGATATGCTAACAGATTCCTCTCCAAAAGCATTAATAAAATCGATTATTAAATACGTTATTAATTTGCCGACCTGCGTCTCCGTTTTTTTGGAAGGTGCTGCTTCACAAATATGCAAATACTTGGCATTTTCTTGTTTGCCAAAATAGGATACAAAGCTTCTTGCTTTATTCACGCTAAATCCACTGGGTGTCATGGCACTACTTGGAATATTTTCTATCGCATCACAATCTAATTCAACACCAAACGCTGTGTTTCCTATATGATCTAAGGCTTGGTCTAAGGTGTCTTTAAATTTTAGTTTTTTGGCAACTTCTAAATCTTCGAAAGTCGCAAACTTGATGAGCTTTAATTTTTTAAGAGTTTTATATAATTTGTCTGAGGTGTAATTTTTCTGCAAACCAAAAATGTAATAATTTTTTAAAAATCCTTCCGCGTAAGCGTAACTAAAACCATTTCCACTATGGCGTCCCTCTTCTGGTCTAAAATCGGAATGAGCATCAAAATTAACGGCATTAACAGGTTTTTTAAGAGCTAAACTCGTTCCTTTTATGTTTCCATAAGCGTTATTATGTCCGCCACCAATAATAATAGGAATTTTCCCAGTAGCCACTATCTGTTCAACAATAAACGTAACATGCTTATCAATGTCATCAACAATTTTTCTGGCTTTATGAATACTTTTCTTTTTAGATTTATCCAATTCCGAAACTTTTAGCATTTCCTCTTCAAAATCTAAATAGCCTAATATTAAAACCGTATTTGCTTTTGTAAACTCATTACTTTGAATGTTTAATAACACTTTTAAGGTGGCTTCCCAAGCTTTAAAAGTACCCGTTTTACCATAATTAGCATAAACCCCAACATCTTCGGGTAAACCTATTATTACATGCGTAACATCCAAATTTAAAAGTTGTTCGTATATATTGGAAATACTGGGTAATATTTGGATATGTTCACCAAATTTGGATTCACCTAAGCGTTTGTTTATTAGATTATCGCAAGATATTTTGTTAAATAAAACTAGTTTATCCATATATTTAAACGAATTTTGAAAAATAAAAATACATCATTATTTTTTTTAAAGCATAATAAAAGGAACAAAGTATTAAAACAAAAATCACAAAACATTAAAAAGGATTAAAAAACAAGTAATTATGGAAAACAATAAAAGTAGTATGGGACTTAAAGTGGCCTTAGGAATTGCATTAGTTTTATTTTTAGGAACTGCATTCTACACAATGAATTTGTACCAAAGTAGTGCCAAAGTTCAAAAAGACTTGACAGAGCAAAAACAATTGGTAATGAATGATTTAAACGCCATGGCTAAACAATATGATGTAGCTATTAGCGAAAATGAAGTTGCCAATAAAGATTTAATTGAAGCTAGAGCACGTATTCAAGGTTTAATTGATTCTTTAAAAATTTCTGAAACGAATGTAAAAAGTTTATGGAGTTACAAACAAAAATATGTTTCATTACAAAAAGAAATGAACACCTTACTAGCTGAGAATGATAAGTTGAAAGTTCAAAATTCTTACTTAGCAACTTCTTTAGATAGTACAAGAGTTCGTCTTGAAGAACGTACAATTTTCTCTGACTCTTTATTGATGCAAAACAGTGCATTGGCTGAAGTTGTTTCGAATGCTGCAGTTTTAGGAGCTGTTAATATGAAAGGTTTTGGAGTGATAGAAAGAACTTCTGGTAAATTTATTCCAACGGAAAGAGCAAGTCGTACCGATAAAATTAGAGTTTGTTTTACAGTAGCTAAAAATAAATTAGTTAAAGGTGGCGATCAAGAACTTTATGTTCAAGTAATCGATCCAAAAAGCACTACTTTAGGTTTAAACGAGCAAGTTAAATTTGGTGCTAAAACTGTAAATTACAGTATCATTAGTAAATTTAATTACGAAAATACTAACTTAGATATTTGTGAGTTTGTTGCAACTAAAGGCAAAAGTAATTTTGAAAAAGGTCGTTATATCGTAAACGTTTATAACGAAAAAGACTTAGTAGCTACATCAGAGTTTACTTTAAAATAATATTCAGAAACTTAAAGCAAAGCCTCAGTTTTAAACTGGGGCTTTTTTTATGCGATTACTTTTCCGTTTAAAATAACAGTTTCGATAAGATTTTCACCAAAGGCATAAGGTAAATAATTGTAACTAGGTATCGATTTAGTGATAATCAAATTCGCCTTTTTTCCTTTAGTAATACTTCCATAATTGTCTGAAATCCCCATCGCATAAGCACCATTAATAGTCGCTGCGTTAATGGATTCTTCCGGGGTCATATTCATTTTAATGCAGGCAGTACTTACCACAAAATTCATATTTCCGCTAGGAGCAGAACCTGGATTATAATCGGTTGCTAGGGCTAAAGGTAATCCAGAATCTATTAGTTTTCTGGCTGGCGTATACGGGATTCCTAAAAAATAAGAGCATCCAGGTAGTGCTACAGGCATGGTATTACTGGTTTTTAAGACCGATATATCTTCAGAATTCAATTCTTCTAAATGGTCTACAGAAATTGCTTGATGTTTTACACCAAGGGCTACACCACCAAACGCATTAAATTGATTTACGTGGATTTTGGGTATTAACCCATAGGTTTTTCCAGCGCTTAAAATCTTGTCTGTATCCCCTAAATCGAAATAGCCTTTTTCGCAAAACACATCAATAAAATCTGCCAATTTTTCATTTGCAATGGCTGGAAGCATATCGCTTATTATTAATTCAATATAGTCTTTTTTATTGTTTTTGTATGTGTTAGGAATTGCGTGTGCACCCAGAAATGTTGCTTTCACTTCTAAAGGAAAATCTGCTTTTATACGTTTAATTACCCGAAGCATTTTTAATTCAGACTCAGGTGTTAAACCATATCCAGATTTTATTTCAATAGCGCCTGTACCAAGTTTAATAACTTGTTTTAGACGTGCAATAGACTGTTGGTAAAGTGTTTCTTCAGAGCTGTTTTGAAGTTTGGTTGCAGAATTTAAAATACCTCCACCACGATTCGCTATTTCTGTATAGCTTAACCCATGAATGCGGTCTACAAATTCTTGTTCTCTATGTCCTGCGTAAACAATATGCGTATGGCTATCGCACCAGCTTGGAAGTACAATTTTTCCTGAGGCATCTATAACAGTCGTTTCTAAATTGGAAGGGCAATCTTTCATGTTTCCAAAATCAACAATCTTATCTTGCTCAACGTGCAAAAAAGCATTTTCAATATTTGGAAGTTGTTTCATGTCATTTCCAGAAACTTTAAAAATATAAGTATCTCGTACCTGTAAAAGTTGTTTTATGTTAATAATTAAAATAGACATCGATAATTATAGTAAGTAAGCAGTTAAAATTATAAATTTAGCAACAAAAGGATGAAAAAAACAATTTTTTAAAATCAAGTTTAAAAATGTTTTTATTCTTTTGCATTTATAGCTGTAAAATAAAAATTAATGAACCCCATTATTGCGTTTTTAAATTCTTTTGGTAATGTTTCAGAGGATATGTTAACCGAGTTAAAAGAAATCACTGTTTACAAAAAAATAGATTCAGGGCAACAAATAGTTAAATTACACGAAGTTCCTACTAAGCTTTATATACTTTTATCTGGGGTTATAAGATGTTATTTAAGTACAGAAGCTGGTAAAGATTATAATAAAAGTTTTTATCTACCTATTAGTTTTATGGGTTCGTTAACAGCTTTAATAAAAAGCAAGCCGTCTTTGTTTGTTTTTGAAAGCTTAACCGCATGTGAAGTTTATGAAATAGATTACAACAAGTTTATGGATTTATCTAAAGAAAATTCAAGTATAAACACGCTGTATTCTAAAGTGTTAGAAACGGTTTACATGAACTATGAAAACCGTTTAATGGATTTAATAGCACTCGATGCAAAAGGGCGATACTTAGAATTAATAAAGCAAGTACCAATGGTAGAAAAGCTTATTCCGCAGTTTCATATCGCATCTTATTTAGGAATAACGCCAGTTCAATTAAGTAGAATTAGAAAAAAATTAGAGAGCAATTAACAAATGTTAATAATTTATAACTTCATTAATTATATATTTGAGAGATTTCTTTGCTAATGAACAATTCAAAGGATTAATAGCTAACCAATAAAAAAACAGGTAAATTAGTTTTACCTGTTTTTTTTATTTAATTAAAAAGATGGTTATTTCAAGCTACCAACCATGTCTTCTGGTTTTACCCATTCGTCATAATCTTCGGCTGTAACATAGCCTAAGTTAACAGCTTCTTCTTTCAAAGTGGTTCCGTTTTTATGTGCTGTATTCGCAATTTCGGCCGCTTTATAATATCCTATTTTGGTATTTAAAGCTGTAACAAGCATTAACGAGTTATTCAATAATGTTTTAATAACGTCATGATTTGGCTCTATACCAACTGCACAATGTTCGTTAAAACTAGCACACGCATCACCAATTAATTGTGCAGATTGTAACACATTGGCAGCCATCACTGGTTTAAACACATTTAATTCATAATGTCCTTGTAAGCCACCAACAGATACGGCAACATCATTACCCAATACTTGAGCACATACCATGGTTAAAGCTTCACATTGTGTTGGATTTACCTTTCCAGGCATGATAGAACTACCAGGTTCGTTTGCAGGAATAAGAATTTCTCCAATACCACTTCTTGGTCCGGAAGCCATCATTCTTATATCGTTTGCTATTTTATTTAAAGAAACAGCTAATTGTTTTAAAGCACCGTGTGTTTCTACTAACGCATCGTGTGCTGCTAAGGCTTCAAATTTATTAGGCGCTGTAACAAATGGAAGTCCAGTAAATTGAGCAATATATTCTGCTACGCGTTTGCTATAACCTTTAGGTGTGTTTAATCCTGTTCCCACAGCGGTACCACCAAGAGCTAATTCACTTAAATGCGCTAAGGTATTATCTAAGGCTTTTAATCCGTGATCTAACTGCGCTACATAACCAGAAATTTCTTGACCTAAAGTTAAAGGCGTGGCATCCATTAAATGGGTTCTACCAATTTTAACTACATTTTTAAAGGCTTCAGACTTTTTTTTTAAGGTATCGCGTAGTTCTTTAACACCAGGTATTGTAGTTTCTACAATCTTTTTATAAACAGCAATATGCATTCCGGTAGGGAAGGTGTCGTTAGATGATTGCGATTTATTAACATCGTCATTTGGTTGAATGGCTTTTTCACCTTCACCAACTTTTCTTCCTGCTAATTGTTGTGCTCTGTTAGCAATAACCTCATTAGCATTCATATTGCTTTGAGTCCCAGATCCAGTTTGCCATATTACCAAAGGAAATTGATCGTCGTGTTTTCCCGCTAAAATTTCATCGCAAACAGCTGCAATTAAATCTCTTTTTTCAATAGGTAAGACGCCCAATTCACAATTAGTGTAAGCGGCAGCTTTTTTTAAATAAGCGAATCCATAAATTATTTCTAACGGCATGGAAGCAGCAGGTCCAATTTTAAAATTGTTTCTAGAGCGCTCAGTTTGTGCTCCCCAAAGTTTATCGGCAGGTACTTTTACCTCACCCATAGTATCTTTTTCTATTCTAAAACTCATTTTTTCTTGATTTAATTTAAGCTACAAAGTTAATTGATTTGAAATGTTTATTATTATGATTTATGTTAGTTTTTTATAAGTTTTTTTAACACACTAATACCCTGAGTTCATTTAAATATTAAATAAAAATTGATACCTTAGCTTCAATACAAAAACATCTATTTAAATAAATTTTACAATTATGGCAACAATACGATTAGGTGATACAGCACCAAACTTTAAGGCGATGTCTACCGAAGGGCTTATAAATTTTCATGAATGGTTGGGCGATAGCTGGGGAATATTGTTTTCTCACCCTGCAGATTATACACCTGTTTGTACTACAGAATTAGGTACAGTAGCACGATATATGAGTCGTTTCCAGAAGCGAAATGTTAAAGTTGTAGCGCTAAGTGTAGATGGGATTGAATCTCATTATGGCTGGGTAAAAGATATTAATGAAACGCAACATACTACGGTAAATTTTCCCATAATTGCTGATGAAGACAGAAAAGTATCTGAATTATACGATATGATTCATCCAAATGCAAGCGATAAATTTACAGTACGTTCAGTTTTTATTATTGGAGATGATAAAAAGGTGAAATTAATGATTACGTATCCAGCATCAACGGGAAGAAACTTTGATGAGTTATTACGGGTAATAGATTCTTTACAATTAACCGCTTATCATAAAGTTGCTACACCTGCCAATTGGGTAAATGGCGATGATTGCGTGGTGTCTCCATCTATCGCTACCAAAGATATTCCTGCAATGTTTCCAAAAGGTTTTAAAGAAATTAAACCGTATTTAAGAATAACACCACAACCTAACTTAGATAAATAGGCGCTGGTAATAAATTTTGATAATACTATTGTTTAACTAATACGGTTGCATTATATTTGCCCTATAATTTTAATGAATTCACACAATTATGTTCGATTTTGATCAATATTTAGGATTTTTAGCTTTTTTAACCATATTAACAATTGGGTTCTGGTTAATGATATTTTTATTAACGTTTGTGATTCCTTATTGGATAGGAGGTTCTTTAATTGAAAGAATAAAGGAAATTAGAGATGAGAAAAAAGCTAAACGAGAAAATTCGTAATAGTAATTGACTTTATAAATTATAAAAAAGGGAAGCTAAATTAGCTTCCCTTTTTTATGTGCCTTTGGTATATTTTGTGGATTATCCTTCAAAATCCATGTCCATACCACCGCCTTCTTGATTTCCACGCTCTCTGTTTTGTTTCTTATTCTGATTAAATCTATACGTAAAAGACAGGTTAAAACTACGTTGTCTAAACTGGAATTCACTGTCGCTATAAAATGTCCCTGTTGTCGATTCCATTTGTCTCTTTCTGCTATTAAACAAATCGCTTATATTAAAAGCTAACGAAGCACTTTCTCCAAAAAAGTCTTTACTGAATGCTAAATCGGTAGAAAACATTCCTTTTCTAATATTTTGAGCATCTTCACTAGGGCCCATATAAAAAATACGTGTTTGCCAATCAATTTTACCTGGCAGTGTATATTTATTATTTAGTCTCGCAAACCAACTTAAATTATCAGCATCATAGTTGGTGCCATTATAGTCTCCTTTAGTATTCGATTGAAATAAATTAAAGTTAGCATTTAAGTTCCATTTTTGTGTAGGTCTGTACGTTAATGTAAATTCAAAACCATAACGATCATTCGTTGCTAGGTTTATAGGCGTTCTTCTTATTACAGGAACTTCGGTTCCACCAACAATGGCTGTAGTGCCTGTATCTTCTGAAATAAAGGTAAAAACATCGGTAGCAAGTTCGTAGTAAATAGATGAGTTTAATATGACTTTACCGAATCTATTTAAATATCCTAAATCTACTTTATTGGAATAGCTAGGGTTGATGTCTGGGTTACCTTGAAATAGGTTTGTAGCACTGCTTCGTGAAGGAAATGGATTGATAAAGCGCGATCGCGGACGGCTTATTCTTCGGTTATAACCAAACATTAAGCTCTGTTTGTCGCTAAATTCGTAGCCCAAATTAACAGTTGGAAATAAGCCTAAATACGTTTTTCTTTCAAAATCGCTGCTTGTTAATTGGTTTATAGTAATTCTTGAATCTTCCATACGAAGACCTAATAAATACGAGAATTTACCTTTTATTTTGCTGCCAAATTGTGTGTAAACCGCATTTATGTACTCTCTGTAAATTAAATTATTACTTACGTCTGTATCTAATATATATGTGCCGTTGTTATTAAATTCAAGACTATAATCGGTATCTAATTCATTAAAATTACCCCTATAGCCAAATTCAAACTGGCTTTCTTCACCAATTGGCACCACATAATCTGTTTGTAATAATATGTTTTTTTGTGCTTCTAAGGTTTGTACACGTTCGGCATCATCACCATCTTGAGAAATTATAGAAAACTCGTCTTCATTACTCTTTTCAAATTGAAAGTCGAATGTTAATTTATGTTCTGAATTTCCATTAAATTGCTTGTCTAAATTCACAGAATATTGAATGGTTTTATCATCTTCTGTCTCTGGATCGAATCGAAACGACTGGTTTATTAAATTTCCAACACCATCAAGTTCATTAATTTTATTTTTTGAGTCACTAGAATTATCACTTTTACGATAAACAACAGATGTTGTTAACGACGTCGTTTCATTAATATACCATTCCATACCGGTATTGGTACTTAATCCTTTTCGAACTCTATCAAAATCTCTGTATTCGTTTATAAAAGTACTTGGGTCGGTATCATTAAAATATTCGGTTTCGGTAGTTGATTTTCCAGGATATTCTCTATAATCATAACCGGTGGTATTAAAAAAGTTAAAATCGCCAGTTCTATAGTTAATATTTCCAGAAACACCGGCAGTTTTAGGGTAACCTGAGTTTAAGGTGATGGCGCCATTGAGTCCTTGTAGTTTACTGCGTCTTAGAATGATATTTAAGATGCCTCCAGTACCTTCGGCATCATACCTTGCAGATGGTGATGTGATTACCTCAACCCGTTCTATAGCATCGGCAGGAAGTTGACGCAGTGCATCGGTGGAATTTAGTCCAACTAAGCCTGATGGCTTTCCATTAATTAAAATTCTAACGTTGTCATTTCCTCGTACGGCTACGTTACCTTCCACATCAACAGAAACGGATGGGATGTTATCTAAAACATCGCTCACCGTACCACCTCGCACCGTTAAATCTTTACCAACGTTATATATTTTTTTGTCGAGTTTAAGTTCAACTGTAGTGCGCTCAGCTATAATTTCTACTTCTCCTAAAGACTCAAAATCGATTTCTAGAGAGATAACGCCCAAATTTATATCACCATCTAATTTTTTATTTAAAAGGGTAATTTTTTTATAAGAAATGTATTCAATAACAATGTTGTAAACACCTTTATTAATTTTAATATTAAATTCACCATTCGTGTCTGTTATACAGCCATCTACAACTTTATTTTCGCGTTTGCTAAAAAATGAAATGGTTGCGTATTCTAATGGTAAGTTGGTTTCTTTGTCAATAATTTTACCTTTAATAGTGATATCTTTTTCTCCTGTTGGGTCCGTTATGGCAGGTAAGGAAAACCCCAACGATATAAATGAAAGACATACAAAAAAGGAAATTAAAAATTTGGTCATGATTAGGTTTTTGCTTTTAGACTCGCAAAATTAACCATGGTTTAACAGCTATTTGTTAAATATAAGTTAATTAACTTAACTTGATTTATACGCCGTATTTTATATGATTTCAGAGATTTTTTCGGTAGGTCTGCCAATAACGGCTTTGTTGCCATTTATAACAATTGGGCGCTCAATAAGTTTCGGGTTTTTAACCATGGCATCAATTATTTGATCGTCGGTTAATAGTTTATTTTTATATTCTGTTTTCCAAACAGCTTCGTTTTTTCTTACTAAATCAATGGGTTTGATATTTAGAAGTACGATGATTTCTTTTAAGTCTTCAAACGACAAATTATCCTCAAGATATTTTACAATTTCGAAAGGTTTTCCAGATTTTTCAAGGAGTTCTACTCCGCATCGCGATTTACTGCATCTGTTATTGTGAAGTATTTTTATCATTACAAGTAAATTTTATATGTTTTTAATTGTGCTTTAAGCTCTTTTGAATTCTTAAAATGAATACTGTTGATGCCTAAAGCAGTTGCAGCTTCAATATTTCTTAAATTATCATCAATAAATACTGATTTTTCGGGAGTAATATTGAATCTGTTTAAGGTGATGTCATAAATCTCTTTAAACGGTTTTCGAGTTTTTTCTTCTCCTGAAACCACAATACCTTCAAACCAATGTAAAAATTCAAAATGTTTTTGTGCAATTGGAAAGGTTTCATGACTCCAATTGGTTAAGGCTACCACTTTGTATTTTTTAGATTTTATTAGCGTATCAAGTATGGTAACTGTTTCTTCTATTGCACCACCAAGCATGTTTTCCCAATTGCCATAAAACATTCTAATTAGTTGTTCATGTTCAGGAAATTTTTCGACTAAATCTTCTGTGGCTTGCCCTAAGGGATAACCTGCATCCTGATTTTCATTCCAATCAGGGGTGCAAACGTTATCAAAAAACCACTGCATTTTTTGTCTATCGCCATGAAACGCATCTAAAAAAACATATTCAGGATTCCAATCAATTAAAACACCACCAAGGTCAAAAATTATAGTATTTATTTGTCTCATAACGTGTTATTGTCTTCAACTTTTTGCCCCATCATCATTAAATAGGCTTTTAAAAACGGATCAATATTTCCATCCATAACCGCATCTACATTACCTGTTTCATGTCCTGTTCTAACATCTTTCACCAATTTATAAGGATGCATCACGTAATTGCGGATTTGACTTCCCCATTCAATTTTCATTTTACCAGCTTCAATATCATCACGTTGCGCCAATTGTTTTTGAAGCTCAATTTCATACAATTGTGATTTAAGCATTTGCAAAGCTCTTGATCTGTTATCGTGTTGCGAACGTGTTTCTGAACATGATATTTGTATGCCTGTTGGTTTGTGGGTTAATTGCACTTTGGTTTCTACTTTATTCACATTTTGTCCACCAGCACCACTAGAACGAGCTGTGGTAATTTCAATATCTGCTGGATTTATTTCAATTTCAATCGTGTCATCAACCAACGGATACACGTAAACCGAAGCAAAACTAGTATGTCGTTTCGCATTACTATCAAAAGGAGAGATTCGAACTAAACGATGTACACCATTTTCACCTTTTAACCAACCAAAAGCAAAATCGCCTTCAATTTCTAAGGTTACGGTTTTTATGCCTGCAACATCGCCTTCTTGAAAGTTTAGTTCTTTTACTTTAAAACCACTTTTTTCAGCATACATTAAGTACATGCGCATGAGCATGCTTGCCCAATCACAACTTTCTGTACCACCAGCACCTGCAGTAATTTGTAAAACAGCACTTAAACTATCACCTTCTTCAGAAAGCATATTTTTAAATTCAATGTCTTCAAGTAAGTTAAATGCTTTGTCATATTGATGTTCAACATCTTCAGCGGTAGCTTCTCCTTCTTTATAAAATTCGTAAAGAACTTCTAAGTCTTCAATAAGAGTTTTAGCTTTATTGTAATCTTCAACCCATTTTTTCTTAACACGAAGCGATTTCATAATAGCTTCGGCAGCTTTGGAGTCATTCCAGAAATTAGGGTCAAAGGTTTTTTCTTCTTCGTTTTTTATTTCAATAAGTTTGGCATCTATGTCAAAGATAGTGCCTAAGTTTGTCAAGGCGGGTATTAAGATCTTTAATTTGATCGGAAGTTATCATAGTCCATTTATTTTGAACAAAAATAGGATTTATAGAACGTGAGAAGAAAACAATTCTTGATATAATTTTATAGCTTTACCTATTATTTTTTTTAATATGATAATAGACTTAAGAAGCGATACCGTTACAAAACCATCAAAAGGCATGTTAGAAGCCATGATGAATGCCAAAGTTGGTGATGATGTTTTTAGAGAAGACGAAACAGTAAATCAATTAGAAACACGAATTGCTAACATGTTTGGCAAACCCAGCGCTTTATTTTTTCCTAGTGGCACTATGGCAAATCAAACGGCTATAAAACTCCATACTAATCCGGGAGATCAGGTGATTTGCGATAAATTTGCCCATATTTATAATTATGAATCTGGCGGTGCTTCGTTTAATAGTGGCGTGTCTTGTAAATTATTAGATGGCCATAGAGGTATGTTTACAGCAGAACAGGTTTTAGAGGCCATCAATCCCGATGCCTATTATTACAGTCCTACACGTTTGGTAGAAATTGAGAACACCGCCAATAGAGGAGGCGGTTCTTGCTGGGATTTTAATGAAATTTTAAAAATCCGACAAGTTTGTGATACGCACAACTTAGGTTATCATTTAGATGGTGCCAGAATTTGGAATGCTTTGGCGGTTCATAAAGAAGACACTCTGGAGCAATATGGCAACGTATTCGATACTATTTCTGTCTGCTTAAGCAAAGGCTTAGGCTGTCCTGTGGGCTCGGTTTTAGTGGGTGATGAGGCCATCATGAAAAATGCCATTAGAATTCGCAAAGTTTTCGGAGGTAATATGCGTCAAGCAGGGTATTTAGCAGCAGCGGGTATATATGCCTTAGATAATAACATAGAAAGATTGGTTGAAGATCATCAACGAGCTAAAGAAATAGGCGAAGCATTATCTAAATTATCCATTATCAAGGCCGTGGAGCCCATAGAAACCAATATTGTTATTTTCGAACTCAACAAAGCTGTGAACGAAAAGGATTTTATTGAAAAATTAAAAACTAACAATATACATATCATAGGTATGGGAACTAATAAACTGCGCATTGTAACACATTTAGATTATACTGATAGGATGCATAATTATTTTATTAAAACCATAGAAAATATATTTTCATAAGTAAACAAATAATAACAATTTAATAACATTTAAAATAAATTCGCAGCTTACATTCGCCGAAATTTTTTCAGAACTAATGATAAATAAAGTTGGTGTTTTAATTCTTGTGTCTTCTTGTTTTTTTATAATGAGTTTTCAATCATTATCAGCACAAGAAATTAGTAAATCTTCAGACAACAAAGTTGTTACAGAAAAAAAATGGTTTGAAACCTTAAGTCTTCGTGGTTATATGCAAGTTAGATATAACAGGCTGCTTGAAACGAATCCAGATTTAGGCTGTGAGCAATGCGATAAATCTTGGGGAGATAATAACGGTTTGTTTATTAGAAGAGGGCGTTTGGTGTTCTCCGGGAATGTGCATGAACGTATTTATATTTATGTTCAACCAGATTTTGCATCGTCTCCTTCCACTACCAGTAACAATTTTCTACAAATACGAGACGCGTATTTTGACTTAGCATTCGATTCTAAAAAAGAGTACAGATTACGTGTGGGGCAAAGTAAAGTGCCTTATGGGTTCGAAAATATGCAATCAAGCCAAAACAGATTAACGTTAGATAGAAATGATGCGCTAAATAGTGCCGTGGTAAACGAACGAGATTTAGGTTTGTTCTTTTATTGGGCGCCAAAAGAAAAAAGAGATTTGTTTGCTAAATTGGTTAAGGACGGACTTAAAGGTTCGGGAGATTATGGTGTATTTGGCTTTGGAATCTATAACGGGCAAACTGCGAATAGAACGGAAGCTAATGACAGCCAACATGTAATTGCAAGAGTATCGTATCCATTTGAATTTAAAAATGGTCAGATTTTCGAAGCAGGAATTCAAGGCTATACCGGAAAATATGTGCTTCCTAGTGTAACCAGTACCGTAATTGTTAATAGCGATAAAGAATATTTAGATGAACGTGTTGCCGCGAGTTTTGTTTTATATCCGCAACCTTTCGGATTACAAGCTGAATACAACATAGGTACGGGTCCAGAATTTAACAAATTAAACAATACTATCGAGCAAAAGTCTTTACACGGTGGTTACATTCAGGCGTTTTACAATTTAAAATTTGAAGAACAAATCGTTTTGCCTTTTGTTAAATATCAAATATACAGAGGTGGTAAAAAGCATGAATTAGATGCACGAAGCTATGAGGTAAACGATTTGGAAATTGGAATTGAATACCAGCCTTTTAAAAACTTTGAAGTGGTGGCAGATTACACGATATCAAAAAGAAGATACGAAGATGCCGTAAAATTAAATAACCTTCAAGAAGGTAATTTGCTTAGATTACAGCTGCAAGTTAATTTTTAAATAGAATAAAAAAAGAAGCTTTTAAAGCTTCTTTTTTTATTTAAATAAGTCCATTCCTGGAATATTCGGCATACCTTCTTTAGCCACAGCGGCAAGTTCGGTTTCGTTTACCTGTGTAGCTTTTTCAATTGCTTTATTCAAGGTTAAAATTAAATAATCTTCAAGTTGTTCTTTATCTTGTAACAACGCATCATCTATCGAAATAGATTTTATGGTTCTATTTGCTGTAAGTGTAACTTTAAGTTTATTATCGCTGCTTTTTTCATCAATTAAAACGGTATCTAATCGTTTTTTAGTTTCTTCAACTTTACGCTGGGTTTCTTTTAGTTTTCCCATCATATTCATCATATCTCCAAACATAATATTATAATTTATAATTCGGTACAAAGCTATTTAATTTTTATATTTTTGCCCACTTAATTAAAGAATAATATGTCGTTAAAAACCACACTTCAAATACCTCTAGCACCTAAAAAGCCAAAAAAACTGGTAAAACATAAAGATGTTAGGATTGATAATTACTATTGGATGAACGATAAGGAAAATCCTGAAGTAATTGCCTATTTAAATGCTGAAAATAACTATACCAAGCAAGTTATGCAACATACCGAAGCGTTTCAAAAGGAGTTGTTTGAAGAAATGAAAGGGCGAATTAAAGGAAGACGATACATCGGTTCCTTATAAATTAAACGGGTATTGGTACATCACACGTTACGAAATAGGTCAAGATTACCCCATTTATACGCGTAAAAAAGAAACCTTAGAAGCGCCGGAAGAAATATTATTCGATTGCAACGAGATGGCTAAAGGTTTTGCTTTTTTTAATTTAGGAAGTATGGCCATTAGTCCAGATAACACCATGGCGAGTTTTTCGACCGATACCGTAGGGAGAAGACAATATACCATTCAAATAAAAAATTTGGTTACGGGCGAAATTTACCCAGATAAAATTGTGAACACGACCAGTAGCTCAACTTGGGCTAACGACAATAAAACCCTTTTTTACTGTGTAAAAGAGGAAGGGACTTTGCGTTCTTATAAAATATTTAAACATATTTTGAACTCGGATTCAAATAATGATATGGAAGTGTATCACGAAACCGACGAAACTTTCAATACGTTTGTGTACAAAACCAAATCAAAAAAATACATCGTTATTGGGTCTTCAAGCACCGTATCGTCAGAATACCGAATTTTAGATGCCAATACACCCGATGGTGAATTCAAATTGTTTCAAAAGCGCAAACGCGATTTAGAGTACAGTATTGCACATTATAACGACAGCTTTTATATCATTTCCAATTGTGATGATGCTACCAACTTCAAGCTTTTAAAAACCTACGAAAGCAAAACAGAAAAGCAGTATTGGAAAGATGTTATTCCGCACAGAAAAGAGGTTTTAATTGAAGATATCGAAATTTTTAAAGATTATTTGGTTATAAATGAACGTGAAAACGGATTAAATAATTTACGCATTATAAGTTGGGATGCTACAGAAGATTATTATCTGCCTTTTGAAAGTGAAACTTACACAACTTATATAGGTAATAATCCTGATTTTGATAGTAATGTGTTGCGTTATGCTTATAATTCATTAACCTCACCAAGTTCCGTTATCGATTATAACTTGAAAACAAAACAAAGCGAAATTAAAAAGGAACAAGAGGTTTTAGGAGGTAATTTTAAAAAAGAAAATTACGAATCTAAACGTATTTGGGCAACAGGTCGCGATGGTACAAAGCTGCCTATTTCTTTAGTTTATAAAAAAGGAACGAAACTCGATGGCTCAAGTCCGTTATTACAATATGCTTATGGGTCTTATGGGTCAACCATCGATCCATCATTTTCTAGTGTGCGATTAAGTTTATTAGATCGCGGTTTTATTTATGCCATTGCACACGTTCGCGGTGGTGAATATCTAGGAAGACATTGGTATGAAGACGGAAAATTATTAAATAAGATCAATACATTTTATGATTTTATTGATTGTTCTAAGTATTTAATTGAGCAAAAATATACATCCCAAGAGCATTTATACGCTTATGGTGGTTCGGCAGGAGGAATGTTTATGGGAACCATCATCAATATGAATCCTGAATTGTATCATGGCATTATTGCCGCAGTACCTTTTGTAGATGTGGTAACCACGATGCTCGATGATACTATTCCTTTAACCACTGGAGAATATGACGAATGGGGCAATCCGAATAAAATACAATATTACAATTACATGAAATCGTATTCGCCATACGATAATGTTGAAGCAAAAGCATATCCTAATATGTTGGTTACAACAGGTTTGCACGATTCTCAGGTGCAATATTGGGAACCAGCAAAATGGGTAGCCAAATTAAGAGAACTAAAAACAGATTCTAATAAATTGCTTGTTGCATACCAATATGGATGCAGGTCATGGCGGTGCTTCAGGACGTTTTGAAAGCTTAAAAGAAGTCGCTATAGAATATGCCTTTTTGTTAGATTTAGAAGGAATTAATGAATAAATAAAAAAAATGTTTTACTTTTGTCAGGTTTTAAGCTAAAAATATTATTAATAATATCCATAGCATCTAAAAAGTATTTATGAAACAAGAAATCAAGTTTATAATAATGTGTTAGAATTAGTAGGTAACACACCGCTTATTAAGCTTAATAAAGTAACTTCAAAATTGAATGGAAACTTTTACGCAAAAGTAGAAGCATTTAATCCAGGACAATCTTCCAAAGACAGAATTGCACCTTACATTATTGAAGAAGCAGAAAGAAAAGGTATTTTAACACCAGGTGCTACCATTATAGAAACAACTTCGGGTAACACAGGTTTTAGTATTGCAATGGTGAGTATTATTAAAGGATACGACTGTATTTTGGCGGTAAGTTCAAAATCTTCGCCAGATAAAATTGATATGCTAAAAACCATGGGCGCCAAGGTTTATGTGTGCCCTGCACACGTTAGTGCAGACGATCCAAGTTCTTATTATGAAGTTGCTAAAAGATTGCACAGCGAAATGAAAGGTTCTGTATACATCAATCAATATTTTAATCAACTTAATATTGATGCGCATTACCAATCTACGGGTCCTGAAATTTGGAATCAAACCGAAGGTAAAATAACGCATTTAGTGGCTTGTAGCGGAACAGGAGGAACCATTTCTGGAACCGCAAAATATTTAAAAGAACAAAATCCAAATATTAAAATTATAGGAATTGATGCTTATGGTTCAGTTATTAAAAAATACCACGAAACAAGAGAATTTGATGAAAAAGAAATTTATCCGTACCGAATTGAAGGTTTAGGAAAAAACTTAATTCCTACTGCCACAGATTTTGATGTTATAGATAAATTTGTAAAAGTAACAGACGAAGAAAGTGCACATACCGCACGAGAGATTAGCAAAAACTGAAGGATTGTTTGTTGGTTATACTAGTGGAGCTGCTATTGCAAGCGGTTAAACAACTTGGGGAAGAGGGTGAATTTAAAAAAGACATTATGTAGTTGTTATTTTTCCAGATCACGGATCTCGTTATATGAGTAAAATTTATAGTGATGAATGGATGCAGGAACAAGGCTTTTTTGATAGTATCAATGAAGCTGCTGCACAAAAAATAGAGTATATTAAATAATTAAATTGTAACATATCAAGAGATAACTTTTATTTTAAAAGCTTAAAACGCTCTCTTTTTTTATTTAACAAATAATTGGAGAATAAAAATTATGTACAAACAATATAAATATTTAATTTTGCACGAACTGACTAAAAACTAAAATTAGCTTTCATTGAATTTAATAAACCACCGTATGGTGTTTTCGTTTCCTTCTAAAGCCGCTTCGAGTTAATAGTTAATTCTTAATTTTAATAGCAATCAGATTTATAATAAATGAAAGATTTATTCGAAAAAATTTATAAAGATAAAGGTCCGTTAGGAAAATGGGCTTCACAAGCTGAAGGCTATTTTGTATTCCCGAAATTAGAAGGTCAGATTTCTAACAGAATGAAATTTCAAGGAAAAGATGTAATTACTTGGAGTATTAATGATTATTTAGGATTAGCCAATCATCCGGAAATTCGAAAAGTAGATGCACAAGCGGCAGCCGATTATGGCTCTGCGTATCCAATGGGTGCACGAATGATGTCTGGTCATACAGATTTGCATGAAACACTTCAAAACGAGTTGGCAGCTTTTGTAAATAAAGAAGCCGCTTATCTGTTAAATTTTGGTTACCAAGGTATGGTGTCTACAATTGACGCTTTGGTAACATAAAGACGATATTATTGTTTATGATGTAGATGCACACGCTTGTATTATTGATGGCGTTCGTTTACATATGGGTAAACGTTTTACCTATAAGCACAATGATATTGAAAGTTTAGAAAAAAACTTAGAGCGCGCTACTAAAATGGCTGAACAAACTGGAGGTGGTATTTTAGTTATTTCTGAAGGTGTTTTTGGAATGCGTGGAGAACAAGGACGATTAAAAGAAATTGTTGCTCTTAAAAAAAAATTTAATTTCAGATTTTTAGTTGATGATGCGCACGGTTTCGGAACTTTAGGAAAAACAGGCGCTGGAGCAGGTGAGGAGCAAGGTGTTCAAGACGATATTGATGTGTATTTTGCAACTTTCGCAAAATCTATGGCAGGAACTGGTGCTTTTATTGCTGGTGATAAAGAAATTATGGATTATTTAAAATATAATCTACGTTCTCAAATGTTTGCTAAATCATTACAAATGCAGTTGGTAGAAGGTGCTATTAAAACGTTTAGATATGCTTAAAACAATGCCAGAGCTTAAAAATAAACTTTGGGAAAATGTAAATGCATTACAAGCTGGACTAAAAGAAAGAGGTTTTGATATTGGAACGACTCAAAGTTGCGTAACACCAGTATATTTAAAAGGAAGTATTCCAGAAGCCATGGCTTTGGTAAAAGATTTACGTGAAAATTATCGGAATTTTCTGTTCAATTGTGGTGTATCCGGTAATACCTAAAGGATTAATTTTATTAAGAATGATTCCTACGGCTGCACATACTTTAGAAGATATTAAGATTACACTTAGATGCTTTTGATTCTATTAGAACACGTTTAGAAAATGGTACATATCAACGCTTATCTGCTGCTGTAATGGCTGCAATGGGTGAATAAATATTAGATTATATAACAAAAAAAATAGCCGCAATTTGCGGCTATTTTTTTTGTTATAAATCTTTTCTAAATGTTTTTCTTCGTCTGAAAACTTCAGGATCAAAATGTTTCCATATTTGATGTATGGCATAATTATCTTCTAGTTCTGGAGTTCGAATACAGGTTTTAATGCCTTTTTCTGTAAAGGTGTTGTAATATTCGTTAAAAATAACGGCATGAACTCCTTTGTTCTGATACTCTGGGTGAATGCCAATCAGATAGAAAATGGCCTCTTTACTATGTTTTTTAGCATGAAGTATATGTCGGAATCCAAACGGAAATAGTTGGCCTTTTATTTTTTGCAAAGCGGTTCCAAAAGAAGGCATTACAATCGCAAATCCAATAAGATCATCATTTTTATCTACTACAAATTTGATGTATTCCGGATTTATAAAGCTTATAAATTTCTTTTTGAAATATTCCTTCTGAATATCTGTAATGGCTACAAAAGAAGATAAATTAGCGTAACTTTTATTAAACAAATCGAACATCTTATCGGCATAAGGCATAACCTCAGATGTTTTAGTGAATTTTAAGGCTTTAAGCTGATAGCGTTTTTTAATAAGTTCTTGCGCTTTAAAGAAAAATTCAGGTTTTACATTTTCAAAAGGAAACTTGCTTTCTGCATACGATTTTTCTACCTTATAGTGTGCCGCTTCATAATGTTTTACATAGTATGGATAGTTATACCATGTAACCATGGGGGCTAAGGCTTCAAAGCCTTCGGTAACCACCCCAACCTTATCTAAATTAGAAAAGCCTACAGGACCTTCACAAAATTCTAAATTATTTGCTTTGCCAATGTCTTCAACAGTATTTAAAAGTGCTTTCGAAACTTCTAAATCATCTATAAAATCAAACCACCCAAAACGCATTTTTTTAACCCCTTGTTTATCAACTTCTAACGAATTTATAATCGCAGCAATACGGCCAACAAGCTTATTATCTTTATATGCTAAAAATAATCTGGCTTCGGCATCATTAAATACCGGGTTTTCTTTTTTGTCGAATGTTTTTAATTCTTCCCGAATAATTGGTGGCACCCAATACTGGGAACCTTCGTAAAGTTTAAAGGGGAATTTTACAAAAGCTTTTAATTCACTTTTGGTTTTTACTTCTTTTATTGAAATCATTTATAATTTAAATAGGCTATTAATTGAAATCTTGACTTTTTCGTTTGTGTTTTTTGTTATATTCTTCTATAACATCGGTGGTTTTTTTGCTTTTGCCTTTGCTTCTAGATTTGCGAGCGCCTTCTTCTTTGGCGGAAGTGCCATTATCAATTTCTTTGTCCTTATGAAAATCTAATCGATACGACATGCCAAAATTAACACCAAAAACCGATGGCGTATCTTTAGTATTAAGCGTTACAGCGGTATCTAATTGAAAATCCTTACTCCATAAATAACCCGCTCCCAGTCTAAACAGGTTGTCTGCATAAAAATCGCTTTGTATACCTTGAGTTTCTCCAAAAATGGCCCATTTCGGACTGAAAGAGTGCGTAAGCGTTAAGATATATTGAAAATCTGATTGATCGGTTCCTATTCTATCTTTAATAAAATTGGTCACAAATACCCAGCCACCGTTAAAATTATGTTGGGTAGCAACCATGACTTTCGGACTAAAACCTTCAACACCGTAGGTAACATAAGGGTTGTTTTTAGTGTCGTAATTCGCACCAGCATAAACCGATACAGCGGGAATTAAAGAACTCCATTTAAAACGCTGGTTGGCTTTCCAGCTGTATAGATTTGGTTTCTCTTTTTCAGAATTTTTATAAGGATCGTAAACTAAATATTTAGCACCAATAGTTAAATATTTAAAATTAGCCCGTTTATCTTCAGCTATAATATTAGAGGTGTATGTTTTCGTGTCACTTTGATAGGTTCCTTCAATATTTAACTCTAAAGGTTCCCAAATTAAACCATAACGCGCTGCGAAATTAGCGCCAAATCCCTCGACTTCATAACTGGCAGCCGGAGTTCTTTTTTCTTTAATCATGTACGGACCCAATTCAAACTGGACCACGTTTGTGCCAACAGAATAGGCGCTTCTGGACACACCTGGCCTGTTAGAATTTATTACATCGGTATACTGTGCAAAGGCGTAGGTGTTTACTAAACAGACTAGTATTGTTAAGGAAGATTTGATTGGGTTCATAATATTATTTTTAGGTATCGTAAATTGTTTATTTACAGATTTTTAATTAAAAACCAAGTTAAGGCTTTTCAAATATAGATATTTTATGCTTTTTTTATCATTTTTCAACCTTTTTTAAACGTATAGAATTGTATTTTTGCTTAAAATTAAAGTTTATGTTACAACAGGCATCTGTACCTGGTTTTTTGAGGATGATTTTAATTTTACTCCTAATATATTATGGAGTAAAGATATTATCAAGAATTTTTGCACCCTTGCTTATCAAATTTGTTGCAAAAAAAGCAGAAGAAAAATTCGGGGGACAATTTCAGCAAAGACCTAATCAAGAAAAGCCTAAAAAGGAAGGCGAAGTTACTATTGATAAAATGCCCAACAAAAAATCTTCAAACAAAGACGTCGGTGAATATGTAGATTACGAAGAAATCGACTAATTCTCAGATTCAGTTAATGTTTACATCAAAACAGTACACAGAACTTTCCTGAAAAATGGTATTCAATTACTAGATATCTTAAGCAGTAAAAAATTGATAGTATAATTTGGATGAATTTTATATTGATTCCGAAAATTATGACTATTTTTCACACTCATTGTTTTTAATACATTTTCATGCAATTTTCAATTAAAAGAATCCTTCCGCATTTACTTATTCTTATAGGTTTTATCGTAATATCTTTAGCTTATTTTAGTCCGGTTTTAAGCGGGAAACAAATATTTCAGAGCGATATCATGCAATATATAGGCATGAGTAAGCAGCAAAAAGATTTTAAAGCAGAAACAGGCGAAGAAACGTATTGGACCAATAGTGCTTTTGCGGGAATGCCAACCTATCAATTGGGGGCAAAATATCCACACAATTATATTAAATCATTAGATTTATCACTTCGTTTTTTACCCCGACCTGCCGATTATTTGTTTTTATATTTCCTTGGCTTTTATATTCTTTTATTGGTTTTAAAAGTAGATTTTAAGCTGGCTGCTTTAGGCGCTTTAGCTTTTGGATTTTCTACATATTTAATAATCATTCTCGGTGTAGGGCATAACAGTAAGGCACATGCTATTGCCTATATGCCGTTGGTTTTAAGTGGCATTATACTCACATTTCAACAAAAATATATCGCTGGGTTTTTACTCACCTCGGTGGCGATGGGGTTAGAAATTGTTGCCAATCATTTTCAAATGACCTATTATTTACTGTTGTTGGTAATAATTTTAGGAATCGCGTATTTAATAGACGCGTATAAAAAGAAACTCTTGCCGCATTATTTTAAGTCGGTTGGGATTTTAGTGGGTGCTGTGATTTTGGCAATCGCATTAAATGCCACCAGCGTTTTGGCTACACAAGAGTATGTTAAGGAGAGTACACGTGGAAAAAGCGAACTGACCATTAATCCTGATGGCTCGCCTAAAGAAGTAACTTCTGGATTAGATAAAGAGTATATCACACAGTTTAGTTATGGCTATTGGGAAACCTTTAATTTGTTTATTCCCAGATTTATGGGCGGCGGTAATGGTGAAAATGTTGGAAAAGACTCAGCAACCTATGATGCTTTTAGGAAATTAGGCGCTACAACCTCGCAAGCGCTTCAAGAATCGAAACAAGCGCCGATGTATTGGGGCGACCAGCCCATTGTGGAAGCGCCTGCCTATATTGGTGCGGTTATTTTGTTTTTATTTGTGTTCGCGCTGTTTTTGGTAAAAGGCCGTTTAAAATGGTGGCTGGTAGGTGGAACGGTGTTTTCATTGTTGTTGTCTTATGGTAAAAATCTTGGGTTTATAACCGATTTCTTTATCGATTATGTACCCCTATACAATAAATTTAGAGCAGTAACCTCTATACAAGTCCTTTTAGAATTATGTGTTCCTGTACTGGCAATTTTTGGATTAGTTAGACTCTTTAATAATTTTGAAAAGAAAGAAGAAAAGTTAAAAGCTTTAAAATATGCCTCTATAATTGCGGGAGGTTTGTCCTTAGTATTTTTACTTTTTAAATCATCATTATTTGATTTTGTAGGGGTGAATGATGGGTTTTACCGTCAGAATTACGGACACGATTTCGTGGATGCCCTCGTAGAAGACAGAAAAACACTTTTTACACAAGACAGCATTCGAACTTTAGTGTTAGTGTTGCTTTCTGCTGCTGCCATTTATATGTATTTGAAAGACAAGCTTAAAGAAAAATGGGTTGTTGTTGCTTTTGGAGTGCTAATTCTTTTTGATTTAGTTGGTGTAGCCAGACGTTATGTGAATAACGACGATTTTGTATCTGCCACGTTAGTAAATAAACCTTTTGAAGCGACTCCAGCCGATAAAGAAATATTAAAAGATACCACATATTATCGTGTTTTCGATTTGGTAGGTGGCGCAGCGAAGCCTTCATATTTTCATAATTCTTTGAATGGATATAATGCAGCGGAATTAAAACGATATCGTGAAGTTTTTGATTTTTATGTAGCTAAAAACAATATCAATGTGCTTAATATGCTTAATGCGAAGTATATAATTTTTGAAAATGAAAGTGGGGTAATTCCGTATTTTAATGATGAAGCTAATGGTAATGCATGGTTTGTGAATGAATTAAAGGGTGTTACTTCTGCCAACGAAGAAATTAAAACATTAGATAGTTTGGATAATAAACATAAAGCAGTTTATAATTCTAATAGCTATAAGAATCTCCCAACACATTATCAGGTGGATTCCTTGGCTTCTATAAAATTAGTAGACTACAAACCGAATTATTTAAAGTATCAATCTACGAACTCAAATAAGGGTTTTGCAGTATTTTCAGAAATTTATTATAAAAATGGCTGGAAAACAACTGTTGATGGTAAAGATGCAACACACCTGCGAGTTAATTATACCTTGCGAGGTATGGAGTTACCAGCTGGAACCCACACAATAGAGTTTAAGTTCGACCCGGATGTGGTTAAAACAGGAAGTAAAATTGCTTTAGCAAGCTCTGTGTTATTTGTATTATTACTAATCGGTGGATTGTTTTATGAGTTTAAAAGAAAGTAAGTGGTCGTTCCTATGACTCTGGAAGCATGAACGGTTTATTATTAATGTTTTAGTTTCAATCACTAAGATTCTCGTTTTCTAGGGAATGATAACAATGGATAAAAAGAAAGTTTTACTTATAACCTATTATTGGCCTCCCGCAGGTGGTCCTGGGGTACAACGCTGGTTGAAATTTGTAAAATATTTACCCGGTTTTAATGTCGAACCCATCGTTTATGTGCCCGAAAACCCGAGTTACCCTTTATTGGATGCTAGTTTGCTTTCAGAGGTATCAAAAGATGTAACCATTATTAAGCAACCCATTAAGGAGCCCTACAAATTAGCGAGTTTATTTTCGAAGCAATCTTCAAAAACGATTAGTAAAGGCGTTATTCCTGACGAAAAAAAACAAGGCTTTATTGAAAAATTTTTGTTATTTATTAGGGGGAATTTTTTTATTCCAGATGCCCGTAAGGCATGGGTAAAACCTTCGGTAAATTTTCTTTCTGAATACATTTCTAAAGAACAAATAGAAACTATTATTACTACGGGTCCGCCACATAGTTTGCATCTTATTGGTATGCAATTACAAGCAAAACTGGGGGTGAAGTGGATGGCCGATTTTAGAGACCCATGGACTACCATAGGTTATCATAAGCAATTGAAATTAACACAAGCGTCTCAGGCAAAACATAAACATTTAGAAACACAGGTATTGCAATCTGCAGATCAGCTCATCGTTACCAGTTTTACAACCAAAGCAGCGTTTGAAAAGCTAACAGAGAAACCTATAGCAGTTATTACAAATGGTTACGATACAGAATCGGTGGCTGTAGATGGTCTTGATGCCAAGTTTACATTATCTCATATTGGTTCGTTATTGTCTAAAAGAAACCCTGAACTTTTGTGGAAAATTTTGAGTGAGCTTATTGCAGAAAACGAATCATTTTCAAAAGATTTTCAGCTTAATTTTATCGGATTTATTAGTGATACAGTGCTAGATTCTTTAAAAAAATACCGTTTAAGTAATTATGTATATAATGTTGGTTATGTGTCGCATAAAGAAGCACTTATATTTCAAAGAAAAACGCAATTATTACTATTAATTGAAATCGATTCAGAAGACACCAAGTGCATCATTCCTGGTAAATTGTTTGAGTATATGGTGTCGGGCAGACCAATTGTTGCTATTGGGCCAAAAGGCTCAGACGTCGCACAAATTATCAGCGAAACCAATACCGGTAACTACTTTAATTACCAAGATTATGATTCTTTAAAAAGTACTATCTTAGAGCACTATAAAGCGTTTCAAAATAAAAGATTGCAGGCGCACCCTATTGGATTACAAAAATACAGTAGAAAACAATTAACCGAAGCATTATCTAAATTATTGTAATGGGTATAGTAACCAACCAATCATTTAAAAATACCGTATTCACGTATCTGGGTTTTGGTGTTGGTGCGCTAAATACGCTTTTTTTATATACTTATTTTATTAGTGATGTGTATTATGGTTTGGTGGCCTTTTTAATGAGTACCGCCAATATTGTAATGCCGTTAATGGCTTTTGGAGCCCATAATACCATTATAAAGTATTACTCGGCTTTTAAAACTAAAAATTCTCTAAATAGTTTTTTAACGTTGATGTTGCTTTTGCCATTGGTGCTTATTATTCCTATCGGATTTATTGGTGCTTTTTCTTATGAAGCGATTGGGGAGTTGTTGTCTCAAAAGAATGCTATTGTTAAAGATTATGTGTGGTATATCTATGTAACGGCTATAGCCATGGCTTATTTTGAAGTGTTTTTTGCATGGTCTAAAACACAATTACAAACGGTGTTTGGCAACTTTATGAAAGAAGTGTTTCATAGAGTAGGCGTGATGCTACTTTTGTTTGCGGTGTATTTTAAATGGATTGATGTAGAGCAGTTTGTATTAGGTGTAGTCGTACTTCACGTCATTCGTACAATTATTATGAAACTGTACGCGTTTAGTGTAAAATTACCGAAATTTAAATTTTACAGAATTGAAGGATTACCTTCTATATTAAAATACTCAGCTTTAATTATCATTGCGGGGTCGATTGCAACTATTATTTTAGATATCGATTCGTTTATGTTGGGTATGTATATTCCTATACAAGAGGTGGCTTATTATGGTGTTGCTATTTATATCGCTACGGTTATCGTGGTGCCTTCGCGTTCTATGCAGCAAATTCTTCAACCTTTAACGGCACAATATTTAAACGATAAGAATACCGTAGCGCTTAAAGATTTGTATGTAAGAAGCTCACAAACTCTCTTCATTATTGGGGGATTTATTTTTATACTCATTTTAATCAATATCAATGCGCTATATATGCTTATTCCTAAAGAATTTAGCGGTGGCTTACTTGTAGTGTTTTTAGTGGGAATTGCAAAACTTTATGATTGCTTAATGGGTTGTAATAATGTGGTGTTATTTAATAGTGATTATTATCGTATGGTTTTGTTTTTCGGAGTGATTTTAACGGTGTTAACGGTTATTTTAAATATCATTTTTATTCCTAAATTTGGAATAAACGGCTCCGCTTTAGCAACATTCTTAGCAATTTCAATTTATAACACCATTAAAATTTACTTTGTTAAGTTAAAGTTTAATATGATGCCTTTCGACAGGGATACCGCTAAAGTTTTAATACTCATTATTGGCTGTACGCTGCTTTTTTATTTCTGGGAATTTCCTTTTCACCCCATACTTAATATTGCTTTTAAATCATTATTAGTATCTGTTGTTTATGTTTTGGTAATTTTAAAACTTAATGTGTCCGACGATATTTCGGGTGTTATCAAGAATTATTTAAGGTTGAAGTAGATTTCTTTGAAAAGGAATAAAAACAGAAAACCCCACGATGTTGCTTTGAGGCGAACTTATCGTAGGGCTTTCCAATCTAACCAACCAAAATTTTTATGATCGTCTTCTTGAATTAGAATCAGATTTTGAATTATTATCATTAGAACTACTTCTTGTTTTTGAGGCTATCGGTTTGTTTTGCGACGACCTTGTTACAGTGCGTTCTGTAGTTCTTTGTGTTGCTTGCGGTGCGCTTCTTGTAACCGTATTACTTCTAGAGTATGTGCGTGTATTTGTAGCTCTAGATTTCTGGTTTACATTATTTTCTCGAGAGCGCATGACATCGTTTGATCTCGTGTTATTGTTATTAGATCTTGTAACTCTGTTAGCGTTTTCTCTTGTGTTTTTAGAATTGTTAACTTGAGTGTTGTATCTAGTATCTGTTCTTTGTGTACTTACTCTAGAGTCATTTCTTTGCGTATTATCTCTGCTTATTCTATTGTCGTTTGAATAATCTCTTCTTCCGTCGTTTCTATCATTCATTTGAGAATTTCTATTAACGTTTTTATCGTTATCATAACGTCTTGAATTATTGTTGTCAGACATTTCACGTCGAGAGCTTTCATAAGGTGAACGCGCATTTCGGTTTATCTGAGTCATATTTCTAGAACTTCTGTTTGCAGTTGCATAATCTCTGTTTCTCGCAATAGTTTCTCCACGTCTGCTATAAATAGCTGTTTTTGGTCTGTAATTGTTATAAAACGGTCTGTTGTAAACATAACGCACAGGGTTATAATATTGTCTGTAAGGTCTGTTGTAAACTACACAGTAATCGTAAGCAGGGATGCTGTAATAACGATGCCAAGGTCTGTAAACATAATGTCTGTTATACACATTTATATAACCTGTAAAGTGCGAAAAAAGGTTGTGTCTGTTGTAATAAACATATAAACCACCTACGCGCGAAACATAACCATTATTATTGTAATTAATGTTAACATTACCCGCTTGTGCAATGCGTCCATAATAATCGTAATAAATAGGGGTGTTTTCTATTTGAATAATAGCGCCATACTCATCGTATTGTACATAAGCGTTGTAATCGTATCCAGAGTTAAAGCTAATATTTAAGTTAGGCGATCCAACAGATACATTTAAACGTGAATTACCGCGTAAAATATTAAAATCGAATTGCCCGTCTGGGAATACCGAAAATTCGATGCCATCCTCTACAAAAATGAAAGAGTTGCCATAACCTCGGTTATAAGTAGTGTTTGTATAGTCTGTGTTGCTAGTGGCTGCATTAACAGTGAATCCTGTAAGGATCAAACTTGCTAATAAGAATATAAACTTTTTCATGATTGTGGGTATTAATTGTTATACGTTAATGTAATACCAAACAGCGTGCCAAAAAATATTTTTTAATGTAAGTTGCTGTAAATCAACTGCACATGTTTTTAAAATTGTTGACTGGTTGAATAAAATAAAACGTGCTTGTTGATTTTTTTTATTTTTTTTAGCCATGTTTGATATAGCATGTAGATGTAAGCCAAGATCCTTGAATATTTTTGCGTGATATGATATAAAATAAATAATGGTTTAATTGAAGATGAATTTAAATTGTAAATTGCTAATAAGGTGTTATAAGATGCTGCTAAAAAAAATCCCGAAACACATCCAAGTGTTTCGGGATTTTTTGACTAATTCAAAAATTTATTTTTTGTATTTTTTCAGTTTACCATCTTTTTTATAATAGTAATAGTTGTCGTCATGATCGTAGTCGTCATAATCTCTATCATATGTATCATGTCCTTTTTTATGATTATGTTGCATTGTACAGGATGATATACCACATACATTACAATTGTTGTTATAACGGTTTATTTGTCCGTGTGTTTTCACGATTTCTCCATAATGGTTGTAGTTAACTCGTAAACCACCTACCTGAGTTAAGATGGCGTTTCTGCCACGGCTATAATCGATAAAAATAGAACCTACACGCGTTATTTTTCCATATCTATCATAATTAATGTGCACATCGCCAATACTTCGTATAGCGCCGTTTCTATCGCGGTATATGTGTGTGCCTCGGGGTTGCGAAGAATAATTGATGCTTACTCGCGGACCATTATATGTTGCATTAATAGCACCTCTTCTAGTGTTGGAATTATAATGCCTCGCGTTGGTATTAAAATCGAAGGTGCCATCAGGGAAAATTAAAAATTCAACGCCACGCTCCATAAAAACAATAGGTTGTGCATAACGGTAGCGTTTGTTTTTGTCTACGCTAGTTCCATCATGAGTCAAATGTGTTTCTGATGCTGATGCGGTTGTTAATCCAATTAACAAACTTGCAAATAAAAGTACTGCTCTTTTCATAATTCAAATATTTATTGTTTTGCCTACTCTTTAGCGTTTCGGCATGCGCTCTATGGTTAGTAGATTTCAATTTACGTGCCAAACTTTTATAAGTCTGGTTTACAGATATATATGATTAGGCTGTTTATTTTAAACCTTATCGGATTGAATTCACAAGACTGATTCTAATTTTTTAAGTTATTTATTTGTCATGCTAAATTAATTTCAGCATCTCTAGATGTTCGGGTTGTGTTTAGATCCTGAAACGAGTTCAGGATGACAACGGATAGGGGCTTTTAAGTTTTGAAACCAGTTCAGGATGACATACTATGGGTGCTTTTAAGTTTTTGAAAACCAGTTCAGGGTATCGATGTTAGTCATTTCACGAATGAACTAATTGCAGAACATAATCAAAAAAAGACGCTTTTAATGTATCTAATCTATAATAGACTACAGCCAAAAAATGAGTTTGTTTACCTATGAAACAATACATCTAGGGAATAACAATCATAAAGCCTTATATTTTTAAATAAATGACTGTCAGTAAGGTATAAGAGCAAAATCTTTTTTATTTTTATAGAAACCAATTTTATTATGAAAAAAAAGCTTGTTGTTTGCGACAATTGTGAGCAAAAATTTCAGGAAGATTTTCAGTTTTGTCCTCATTGCGGACAAAAATCGCACGAGGATTTAACGTTAAGGGTTTTGTTTTATAACACCATAACCAACTATTTTTGTGTTGACGCCCGTTTTTTCAAAAGTTTTATTCCATTACTATTTAAACCAGGCTTTTTAGCAAAGCGCTTTGTAGGCGGCAAGCGCTTGCTGTACTTGCATCCGGCACAATTTTATTTATTTATTTCTGTGGTGTTTTTCTTTTTGTTTTCTTTTATTTCTAGAGAGCAAGAGCAACAATTGGATGCCTTATTAAGCAATGATTTTGATACGGAAAAAGAATTTGATCAAAAGATTCCTAACGTGGTTTTAGATTCTTTAGATAATGAAACTATGAGTTTTAATAATGAATCTAGCGATACTTTAGCTATTGATTCTTTAGATTTAGCTGATTCATTAAAAGTTAAAAATGAAATGACCATGGTGTCTTTTGATTTTGAGAGGCGTACAATTGATTCGTTAATCGAGGCAAAAGCTCCAAACGAAACAATTTATAAAGCCATGGGATTAAGTCCTGATGCCAGTAAACTAAAACAGAAATTTTATGCTCAAATTCTAAAATTTTATAAACAACGTGGTGGGGGTATTTTAGGTGCTTTTTACGATACTATACCCATTGCCATGTTTATTTTGTTGCCCATTTTTGCATTTATACTAAAGTTATTCTTTTATAAAACGGGGCGCTATGCACATCATTTGGTATTTAGCTTTTACTATTTTTCGTTTTTGTTTACTGTGCTTAGCATACTCTTATTAATAAATTATACGATTGATATCCCAGATTGGATTGATTGGCTCAGCATTTGGGTGTTCTTAATCTATTTGTTTTTAGCCGTGAAGTATTTTTATGAAAAAGGATGGGTTGCAAGTTTTTTTAGAAGCATCTTTGTTACTTTTATTTATTGCATGGTAGTGATACCCATTGCAGTTGTAATTATCGCCATATCGGCTTTTATGTTTTACTAAAGATTGCATTTAAATTTAGGCAGTTCAATTTGAAATCACACAAATAAGTACTTAATTAAATACTATAAATTTAAGAATTTAAAAGTTTGTCTTTTAAATATTTACCAATTTCTGATGTTTTGATTTTGGCAATTTCTTCGGGTGTGCCAGTAGCTACAAGATCACCACCGGTTTCACCGCCTTTAGGGCCTAAATCGATGATGTAATCGGCACATTTAATAAGTTCTAAATTATGTTCAACGACAATGATAGAATGTCCATTTTCAATTAAAGCATTAAATGATTTTAATAATTTTTGGATATCATGAAAATGCAATCCCGTAGTAGGTTCATCAAATATAAACAAGGCATTTGCTTTATTAGCACCTTTACCTAAAAACGAAGCTAGTTTTATACGCTGAGCTTCACCACCAGAAAGGGTAGAAGAGCTTTGTCCTAAGGTCACATACCCCAATCCAACATCTTGCAAAGGTTGCAGTTTGTCAGTTATTTTGGTTTGTTTGTTGGCATCAAAAAATGCGATGGCGTCATCAATGGTCAGGTTTAATATATCATCAATATTTTTACCCGAAAACGTCACTTCCAGAACTTCTTTTTTAAAGCGTTTTCCTTTACAGGTTTCACATTCTAAATGCACATCGGCCATAAATTGCATTTCAATAGTTACTTCACCTTCACCCTTGCAAGTCTCACAGCGACCGCCATCTACGTTAAAAGAAAAATGCTTTGCCTGGTAGTTTCTTATCGTGCTTAATTTCTGGTTTGAATACAATGCGCGAATATCATCGTAAGCCTTAATATAGGTAACTGGGTTAGAGCGCGACGACCTTCCAATGGGGTTTTGATCTACAAATTCGATATGCTTTATATTGCTAAAATTACCTTCTATAGACGTAAATTGCCCAGGTTTATCGCTAAAATCAGTGAGCTTTTTTTGAAGCGCCGGAAACAATATTTTTTTAACCAACGTACTTTTTCCGCTGCCAGAAACCCCTGTAACCACGGTAAGCATTCCTAGAGGGAAGCGTACATCAATATTTTTTAAATTGTTTTCACGTGCACCAATAATATCGACATGATACTTTGAAGTTCTACGTTTTTTAGGAATTTCAATCTTTAAATTACCGTTTAAATACTGCGCAGTTAGTGAGTTTGAAGCGCGTACCGTGTCAAAATTGCCACAAGCTACCACATGACCTCCAAAGGTTCCGGCTTCGGGCCCAATATCAATCACCGTATCGGCGGCTTTCATAATATCTTCGTCATGTTCCACAACAATCACCGTGTTACCTAAGCTTTGTAACTGTTTTAAAACCAATATTAAACGCTCGGTATCTTTGGGATGCAGGCCAATACTAGGTTCATCTAAAATATACATCGAGCCCACTAAGCTACTCCCTAAAGAGGTTGCTAGGTTGATACGCTGACTTTCGCCACCCGATAAGGTATTCGATTTTCTGTTGAGCGTTAAATAATCCAATCCCACATTTGCGAGAAACGACAAACGATTATTGATTTCTTTTAATAATCGGTCTGCAATCTGGTTGTCGTATTCATTTAATTGTAATTGACTGAAGAATTTCGCTAAAGTATCAAGTGGCATTTCAACCAAGTCGGTAATCGTAGCACCTCCAATTTTAACGTAATTTGCTTCCATGCGCAAGCGTTTCCCATTGCAGGTTTTGCATTTGGTTTTTCCGCGATAACGCGATAGCATCACACGATTTTGAATTTTATAGGCTTTGGCTTCTAACTCTGCAAAAAATGAATTTAAACCTTCAAAATACTGGTTACCATCCCAAATAAGTTGTTTTTGAGCGTCGCTTAATTGAAAATACGGTTTATGTATTGGAAAATCGAATTTATGAGAGTTATTAACCAGTTGGTCTCTGTACCAGCTCATACTTTCTCCGCGCCAGGGAAAAATGGCATTTTCATAAACCGAAAGACCCGTATTTGGTATTACTAAATCGTCGTCAATTCCAACAATATCGCCATAACCTTCGCATTTTGGGCAAGCGCCATAAGGGTTGTTAAAGCTAAATAAATGGACGTTGGGTTCTAAAAAACTCATGCCATCTAAATCAAAATTATTGCTAAAGTGGCGTTGTTTTTTATCCTCTAAAGTTTCAACAATGCAGGCGCCTTTACCTTCATAAAATGCTGTTTGTATGGCATCGGCTAATCGGTTTTCAAAATCCTCCTCGTCTTTAATAATCACACGGTCTACCACCAATAAAATAGCGTCTTTCTTGTTAATACTGCCTATTTCATCCATTCTAACAACGGCGCTATTCACCTTAATTCTGGCATACCCTTGTTGTTGTAGAGCTTTAAGTTTGTCTTCCATACGGCGTCCTTCCTCCAAATAAATAGGCGCGAGCAGCAGCAGTTTGTCGCCTTCGGCAAAGGATTTTATGTACTGTAATACATCGGTAACAGTATCTTTCTTTACCTCAAGTCCGGAAATGGGCGAATAGGTTTTACCAATTCTCGCATAGAGCAATTTAAGATAATCGTAAATCTCGGTCGTCGTGCCCACGGTAGAGCGCGGATTGGTAGAATTCACCTTTTGCTCAATGGCAATGGCAGGTGCAATGCCTTTAATGTAATCGACTTTAGGTTTATTGAGTCGCCCTAAAAACTGACGCGCATAACTCGATAAGCTTTCCACGTAGCGTCTCTGGCCTTCAGCATACAAGGTATCGAAGGCTAAACTCGATTTACCCGAACCCGATAAGCCTGTAATGACCACTAATTGATTTCTAGGAATTACCACATCTATATTTTTAAGGTTATGCAATTTTGCGCCTTTAATAATGATGTTTTCTTTAGGATTTACTTCTGAAATATTAGTAATCATAGGATTTGTAAGCAATAATTTCGCAAAGATACTATAAGAATTATGAATTATGAATTATGAGTTGTGAATTATGAATTATGAGTTATGAGTTATGAGTTGTGAGTTATGAGTTATGAGTTATGAATATAATGAATGACCATCGACTAAAAACAAATAAAGTATAAATAATTCTAGTAATTTTTGTTTTTTAGGTACGATTCTTGTTATATTTGAATCTATTAATCAAACATTTAACACTACTTGCCTATAGCATAACATTACTTTTTAAACTAATAACCCCAAGCAGAGAAGTCTCTTCTTTGAAAAAAAGTAATGATTATGCAATACGAACTTATACCAGATTCAGCATTGGTTAGCCAATATATTAAGGGCGACGAATATGCTTTAGAAACGCTTATTTATAGGCACAAACACAGAATTTACAGTTTTATTTACTCCAAAGTGTACGATAGAGACGTGGCTGAAGACTTATTTCAGGACACCTTTATAAAAGTAATACGTACTTTAAAACGCGGTGCTTATAACGAAGAAGGTAAATTTTTACCATGGGTGATGCGCATTTCACATAATTTGGTGATCGACTTTTTTAGAAAAAACAACCGCATGCCTAAATTTTCTAATACCGATGAGTTTAATATCTTTTCGGTATTAAGCGATACGAGTTTGAATGCCGAAAGCAGCATTATAAAAGAACAAGTAGAAACCGATGTAAGGCGGTTGGTAGACGAACTGCCAGACGACCAAAGGGAAGTGTTATTAATGCGTATTTATGAAGATTTAAGCTTTAAGGAAATTTCAGATAAAACCGGCGTAAGTATTAATACGGCTTTAGGAAGAATGCGTTATGCCTTAATTAACCTGAGAAAAATAATAGACAAGCATCAAATTATATTAACAAATTAATACAATAAAGTAAATTTAGTGCCGTTATTAGTTTAAATTAATCTTTAAATTAAAAACATGGCAAAACTTTACTCAGAAAATGTAATTAAAAATTTGAACGAGCTTAACCCTAAAGAAGAGACGTTACAATTTCTTCTTAATTATTCGAAGGCTTTAAGTGTTATAAATTGTAATAAGATGAAGTTTGAAGCGCTTCTAAACTAGGTGAAAAGCCCTAATACTTAAAAAGTTTTAGGGCTTTTTAATTTCCTATCCCTAACCCTTTTTAAAGGAAAGGGAATTATTTTTGCTTCCTTTTCTTAGTAAAGGATTGAATATGGGAATTAATTACCGATTGTCTCCCAATGGTTTTGGTAATAATATCTTTTTCTAAGTTCCAGCCCCGTGCAGGCGAATATTCTCTTCCGTACCAGATAATCTGAAGGTGTAAATCGTTCCATAAAGCTTCTGGAAACAATCTTTTGGCATCTTTTTCGGTTTGAACTACATTTTTACCATTACTCAAATTCCACCGGTACATTAACCGGTGTATATGAGTGTCTACAGGAAAGGCAGGCACACCAAATGCCTGAGACATTACCACGCTCGCCGTTTTATGGCCCACAGCGGGTAGCGATTCTAGAGCTTCAAAACTTTGTGGCACCTCGCCGTTGTATTTATCAATAAGAATTTGCGATAAGCCATGAATCCCTTTACTTTTCATAGGGGATAAGCCTACAGGCTTAATAATCTCACGAATGTCTTCAACGGTAAGTTTAATCATATCATACGGATTATCGGCTTCTTTAAATAGCAACGGTGTAATCTGGTTCACTCGCACATCGGTACTTTGCGCAGACATTAAAACAGCAATCAATAAGGTGTACGGATCTTTATGGTCTAAAGGGATGGGGATGCTGGGGTATAACTCTTGTAACGTTTTTATGATAAAATCTACCCGTTGTTCTTTGTTCATGTTGTAAATTTGTAGAAATCAAAGTTACTATTATGAAGACATTAAAACAAGGCGATCAAGGTGCCTAATTTTTCAGCAAAAGATGAACAAGGCCATTTGGTATCCTTACAAGATTTTAAAGGAAAGAAATTAATTGTGTTTTTTTATCCAAAAGCCAATACACCGGGTTGTACTGCCGAAGCTTGTAATTTAAGAGATCATTATAAAGTATTACAGGAACAGGGCTATGAGTTACTAGGCGTAAGTGCCGATACTTCAAAGCAACAGTTAAAGTTTAAAGATAAATACGAATTTCCATTTAGATTATTAGCCGATGAAGACAAGGCGGTTATTAATGCCTTTGGCGTTTGGGGTCCTAAAAAATTTATGGGTAGAATCTACGATGGTATTCATAGAAAAACCTTTATAATTGACGAAGATGGGGTAGTAGAACGGGTTATTGATAAGGTGAAAACCAAAGATCATGCTGCTCAAATATTAGAATAAAAAAAGAGCTCTGAAAGAAGTAGTATTATGTTATATTAAGCCTGTCGAAATGTTTTAACTTACTAATAATCAATATAAGTTTCGACAAGCTCAACCTGACAATGTAACATTTTAGCTTGCTTATAATCAATATAGGTTTCGATTGTGCTGAACCAGACGCAGCAACTATAAAGTACTTTTCATACAGCCAATGCTATGAGTTTGAGCGCTTTCGTTTCGATAATATCAAGGGTCTTCTTGAGTATCCGAATAAACGGTAATCTTTTATTAAATCGGCAATACCTTCAGGAAGCATCTCTTCCCAATCACTTTTACCTTCGGCGATTTTAGTTAAGATATCTCGAGAGAATATGGTTAAGCAACTTTTATCATAATCGGTAATATCAACCACTTTCCCATTGTATTTAAAGAATTTATACAACTCTTTCATACGTGGGTAGACTTTTAAGTTTTCACTGGTAATAAGTTCTCCAGTTTTTGGGTCGAGCATCGGGTATAGATAGACTCTTAAATCTTTGAAAAATAATTTACCAAAAGCTTCTAAAATACCGCCACTCATATGGCGATAGTATTTTTCGTCAAAAATATCAATTAAATTATTCGCACCCATCGCAAGTCCCATACGTGCTTTCGAATAATTAGAAAAATATTCAACCACTTTATAATATTCCTGAAAGTTCGAAATCATTACCGATTTCCCTAGCGAGCATAATAAATCGGCTCTATCAATAAAATCCTGTTCATCTATTTCACCTTCTGCACGCAGATTAGAAAGCGTAATTTCAAACACGACCTCGGTTTTGTCTTTATCTACTTTTTTCTCCTCGATAAACATTTTATAGGCATTCTCATACATATCAATGTTTACTTTGGTTACCGGTCTAAAACTTCCTCTAAAGGCTAAGATATTTTTCTTGTACAAAACCCGAGCAGGCAACACGTTTTTACCATCTGGTCCAAACATTACCGCATCGGTCATGCCATTTTTCACCAGTTGCAAGCTCATCAATCGGTTATCAACATTCTTGAAGAGCGGTCCAGAAAAATTAACCGTGTCAATTTCTAATTGATCTTTGTCTAAGTGATCGTATAAATATTTTAAAAGTTTTTTAGGTTCATTATATTTATAAAAGGCCCCGTAAATTAAATTTGTGCCTATTACCCCTAAGGTTTCTTGCTGCAATCGGGCATCGGTTTCTTTAAATCGAAGGTGTAAAATGATTTCGTTATATTCTTGTTTTGGCTCAATTTGATATTTAATACCAATCCAGCCGTGGCCTTTAAATTGTTTCGCAAAATCGATGGTTGTTACCGTATTGGCGAACGAAAAAAATAATTTATTAGGATGGTCTACGCGCGACAGTCGTTTTTGAATCAAATCAATTTCGTGGGTAAGCATTTTATGTAAACGTGCTTCGGTAACATATCTACCATCATCTTCAGCACCATAAATAGCATCACTAAAGGCTTTATCGTAGGCAGACATGGCTTTTGCAATGGTTCCAGAAGCACCACCAGCTCTAAAAAAATGACGACTGGTTTCTTGTCCAGCGCCAATTTCTGCGAATGTGCCGTAAATATTCTCATTAAGATTAATACGTAATGCTTTGGTTTTTAACGACGGAATTTCTTCAAATTCCCTATCTCCTTTTAAGCTTATTTCCATAGTTTTTTGGGTTGCGCAATGTCGCAAACAAAGGTATCAAATAATAGGTGCAAATAAAAAAATAACTTTAATTTTGTTGTTGTAGGCTTTTAATTTTTAGGGGCTCATAGTATGAGGCAACTATTTTAAAGTATCTACAAAAAAAACGAAACTAAATTATGGATTTCATGTATTACGTAAGCGTGAGTAATCTTTTAATAATACAAATGAAGTTATTTAGATTGCAAGCTAGTTTTATAATAATAGCGAAGGTAAAAAAGTAAATCAGTTAATAAGATAAGTATTTGAAAGTAACGTTTTTAGGCACAGGAACTTCCCAAGGCATTCCTATTATAGGTAGCACGCATCCCGTTTGTTTAAGTAACAATAAAAAAGACAAGCGGTTACGTGTTTCTGTATTAATTGAATGGGATTCGTATACGTATGTTGTGGATTGCGGCCCCGACTTTCGATACCAAATGCTGCGTGCTGGATGCAGCAAAATTGATGGCATTTTATACACACACGAGCATTCCGATCACACCTTAGGGTTAGATGATATCCGACCGTTTTTTTTTAACCAGGGCAATATCCCCATTTACGCACATAAGCGGGTTTTGAAATCACTGGCGCAACGCTTTGATTATATTTTCGCGACAGAAAACAAATACCCAGGCGCTCCATCGGTTATTACTAACAGGATAAAAAACAAAGCTTTTATGCTGGGAAATTTAGAAGTGATACCCGTAAAAGGGAAGCATGACACGCTTCAGGTGTTTGGGTTCAGATTTGGTAATTTTGCCTATTTAACCGATATGAAAACCGTTTCGGATGCTGAAATCGAAAAAATAAAAAACGTGAAGGTTTTGGTAGTCAATGCTTTACGTATCAATCCGCATCGTTCACATTTTAATCTCAAAGAAGCATTAGCTTTTATTGAAAAAGTACAACCAGAGAAAGCTTATTTAACACATATCAGTCATTTATTAGGATTTCATGATGTCGTTGAGAAAACCTTACCAAAACATGTATTTTTGGCTTACGACGAATTACAAATAACCGTTTAAACTTTATATTATGAAACAACGAATTTTTATGTATTTATTTATTTTTTCTATACTCCTAGTATTGTTTCAATATGTAAATGCTAAGCGCGTATTCGAAGACCAACAAAAGCGTATAGTACAGTATCAAGAGAAAATAAAAACCTATCAAGATTCAATAGTAAGGTTACAAGACGACCATTTAGAATTGTCGCGTTTTAATTTAGAACGAAATGAAGACGCTATTAGTTATTTTGAAAACAAAGGTCTTGAGGTTTCTGAATTGATTCCGTTTATTAAAGATCAACTTTATCAATCGAATGAAACCAAAGGGCAGCATCCCATCATTCCGTACGCCTCAAGTGAGGGCAGACGACTTATGATAAATTCGATTAAATTATTGAATCACAAATGGATTATCGCTGATTTTTCGGATGGAGAGTATTGGGGTGAAATCTTCTTAACGTATTTTGTTGAGGAGGATCAGCAGATTACGTTTCAGTTGGTGGAATCGTTTTTGTATCCGATGCCTTAATAGGTGAGTTTTAATTTTGTTTATTTAGTTCGATTTTGGATTCCTGCCTGCGCAGGAATGACAACATGAATGTTTTTTCGTCACACTGAGCTTGTGGAAGTGCTTTATTAAACTGATGTTTTTGTTAGTGGATTCCTGCCTGCGCAGGAATGACAAAGTATAAGTAATTTTGAAAGTTATTAGGGGTTGATTTATGTTTTTTCTCGTGTAGTGGATTCCTGCCTGCGCAGGAATGACAGGTTGTTATTAAACTGATTGCTAATTATAAGATTCCTGCTTTCGCAGGAATGACAAGCAATGGGAGTTTAGTTTATTTTATAAGCAATGCCTTTTTGCTTTTTTGTTTCGCCCACATACGAATATTCATAAGTATACGAACTATCGGTAGTTGTTAGAATTTTTAAATGAATATCCTTGCGCTCCGCCATGTTTTTTGGATTGATGGTTTTAAAAATAACTTCACAGTCGTTAATCCATCGCAATTGAGACGAATCAATTTTATTATTATAAGTTTCAATTTGTAATTGTTCACTGCGGGTAAAGGTCGATTTGTATAGCTGATCATTTATCGTTACTTCACTATAAAACGACCCTGTTTTAAAATCTTTACATTGTCGTGTAGAGGTGTAGCAACCAAAAAAACTAAATAGGAGGACTAGAATAAGATATTTCATAACTGTGTTGATATCTGCAAAAATACTGAAGATTCTATTTAATTCTCATAATTTTTAAAACTTCCGTCTGTATAAAAAATAACAATGCGTTCTATGGTTTTGTCAGTATTCGAAATTTCGGAGATTTCTGTGTTGATCTCTTTAGGTGTATCAAATTGAATTTTTTCCTGAATGTTCGTTGGGGGCGTTTCTGGTTTTATATCGATCGGTTTTTTTATGGCAGGAAATTCTCCCTTGCCATTTAGTAACCAATATAATTCAACTTCCGGAAAAGCGGCCAGAATTTTTAAAACAAATTCCAAGCTTGGTTTGTTTCTGCCAGAGAGGATATGCGAAATGCTAGACCGTTGCACACCAATTTTTTCGGCAAACGAAGAGGCTGTTTCGCCGTAATAATCGATGATTTTTTGTAGTCTTTTAGTAAATGCTTCTGTGTTTATCATTGTAAACGTTACAATTGTATATTGATATTACAAATGTAACATAAAGCTTCGAATGCACCAAGTCATACATTCAATATTTTTAGATATATATAAACTTATACTTTAGGTAAAGTTAGTAAAATACTGAAATACAATAGTTAATAATATTATTTATATTACAACGAACTCTAGATGTGTAACATTATTAAACAACACGAATTTATTGTATACAACTGTAAACCATAGTCTATAAATTACTGTTTACATTTGTAAATTACTATTTGTTTACATTTGTACATTAAAAATATAACATGCTATTAGACCTCATAAAATCCTTGTTCTTAAAATACCGGGAACCGCATTTAAATCATCGGTATATTACCAATACACACATTGAACCTTTATTGGACCAACTTAAAAAATCCATCCCTATAGAAGTGATTGGAACTTCTGTCTTAAACAACCCGATTTATGGTTTACAGATTGGTACGGGGCCCAAACGCATTTTAATGTGGTCGCAAATGCATGGTAACGAAAGCACCACGACTAAAGCATTATTCGATTTATTACATACTCTTTTGAGTGACGATCCGGCTATTGCAGCTATTTTAAAGGCTTGTACCTTATATATTATCCCCATTTTAAATCCAGACGGTGCACAAGCTTATACACGTGTAAACGCCAATGACGTCGATTTAAATAGGGATGCGCAAGCCTTAACCCAACCAGAAAGTAAGGTGTTGCGTGCTGTTTTTGAGTCCTTTAAACCTCATTATTGTTATAATCTACATGGGCAACGTACTATTTTTAGTGCTGGAGCGTACCAATAAATCGGCTACAGTTTCGTTTTTATCGCCCGCCCAAGACGCCGCTTGTACTATTACACCCAACAGAAAGGTGGCTATGGAGGTTATTGCTGTTATGAATGCGACTTTGCAGCAACTTATTCCGAATCAGGTTGGTGTATACGATGATGCTTTTAATATAAATTGTGTAGGGGATACGTTTCAAAGTGAAAATGTGCCTACGATATTATTTGAAGCAGGGCATTTTAAAGATGATTATGCGCGAGATGTTACCCGAGAATACATTTATACCTCTTATTTAGTATCCTTAAATTATATTGCTTTAAATGAGGTTACTGGAGCAGCATTATGAACCTTATTTAGAGATTCCGGAGAATGAAAAGCTGTTTTTAGACATCATCATCAAAAATGTGCGTCAAAAACAGGGGGATGGTTTAAAAATGTAGCTATTGGTATCTTGTATCAGGAACGCTTGGTAGATGGTGCAGTTAAATTTGTGCCGATTGTTGAAAAAATAGGTGATTTAGATGGCTTTTATGCACATCGGACTATCGATGCTAAGGGTATGGAGGTATTTGATGCAAGCGGAGAAGCAGCTAAAAGTTAATAACGAAAACGTTTGCGTAATACTGAATAATGAAAAAATCTCATTATTACCGAAATAAAGCATATCAATTATGCGTTATTATTAAAGAAAATGTATTAATTTTGCTTTATATTTAAGAATAGTTAATTATGGGGAAAATTAAATTGGATGAAATAGATCATCAAATTCTGGACATGTTGATTGACAACACAAGAATTCCGTTTACAGACATTGCAAAAAAATTATTAATATCTGCGGGTACCGTGCATGTTCGCGTTAAAAAAATGGAAGAGCAAGGTATTATAAGAGGGTCTTCACTCATGTTGGATTATAAAAAACTAGGCTATTCGTTTATTGCATACGTTGGTCTTTACTTAAATAATACATCACAAACTAAGTTCGTTATAGAGCGTATTAATGACATCGCTTTTGTTACCGTAGCGCATATTACGACTGGCAAATTCAATATATTTTGTAAAATTAGAGCACGCAGTACCGAGCATGCTAAAGAAGTTATTTTCAAATTAGACGATATCGAAGGGGTTTACAGAACCGAAACCATGATTTCGTTAGAAGAAAGTATCAACGATAAAAAACGATTGATGCATTCTATTTTTAATGATTTGTAACGATTGCATTATTATAAAGTTAAGAAGCCCTTTAATTTAAAGGGC
>CAVPHK010000003.1:0-29232 GCA_963704215.1 uncultured Flavobacteriaceae bacterium
TTTGAACCTGCGACCACACGGCCCCCAGCCGTGTACGCTACCGGACTGCGCCACATCCCGTTTTAAAAATGTATTCAAAGAAAACACATTTTATTAAATTTTTAAAACAATTTAAAAAAAAAGCCGAAATATTAATTTCGGCTATAGTTTTTAATAGTTACTAATTATAACTTGGTGTAGACACTTCGAAGGTTGTGTCTTTAGATGCTAAATAACGCTCTGCATCTAAAGCCGCCATACATCCTGTTCCCGCTGCGGTTACTGCTTGTCTATAAACATGATCTGCAGCATCACCAGAAACAAAAACACCTTCTATATTCGTTTTAGAGCTCCCAGGTTTATTGATAATATAACCTGTTTCGTCTAAATTTAAAAAGCCTTTAAAAATATCGGTATTTGGCTTATGCCCTATGGCTACAAAAAACCCAGTAGCCGGAATAACCTTTTTCTCTTTCGTTTGATTATTAACCACACTAACGCCAGTTACTACCTGTCCGTCTCCTAATACCTCATCTGTTTCGGTATTAAACAAGATTTCTATATTTGGCGTATTTTTTACCCGGTTCGCCATAATTTTAGAGGCTCTAAATTCATCGCGTCTCACTAACATAGTTACTTTTTTACAAAGCTTAGATAAATAATGAGCTTCTTCGCATGCAGAATCGCCAGCACCCACTATTACTACCTCCTGATTTCTGTAAAAGAACCCGTCACAAACAGCACAAGCCGAAACGCCACCACCTAATTTTAAATATTTTTGTTCAGAATCTAATCCTAAATATTTGGCCGAAGCCCCTGTTGATATAATCACAGTATCGCAATGTATTTCTTTTGTATCATTAACCCAAACTTTGTGTATATCACCAGAAAAATCGACTTTAGTAATCCATCCATTGCGCACATCTGTTTCAAAACGCTCTGCTTGTTTTTGCAACTCCATCATCATCTCCGGTCCGGTAATACCTTCTGGATACCCTGGGAAGTTCTCAACCTCATTAGTAGTTGTTAATTGACCTCCTGGTTGCGTTCCTTGGTATAAAACAGGTTTCATATTTGCTCTAGCCGCATAAATTGCCGCTGTATAACCCGCAGGTCCAGAACCTATAATTAAACATTTTACTTTTTCTATATTATCAGACATAACTTAAACATATTTTATACTAACAAAAGTAGAATTTTTGTCGCAAATCCTACCTCAAAATCATCAAAAGATATTATCAATTTATAATTATTTATTATCATAACGAATAGCTTATTACAATATTTGAGCTTGAAGTACTCCTATTCATATTGTATTTTATTGTTAATAACCATTGTAAATAATAATTGAGTTTCTCTTCTTTTAATAGAATACAATTAACCTGGTCTTAGACTTTAAAAAATTAATTATTTAACCACAAAATCTAGACGCAGATTTAAAAATTAGATACAGCAATTGACTTTGACTTAATTTCTAAATAAAACAGCCTAAGAAAATTCTTAGGCTGTTTTTAACAATTATATTTATAATTATTATTCTATTGAAAATAAAACATCTCCTTTAGAAACCGTATCTCCAGATTCGAATTTAATACCTGAAATTACACCATCTTTACTTGCTTCAAAATTGTTCATCATTTTCATTGCTTCAAGAACAACCACAATTTCTCCAGCTTTTACTGTATCGCCATTTTTCTTCTTAAACTCAACAATCATACCTGGTATTGGAGCAGTGATAGCACCTTCAACAACAACTTCTTTCGGTTCTTTCTTTTTCCAGACTGATCTTGTAGATGAATTTGTTTTTGGAATTGATACCGTAAATGACTCGCCATCTACCAACACTTCCATATCACACATGATGCCATGAGCATTATTACCTCCTCCAGCTTTAAGTTCTCCTGAGAGCGCTTTAGTTATTAATTCTTCTTCTTTCTTAACATCTTCCATGGTTTTAGCCTTCATATCTTCTGGCATTTCTTCTAAACCGTACTTGATTTTTAAGAATTTCTTACCTGTTACTGGATATAATGCCAATAATACTTCATCATCAATATCTTTTGCTAGTCCTTTAGCTGCAGTTTTTACAGCATCCATTTCTGGTTCTAAAACACTACCAGGTCTTACTTCAATATGTTGCTCTCCTCTAGGGTAATCTTTTAAAGCTTTCTTTCTAAGTTCTGGATTAATTGGTAAAGTTGTTTTACCATATAAACCATAACATAAATCTTTTACCTCTTGAGTAATACGAGAATATTCACCTTCAAAAGAATCAAAAAGAACATTATTAACTGTTTGAACACCAACAATTTGACTAGTTGGAGTTACTAAAGGAATTTGTCCTAAATCTTTTCTAACTTTTGGTAACATTCTAAATACATCATCTAATCTATCTAAAGAATCCATTGCCTTTAATTGATTCACTAAGTTAGATAACATGCCTCCAGGAGTTTGATGTAAAATAACATCGGTATCTATAATTGAATATTTCGGACTGTTATCTAAATGCTTGTATTTAGGGATAACTTTTTCCATTTGAGAACTAATTGCAGATAATTTTTTAATATCTAAACCTGTATCTCTATTGGTTCCTAATAATGAAATTACTAATGGCTCTATAGCTGCATGAGACGTTCTATACGCATATGGTGACATACAAGTATCAACAATATCTACACCAGCTTCAATAGCTTTAAAAATTGCTAAATCGCCCATACCCGATGTAAAGTGCGTATGCAAGTTTAAAGGAATATCTGTGATTTTTTTAAGTTCAACTACTAAGTTATAAATATCATAAGGAGCAATTAAGCCTGCCATATCTTTAATACAGATGGAATCTACTCCAAACTCCATTAACTCTTTTGCTTTGTTTAAATAATAATCAATATTATAAACTTCGCCACCTAATCTAGGTTCTGTTAATGTGTAACAAATGGTACCTTGAAAATGTTTACCATTACGTTTTACCACTTTTGCGGCAGTTTCGAAATTTCTATAATCGTTTAATGCATCAAAACATCTAAAAATATCCATGCCATTGTCGCATGCACGCTGTACGAAGCTATCAACAACATCATCGGCATAATTTCTATATCCAACCACATTTTGCCCTCTTAACAACATGAAAAATGGTGTTTTCGGCATGTATTTTTTAAGCGTTCTTAAACGTTCCCATGGATCTTCTCCCAAATACCTATGCATCGTATCGAATGTTGCTCCACCCCATGTTTCTATGGCGTGAAAACCAACTTCATCCATTTGCTCAGCAAATGGAATCATGTCTTCGGTTCTTCCCCTTGTAGCAAATAAAGATTGGTGTCCGTCTCTAAAACTTAAATCTTGTATTTTTATAGGGTTTTCAGCCTTTGGTCTGTCTGCACTATAATCCATTTTGGTCATTTGCAATACCCCGTGTTTATCAAATATCATTGTTCTGTAATTTTAAATTATATAAGTCTAGCTCCTATTGTTCTGCCGTTGCTAAATAGTAATTTTCTATCGTTCATTCTTCTCATTAATCCCATTTTGCCCCAACCATAAGGAGATACTATTTTATTTTTATCTTCTTCTTCCATTCTAAGATAGATTGTTGCTGCGATTACAGCTGCTTTTCTCTTTTTTTCAAGTAATGTCATAGTAATAAATATTTATTGAGGAATGTTTCCGTGTTTTTTTGCTGGCACTAATTCTACTTTAGATCTTAAAGCTTCTAAAGCCATAATTAATCTTTCTCTGGTTTCGCTTGGTAAAATTACTTCGTCGATGTAACCTCTTTCTGCTGCCAAGTAAGGCACACCAAAAGCTGTTTCATATTCATCTATTTTTTCTTGTGTTTTAGCTGCTTTATCTTCGGCTGCTGCAATTTCCTTTTTATAGTTTGAAATAACTTCAACAGCACCTTTAGCACCCATTACAGCTATTTCTGCGGTTGGCCATGCGAAAACCATATCTGCACCTAAATGTTTTGAACTCATTGCAACGTATGCTCCACCGTAATCTTTTCTTACTACAACAGTAAACTTAGGAACGGTAGCTTCAGAGTAACTCCATAATAACTTAGCACCATGTCTAATAATTCCATTCCACTCTTGTTGAACACCTGGTAAATATCCTGGTACATCCACAAAGGTTATAATTGGAATATTAAAAGCATCGCAAGTTCTAATAAATCTACTTATCTTATCTGAAGCGTCAATATCTAAACAACCAGCTAAAAAACTTGGTTGATTTGCTATAATACCTACTGAGCGATTGTTAAGTCTTCCAAACCCGACAATACAATTTTCAGCAAAATGTTCGTGTACTTCATAGAAAACACCTTGATCTAATACTTCTTCAATGATTACTTTCATATCGTAAGCCATTTTAGAATCGTCTGGAATAATGGTATCCAGCATATCGCAAGATCTCTTTGGATCATCTTCCATTTCAATTATAGGTGTTAACTCCATATTATTATTAGGAAGGTAATCTAACAATTCTCTAATTTGTTCTATACAATCGGCATCGTCTTCACAAGCAAAATGTGCATTTCCACTTTTCGTATTGTGCACCATCGCTCCTCCTAGTTCTTCAAAAGTGGTTTCTTCACCTGTAACCGTTTTAATAACATACGGACTGGTGATGAACATATTACTTGTTTTTTTAACCATAAAAATGAAGTCTGTCATGGCAGGTGAATACACCGCACCACCAGCACAAGGCCCCATAATAGCAGATATTTGAGGAATTACCCCTGATGCTCTAGAGTTTCTAAAGAAAACATCTCCATACCCTTTTAACGCATCAACACCTTCCTCAACTCTTGCTCCACCAGAATCATTTAAACCAACAACTGGTGCTCCAGCTTTCATGGCTAAATCCATGATTTTGCAAATTTTTGTAGCGTGCATTTCACCTAATGCACCACCACCTGAAGTAAAATCTTGAGAAAAAGCGAAAACGACTCTACCATTAACCGTTCCGTGACCAATAATTACACCGTCAGATGCAAACTCAACCTTTTCCATTCCAAAATTGGTGGATCGATGTTTTACTAAAGAATCAATTTCATAAAAACTATCTTCATCAAATAAAAGGTTTATTCTTTCTCTTGCAGATAATTTTCCTTTTGCATGTTGCTTTTCAATTCTAGCTTCGCCACCCATTAAAGCAACTTTTTCTCTTTTAGCTTTTAATAAGGCAATTTTATCAGTAACTTTCATATAATTTTAGTCTTTTTTTTGTGTAAAAATGTATCGAATTTTCTATGATTTGATACCTATTCAAAATTATCCCAAAAGCAACTATTTAATTATGACAAATGTCATATCTCGGAATTCAACAGGTTTTGTTCAAAAAAAAATTTTGCCAATTATTTACACAAAATCCATTTTTACTTACGTTTTTGGTTTTTATCTTTATTTTTAGTGTATTTTTTTTAATGTTTTTTGAATTTTATTCAATTTATTGTTTTTTCCGTAAAACACAAGCTCACAGAGCCTCAAAACTTCATTAAAAAATCATTTTAGATGTATTTTCTTGCATACAAATAGCATCTACAACGATTTCGAAATAGATTAAAATAGGAAGAAAAAAAATTAACGTAAAAAAATTTTTTTTTTAAAAAAGATGCTTTTTTGATAAAAAAACAAGGTTTTTTTGATTTTTAGGTAGAAAAAATCGCAACAAAAATTCTAAATACAAAAAAATATCGTCATTTTTTGTAACAAAAGTTACTCTGAACACATTTTATCGTGTGCGGTTATATTTTTCCGAAAAAATAGACTTAATTCTAATTTTGTATCTTTAGGTAACTAATACTAAAAACGTTTTATTTATGAAACCAATCATCCTTTTTTTCTGCATTGCCCTAATTTTTTCTTGTAAAAACGATTCCAATAATGAAAACAGCGACGCTGGTTTTGACACTGAAACGACTTCATTACAAGGCGCCTGGAAATTAGTTAGTTATTTAAATTATAAAGAAAACGGTGACATTGACACCATTCTTTCTTCTTTAGAAAACAAGCAAATAAAAATGTATTCTGATACCAAGGTTATGTGGAGTAGAGAGCGTGCCTCTGACACATTAGACTGGTTTGGCTATGGTGATTATACTATAAAAGATAGTATTCTTACCGAAATATTGGATTTTGGCTCTAAAACTATGAATGCTATTATTAAGGATAAAAAAGAGTTTGTTTATAAAATTATTATAAGCGAAGACCATTTTAGCCAAATTCAAACCGATAGTTTAGGAGCACCCATTTATGCCGAAAATTATATAAAACTAGAATAATTAAAAATGCCGAACTAAAATGCTCGGCATTTTTTTTATATACTAATTGAAATTATTTTCTAACAGATTTTACGATAGCTAGAGCAGCTTTTACGTCTTGCTCTAATTTAGCATAATCTTTATTTGCAATAATGTCTTTCGAGATTAATTGAGATCCCATACCAACACAAGTAACACCAGCATCAAACCATCCTTTTAAGTTTTCAACAGTTGGTGAAACACCTCCAGTTGGCATAATGCTTGTCCATGGTTGTGGTCCTTTAATACCTTTTACAAATTGTGGCCCATAAATATCACCAGGGAATAATTTTACTATTTCGCAACCTAATTCTTCAGCTCTTGCTATTTCGGTTAAAGTTCCACATCCTGGAGACCATAATACTTTTTTACGGTTACAAGCAATTGCGATATCTTCTCTTAAAACAGGCGTTACAATAAAGTTAGCACCTAAAGCCATGTATAAAGTTGCTTGTCCTGCATCTGTAACAGAACCAACACCCATAATCATACCTGGTAATTCTTTTATAGCATATTTGGTTAATTCGCCAAAAACTTCGTGAGCGAAATCGCCACGTGCTGTAAATTCCATTAATCTAGCGCCACCATCGTAGCAAGCTTTTAATACTTTTTTACTTAGCTCTATATCGCTATGGAAAAATAAAGGAATCATTCCTGTTTCTTTCATTGCTTGAGCCACTTCTAATCTTGAAAATTGTGCCATTTTATTGTTATTTAATTTTTAATTCCAGTTTAATATTTTTTTAAAATCATATGCTTCAGGATTTGGAACATATTTTTTTGCTTCTTCATAATCTTTTTCTTTAATATAGAAAAGGTTATTTATAAATAGTTGCGCCATATCTGAATTAATATCTACTAATCTTGGTGGGATTTTGCCATTTTCATCTTCAAAATCCTTTAAATATAATGGTGTAATATCGCCTCTTGAATTTGCACTTACAATACAACCCGTATTGCCTTCATCAAATAATTTTTTAACACCAATACCTAGTAAGGTACACAAGGTTAAATCGAATGCAATTGGATGGACAACATCTTAATTCGTAACCAAGTTCTACTGGTCTTGATTTTATATCTAATCCTAATTCTTTCAATTTTACTTGTAATAAATAGTTGAAAATATGCGACTTACTTACATTACCTAATTCTGGATGTCCGTGATCATCATAGGTGAAGTTAATACCAGAATTAATAATTTCATCTTCTTCCATAAAATGAAAAACACCTTCACTAACCAACGCAACACCATATTCAATACCTTGAATTTTACATTTAATGATTGAAGAAATAATCATATTAATGATTTTCTCGAAAGTAATGTTCGTTTTGTTGAACATTTCAGGAATAATCATCATTTGAAAATGACATGCCGAAGCAATTCCAAATGCCAAATGACCTGCAGAACGTCCCATGGCAGCTACCACAAACCAATTTTCGCTAGTTCTGGCATCTTCATAAACCGTATTGCCAATACGAACGCCTTCATCTTTTGCAGTATGAAAACCAAAGGTTGGATTTCTATCTGGCAAAGGTAAATCGTTATCTATTGTTTTAGGAACATGAATATGGGCTACATCTAAATTCTGAGTGTTAACATATTTGGTTAATCTATTGGCTGTAGAAGCCGTATCATCGCCACCAATAGTAACCAATAATTTTACATTATTCTTCTTGAAAAAATCAGCATTAAAATCGCTGTCTTTTGGTTTAAATCTACTCATAATTAAAGTAGAACCACCGCGACTAAAAATACGATCGGCATGATGAAAATCAAAATGTACTAGTGATGGATTTTCTGAAAGTAATCCTTTATATCCATGATGTACACCTATAACGTTATAGCCATCTTTCAAAAAAGTTTTGGCCAATGTACTAATAACAGTATTAATACCAGGTGCTGGACCGCCACCACAAATAATTGCAATAGATTTTTCCATATAGTTATTAAACGGTTTTAGTTTAGTTAATAGTTAAGAATTTTAAATTCTATTTAAACCTACAAGGTTTTTAAACAACCTTGCAGGTTTTTGTTATATTTAAAATCTATTATTATCTAGCAACTCTACCAGAAGCATCACCACCCATAAGTTTGGTTACTTCATCAACAGTTACTAAGTTAGCATCACCTTTAATAGTGTGTTTTAAACAAGATGCTGCAACTGCAAAATCTAATGCATTTTGATCGTTATCTGGGTATGTTAATAATCCGTAGATTAATCCACCCATAAAAGAATCACCACCACCTACTCTGTCAACGATATCTGTAATTTGATATTGACGTGTTTGTAACATTTGTTTTCCATCATATAAAACACCAGCCCATGTATTGTGAGATGCAGAAATAGAACCTCTTAAAGTTGTAATTACTTTTTTAGCTCTTGGGAATTTTTTCATCATTTGTTGACAAACAGATAAGAAAGCTTCAGCTTTTACATCATGTCCATGAGTTTGAACTGCTGCACCTGCTGGCTTAATACCAAAGTGCATTTCAGCATCTTCTTCATTTCCTAAAACAACATCACAATAAGATGTTAATTCAGTCATGATTTCTTCTCTTTTTGCAGCATCGCAATATTTCCAAAGTTTAGCACGGTAATTTAAATCTGTTGAAATAGTAACACCTAATTTGCTAGCCGCTTTAACAGCTTCTAAACAAACATCAGCAGAACTTTGAGAAATTGCAGGTGTAATACCAGTCCAGTGAAACCACTCTACGCCTTTAAATACTTCTTCCCAGTTAATCATACCAGATTGGATAGTAGACATAGAAGAATATGCTCTATCATATACTACTTTACTACCTCTAGATACTGCACCAGTTTCTAAGAAATAAATACCTAAACGCTCACCACCCCAAACAATTTTATCTACACCAACACCTCTTTTACGCATTTCCATCATGGCACATTCACCAATATCATTTTTAGGTAAACGAGTTACAAAATCTACAGAAACACCATAATTAGCTAATGATACTGCAACGTTAGACTCTCCACCACCATAAACAACATCAAAATTGTCAGCTTGAGAAAATCTTAAAAATCCTTGAGGTGCTAATCGAAGCATGATTTCACCAAATGTTACTACTCTACTCATTTTAAATGTTATTAATTTAGTTAATTAAATTATTGCTTAATCGTTTAAGCAAATAATGTTTTAAAATACGTTAATACTATCTTTTTAAATATAAACAAATTACATTGTTTTGATTATATAAGTAAAACACTATTTTTGCTTAAACGATTAAGCAAATATATAAAAAATTGGTCAAACCAAAAAAAAATAACGATAAAAGACATTGCAAATGTTTTAAATATTTCTCCAGCAGCTGTTTCTAAAGCCTTACACGATGATTCTCGTATTAGTGCAAAAACCAAAGATGAAGTAAAAAAGGTTGCCAAACAATTAAATTATCAACCCAATCATTTAGCAAGTGCACTTCGAAAAGGAAAAAGTAACCTAGTGGGTGTTATTGTGCCTAGAACAAATAGCAACTTTTTTTCTTCTGTTATTCAAAATATTGAAGAGGTTTTAAATAAGGAAGGTTATAATATAATTATTACCCAATCTAACGAATCTTATAAAAAAGAATGCAGTAATATTGACACGCTTATTATTTACTCAGGTAGATGGCATTATTGCTTCTATGGCCAATGAAACCACGAACTTAGATTATTATGAAAAAATTAAATCAAAAGGCATCCCTTTAATTTTATTCGACCGTGGTGAAAACGATTTAAATGTAGATTATATAGGTATTAATGATTACGATAGCAGTCATATGATTGTTGAGCATTTAATCAATCAAGGCTGTAAACGGATTGCACATATTGGTGGTTATAAACGCACACGAATTTTTAATAACCGTATTAGAGGTTATATCGATGCGATTAAAAAACACAACCTGCCTTTAGATGAAGAACTTCTTTTAGAAAGTAGTCTTACTACTGAAGATGGAAGAGAAAAAATGATTCAACTACTGTCTTTAAAAAACAGACCAGATGCCGTTTATGTGGCAGGTGATTATGCTGCCTTAGGTGCTCTGCAAGTTTTAAATGAACAAAATATTATTGTTCCTAATGAGATTGCTTTAGTAGGATTTGGAAATGAACCCTTTACCGCAATGTTAACACCAACGGTTTCTAGCATAGACCAACACAGCGTTGAAATTGGAAAACAGGCTGCATTAACATTTTTAGAGCGTGTAAAAAACCCAGATTACAAGCAAACGCTTAACAAAATTATTCTGGATGCAGAATTAATTGTTAGAGATTCTTCAAACATTAAAAAAGATTAAATTTAATCGTCAAGTTAAAAACTAACTTTTTGATAAACCCTGCAAAAAGCTGGCGTATTGTGGATTATTTGGATACAATTGCACCAAGCGTACTAAAATGTTTTTCGCTTTATTCTCTTGTCCGTATTTGGAGTAATGATATGCCAAAGCATACAATATACTTTCGTTATTCGCATCAATTTTTAAACCTTTTACAAGTATATTCTCTGCATTTTTTTGGTCGTTATTTTTGTCGTAAAGTAAACTTAGATTATAATATACCCTCGTATTTTCTGGCATTTTAATAACAGCCTTGTTTAATTGTGCAATAGCATCGTTAGTTCTATTTAATTCGGCATATAATAAACCTAATGAATAATAGGTAGGACCAAAATCTGGCTCTTGAGCTATAACTGTTTTAAAAGTATCTTCTGCTTTTTTATAATTTTTAACGTTATAATATAAATTAGCCAATGTTAATCGCGCCTGGTTATTTAAATTATCCAAGACTAAGGCACTTTCATAACCAGCAATCCCCTTCTCTATTTCTCCTCTCTTTAAATAATAATTCGCTCTTTTAACGCGGCCACCTACAAAATCTGAATTCGTATCTAAATGTGTGAAAAACTCTTTTTTCACCTTTTCATATACTGTTTTGTAAGCTTCAGGCACGTTACTTTCGTTTAAACCACTTAAAGTAGTAAAAGCCTTTATACGCACACTTCGCTTAGGGTCTTTTAAAAGTGGTAAAATTGAATTCACATAATCTGTGTTATTAATTTCACTTAAAACATCTAAAGTAGCCCCCCGCACAATAGCAGACCTATCGTTTAACCAAGACAAATACTCATTAATAAAATTTTCTGTATTGTATGCGGATAACGCCTTTACTGCGGAAGCCCTAACAATTTCAACTTCATTTTTGTCGTTTATTAATTCCAATAAACCAATTTCTCCATGGGGTTGTCTTCTAATTCCCGGAACCAATTTATCTGAAAAATGTAAAGAATCTACAGTGCCATATAATTTTTTAAAGGCTTCCCATGCCCATTTATCATCTTTTTTATGACAACCAGCACAAGCATTTGTGGTTCCGTATTTTACACTTAAATCTGGTCGTGGCACTCTAAAGCTATGATCGCGTCTAAAATCGTTACCCATATAATATTTACCTGGCATGTGGCAAATAATACATTGAGAAGCTTCGGTATTCATTTTATGAAAGTGATGTTTTGGAGTATCATATTTATCCGTTACATGACACTGAGCACACAAGGCATTACCATCAAATTTTAATTTTAAGGAGTGTGAATTATGACAATTATTACATGTTACATTATTTTTATACATTTTACTTTGCACAAACGACCCATAAACATAGTCTTCATCTAAAATTTGACCGTCTGGTTGGTAAATAGGTTCTTCTATTAATTGCGGAAAATAATGATCTAACATGGTGCCCGCAAAGTTAAATGCTTGCGAAAACTGTTCGCGCCTCATATGGCATCTGGCACATTGATCTACCAAATCTTTGGGAGCGGTATTTAGTGTCATGTGCATTGTTCCGGTTGAAACATATTTTTCACCAAGACGATTCACATCTTCAACGTGTTGTTTTCCAGGACCATGACACGCTTCGCAGTTAACATTAATAATTGCGTATTTGGTATTATAACTTTCGGTTTTAAAATCGTAATTTTTTCGAACATTTGTTGAATGACAATCCGAACACATATTATTCCAATTTAAACCGCCTCTAGACCAATGTAACCATTCTGAATGCACAACTTTAAAATCTGGATATAAATCGAACCATTTGTTTTTTTCAGTATCCCATGCTGTTCTTAAACACTGATAATGCCCGTTTGGAAATTGAACAATATATTGTTGCAGCGGCGTAATTCCGAAAGTATAGACAATTTTATAATCATGATTTTCACCGTCTGGTCCTTCGGTGTTTACATAAAAATGATTTTCCTTCTTATAAAAACGAGACGTAACTCCTTGACTTTTAAATGTATTGTTGTTAAAATCTCCTAATACGGTTGTACTATCTGCAATTTGCATTGCCAAATCATGATGCGACCCTTTCCAATCTTTAAATTCCTCTTCATGGCATTCTTTACAATTATTATCTCCTAAAAAGTGGCTGTCTGGAATTTGAGTTGTGGACACAAAAATAGCATCATCTGTAACCTCTACATATTTCGGTTTTTTATTGCACGACAAAACAAAAAAACCTACCAATGCTAAATAACAAAGTCGTTTAATTTCAATATTAGCTTCAATTTTCACATTACAAGACATAAAATTTTCAAATAATACAATTCATAAAAAAGGAAAACAAATATTGAAAATTATATTCGTTTTCACGTCCTTTTACACTAAAATAATAAAATAGTTTTCTATCAAAACCACAACAACAAACACAAGTTTCCCTAAATGCCGTAAATAGGTATTATGCAACAAATATAAAAAAAACATACTAGTACCTACTAGTTAGTATTAACTTTTTTTATACTTTTGCTTTATGGGAATAATTAAAGTTAAAAAACAAATTGGCGTTCCTAAATACAAGCAAATTATTGCTTCTATTGAAGATGCCATTATATCGGGTTCTTTAAAAAAAGGAGACCTCATTCCTTCGATTAACTTTATTCGCGATAATCATAAAGTTTCCAGAGATACGGTTTTAAGTGCATTTAACGAACTTAAAACAAGAGGCATTATTCAATCGGTTGTTGGAAAAGGGTATTACGTTTTAAATGATAACATTGATGTATCTCAAAAAATATTCTTACTGTTTGACGAACTAAATTCGTTTAAGGAAGATTTATACAATGCTTTTATAAATAATTTAGATGACAATACACGGGTAGATATTTACTTTCATCATTTTAATTATGACATGTTTAGCAAATTAATTTACGAAAATATTGGTGCTTATAATTACTATGTAATCATGCCTGCCAATTTAAAAAACACTCAAAAAGTTATAGAAAAACTACCCACTAGAAAAGGTTTATATTTTAGACCAAACGCACCAAGAATTAAATGATTATGCTGCTATTTTTCAAAATTTTGAAAAAGACATCATTACCAACTTAAACAAAGCTCTAGAATCGCATAAAAAATTACAAAAAATTAATATTGCTTTTTTCTGAAGACAGACAGCCACAAGGCATGCTAAAAGGTTTTAATACTTTTTGTAAAACTAATAATATTAAAAACAGTGTTATCAATTCACTTCAAAATATAATCCTTAATAAAGGAGATGTTTTTGTTATTCCAGACGATAAAAACCTATTACGAATCATAAAAAAAATTAAAGAAGAAAAATTAATTCTCGCAAAAGACATTGGTATCATTTCATACAACGACACCTTGCTTAAAGAAATTGTTGAAGGAGGCATTACCACGATCTCGACAGATTTTAATAAAATGGGAGAACAATTGGCAAAAATGATACTTAATAAAGAACAATTACAAATTGAAAACACCAACACTCTAATTCTTCGAAATTCATTATAAACTAAATTAAAAACAAATGAATACTAAATTAATTAATACCATTAAAAACAGTTTCTTAAATAAGATTTAAAACAGAACCTGTAATGATTTTTTCTCCTGGACGAATTAACATTATAGGCGAACATACCGATTATAATGATGGCTTTGTATTTCCTGCTGCTGTAGATAAAGGCATTGTTGCCGCAATACAAAAAAGCGATGCAAATACTTGTACAGCTTATGCTGTCCGATAAAGATGAAACTATAGAATTTTCGTTATATACACTAAAGCCAATGGCTCAAGGTTGCTGGCAAAATTATATTCTTGGAGTTGTTTCAGAGCTTCAAAATCGAAGTAAACTAATTGGCAACTTTAATATTGTATTTGGTGGCGATATTCCGGGAGGTGCAGGTATGTCTTCTTCTGCTGCACTGGAAAATAGTGTCGTTTTTGGTCTCAATGAAATTTTCAATTTAGGATTAACGAAGCACGAAATGATTTTAATTTCACAAAAAGCAGAACATAATTATGTAGGCGTAAAATGTGGTATTATGGACCAATATGCCAGTATGTTTGGTATTAAAAATAATGCTTTATTATTAGATTGCCGAACAGTTAAATCGAAACCCTTTGAAATTGATTTTAAAGATCATGAGCTTATTTTAATAAACACGAATGTAAAACACAGTTTATCTGATAGTGCTTATAATGACAGACGTTCGGTATGCGAATCTGTAGCCGAAATGTTAAATGTAAAAGCTTTAAGAGATGCAACAGAATTCGATTTAGAGTCAATAAAAGATAGAATTACGCCAGAAAATTATCAAAAAGCATTGTATGTGATTCAAGAAAACGATCGTGCCGTACGTGCTTCAAAAGCAATGCAACAAGATGATTTAGAAACTCTTGGTATACTTATTTATGCCTCACATGAAGGCTTGCAAAACCAGTATAAAGTAAGCTGTGAAGAGTTGGATTTTTTAGTTGAGCAAGCTAAAAGCAACGAACATGTGTTGGGAGCAAGAATGATGGGTGGTGGTTTTGGTGGTTGTACTATAAACCTAGTTTCAAAAAAAGAATCCGAAAATTTCCAAAAACAAGCCTCTGAAGCCTATAAAACTAAATTTAACAAGGAGTGTTCTATTTACGCTGTTAAACTTTCGGACGGAACTCACCTTATTAATTAACAAATAACAGTACCAATGAATACCGATTTACAAGATTATTCTCATAAAAGACTTAATATTTTAACGGGCGAATGGGTTTTAGTATCGCCACATCGTGCGAAAAGACCCTGGCAAGGACAAAATGAAGCCATTGCTAATGAAAATCGACCTGCGCACGACCCGAGCTGTTATTTATGCGCTGGAAACACACGAATTAATGGTGAAAAAAATCCCGATTATAAAGATGTGTTTGTTTTTACCAACGATTTTGCTGCCTTACAAACCGATTCTAAAAATTTTAAAATTGAAGATGGGTTGCTTTCCGCGCATAAGCGAACAAGGCATCTGTAAAGTGATTTGCTTTAGTCCAGACCACTCAAAAAGTTTGGCAGACATGGATGCTAAAGATATTGAAAAAGTGGTATTTGCATGGCAACATGAATACAGTGAACTTGCAAAAAACGATTTAATTAATTATGTACAAATCTTTGAAAACAAAGGTGCTGTAATGGGTTGTAGCAATCCGCATCCGCATGGGCAGATATGGAGCCAGACAAGTCTTCCCAATGAAGTTTATAAAAAAGATAAACATCAATTAGAATATTATGCCAAAAACCAAAGCAGTCTTTTAGGCGATTACCTTAATCAAGAATTAATAAAAAAAGAACGCATCATTTTTGAAAATGACGCCTTTGTGGTTTTGGTTCCTTTTTGGGCCATTTGGCCTTTCGAAACTATGATTGTTCCAAAAAGACAGCAATCCAATATTCTAGAATTAAAAGATACCGAGACTTTACAATTTGCTGAGGCTATTTCTGTATTAACGAAAGCCTACGATAAATTATTCAACACATCGTTTCCATATTCCAGCGGTATTCACCAAGCTCCAACCGATAATAAAGACAATAGCCATTGGCATTGGCATATGAGTTTTTATCCACCACTTTTAAGAAGTGCAACGGTAAAGAAATTTATGGTTGGGTATGAGATGTTTGGGTCTCCACAACGCGACATCACTGCAGAAATTGCATGTAATAAATTAAAAGAACTTATTTAAGGTTTAAAATTATAATAAAGCGGCTATTTGTATAAAATAGCTGCTTTTTTATTCTCGAATTTTTCGCAACAATTATTTTTAATTGGATAGCAATTTTGACATTACAAATTAATTAATCGTGATAAAAATCATGTGTTAAAACAGGTATATAGGCTATTTTTATACAGATTATCACCATTACTTTAAAAATCAATAATTTAAACTAGTATTATGTTTGCATCATTTCCTTTTTTTACAGGATTACTTGCTTCAATTTTACATGTTATAACCGGTCCCGATCATTTAGCGGCAGTCATGCCTTTTGCCGTTGAGTCTAAAAAGAAAGCTTGGAAAATTGGATTATCATGGGGAATCGGGCACATAACAGGAATGCTTTTTATTGGATTTTTATTCACTGTTTTTAAAGAATTGATTCCTGTTGAGAGTATTTCAAATTATAGCGAACAAATCGTGGGATTGGTTTTAATAGGTATAGGTATTTGGGCATTTTATAAAATTTTCAAAAAAAGTAAAAACCACAAACATTTACATATTCATGCAAAAAACACCCCTTTAATCCATAAACATGAACACTCGCATGGTGCCTTAGAAACTCATGAACATACACATCCAAAAACAACCAAACAAACCAATTTTACCTCTTTTTCAATAGGGTTTTTACATGGGTTAGCGGGTATTGCTCATTTTTTGCTTTTCTTACCCATTTTAGGATTTAAAAATCAAACAGACTCTATATTTTATATAGCTGGTTTTGGGTTAGGTATTATTATTGCCATGACTACTTTTGCATTTGTTATTGGAAAAATTTCATCATTTACCAAGAACGGTCACAACAATTTATTTTTTAACGGAATTCGAATGGCGGGTGGTTTATTTGCGCTAATAATTGGTATTTATTGGTTGTTTGCAAATTAGCATATTCTAGGTAATTGTTCACCAATCATTGGACTCACAACACGTTTTCCTCCAATGGCACTTATCATTACCACTTTATTTGGATGTTCTTCGGTAATTTCGCCAATACAAACTGCACGTATTCCTTTACTATCTTTTTGCATAAATTTCACAACTTCATCTGATATACACGCATCTACAATAGCGAGAAAAACACCTTCATTTGCCACATAAAGCGGATCTAAACCTAAAATTTCGCAAGCTGCAGCTACTTGTCTATCCAATGGCAAATTGTTCTCAATTATGGAAACACCTTTTTTAATATCTGAAGCAATTTCGGTTAGTACGCTAGCCAATCCACCCCGAGTAGCATCTCTATACAAATGAATACCATAACCGAATTTATTTATTAAATCGTTAGCGATAAAATTTAAATTAGTAGTATCGCTCACAATGGTAGACTCAAATTCCAGACCTTCACGTTGCGACATAATAGCCATACCATGTTGCGCAATACAGGCGTTTACAATTATTTTATCGCCAACTTTAATGTTTTTAGCCGCTATATTTCCTTTAGAATTCACCGCTCCAAACCCCGTGGTATTAATAAATATTTGATCGCCTTTGCCGCGTTCTACAACTTTAGTGTCTCCTGTAATAATTTGTACGCCACATAAGTCTGCAGTTGCTTTTATAGATTTTACAATTTTTATAAAATCATCAATTTTCAACCCCTCTTCAATAATAAATGCCAGAGATAAATATTTGGGTTGCGCACCGCACATGGCAACATCGTTAACAGTACCGTTTACGGCTAACTCACCAATGTTTCCACCTTTAAAAAAAATGGGAGAAACCACAAAACTATCTGTTGATATAGCTATTTCGCCATCAATTTTAACCACAGAACCATCATGTTTTTTATCTAAATAGGGGTTACTAAATGTTTTGAAAATGATATCATCTAGAAGCTTTTGGGTCATTAAACCTCCGCTTCCATGTCCTAAATTAATAGTTTTATAATCTATCATTTTTAGTTATTAGATTTCGTTATTATTAAAATGAAAATAGGCTGCGCACGCACCTTCAGAAGAAACCATCGGCGCTCCCAAAGGATTTGAAGGGCTACATGTTTTTCCGAAAGCTGTACATTCTCTGGGTTTTTTTATGCCTCTTAAAATTTCTCCTGCAATACATATGGTACTTTCAGGCACTTTATAGTTTTTAATATTAAACTTTGTTTCTGCATCAAAAGCATCAAACGCTTTTCTCAATTTATAGCCACTTATGGGAATCTCGCCAATACCGCGCCATTCTCTGTTACTTACTTCAAAAACTTGCTGAATTACTTTTTTTGCTGCCATATTTCCATCTTCTTTAACAACTCTCGAATACTGGTTTTCAACTATTTTAATGCCTTCTTCTAGTTGACAAACGGCCATATAAATACCCTGTACTAAGTCCAGTGGTTCAAAGCCTGTAATTATTATTGGTATGTTATACTTTTTTACTAAATAATGATACTCACTAGTACCCATAATCGCACAAACGTGACCAGCTCCCAAAAAGGCATTTATATTACAGAATTTATCATCTAAAATAGCTTCCATGGCTGGAGGTACTAAAACATGTGATACTAAAATTGAATAATTCGTTAGACCTTCTTTTTGAGCGTGAAGTACTGATAAAGCATTTGCAGGAGCGGTTGTTTCAAAACCTACAGCAAAAAAAACAACTTCTTCTTCAGGGTTATTTTTAGCAATTTTCACAGCATCTAAAGGAGAATAAAGTACACGTAAATCGCCACCATCTGCTTTGGCTTCCAATAGGCTTTTTTTACTTCCTGGTACGCGAATCATATCACCAAAAGAACATACTATAACGCCCTTTTCCAGTAAATCTATGGCTTTATCAATTAAACTTAAGGGCGTCACGCAAACCGGACAACCAGGGCCATGTATCATCTGAACCTGCTCTGGCAACAATTCAAGTATCCCATTACGAACCAAACCATGCGTTTGACCGCCACAAACCTCCATTATCTTCCAGGTTCTTGTTACTTTTTTAGCAATAAGATCTAGATAGCTTTTTGTAGCTTCTAAATTTCGATATTCACTTAGATATTTCATTAAGTATGGAATCTGTGTTCACAATTTAAATAATACATTATTTGTCCGAATGCAATATTCTCGTCATTAGGTGTTAAGTTACGATTAAAAAATAATTTATACTTGTTGTTATTCAGGTCCATTAGCATATCAATCAACATTGTGTTCTGAAATACACCTCCACTTAAACAAATTTTTGAGTAGTTACTTTTCTCCGCAACTTTATAAACTATAGAGGCTAAAGTAAAAATAAAATTGGCAGCGATTTGTGATGTTTCAAGTCCGTATTTAATATCGGTTTGTACCCCTTTAAGAATTTGTAACGTTGGAATCGTTTTTCCTGAAAATTCCTTACAATAATCAATACAACTTTCAATATTATAATCAATTATTCGGTTTTCAAGAAGCATTGCCGCCTCCCCTTCAAATGAATTAAAATCACATATATTTAATAGTGAAGAAACTGCATCAAACAGTCTACCTACCGACGATGTTTTAAGCTTGTTTTTTACTTTGACAGTAGTTAAAACTTGTAGCTCTTCACTTGAAAATTTTGAATTAAGTACGTCTCGGAAGGATTCATCTGCTACAGAAAACAAAGACAATCGCGGTTCTTTAGCCATTTTATCTGCAGAAATCCAATCAAAATACTCAAAATGAAAAACTCTTTCAATTTCTTTCAAATTGTAATTAAAAAACTCGCCACCCCAAATAGCACCATCGTCTCCAAACCCTGTTCCATCCCAAATAACACCAAGAATATGCTCTTCTTCAAACAAATTATACTCACCAAGTACGGCAGCAAAATGCGCCTTATGATGCTGTACATAAAAGAGCTTTGTATTCCATATTTTAGAAAGCTCTAAACCATATTGTGTACTCTGGTAATTTGGGTGTTTATCAACCAAAATCACTTCCGGTTTTTGTTCAAATATGTTCACAAATGCGTTAATTTCATTCACAAATCTGCTATAAACATCGTAGTTTTCAAGATTGCCTAAATACTGCCCAACATATAGATTTTTATTAGGAAAAAAAGCGATACTATTTTTTAAATCTGCACCCAATGCAAGTATTTTTTCGTTCGAATGAATTTCAACATCTAAATAATTTGGCGCGTATCCCCGAGAACGCCTAAAAAGACATTCTAAATGATACTTATTGCTAATTTTTAAAACAGAATCGTCTTGTGGGTGTATAATTTCGAGATTATGATGTAAAAAATAATCTGCTACCTCTTTTAGTTTAAACTCAGCCTCTTCTTTATCACTAATAATTGGGGAACCGTGAATATTACCACTGGTAGCCACAATCGGGAAAAGAAGTTGGTTAGCGAATAGTTGTAAGATTCCGGTATATGGTAACATGACACCGAGTTGATTTAATCCGGGAGCAACTTCTCGTAAAGCAATTCGTCCTTTATAATTTGATAAAGAAATAATGGTAATTGGACGCTCGGTAGATGTTAAAGCATCAATGGCTTTTGTATTTAAGCAAGCTTCATTTTTTAGTAGTGCTAAGGAAGGATATAAGACCGCAAATGGCTTTTTAGGTCGATTTTTTAACCTTCTAAGTTTTTTTACAACAATGTCATCTTCGGCATTGCAACATAATAAATAACCACTTGTATTTTTAATCGCAATTATTTTCCCTTCTGAAAGTAGTTTTGCAATGGCTTGAAAGATATTTTTAGTCTCAATATGCTTTCCCTGATTATCGGTGAATTCAAAAGCGATTCCACATTCGGGACAGCTATTTGTTTGCGAATGGAACCGTCTGTTTGCAGGATTCACGTACTCGTTATTGCATGATTTACACATAAGAAAATCATCGATACTGGTATGTGCGCGTTCAAAGGGAAAGGTTTTAGTGATGGACCATCGCGGACCACAATTTACGCAAGTTGTAAAAGCGTAGTTGTGTCTTCTATTTTTAACATCGACTATGTCTTTTTTACAAGCTTCGCAAATGGCAAAATCGGGTGTTAATGGTAAATTTACCTGACCTTCTTTACTTGACGGAATAATTTGAAAACCATTAAAGTTTTGGGGCTCTACTTCTGCAAACTCGCTCAAAATAATTTTGGCAACCGGAGGTGGATTATTAATTAAACTATTGTAAAAATCATCAATATTCTCAACATCTCCAGTAACATAAATAATTACACCGTCTTCATTATTCGAAACGGTTCCGGTTAATGAATAATGTTTTGCTAAACTGTATGCAAAGGGTCTAAACCCAACACCTTGCACTTGGCCTGAAACTACTATTTTATAAGTTTTTGGCATTTTAAAACCCTTTTAAAACTATAATTGAGATATTTTTTGATTCTATTTTAATAACCTTAGAGTAACACTAAAATTATTGAATGATAAGCATTCTCAAGATGACATTAATCATATTATGATTTATATCATGTGAATCGGCCATAGTTATTCATATTTTTAAATGTTTTATTCAATTAAATTCAATATATGCACGAACTATCTATAGCCATTGGCATTGTGAGAATTGCTGAAAATGAAACAAAAAAAGCAAATGCCAAAAAAGTTGAAAAAATAGCGCTTGAAATTGGTAGTCTTGCCGGAATCGCGTTCGATTCGTTAGACTTTGTATGGCCAGTTGCTGTGAAAGATACTATTCTTGAACATGCCACCCGTGAAATCATCATAATTGAAGCTAAGGCAAAATGTAATGATTGCCAAACGATTTTTAATGTCGATAACTTTTATGATTCTTGCCCCGTATGTTCGAGTCATTTTAAAAGTATTATTAAAGGCAAAGAGCTGAGAGTAAAATATTTGGAAGTTGTTTGATAGTTAAACTTTCACTTATTTATACATTCTTTATTCCTGTGTTCTTGCAGAAAATTTAAGATTTTTTTGTAACTATCAATTATCTTGTAAAAAGTATTTTAAATGACAATTATCATTGTTTTACTCTTTGATAATAAATAAATTACGTAGCATTCAAAATTTTCATTATTATGGAGTCTAAAGAAGCTACTGCAGAAAAATCCTCTTTAATGAACGTTCTTTGGGATATTCAAAATAAAAGAAGGTACATTAGTCAGGATGACAAGACTAAAATCGCGAAAGAATTTAATATTTCTAAAATAGAACTTGAAGGGGTTACATCTTTTTATCACTTCTTTCATGATACACATGCTGGTAAATTCACTATTTATTTAAATTGTTCTACCATTTCAAAACTTCATGATTACAAAGCAGTTAAACAAGCCTTTGAAGAAGAATTAGGCATAGAAATTGGCAATGTAACAAAAGACCGTTTATTCGGATTTTTTAAAACCTCATGCATTGGTTTAAGCGATCAAGAAACATCGGCACTTATAAATTTTCAACCATTTACAAATTTAACTCCTAAAAAAGTTAAGAGCATAATTTCAAAATTAAGACAGGGGCATTCCGTAGAATCTTTAAGCAATTATCCAAACGATAATATACGTTACACGCCAGAGCTAGATAAAACCGTGTTTTTCAAATCATACACACCGGGTATTGCACTAGAAAAACTAAAACATTTTACTCCAGATAATATCATAGAAACCGTAACCCAATCTAAATTATCTGGTCGTGGTGGCGCTTTTTTCCCAACAGGCATTAAGTGGCAATTCTGCAAAAACAATGTTTCCAATCAAAAATATATTATTTGCAATGCGGATGAAGGAGAACCAGGCACCTTTAAAGACAGGGTTTTAATGAATAAATATCCGGGATTACTGCTTGAAGGCATGGCTATAGCCGGTTATGCTGTGGGAGCAACTGAAGGCACCATTTATTTAAGAGCGGAATATGTATACTTAAAAAACAAACTTGAAGAAACTATCAAAGAGTTTAATAAAAAAGGACTATTAGGTAAAACGATTCTGGGTATTGATGGTTTCGATTTTAAAGTTAATATTCATCTAGGCGCTGGTGCTTATGTATGCGGAGAAGAAACTGCCCTAATCGCGTCTATGGAGGGCAAACGAGGTGAACCCACTACCAAAGAATTTTTCCCTGTAGAAAAAGGGTATTTAGGTAAACCAACCGTGGTGAACAACGTTGAAACCCTTTGTGCGGTGCCTAGAATTCTAGAAATGGGTTTAAAACATTATTTAACCATCGGTACAAAAGCAACACAAGGCACTAAATTATTAAGTGTTTCTGGCGATTGCGAAAAACCCGGAGTTTACGAAATTGAATGGGGAATGAAATTAAAGGATTTTTTAAACTTAATAAAAGCTAAAGATCCACATTATATTTTATTCAATGGTTTCGCCGGAGAATTCCTTTCGTCTGCCGATTTAGATCGAGAAATATCAGGAGAAAATTTATTAGCAGACCACATCCAATTCACCTTCAAAGACCCCATAGAATATTCTCGTAAAATGAGCGGTGTTGGCCTTAGAAGTGGTGGGTCTTTTATGGTATTTAATTCTGAACGTAATTTGCTTTCCATTCTAAAAAATATTACCGATTTTTTTATAGCAGAATCCTGCGGGATATGTGTACCGTGTAGAACCGGAAACTTCTTATTGAGTAAAAAAATTAATAAAATCAGGCTTTGCCATGCGGATAATTCTGATTTAGACGAAATAAAAGAATGGAGTACCATCATTAAACAATCCAGCAGATGTGGCCTCGGAAAAACATCTACAAACTGTTTGTTAACTGCCATGTTAAAATTTCCAGGAGAATTCCAAAAATGCTTGTTGGCAGAAAGTGATATTAATCAATCCTTTAATTTAGAAAAGGCTGTTGAAAATTATGATAGTATAATCGAAGAAATAGAAAGTACTCATGAATAATCTAATAAACATAACAATCGACGGAAAAAACTACCAAGCACACGAAGGAAAAAATTTGGTAGATGCCGCTAAAGAAAATGGCATATACATTCCTACTTTGTGTCATTTTCATGAAGTGAATCCACCATTAGGCACCTGCAGAATTTGTACTGTAATTGTAAATGGTAAAACAACTACCAGTTGTACTACCAAAGTTTATGAAGGTATGGAAGTGGAAATTAACACGCCCGAACTCTTAAATACTAGAAAAGCCATTATAGAAATGCTATTTGCGGAAGGCAATCATTTTTGTCCATCCTGCGAAAAAAGTGGTCATTGCGATATGCAAAACTTGGGCTACGATATGGGCATTACCAATACACGATTTCCACATGTTTATAGCCATAAGGCAGTCGATTTTACATCAGATCGAATGATTATGGAATCGAATAGATGTATTCTTTGTAAACGTTGTGTGGAGGAAGTTAAAACCAAAGACGGTAAAGATGTATTTTCATTTGTGAGTCGCGGTGTTAAAACACGCGTTCAAATTGATTATGAACAAGAAGCTAAATTATCTGATGCCGAAGCAATGCATGCCATGAACATTTGTCCTGTAGGTGCTATTCTGATTAAGGGTATGGTTTACGAACAACCTTTTGGTGATAGAAAATATGACATCGTTGGGAAAGATAAAGAAGCCCCTAAAAGAGATAGTTTTAAAAAAAAAACAGATGACAATAAATTTATAGTTGCTACCACATCACTAGCAGGTTGCTTTGGATGCCATATGTCGTTATTGGATATTGATACAGATATTATCGATATTTTGGAAATTGTTGAGTTTAACAAATCGCCTTTAACAGATATTAAAAAATTTAGTAAACGCTGTGATATTGGTCTTATTGAAGGTGGCTGTGCCAATTCTGAAAATGTTGAAGTACTAAAAGAATTCAGAAAAAAATGTGATATTTTAATTGGTTTTGGCGAATGTGCTATTATGGGTGGTATTCCTGCCATGCGTAATTTTGTTCCTTTAAAAGAATGTTTAGAAGAAGCTTATATTCATGGATTAACAAGTGAAATTGGAGCCAATGTTATTCCAAATCATGAGGACATTCCTAAACTTCTAAACAATGTATATCCTTGCAATGAAATTGTAAAAATAGACTATTACATTCCTGGTTGTCCTCCAAATGCCAACCATATCTGGAAAGTTGTAAAAAATATTCTCTTAAATGAAGAATACTCTATTACTCACGAAGAATTTAAATACGATTAAAGATGAAAAAAATAGTCATAGATCCCGTAACACAGAGTTGAAGGACATGGTAAAGTAACCATTCATTTAGACGAACATAACAAAGTAAAAGATTCCTTTTTTCATATTGTAGAATTTCGTGGTTTTGAACGTTTTATTCAAGGGCATCCCTATTGGGAAGCTCCTGTATTAGTTCAACGACTGTGTGGTATTTGCCCTGTAAGTCATCATTTAGCAGCAGCAAAAGCCATTGATCAAATTGTAGGATTAGATCCTAAAGATTTATCTTTACCTGCTCAAAAAATTAGAAAACTTTTGCATTTCGGACAAGTATTTCAATCGCATGCATTACATTTTTTCTATTTAGCTTCTCCAGATTTATTATTTGGTGTTAATGCAGATCCCACAAAACGTAATGTAGCCGAGGTTGCTATCGAGCATCTGGATTTGGCTAAAAAAGGAATTTTAATGCGAAAATTTGGACAGGAAATTATTAAAACTATTGCCGGAAAACGTATTCATGGTATTTCTGCTGTTCCTGGAGGTGTTCATAAAAAAATCACGTTAAAAGAAAGAGATTATTTTTTAAACAGTAAAGAGATTCCATCTGTTGATGCCATGATTAATTGGTCTAGTGAAATTATTCAATTTCTTAAAAGGATATCATGACGCAAATAAAAAATGGTTAGATGAATTTGCAGAATATCCTTCTGGACATTTAGGATTAGTAAACAAAGAAAATGGCTTTTTAGAATTATATGATGGTAATTTAAGAGCACTAGATGCCAATGGAAAAGTTATCTTAAATGATGTTCCATACGATGATTACATACAATATTTTAATGAAGGTGTAGAAAAATGGACGTATTTAAAATTCCCATATTTAAAAGATTTAGGAAGAGAAAAAGGTTGGAATCGTGTTGGTCCTTTAGCAAGACTAAATGTTTGTAATGGTATTGAAACTCCTTTGGCAGAACAAGAACGAATTATTTTTAAATTAGCAACCAACGAAAAAGTTAATAATAAAACCATGTATTCGCATTGGGCACGATTAATTGAAATGTTGTACTGTGCAGAAATGATGAAAAACTTGTTGAATGATGAAGATATTTTAAGCAACGACCTCATTAGAAAAGGCGAAAGACGTGGTGAAGGAATAGGTATTATTGAAGCACCTAGAGGTACATTAATTCATCATTACGAAGTTGATGATAAAGACCGAATTACACGTTGTAACCTAATTGTTTCAACAACCCATAATAACGAACCCATGAATCAAGCTGTAAAATGGGTTGCTAATAATGTGATTAGTGGAAAACCTAGAAATTACTGAAGGTATGCTCAACCAAGTTGAAGTTGCTATTAGAGCATACGATCCTTGTTTAAGTTGTGCAACGCATGCACTTGGACAAATGCCACTTAAATGTTCGGTTGAAAGATCATGAAGGAAATTTAATTGATGAAAAAAGTTAGATAAAGCAATAATTATTTTGGGAATTGGCAATAATGGCAGGCAAGATGATGGTTTAGGTTGGTGTTTTTAGACTTTCTAAAAGAGCAAAAAACATACTATTGATCTGGAATACAGATATCAACTTCAAATTGAAGATGCTGAATTAATTTCCAATTATGATAAAGTAATTTTTGTTGATGCTACAAAAGAAGAAACGGAAGATGGATTTTACTTAAAACCATGCCATCCATCAGAAAAATATAGCTTTAGTACACATGCCTTAGCACCAGAAACCATATTGTATTTAACAATAAACTATACGACCATCATCCAGATGCATCTATTTTTGGTATTCAGGGATATGAATGGGAATTAAAAATTGGTTTAAGTAAAAAAGGAAATGAAAATCTCGATAAAGCGAAAAAATATTTTAATGAAATGTAATATTAACTATCTTTAAGTAAATAAAAATTACTAAAATTATGTGTGGAACTTGCGGTTGTGGATCAGAAAAAAATGGTGTAACCATTCAAAATCCAAAAGAAATAAAAGCTCACGAACATCATCATCATCATCATGATGACAGTTCATGGTCATAGTCATGATCACTCATCACGATCATCACCACCATGATCATGATCATTCTCATTCTCATGACCATACCATCACACATCATAAAACAGTATTAGAAATTGAGCAAGATATTCTGCAACATAATGAAGTTATGGCCGCAAGAAATAAAGGTTATTTTGAAGCTAAAAATATTTTTGCTTTAAATTTGGTAAGTTCTCCAGGTTCTGGAAAAACATCCATATTGGAACGAACTTTAGCAGATTTAAAAGACCAGAAATTTCATTTTATGTTATTGAAGGAGATCAGCAAACCTTGAATGATGCCAATAGAATTGATGCTTTAGATATTCCTGTTGTTCAAATAAATACAGGTAAAGGTTGTCATTTAGAAAGTGATATGGTTTACGATGCTGTTAAAAAATTGGATATAAAAGACAACTCAATTTTAATGATTGAAAATGTGGGGAATTTGGTATGCCCTTCTATGTTCAATTTAGGCGAATCAAGCGTGTTGTAATTATTAGTACAACAGAAGGTGAAGACAAACCTATTAAATATCCTGATATGTTTCATACATCGGATATTTGTATTATCAATAAAATAGATTTATTACCTTATTTAAATATCGATATTGAAAAATTAAAAAAATACGCGTTACAAGTAAATCCGAATTTGCAATTCTTTGAAGTTTCTGCAACAACTGGAGAAGGAATGGAAGCTTGGTAAAATGGTTAAAAGTCAAATCTAATAATCTAATAAATCTAAAAAACATATGTGTTTATCAATACCAGGAAAATTAATAGAAATAACTTCGCAATTAGATGAAATTTTTAGAATAGGAAAAGTGTCTTTTGATGGTGTTATTAAAGAAGTAAGCTTAACACTTGTTCCAGAAGCAAAAGTTAACGATTATGTTATGGTTCATGTTGGAGCTGCAATTAGTACTGTAGATGAAGAAGAAGCTAAAAAAACCTTTGAATTATTAAAACAACTCGATGAATTAAACGAATTATATCCGCCGAATAAATTAATAACATTTAAATAATCACAGATACACTAGATCAATTTTAGCAAAGTCGTACTTGTCCCTTAATTAATTGCGACGTTTAAGTAAATTATTCGCATTTTTTAGGTTAATTAACTATTTACCAACACAATTCCAAAAATCACATTCAAAAATCAATCGCTATGAAATTTCTCAAATCAAACCAGAATAAAAGTACAACTAGAACCATGTTTTTTCAAAAAGCAGAGATTCTAAAAATAACATTATTTACAAAATGCAACAGAACACACATCTAAAAACATCAAAAGCATTAGTCGGGACAGTCATTTCAATTGAGGAAAATAAAGCCACGGTACAATTAAAATTGACCGAACAAATGGCATTAAACCATGGGATTAGCTCATGGCCGCTTCACCTTTGGTTTAGCCGATTATGCTGCCATGGTAGCCACCAATCATCCAAACGTTGTGTTGGGTAAAGCTGAAGTTAAATTTATAAAACCCACAGTAGTAGGAGATTTGCTTACCGCCGAAGCTGTGGTTTCAGAAAAAGTTAATCCAGTTAAATCGGCCGTTTCTGTTACAGTTAAAAATCAAAATGATGTCGTTGTGTTTGAAGGTGAATTTGTTTGTTTCTCATTAGACAAACACGTTTTACAGAATTAATCATTAGATATTTTAAAGACACAACAGCTTATTAAATCGACTAATATTCGAACTTGATAAATTGATTAATATAGTTAATACAATTATTTTATTATCGTATTTATTACCGACTTTATATTTTGAATAAAACCAAAAAACCTGTTAATCATACGATTAACAGGTTTTTGGTTTAGATTGATATACTATTTTGTCGG
>CAVPHK010000004.1:0-377587 GCA_963704215.1 uncultured Flavobacteriaceae bacterium
GTATTGTTTATGGTTTTAACAATACTTAAGTCCGCCTGCTGGATTACAACCCCTACACTGGTCTCATCGTCATCATTAACACCATCGCCTTTATCGTCGGCATTAGCCCCCGTAGTTGGGTCGCTATCTGGATCAAACTGATCGCTCGCCATGATTTGTGCTGTATTTACGTATTCATTAGCAGCACCTGTTGGTGCATCTACCGTGGCATTAAAACTTAAAACTACCGTGTTAACACCTACGGGTACATTTAGTGCTGTCCAGTCTAAGGTATTGCCTGTTGCTACACCTGATAAATTGATGGCCGTTAGTGACGAGTACCCTAACGGTACTACATCTTGTACTGAAACACCACTCGCTGCATTTGGACCTGCATTACTTATACTTATGGTAAAGGTTACGACATCACCTACATTAGGCGTCCCATTACTCACTGTTTTTGCCAAGGATAAATCTGAACGTTGCGGAACCAGTACAAAACTATCTTCATCATCGTCTGAAACCCCATCGGCTAAATCATCTGTGCTACGACCCGTCGTTGGATTACTATCTGGATCATACTGATCACTCGCCGTGATTTGTGTATAGTTAAGATACTCCCCGGATGCACCTGTTGGTGCATTAACCTGTACTTCATAGGTTAAGGTAACACTCGAACCACTCAGTAAAGTTAATCCCGCCCAGTTTATTGTGTTTCCCGTTACAATTCCACCGCCACTTATTGGAGTGGCCGTTAAACTTAAACCTGATGGTACTATATCTTCTATAGCTATTCCCGTAGCTGTGTCTGGACCTGAATTACTAACTACTAACTCGAAGGTTACTAAATCTCCTACATTAGGCGTAGAACTGCTAACTACAGAGATCCCTTTTGTTAACGATAAATCGGCAGATTGAGTAACAAAAGTAGCCGTATCTTCATCATCATCATCACCATTACCATCACCATCTTCATCTACAGTAGCATCGGTTGTTGGATCACTATCAGGGTCAAGTAAATCACTATCTATTATTTGAACGCTATTAGTATAATTACCCGATCCATTAACAATAGCTTGGTAGGTTAATGTTCTTGACAATCCATTTCCTAAGGATACATTACTCCACGTAATCGATTTATTACCTACTAAATAAACACCCGAATTAGATATGCTTCCAGGAACAACATCAAATCCTGATGGCAACAAATCTTCTATAACAACGCCCGTGGCATCACCCGGTCCAAAATTTTCTAATAAAACTGAGAATGTTACAGTATCTCCAACCGACCCTGAAACTGGTAGTACGGTTTTTGCAATCCAAAGATCGGCAGTTTCTAATATAATACTTGCATTCGCTTCATCATCCTCACTTTGGTCTCCATCATCATTATTAGGCTGGCTATTTGGATCAAACTGATCACTTGCAGAAATTTGAGCTTTATTTAAATATTCATTGGCTGCCCCTGTTGGGACTTTTACGCTTGCGGTAATGTTTAAAGTACCAGTTGATGCGTTTGCCACAGTACCAAGCGTCCATATCCCTGTTGATACATTATAATTTCCTGCGGAATCATCACTTATATAAGTATATCCGATAGGTAATTGATCTAAAACTCTAACATTTGTGGCCGTATCTGGACCACTATTAGATACTGTAATAGTGAAGGTAACATTATCTCCAACGCTAACATTTGTCGGTAGCACTGTTTTTTGAAGCGATAAATTTGCCGATTGGATGGATACAATAGCTGAATCTTCATCGTCTTCACTTTGGTCTCCATCATCATTATTTGGCTCACTATCTGGATCAAAATTATCACTTGCAATAATTTGTGCAGAGTTAATATACGGTCCAGAAACATTAACTGTTGCATTAAAAGTTAAAGATAAAGTAGAACCACTTGCAATATTTAAATTAGTCCATGTAATCGTTTGCGTTCCTAAATCAAAAACACCTCCATTCGAAACCGATCCCGGTACTAGAGAATAACCTATAGGCAAAACGTCTTGCACATCAACTCCTGTGGGGCATCCGAGCTTTGTCGAACTTGCATCATTATTAAAAACAGCAACTGTAAACGTTACAACATCACCAACATTTGCGCTCGGTGGGTAAAACAGTTTTTGTTAATTCTAAATCTGAAACTGGGGTAATAATAATAGTTACTTTGTCGTTAGCATTGCTACACGATCCATTAGAAACTGTCCACTCAAATTGATATGTTCCTAATAGTACCAGTAACTGCGGTATTAGGATCATTATCATTTATAAAATTAACCGAACTTGGTCCAGATACTTGCGTCCATTCGCCAGTCTCCTGCTCATTACGGGTGTTGCCCCAAGGTTAACGGGTGAAAGTTCTGGAAGTGTCTGGTTTGGTCCTGCTTCTGCACTAATCGGATCGGAATAAACAACAATACCCATAGTATCAGAATTAGTACAGCCGCCATTAGTTGCTGTCCATGTAAACAGATATGTCCCTGCTGAAAGACCTAATATCAAACTATTTGGGTTATTAGGAGAAGCAATAGTTGCTGGGTTTCCTCCTGTTTGTGTCCAAGTACCTGTTCCCTCAACGAGTGGTGTTGCTTGAAGAAATGTTTGAGTGCCGTCACACAATTCCTGATCTGGACCTGCAAAAGCCTGAGAAGGAGGAACAGCTGTAAAAGTTACGTTAACAACATCTGATTGTGGCGCACATAAACCTGCAACTAATGGTCCATTGGAAACAGTCCAAGTTAACTGGTAGGTGCCAACTGCAATATTTGACAAACTTGTTACCGGATTATTTGGATTATCTATTGTTGTTGTAGAGCCTACTGGCGCACTGGTAATTGTCCACACGCCAATTCCAATTGTTGGCGGTGTTGCGGCGGTAAGGAAATTTGATTGACAAGCATTCGGCTGATCTGCACCAGCATTAATAGGCCCTGGCGCCTCAAAAACTTCTATTCTTACTATATCGGCATTATCAGTACATAAATTTGCTTGAAAATTCAATTCAACAACATATAAACCTGCAACTGTTAATCCAGTCACATCGGTTGTTGTGCTATTATTTGGTGTCGTAAAAACTACGGTTGCACCACCTGGCTGAGATAATAAACGCCATTCAGATGTTACATCTCCTGGTATCGCGGCATTTCCTGCAGTTAAAGTAGCTGTGGTTGTATCTGCAATACAAATATTTTGATCTAAACCTGCATCGGCGTCTTCACTCGGCCCATTACTAACGTTTATAGTTACTTGATCGCTATTATTACATGCACTTCCAGAACCTACATAATCTGTAGTATATTGAAAAACATATTCATATCCAGGTTCTACTGGCGCATTAGCAGTATAACTATTACTTGGAGATTGTGTTGGCGAAAAGGAACCTATACCAAGAGGGTTTGTTGTTGAAACTATTATCCAGGTTCCAGTTGTTCCTGCTGTTGCTTCAAGAAAAACGCTGGTTACCTCACATAAATTCTGGTCTAAACCAGCACTGGCTGGAGCAAAAACATCGACCGTAATTTCATCTGTAGAATTTGGACAAAGTGGCGAGCCACTAGATGTAGTCCATCTAAAAACATAAGATCCCGTTGTTAAACCAGTAACATTTATTGTATTATTTCCAGGATTATCAATAGTTGGTGAATTCGGTCCTGAAATGACTGTCCAAGTACCTGTTTCTGCATTTGGATTCAATAAAGGATTAGCAGTTATTGTAGTATTTGTGGCTGCACAAATAACTTGATCGCCCCCTTGAATAACGGCATCCGTTGGTGGAATACCTACCACTATCGTTACCTGATCAGGTGCTGAACTAGCTGCACAATTCCCATATTCAATAACCCATTCAAAAACATAAGTGCCATCTAAAAGATCTGAAAAGGTGGCGGTTGGACTATTTATATTATCGACTGTAAAACCTAATCCGGAAATTAAGTTCCAAGTTCCTGTACCACCTAACGGGGATGGATCATCAGCACTCATTGAAAATGATAATAATACTGGATCTAAACATACATTTTGATCTGGTCCAGCACTAACAACAGCCGTTGAATCTGTTATAACGACCTCAACATTATCCGACGTTGGAGAACAACCATTTGGTGGTGGTGCCGTATAGGCTATTTCCCAATTAAAAATATACTTACCATCTATGAGTCCAGTAACTTCTGACGTTGGACTATTTGGATTTGTAAAGACAACTAACGACGGTCCCGACACTTGTGTCCACGTACCAGTTTCATCAAGTTCTGGAGCATTAGCATTAAGATTTGGAATTGTTCCAACTCCAGCAGTCAAACAAAAATCAGTGCCAGCATTGGCTATAGTAGGAGACTCCGTAAGTAAGGTTTCAATAATTACCGTATCGGTTTCGGCAGCACCACAATCTGGAAAACCAGGAGCTTCATCTACAGTCCAGGTTAAGGTATATGCATTTCCATTTGCAATAGTTGCGTCTGGGGTTGAAAACCCAGTTGCAATAGCGTTAGGATCATTAACGCTAGGCGTAAAAACTATACCAGGATCTGAGGCAGACCATGTTCCTATTTGACTATTTAATAACGGATCAGCTGCCAACTGTACTGGTGCATTAAAACAAACTAACTGATTAGGACCTGCTTCGATAGGAAGATTACTTACAGGTGTTACTATAACGAAAGTGTTTGACACTGCTGGTGGTAAACAATTCGGGCCTGCTGAAACCGTATAACTAAACTCATATGACCCAGGAATTAAACCTGTTAATCCAGTAGTTCGCACATACCTGTCATTAATAATAGCATTTGTCATACCGGCCGGACCATTAACTAGGGTCCAAATGGAAGTTTCACCCGGAGATATAGCACTACCTGCTAAATTTCCATCGACCTGACCACATGTAAAAGTTTGATCTGACCCCGCATTAGAACCAGAAATAATAGTTGAAATTGCAACATTTACAGCATCATTGGCTTCATCACAATCTAACAAGAGATTACCAGTTCGTCTTCTTTTAAAGTTTATAGTATATGTACCTGAAACATCAAAGACGCTTACATTAGCAGTTCCATTGTTCGCACCACCTAAACTCACATAATTCGTTGGAAATGTTAAACTAGAATCACTAGGTCCACTTACTATGCTGTACTCTGTTACGTTTCCACTGCTTGATATATAAGGAATACTTACAGCGGTTTGGTTACAAGTACCTACTATTAAATCATTCCCTCCATTAACTAAAATGCTAACTGGGTTCACATTATAACTAATATTTACCGTACTTGATGTGGTACAACTTGTTGCCGTATTTGTAATGGTATAACTGAATTGATAAGAATTGGGAGAGGAAAGCCCTGTTATTTGGGTTGTACTTTTATCTGAGCTTACAATTGTTGCCGCAGGACCCCCTATCTGCTGCCATAAGACTGTTTCATTTGTATAATTTGGAGAACTCCCTACCAAAGTAGTCTGAGTAATTGAAGCGTCGCAAAAACGCTGGTCATTATTTGCAATAGATGCCTGAGTTACATCTTGAGTTGCCGCGGGCACTGTAATTGTAACTGTGTCGGAACCTGAAACGCATGGTCCTACAACAGTCCACCTAAACACATAAGTTCCTTCTATAAGAGAATTTACAGAGGTTGAATTACTATTGGGGTTTGAAATTGTTGGCGTTGAAGGCCCACTCACAAAGTACCATGTACCGTTTTGACCATTTATATTATTACCACCAAAACTAGCATTTAAGTTTGTGTTTTGATTAACGGTGTAACAATTTGACAATGTCTGATCTGCCCCTGCATCCACAGGAAACTCGCCGCCATAATTTGTAACTATTATATCATCAAAAGACTCGCAGTTTTGACCTGGCGAATATTCTGGACCAGTTATAGTCCATCTTAAAGTAGTAGTTCCAGCACTGGTATCTCCTAAATTTATAGTTGATGTTGCTGAATTTGGCTGATTAACAGTAACCCCTGCTCCATTACCGCCAACAACAGACCACACTCCTATTTCTCCAGTATTACCTGGTGTATTACCATTAATAACTAAAGAACCTGTAGAATCTGGACAAGAGGCTAAATCTGCTCCTGCACTAGCTATTGTAATTGGCTGAACCGTTACAGAAACAGTTTGCGAAGGTGTATCTCCATTAAAACACGTTGCCGAAAGTTCAAACACATAAGTATTGCCTCCCGAAAATCCAGAAATAATAGGATTATCAATTGAAGGGTCGCTTATTATAACAGAAGGTCCAGAAATTTGTTTCCAGGTAGGTCCTTGCGCATACGAGTCTGGAGTATTACCATTTAATTGAAATACGTCGTTTGTGCAAATAGTTCGATTTAAACCAGCATTAATTGTACATGATTGTGCATTTAATGAACCCATTCCAAATAGCAAAATAATAAAAGTAAAAACAGAAAGTTTCAGAAATTGAACTTTCTTTTTAGGGTAGAGATTAGTCATTTAAAAGTTATTATAGTTGAATTAATAGCGAAATAATGAAGTCCTGTTTAGGATTTCCTTAAAGTAGTCAAAAAATATGATAAAATTCCTTCAAAAAGAATAAAATTATACATTATTTGTTAATACGTGCATTCAATATAATAGACCCTTATTAAGATGAAAAGTCACATTTCAATGATTAAATACTTGAAAATTATTCTAAAAATCAAATTATAAGGAACTCTAAATAAGCTTTTAATTTAGTCTAACACCTTCTTGATGAAGGTTTTATAATTGATAAAGCACATGTTTTTAAATTGGCAACGAAATATTTGCCTAATTCTAAATTATAGCATAATTAAAAAAGGGCTATCTAATGATAGCCCTTTTTATTTATAATTATAATAAGATTACATTTTAACTATTATAAAATCGCTTCGCCTATTTAATTGATGCTCTTCTTTAGAACAACGCACACCATCTGAACATTTATTAATTATTTCACTTTCTCCATATCCTTTTCCTGTAAGTCTATCGGCATTAATTTTTCCAACTTTAACCAAATACTTGATTGTTGCGTTGGTACGTCGTGTAGATAACGCCTTGTTATAAGCGGCGGATGCCCTACTATCTGTATGCGACCTTACATCTATTTTCATGGTAGGATATTTGTTTAGTACCGCAACAATTTTTTGTAATTCGATAGCCGCGTCAGGTCGTATGTTCGATTTATTTAAATCAAAATAAATCGGATTTAGATTAAAGGCATCTCTTAAGTTTGTACCTTCTACAATCACTACTTCGTCCAATACGCAGTGGCATATCAAGCTGTAATTGTTCTTTTCGTTTAGAAGTTGACACAATGCGTTTTTCGGATGTTTCGTAAGAGTCTTTTGAAGCACGAACCAAGTATTGACTATCGCAACGCAATGTTTCAAAATTATATATAGCTGTATCATCAACTACTTGCTCTGCTACTATTTCACCGTCATTATTTAACAGCATTACTTTGGCTCCTTTTAATAGCTGATTTGATTTTTCGTCGAAAACTTTACCCGCTAATTTTTGTGTGCAATCTGTAACTCTAAACCAATAAATATCATCATCGCCTTGTCCTCCTGCTCTATTAGAAGAAAAATACCCTTCTTTAGTATTTAAATTTTCGTAATAAGCAAAATCGTCGTTCGGACTATTAATTGGTTTTCCAATGTTTTCTACGGAAAGTGATTGGTTGGCTTTAAACCTATTTTCAAAATCATGAATTCTATAAATGTCAAGTCCACCTAAACCTGCATAACCATTAGAAGAAAAATACAAATCGCCTTTATCGTTTATAAATGGAAATGTTTCTTGTGCTTCCGTATTAATTGCGGCTCCTAAATTAATAGGCGTGCCTAAGGTTCCATCTTGGTTTATATCAACAATATATAAATCTGATTGCCCTAAGCTTCCAGGCATATCTGAAGCAAAAATTAATTTATCACCTTTAGAATTAATGGTTGGATGCGCTACACTATATGATTTATCATTAAAATGAACAGGCTTAATCGCTTCCCAAGTATTGTCAGCGCCTTTTTTGGCAGCATATAATTGCAACCTGTTTACGCCATCTTTATCTCTCTTTAATTTACTTTTAAAGAAATTATTTCTTGTGAAATACATCATTTGGCCGTTTGGTGTAAACGCGACAGACGACTCGTGGTATTTTGTATTTATGACTCTATTAAATTTTTTCAGATTTTCGAAAGTGCCGTCATTTGCAATTGAAATAGAATACAACTCTAAAAAGGGCTTATTATTCCAAATGTGATTTTTACCCGATTCTCTGGCGGATGCAAAAACGAATTCAGAAGCATTAATTGCTGTACCAAAATCTGACTGCGGCGAATTGAATGGTAAATTTACCAGTTCAATCGCTTCACTTTGTGATTCAATTTCTTTTAAATAATTACGACTCGTTTTAAAATTAGTTGCTCTGACTATCATTTTTACTAGATTCTGAAAATTTTTGCATCCATTTATCAGATTCCGTGTAATTTTGAATAGACTTTAAAGCTTGCGCATATCTGTAATAATACTCTGGATCGATGCTTTCTTCTAACTTCATTAATTCACCATACCATTTTGCGGCGTCTTCCATTTTATTATTGAAATAAAAGGAATTTCCTAAGTTTCTGAAACAATTCAACAGATTTAAAACCCTTATTAGCTACGTCCAGCAAGATTTCAGTAGTTTTAACATATGAAAAGTTCTCATAATCTTGAGTAGCTCTATTTATTGTTCCCTTTTGGGCATAACTATTAATTGCAATAATTGTTAAAAAAGTAAAAAGTATATTGTATAATTTAATTTTCATAACCTGTTGTATTAAAAGAACCTTGGTGATAATATTTTGCCAGCTGACCTCAATTCGAAGCGGAGCATAATCTCATGCGAGCCGCTATTGTAATTGTTCAAGTTGGTGGTGGTTACATCGTAAGCATAGCCAATATACAACCCATCACTAATTTGAAACCCTACCAGTCCACTCACAGCATCATCCCATCTATATGCCAATCCTAATGTTAATGACTCTTTAATCAATGCATTTATGGATAGGTCTGCAATCATGGGCGCACCCTTTACAGCCTTTGCTAAAAATGCTGGTTTTAGCTTGAGATCATTACTAACATCAAACACGTAACCCCCAATTAGAAAATAGTGCATCCGCTCGGTTGCTAAGGATTCTTGAAAATCATCATAATGATTTGTGTTTAAAAAGTTAGGAATTGCCAACCCTAAATACCAACTGTTGGAATGCAAGTAAAGACCAGCTCCTAAGGTTGGGGAAATCAAATTAACATTTTCGTTAAAAGCCGCATCTGGATTTCTATATATTCCTTTACTCCAATCGGTATCAAGTACATGTAAGCCTCCTTTTATACCGAATGATAATTCGGTTTCACCAAAAGGATCGACTGGGATTGTATATGAAAAATTGGCATCCATGGTGGTTTCAACCGCTGGTCCTATTTGATCACTTACAATATTCAATCCCAGTCCTAAACGGTTATTTTCTAAAGGCGAATGAATTCCGAATGTAACCGTCTTGGGAGCTCCATCAATTCCTACCCATTGGGTTCTATACAATGCCGTAGCACTGAGCACTTCTCTTTGACCTGCATACCCAGGATTCACACTCATGGTATTATACATATACTGCGTATACTGCGGGTCTTGCTGTGCGAAAACGTTTATACTTACTAGTGTAATAAACACTAAAATTAAACTTTTTATGAACGATGATTTTTGTATCATTTTAATTTCTTTTTAGTCTTTTTACTATCTATTAATGTATAACCATCCTACTTTAGGTTTCGAACCATCTCCCAAATCCAGAACATAATAATACGTACCGTCTGGAAGTTTTTCAGAAGTATTAACTGTGGCTCTACCATTAGATGTACCATCAAATTCGTTGTTATAATTACGTTTTGAATACACGATATTACCCCAACGATTATAGATTTCAAGTTTATTATTTGGATAATTTTCAATACAACCAATTACAAACGTATCATTCACACCATCATTATTTGGTGAAAACTCATTATAAGTAATTAAACATCCTAATTGTGTTTCAGTCGGGTCATCAAAAGTGTTTCCATCAAAGTCATCTCCATCGTCACTAATATCGCTAACGGTATCTCCGTTTGGAGCATTACCTGTTGCAACTACACTATTACTCACACCACTTGCATTAATTGCCTGTTGAGAAATAACAAAAGAAGCGGTATATGTAGCAGTCTCGCCAACTAATAGCGTACCTTCTGGACTATCTAAATCTGAACTTTCAAAGGTTACAGGCGTTGACAAACTGATTACATTACCTTGTGCATCTATAAAATTATCCACTAAATTTAAATTTGTAATTCTAACGTTTCCAATATTCTCAACTGTAATGGTGTAATTAATAACATCTCCTAATCTAACTCCAAAGTAATCGGCTATTTTTGTTACTTCTATTTCAGCTGTACAATCGGCGATTGTGGTTACAGGAACTGTGATATCCGACACATTGTATGAACAAGCATCTTTAGGATCTGTGCCATTTGCTATTTCTGTAGCATCAATGACGCCATCGCCATCGCAATCTGAAGTTGCTGTTACGGGTTCTGTAATATCTCGCTACATTATAAGAACAAGCATCTTTCGGATTGGTTCCATTCGCTATTTCTATAGCATCGAGTAACGCCATCGCCATCGCAATCTGAATTTGCGTGTTACGTAGCAGCTTCTGTAATATCTGCTACATTATATGAATCATGGATCGTCTTTCGGATCTGTGCCATTTGCTATTTCTGTAGCATCGTAATTCATCACCATCGCAATCAGCTAGTTTACTATTAAAGTAATACTCGCTGTACATAAGAACAGTCATCTAATGACTTTTATGATCACTTCTGACCGTTAGTAACGCCATCACCATCACAATCAGCGGCATTCCAAGCAGCACTTGGTGCGACTGTAGCACCTGCCAATACAAAGCTACATGGGATCTTGCTCGTCTGTACCGTCCGTGGCTTCTCGCATTGGTTACACCACGCATCATCATTAATTACGATCTCCGATCTGTGTATACTACATTCGAATAAGGATCTGTACCATTGGTTACTTCTTGGCCGTTAGTGACTCCATCACCATCACAATCGGCGGCTGCCCAAATCGCATTGCTTGCAACATAGCCTGTATAGCCTGCTACTTGAACTGGATCACATGGATTAGTCTCGTCCGTGCCATTTTGGATTTCTAAATCATCATTAATACCATCACCATCGGTGTCTATATTTGAATAAGGATCCGTGCCATTGGTTACTTCTTGGCCGTTAGTTACTGTATCACCATCACAATCGGCGGCTGCCCAAATTACATTGCTTGCAACATAGCCTGTATAGCCTGCTACTTGAACTGGATCGCATGGATTAGTCTCGTCAGTGCCATTTTGGATTTCTAAATCATCATTTATACCATCACCATCGGTGTCTACATTGGAATAAGGATCGGTACCATTGGTTACTTCTTGTCCGTTGGTTACACCATCACCATCACAATCGGCGGCTGGCCAAATCGCATTGGTAGCAACATAGCCTGTATAGCCTGCTACTTGAACTGGATCACATGGATTAGCCTCGTCTGTGCCGTTTTGGATTTCTAAATCGTCATTGATACCATCTCCATCGGTGTCTATATTTGAATAAGGATCCGTGCCATTGGTTACTTCTTGGCCGTTGGTTACTGTATCACCATCACAATCGGCGGCTGCCCAAATTGCATTGGTAGCAACATAGCCTGTATAGCCTGCTACTTGTACTGGGTCGCATGGATTAGTCTCGTCAGTGCCATTTTGGATTTCTAAATCGTCATTAATACCATCTCCATCGGTGTCTACATTTGAATAAGGATCCGTGCCATTGGTTACTTCTTGTCCGTTGGTTACTGTATCACCATCACAATCGGCTGCTGCCCAAATTGCATTGCTTGCAACATAGCCTGTATAGCCTGCTACTTGAACTGGATCACATGGATTAGTCTCGTCAGTGCCATTTTGGATTTCTAAATCGTCATTAATACCATCACCATCGGTGTCTACATTCGAATAAGGATCCGTACCATTGGTTACTTCTTGTCCGTTGGTGACTGTATCACCATCACAATCGGCGGCTGCCCAAATCACATTGCTTGCAACATAGCCTGTATAGCCTGCTACTTGTACTGGGTCACATGGATTAGTCTCGTCTGTGCCGTTTTGGATTTCTAAATCGTCATTAATACCATCGCCATCGGTGTCTACATTTGAATAGGGATCGGTACCATTGGTTACTTCTTGGCCGTTGGTTACAGTATCACCATCGCAATCGGCTGCTGCCCAAATCACATTGGTAGCAACATAGCCTGTATAGCCTGCTGCTTGTACTGGGTCGCATGGATTAGTCTCGTCGATTGCCGTCGTCTAATCTCTAAATCGTCATTAATACCATCTCCATCGGTGTCTATAGTCGAATACGGATCGGTACCATTGGTTACTTCATTGCCATTGGTTACGCCGTCACCATCACAATCGGCGGCTTGCCAAATCGCATTCGTAGCAACATAGCCTGTATAGCCTGCTGCTTGTACTGGGTCGCATGGATTCGTCTTGTCAGTTTGTGCCGTTTTGGATTTCTAAATCGTCATTAATACCATCTCCATCGGTGTCTATATTGGAATAAGGATCCGTGCCATTGGTTACTTCTTGCCGTTGGTTACTGTATCACCATCACAATCGGCGGCTGCCCAAATAGCATTGCTTGCAACATAGCCTGTATAGCCTGCTACTTGTACTGGATCACATGGATTGTTCGGGTTTGGATCATTTCCATCTCCTAAACCATCACCATCGGTATCGGTAAAAGTATTATCGCGAAAATCTACATCACCACCTATAAGTACATCAGCATCAACATCAGGGAAATCAACTTTTGGATCATTATAAATTCCATTAACGTCTGAATAATCATCTAAAGTATCAATTGCATTATCTAAACCATTATTTCCAACAGTTTGATTGGTAATACCATCTGAATTAGTATCGAATGCAGAATTTCCAATCTCAACAATGTCAAAAAGACCATCATTATCTGAATCGAGGTCTAAATAATCTGGTGTATCAACACCATCTGTGTTTACTCCAACTATAGCTGTTCCTCCATTATTAGTATCGTAAGCATTATCTAAACCATCTTTATCTGTATCAATTCCGGTTGGTGGAATATAACTTACCGTTGATTGCCCTTCGATATTATCTGGAATGGTATCGTTATCAGAATCTAAATCTAAATGATTAGGATATCCATCGACATCCGTATCAACTAAGGCTAATGGTGTTCCACTTGTATTGGCAGAACCATTGCGATCATCATAAGGGTCAATAGCATCAATCAATCCATCGGCATCAATATCATTCGCAGTACCACCACCATATTGTCCATTTCCATCAGGATCAATACCTCCTGTTTCAATTACATCGGCAATACCATCATTATCTGAATCTTGATCACGGAAATCAAAAATTCCATCACCATCTGTATCAATTAATGCAAGCCCTCCAGGAGCAGTGCCTAATGGTCTTCCTTGAGAATCTACTTCTAGGTTACCTAAAACTCCTGTACCTTCTTGTCCATTACCGTCAGGGTCGTTTGTTCCACCAGCTTCTATATAATCTGGTATCCCATCGTTATCTGAATCTAGATCGAAATAATCTGGTATTCCGTCTCCATCAGAATCGGTTGGATTGGTTCTAGGATTATTATCCCCATCCAAATTTGAATCTTCAACTGTATCTAATATGCCATCATTATCATCATCTAAATCGACCGTATCAAAAACACCGTCTCCATCTTTATCTTGAGTTGCTAATTCTCGCCTATCTTTATCGCCTCCGACAGGGTCGGTATCTGGATGGATTATTGGTGATTGATTATTGTTTGTGGCGTTTAACGGATTAGATGTGTTATTCGTTAAATCTGTTGCAGGATTTGAATACTCAAAATCATCATGCAATCCATCTCCATCTGCATCCACAAATAATGCAGGATCTACCATCCCATCATTATCGAAATCTAAAATACCATCTATAGCATTATCTGTAGCATTTTCTAATAAATCGAATGCATCGCCTATTCCGTTAACAGCATCTGAATTTGTATCGGCATAATCTGGTGCGCTTCCTCCATCTGTATTTGTGTAACCTATACCAACACCGCCATTATTTACATCGTAAGCATCATCAATTCCGTCTCCATCAGTATCAACACCGGTTGGAGGTATGTACGTAAAGGTTGATTGTCCTTCTATATTATCTATAATGCCATCATTATCAATATCGATATCTAAATAATTCTTTACGCCGTCGTTATCTCTATCTTGGTTAAAACCGAAGCCACTTAATATATTCCCTGCGAAATCTGAATCGTTGGTATCTGCAAGACCATCACCATCTGAGTCTGCTGGAATACCAGTTCCAACAATTCCATTATTATCTCCATCAGTTACCTGAAAATTTCCTTCAAATGTATCTGGCAATCCGTCGCCATCTGAATCTAAATCTAAATAGTTTGGAAGGGCATCTGCATCGGAATTTAAAGGCGTTGGAAAAACAGCTTCTGCATCTATTGTATCGTGCCAGCCATTTCCATCAGCATCTACAAAACCATCAACTTGACCATCGTTATTAACATCATTATAAGTTGCATTATTTGAAAAAGCTTCGGTAGTATCTGTAATACCATCGTTATCTGAATCGACATCTAAAAAATTATATAAGGTATACCCAGGAGATACATCGGATGTTGCATCTGTATTTATAGGGCTTGAAATTAATATACCACTATCTGGTGCGGTTTCCACCTCGTCTACTAATCCATTCGTTCCGTAGTTAACTGAATCGTATAAGCCATCATTATTAGTGTCTGAATACCCAGCTTCAATAACATCTGGAATGGCATCATTGTCTGAATCTAAATCCAAGTGATTTGGTACGCCATCGCCATCGAAATCGTATAATTTTGCTATTCCGGGCGTATCATTACCGATGGTATTATTAGTATCGTCTTCATCTAAATAAGCGGGTACACCATCGTTATCTGTATCGGCATTCGGATTATTTCCTCCAGCTTCATAGGTGTCTGGTATTCCGTCGTTGTCGTCGTCTAGATCTGTTACATCGGGGATTCCATCATTATCAGAATCGTCTAACACGGTAATCGTTACGGTATTAGTGCGGCATACTTGCGGAAAAGCTGCTGTATTACATACTGTATAATTAATTGTTACCGTAGTGCCTTCTTCTCCCGCTAACGGTGTGTAGGTCAATATTCCAGTTGATGAATCAAAACTTATGGTACCACCTGCTGTTCCTGTTCCGGCATCTACTAAACTTGTGTTGGCTCCTGGTAAAAAATCGTCATTAGCTAATACATTTACTGTACCAATAAATCCTTCAGTGACTGTTAAACTATCTGGTAATGTATTTGGTAATAACGGATTGGTTCCGTTTGTAATTTCTTGTCCGTTAGTTGCTCCATCTTCATCGCAATCCGTGGCGTTCCAAGTAGCACTTGGGGCTACACTGGCGCTTGCTAACACAAAACTACATGGGTCTTGACCGTCTGTTCCGTCAGTCGCTTCATTGGCATTTGTTACGCCGTCGCCATCGCAATCGGCTGTTGACGTTACAGTTGTTGTAATATTGGCTGTAATATACAAACAATCGTCTAATGGACTTGTATTATCTGTTACTTCTTGACCGTTAGTTACGCCGTCTCCGTCGCAATCGGCTGCATTCCAAGTTGCATTTGGAGCCACAGTTGCACTTGCCAATACAAAATTACATGAGTCTTGACCGTCTGTTCCATCGGTTGCCTCATCGGCATTAGTCACTCCATCTCCATCGCAATCCGCATTTGAAGTTACGGTTTCTGTGATACTTGATGTTACATAAGAACAATCATTTAAAGGATTTGTTCCATCGGTAATTTCTCGCTGGTTAGTTACACCATCGCCATCACAATCGGCAGCGTTCCATGCAACACTTGGTGGAACAGTCGCATTTGCTAATACAAAACTACATGAGTTATTAGGGTCTGTGCCATTTGAAACTTCATCGACATTGGTTACACCATCACCATCATTATCAATAATAAGAATTGTAACTGATTCATTAGGGTCGTCGGTGGATGCATTACTATCAATCTGGTCTTGAGTATTTGTAATGGTATTTGTTAATGTTGTTCCACCAGTTCCATAATCAGCTTTTGCAACAATAACCAAATTTCGTGTTTGGCCTGCTGTCATAGTACCGATTGTCCAATTTGGATTTGTCCACGTTCCAGAACTTGGTGTAGCACTTACAAGTGTAAAACCGGCAGGTAACACATCTTGAATAACTACATTGGTTACTGGGTTAACGCCTAAACTTTTTACATTAATTGTGAATGTAACATTTTCTAATTCATCAATAGGATCTTGATTATCTGTTTTAGTAATTAAAATATCCGGATTCGCAGTTATAAACTTCTAAAAGACCTGAATCATAAGTACATGATCCTTTTGTTACTTTAACAAAATAATCACCTATACTTAACGGTGTATAGGTATTTGTTGTAGCTCCAGGAATTAAAACATCATTTTGATACCATTGATACGCATCAAATGTTCCTGAATTTTCTTGTAAAAGAGTACCTGGAAAACATCCACTACCAGAAACACTTAATCCTACAGAAGGAACCGTATCGAAACCTGAAAAATAACCTGCGAAACCTGCATTTGAACCTTGACTTCCAAAAGTCCCTACAGCTATAGGCCCTGTAGAATTTACTTTAACTTGCCCTGTTAAACCATTAACAAAAAAAGTTTTCCATTCTGAAGTTCCAAGTGCTGGCTTCGAAGCTGGTAATGCTATTGCTCCATTACTATCTGTAACTGTAATATTAGCATCTGATGTCGCCGTTGATGCGATTATAGTTATTGCCGATTCATTTGTAGCCGAACTCTGCAATTAAATTGATTGCAGAGATTTCATTCAAAACACTAGGAAGTAAACAATTTAATGGTGCTATAAAATTCATTCCAATAGTTTGAATGGCATTAGGTAAACCTGTTAAACATTGAAAAGCATATGCGTCTTTAGAAGTTCTTACGTACATATTTGCTCCTGCCGATGAAGCAGAATATTTTGAACCTGGTATTTCTACATATTCACCGTCATTAATTGTCGCAAAATATGTACCTCCAACAAAAACATCTGTGCTATTTTTTGTTCCAACTATTATAGGAAATTCGCTTTCATCACTTCCATTTCCTCTAACAAAAACATATTCCTTTCCTAAAACACTTACTGGAACGGGTTGATCGATTCCAACATCTCTTGATTGCGATCCAGTTCTAATTCCAAAATTTAACCCGCCGTTGCTAATTGCTATTGGTTTATCAGAAGTAATTGTAGCACCTAACCATCCATCCACATTCGCCGATGTTTGATTTGTAGCCGCTTCAATTACATATGTTTGTCCTGCATTTAAAGTGATTGAAAAACTATCTGCTGTATTTCCTCCGGCATTATTCCCAACCCTAAATTGACAGTTAGGATTATAACCAAACACATTAACCACTGTATTATCTTCGCTAGCCATTATACCTAGCGACGTAGTTAAATTTGCATTACTAGCCCTGTTAGGTATGCCCCCCCATCTAAACTCTAAACCTAAAGCCCTTCTACCTTTTGCTGTTAAAGACCCCGCCTGCGCGCTACTTCTTCCCCGATAGTTTACATAAAATTTTTGCCCTCCAGGTGCCAAAAAACGCAAACCACTATTAGAAAGCACCACACCAGTATTTGCATTTGTAACCAAAGTAATATCATTATCACCGTCTGGTAATGATATAAACGATGAAAACAATTTTGGCGCTCCATTTGCCAAACCTGTTATAGTACCAATGGGTACTGGATTGTTTCCTCTATAAACCTGCACTGAGAACGGAGTTGTTTCTGAAGTTGATAGATAAATTTCTTGTTGTTGTATTGCCTGATTATTAACAGCTTGTTTTAATGGTGGCAAAAAGTGTTCACTATCTAATTGTGCGTGTAAAGAATTAGTAAGTAAAGCAAAAAATAACAGAAAAAATAAAAATAGCTTTGTAATGTTTTTCATAAGTTTTTCAGAGAGATTTTTAAAGGTAACATATATTTCTATGTGAAGTCGTTTGATATAAAATCCAGTTTATAGGTTAAAATCGAAATAAATTCGAAAATTTATCCAATTTTTATAAAATAATTGATCTGCATTTAGAGAGAAAAATGATATAGCAATAGCATTGATTAAAGCAAATTTACCAGTAATTCCTCTTATTTTTAGCATGTAAATTTCGAAAATTTAGAATAAATATCCAAATCAACAACCTTGTTTTTTAGACATCGTAATTGAAATACAATATATATATATATATATTTTATGACGCAATTAATAACAAAAAGTCACTTTTCATCTAAAATTTATTAAATATTTGTTAATAATTTTGATAGACCATTTTACATTAAAAACTGATAAAAAGTAATAAGCATTAAGCTCCCCAAAAATTCTACAATAAGTTTATCTTTGCAAACTATTTGAAAGATAATTATGAGTTTTTTAAAAGAAATACAACGCAGACGAACTTTTGGAATTATTTCTCACCCCGATGCTGGTAAAACAACTTTAACAGAAAAATTATTATTTTTTGGTGGTGCTATACAAGAAGCTGGTGCTGTAAAAAGTAATAAAATTAAAAAAGGTGCTACTAGTGATTTTATGGAAATTGAACGCCAACGTGGAATTTCTGTAGCTACTTCTGTTTTGGCTTTTGAATATAAAGGTATAAAAATTAATATTCTAGATACACCTGGACATAAAGATTTTGCTGAAGATACTTTTAGAACCTTAACTGCTGTTGATAGTGTTATTGTTGTAATTGATGTTGCAAAAGGTGTTGAGGAACAAACTGAAAAATTGGTTGAAGTTTGTAGAATGCGTAATATTCCAATGATTGTTTTTATTAATAAAATGGATCGAGAAGGTAAAGATGCTTTTGATTTATTAGATGAAATTGAACAAAAATTAGGTTTAAAAGTTGTTCCTTTAAGTTTCCCAATTGGAATGGGTTACGATTTTAAAGGAATTTATAATATTTGGGAAAAAAACATTAATCTTATTTAGTGGAGATAGTAGAAAAAATATTGAAGAAACTATTGAAATTTCTGATTTAGCAGTCGCCAGAATTAAATAAATTATTGGAGAAAAAGCTGCTAAAACATTACGAGAAGAAATAGAATTAGTTAGAAGGTATTTATCCAGAATTTGATAAAGAAGACTATTTAAAAGGGAAATTTACAACCTGTATTTTTTGGTTCTGCATTAAATAATTTTGGTGTTAGAGAATTGTTAGATTGTTTTATTGAAATTGCTCCAAAACCAAGACCAAAACAAAGTGAAGAACGTTTGGTAAAACCTGATGAAAAGAATTTTACTGGATTTGTTTTTAAAATTCATGCCAATATGGATCCAAACCATAGAGACCGTTTGGCTTTTGTAAAAATTGTTTCAGGAACTTTTGAAACGAAATACACCATATTTACATGTTCGACATAATAAAAAATTAAAATTTTCAAGTCCAAATGCTTTTTTTGCTGAAAAGAAAGAAATTGTAGATATCTCTTATCCAGGTGATATTGTTGGTTTACAAGATACTGGAACTTTTAAAATTGGAGATACTTTAACTGAAGGTGAAGTAATAAATTATAAAGGAATTCCAAGTTTTTCTCCAGAACATTTTAGATATATTAATAATGCTGATCCATTAAAATCTAAACAATTATTTAAAGGTATTGACCAATTAATGGATGAAGGTGTTGCACAATTATTTACTTTAGAATTTAATGGAAGAAAAGTAATTGGAACTGTTGGAGCTTTACAATATGAAGTAATTCAATACCGATTAGAACATGAATATGGAGCTAAATGTACTTATGAAAATTTAAATGTTTATAAAGCTTGTTGGGTAGATCCAAAAAATCCTAAAAATGATGAATATAAAGAATTTAAAAGAGTAAAACAACGTTTTTTAGCAAAAGACAAACAAGACCAATTGGTGTTTTTAGCAGATTCTGCATTTTCATTACAAATGACACAACAAAAATATCCAAATGTTAAATTTCATTTTACTTCAGAATTTTAGTCATTCATCGATTATTATTTTTAAAAAAATGAGATATTCATAATTTTATATGTGAAATATTATTAAATAATTATTTTTGTAATAGTATTTTACGATATTCAGAATTGATTAAATTTTAAGAACCCCAAACTTAAAAGACCTATGGAATCTTATAAAAACGAATTTAGTAATAAAGATATTACCGTTTGTTACGAACCTTGTAAATGTATACATGCCGAAAAATGTGCTAAAGAATTATCAGAAGTTTTTAGATTAAGTATAATTCCTTGGATAAATTTAGACGGCACAGAGACGAAAAAAATTATAAATCAAATAAAAAAATGCCCGTCAGGTGCATTAAACTATCGGAAAAATTTTAAAAAGCGCAGCTTCATAAATAAAAAAATCCCTTGAAAATTTCAAGGGATTTTTACTTATTAAGCTTGCCCTGTTGGACCAAAATTTAATGGCATTGGAGGTTGCTCGTAATCTTTTATTTCACCATGAGCATTTTCAAATCTTGCTACATTTTCACCTAATGCTTTTAACAAGCGTTTAGCATGTTGCGGTGTTAAAATAATTCTAGACTTCACTTTACTTTTAGGAACACCCGGCATAATATTAACAAAATCTACAACAAACTCAGAAACCGAATGATTAATTATAGCTAAGTTAGAATAGATTCCTTCGGCCACTTTTTCATCTAGTTCTATATTTATTTGTCCTTGTTTTAATTTATCTTTTTCGTCTGACATAATCTTAAATAATTTAAATAAAAAAAGCCTTCAAGTTAATTTACAAGAAGGCTTTATTTTTATATTTCCCTGCCTTCGCAGGAGTACTAATTAATTATAATTTAATTCTTGCTTTACTTGCATCATTTCATCAAACTCTTCTTTAGAGCCAACAATAATATCAGTGTATCTACGCATACCTGTACCTGCTGGAATTCTATGACCAACAATTACATTTTCTTTCAAGCCTTCTAAACTATCAACTTTACCAGCTACTGCTGCTTCGTTAAGTACTTTAGTTGTTTCTTGGAACGATGCCGCAGAGATAAATGATTTCGTTTGAAGTGATGCTCTTGTTATACCTTGTAATATTGGTGTTGCCGTTGCAGGTTGTGCATCTCTAGCAGTAACAAGTTCTTTATCTTCTCTTCTTAAGATAGAATTTTCATCTCTTAATTGACGAGGTGATACCATTTGACCTGGTTTAAGATTTGCAGAATCTCCAGCATCTTCAACAACTTTCAATCCGAAAATTTCATCATTTTCTTGAATAAAATCATCTTTATGAACTAATTGATCTTCCAAGAATAGTGTATCACCAGAATCAATAATTTGAACTTTACGCATCATTTGTCTTACAACAACTTCAAAGTGCTTATCATTAATTTTCACCCCTTGTAAACGATATACTTCTTGTACTTCGTTCACTAAATATTGCTGTACTGCTGATGGGCCTTTAATATTTAAGATATCGTCTGGAGTTATTGAACCATCAGATAAAGGCATACCAGCTTTAACATAATCATTTTCTTGAACAAGAATTTGATTTGATAATTTTACTAAGTATTTTTTAACTTCACCTAATTTAGATTCTACAACTAATCTCACGGTTACCACGTTTAATTTTACCGAAAGAAACTACACCATCAATCTCACTAACTACTGCTGGGTTAGAAGGGTTACGTGCTTCAAATAACTCGGTTACACGTGGAAGACCACCTGTAATATCCCCTGCTTTAGCAGATTTACGAGGTATTTTAACTAAAATTTTACCAACATTAATTTTCTCGCCATCATCTATCATTAAGTGAGCACCAACTGGTAAGTTATAAGAACGTATCGTTTCTCCACTCGCATCTTCAATATGAAGTGTTGGGATTAATTTTTTGTTTCTAGATTCTGAAATTACTTTCTCTTGGAAACCTGTTTGCTCATCAATCTCTACTTGGTAAGTAATACCTTGCTCGATGTTTTCGTATTTAATTTTTCCAGCAAATTCTGAAATAATAACACCGTTATATGGATCCCAAGTACAAACAACATCGCCTCTATGTAATTCTTGACCATTTTTAACTAATAAAGTAGAACCGTAAGGAATATTATTAGTACTTAATGTAATACCTGTTTTCTTATCAACTAATTTAAGTTCTGAAGTACGAGAAATAACAATATCAACATCATTTCCTTCACTATCTTTACCTTTAACAGTTTTTAAATCTTCAATTTCGGCAATACCATTAAACTTAACAGCTAATTTATTTTCTTCTGAAATGTTACCTGCAATACCACCCACGTGGAATGTACGAAGTGTTAACTGTGTACCAGGTTCACCAATAGATTGTGCAGCAACTACACCAACAGCTTCACCACGTTGTACCATTTTACCGGTTGCTAAGTTACGACCGTAACATTTAGCACAAATACCTTGTAATGCTTCACAAGTTAATGCTGAACGTACTTCTAAACTTTCAATTGGAGAATTTTCTATCTTTTTAGCAATATCATCTTCAATTAATTGTCCTGAAGCTACTAATAATTCATCTGTTAATGGATCGTAAACATCATTTAATGCCACACGACCAACGATTCTTTCTTCTAGAGTTTCAACAATTTCATCGTTTTTCTTCAATGGTTCTACTTCAACACCTCTTAATGTTCCACAATCTTCTGTGTTTATAATAACATCTTGAGAAACATCCACCAAACGACGTGTTAAGTAACCAGCATCTGCCGTTTTAAGAGCCGTATCTGCAAGACCTTTACGAGCACCGTGCGTAGAGATAAAGTATTCTAAAATTGAAAGACCTTCCTTAAAGTTAGAAAGAATTGGGTTTTCAATAATTTCACCACCACCTGCATTCGATTTTTTAGGTTTCGCCATTAATCCACGCATACCTGTAAGCTGACGAATCTGTTCTTTAGATCCACGAGCTCCAGAATCAAGCATCATAAACACCGAGTTAAATCCTTGTTGGTCTTCACGAATACGTTTCATAGACAATTCAGTCAATTCAGCATTTGTAGAAGTCCAGATATCAATAACTTGGTTGTAACGCTCGTTGTTGGTTATAAGTCCCATGTTATAGTTACCCATAATACCATCAACTAAGGTATTCGCTTTATCAATCATTCCTTGTTTTTCTGGTGGAATAATAATATCACCTAAACTGAATGATAATCCACCTTGGAATGCAAACTTAAATCCTAAATCTCTAATAGAATCAAGGAAATCTGCCGTTTCAGGAACAGATGTATATTTTAAAATATTACCAATAATATCTCTTAACGATTTTTTAGTAAGAACTTGATTGATATATCCAGCTGCTTGAGGTACTTTTTGATTAAAAAATACACGACCAACAGTAGTTTCAATAATCATTGGTTCTAATTTACCATCTGCATTAATATCTAAAGTTCTTACTTTGATACCAGCATTCAAGTCTACGCGCTTTTCATTGAAAGCAATTTCAACTTCTTCTGGAGCATAAAACGTTAAACCTTCTCCTTTAACAGGTGCTTCTGGAGTAGATTTACGTAACTTGGTCATATAGTAAAGACCAAGTACCATGTCTTGAGAAGGTACTGTTACTGGTGAACCATTTGCAGGGTTTAAGATATTATGAGATGCCAACATTAATAATTGACATTCTAAAATAGCTTCTGGTCCAAGTGGTAAATGTACCGCCATTTGATCCCCATCAAAATCCGCATTAAATGCAGTACATACTAATGGGTGTAATTGAATTGCTTTCCCTTCAATTAATTTAGGTTGGAATGCTTGTATACCCAATCTGTGTAACGTAGGAGCACGGTTTAGTAATACTGGATGTCCTTTAAGAACGTTTTCCAAAATATCCCAAACCACTGGTTCTCTTTTATCTATAATTTTCTTAGCAGATTTTACAGTTTTTACAATACCTCTTTCAATTAGTTTTCTAATTACGAAAGGTTTGTAAAGTTCTGCTGCCATATTTTTTGGCAATCCACATTCGTGTAATTTTAATTCTGGTCCAACAACAATTACCGAACGTGCAGAATAATCAACACGTTTTCCTAAAAGGTTTTGACGGAAACGTCCTTGTTTACCTTTTAATGAATCTGATAATGATTTTAACGGACGGTTAGAATCTGTTTTTACAGCTGAAGATTTACGTGTATTATCAAATAACGAATCTACAGATTCTTGTAGCATACGTTTTTCGTTACGTAAAATAACTTCAGGCGCTTTAATTTCAACCAATCTTTTTAGACGGTTGTTTCTGATAATTACACGACGGTATAAATCATTTAAATCAGACGTTGCAAAACGACCACCATCTAACGGCACTAACGGACGTAATTCTGGCGGGATGATTGGAATCACCTTCATAATCATCCATTCAGGACGATTTTCTCTGTTTTGATTTGATTCGCGTAACGATTCAACAACTTGTAAACGTTTTAAAGCCTCTGTTTTACGTTGTTTAGACGTTTCAGTATTTGCTTTATGACGTAATTCGTATGATAAAGATTCTAAATCAATTCTAGCTAATAATTCAATCAAACATTCTGCTCCCATTTTAGCAAGGAACTTGTTAGGATCGGTATCATCTAAATATTGATTGTCTTGAGGAAGACTTTCTAATATATTTAAGTATTCTTCTTCTGTTAAGAAATCCATTTTCTCTAATGGCTCTCCTTCTTCATTTTTAGCAATACCAGGCTGAATTACTACATAACGTTCGTAGTAAATAATCATATCTAATTTCTTAGATGGTAAGCCTAATAAATAACCTATTTTATTTGGTAACGAACGGAAATACCAGATGTGAGCAACTGGCACCACTAAATTAATGTGACCAACACGATCTCTACGTACTTTCTTTTCTGTTACTTCAACACCACAACGGTCGCAAACGATTCCTTTGTAGCGAATTCTTTTATATTTACCACAAGCACATTCATAATCCTTTACAGGACCAAAAATACGCTCACAGAATAAACCATCTCTTTCTGGTTTATGAGTTCGATAATTGATAGTTTCTGGTTTTAAAACTTCACCTCTAGATTCTGCTAAAATAGACTCTGGTGATGCCAAACCAATCGAGATTTTATTAAATCTCCTTACTGTATTCTTATCTTGTTTTTTTGCCATGTTCTTTTAGTATTCAGTCTCAGTCTCAATATTCAGTTTACACTAATTGTAAACTGAATACCGTAACTGTATACTTTTTTTATTCCTCTAATCTGATATCTAAACCTAAACCTTTTAATTCATGCATTAATACATTGAAAGATTCTGGTAGTCCTGGATCTGGCATTGGTTCGCCTTTAACAATTGCTTCGTACGTTTTTGCTCTTCCAATAACATCATCAGATTTAACTGTTAAGATTTCACGTAGCGTACTTGATGCACCATAAGCTTCTAGTGCCCAAACCTCCATCTCACCAAAACGCTGACCACCAAATTGTGCTTTACCACCAAGAGGTTGTTGTGTAATTAATGAGTAAGGTCCTATAGAACGTGCGTGCATTTTATCATCAACCATATGTCCTAATTTCAACATATAGATAACACCTACTGTTGCTGGTTGATCAAAACGTTCACCAGTTCCACCATCATATAAATACGTATGACCGTATCTTGGAATTCCAGCTTCATCAGTTAATTCATTAATTTGATCGATAGTTGCACCATCAAAAATAGGTGTTGCATAAGTACGTCCTAATTTTTGACCAGCCCAACCAAGAACTGTTTCATAAATCTGACCAATGTTCATACGAGAAGGTACCCCAAGTGGATTTAATACAATATCAACAGGTGTTCCATCTTCTAAGAAAGGCATATCTTCTGCACGAACAATACGAGCAACAATACCTTTGTTACCGTGACGTCCTGCCATTTTATCACCCACTTTAAGTTTACGCTTTTTAGCAATATAAACTTTAGCCAATTTGATAATACCTGCTGGTAATTCATCACCTACAGAAATTGTAAACTTCTCACGTCTTAAAGACCCTTGTAAATCGTTTTCTTTAATTTTATAGTTGTGAATTAAATCTGCAACTAATTGATTTGTATGATCATCTGTAGTCCATTTTCCAGACACTAAATGCGCATAATCATCAACAGCATTTAACATTTTTAAAGTGAATTTTTTACCTTTTGGTAATACTTCTTCACCTAAATCATTAAAAATACCTTGAGCAGTTTTACCATTTACAATGTTGAATAATTTTTCGATTAAAACTTCTTTTAAATCATCAAATTTTCTATCGTATATAGCTTCTAATGCAATAATATCATCTTTATCTTGAGCTCTCTTACGTTTATCTTTTACTGCTCTTGAGAATAATTTCTTTCTCAATAACAACACCATTTAATGAAGGAGACGCTTTTAATGAAGCATCTTTTACATCACCAGCTTTATCACCAAAGATAGCACGTAATAATTTTTCTTCTGGAGTTGGATCACTTTCTCCTTTAGGAGTAATTTTTCCAATAAGAATATCGCCAGGTTTCACTTCTGCACCAATGCGAATCATTCCATTTTCATCTAAATCTTTAGTAGCTTCTTCAGAAACGTTAGGAATATCATTAGTTAATTCTTCGTTACCTAATTTAGTATCTCTTACTTCTAACGAATACTCATCGATATGAATAGATGTGAAAATATCTTCACGAACTACTTTTTCAGAAATTACAATCGCATCCTCAAAGTTATACCCTTTCCAAGGCATAAAGGCTACTTTCATGTTTCTACCTAAAGCTAATTCACCTTTTTGAGTTGCATAACCTTCACATAAAACTTGTCCTTTAGCTACTTTATCACCTTTTACCACAATTGGTTTTAAGTTGATAGAAGTTCCTTGATTGGTTTTTCTGAATTTGATTAATTGGTATGTTTTAATATCACTATCAAAACTTACTTTAGCTTCATCTTCAGTACGATCGTATTTAATTTTAATTTCATTAGCATCAACATAAAGTACTTCACCATTTCCTTCTGCATTAATTAATACACGAGAATCTGATGCTACTTGACGTTCTAAACCTGTACCTACAATTGGTGCTTGTGGCAATAATAATGGAACTGCTTGACGCATCATGTTCGATCCCATCAAGGCACTGTTCGCATCATCATGTTCTAAGAACGGAATTAAAGATGCTGAAATAGATGAAATTTGGTTTGGTGCAACATCTGTATAATGTAAACCTGATGGATCTATTACAGGGAAGTCACCTTCCATACTTGCAATTACCTTATCATGTAAAATTTTACCTTCTCCATCAACTTTAACAGTTGCTTGAGCGATTAATTTATCTTCTTCTTCTTCAGCACTTAAATAAATTGGTGCATTCTTTAATATCAACAACACCATCAGTTACTTTACGATAAGGTGTTTCAATGAATCCCATACCATTCACTTTAGCAAATACTGAAAGTGATGAAATTAAACCAATATTTGGTCCCTCAGGAGTTTCAATTGGACATAAACGACCGTAGTGTGTATAGTGAACGTCACGAACCTCGAAACCTGCTCTTTCACGAGATAAACCACCTGGTCCTAGTGCAGATAAACGACGCTTATGAGTAATCTCTGCTAATGGATTTGTTTGATCCATAAACTGAGATAACTGGTTGGTTCCAAAGAATGAATTAATAACAGACGATAAGGTCTTAGCATTAATTAAATCGATTGGAGTAAACACCTCGTTATCACGAACGTTCATACGCTCACGAATAGTACGTGCCATACGTGCTAAACCAACACCAAATTGTTGAGATAATTGCTCACCTACTGTACGTACACGACGGTTAGATAAGTGGTCAATATCATCAATCTCAGCTTTAGAGTTGATAAGCTCGATTAAATATTTAATAATGGTAATAATATCTTCTTTGGTAAGCACTTGCTTATCCATTTCAATATTAAGACCTAATTTTTTATTCATTCTGTAACGCCCAACTTCACCTAAAGAGTAACGTTGATCACTGAAGAATAATTTATCAATAATACCACGTGCTGTTTCCTCATCTGGCGGCTCAGCATTACGTAATTGTCTGTATATATGTTCAACAGCCTCTTTTTCAGAGTTTGTTGGATCTTTTTGAAGTGTGTTGTGAATAATAGCATAATCACCTTGTTCAGCACTTTCTTTGTGTAAAAGAATCGCTTTAACATCAGCTTCAATAATTTCTTCAATATTATCTTTATCTAAAATAGTATCACGATCAAGAATAATTTCGTTACGCTCGATAGAAACTACTTCACCAGTATCTTCATCAACAAAATCCTCATGCCATGTATTTAATACACGTGCAGCTAATTTTCGTTCCTTGATATTTTTTTAAGTCCTGTTTTAGATACTTTAATTTCTTCAGCTAGATCAAAAATTTCTAAGATATCTTTATCACGTTCAAAACCAATAGCACGGAAAAGGGTTGTAACAGGTAATTTTTTCTTTCTATCAATATACGCATACATTACCTGGTTAATATCTGTAGCAAATTCAATCCAAGAACCTTTAAAAGGAATTACCCTAGCTGAATATAATTTTGTTCCATTTGCATGGAAAGATTGACCAAAGAACACACCTGGAGAACGGTGTAATTGAGATACTACTACACGTTCTGCACCATTGATAACAAACGTACCACTTGGTGTCATGTAAGGTATAGTTCCTAAGTACACATCTTGAACAATGGTTTCGAAATCCTCATGTTCAGGGTCTGTACAATACAACTTTAACCTTGCTTTTAGCGGAACGCTATAAGTAAGACCTCTTTCAATACACTCATCAATGGCATATCTTGGTGGATCTACAAAGTAATCTAAAAATTCTAAAACAAATTGATTACGTGAATCTGTAATTGGAAAGTTTTCCATGAAGGTATTATATAAACCTTCATCGCCTCTTTCTTCAGATTTAGTTTCTAATTGGAAAAAATCCTGAAAGGATTTAATCTGAATATCCAAAAAATCTGGATATTCTGTTCTATTTACAATAGACGAGAAATTTAATCTTTCAGCTTGTGTTGATAACATCAATGGACGGAATTTTGATTAAAAAATAATAGTTGTGGCGTATGTAATTATTATATACGCAAAATGGTTTAGGTCTTGAAGAGGTTCTCTCCAGACCTAAACCTTTATGATTTTAGGTAGCTAAGCTTACTTAAGCTCAACCTCTGCTCCAGCTTCTTCTAAAGATGCTTTTAAAGCTTCTGCTTCGTCTTTAGATACTCCTTCTTTAACTGGTACTTGGAGCACCATCAACTAATTCTTTAGCTTCTTTTAATCCTAAACCAGTTAATTCTTTAACTAATTTAACAACTGCTAATTTAGATGCACCAGCAGCTTTTAATACAACTGTAAATTCAGTTTGAGCTTCAGCAGCATCATCACCACCAGCAGCAGGACCAGCAGCAACTGCAACAGCAGCAGCAGCAGGCTCGATACCATACTCATCTTTTAATATTGTAGCTAACTCGTTTACTTCTTTTACTGTTAAGTTAACTAATTTTTCTGCGAAATCTTTTAAATCTGCCATTTTTCTATCGTTTTTAATAAATTTTTAATTTTAATATAATTGTAATATAGTGCGTACTTTGTAATACTATCCTTCTTTTTCAGATAGTGTTTTTAAAATACCAGCTAATTTTCCACCACTTGATTTAAGTGCTGAAACAACATTTTTAGCAGGAGATTGTAATAATCCAATAATTTCTCCTAATAATTCTTCTTTAGACTTGATATCAACTAACATGTCTAATTGGTTGTCGCCAATATAAACGCATTCCTCAATAAAAGCACCTTTTAATAAAGGTTTCTCTGATTTTTTACGGAAGGTTTTTATTAACTTAGCTGGAACATTTCCTGTTTCAGAATACATCACAGATGTATTTCCTTTTAAAACTGATGGAAGGTTTCCGAAATCTCTTTCTGAAGCTTCCATTGCTTTTTCAAGTAATGTATTTTTAACTACTGCTAATTTTACGTTTGCTTTAAAACAAGCACGACGTAACTCTGAGGTTGTTACTGCATTTAATCCTGAAATATCTGCTAAATAAATATTAGCATTACTGGCTAATTCTGCAGTTAAGTCCTCAATTACTTGTGATTTTTCTTCTCTTGTCATAATAAAAGTATTTAACTAATTAACCAACTTTAGGATCAACAGCAATACTAGGACTCATAGTACTAGAAAGATAAATACTTTTTACGTAAACACCTTTAGCAGTTGTTGGCTTAAGTTTTATTAATGTTTGAATTAATTCATTTGCATTACCTGCAATTTTATCAGCACTAAATGATGCTTTTCCTATTGCAGCATGTACAATACCAGTTTTATCAACTTTAAAGTCAATTTTACCAGCTTTAACTTCAGTTACAGCTTTAGCAACATCCATAGTTACTGTACCAGTTTTTGGGTTTGGCATTAAACCACGAGGACCTAATACACGTCCTAAAGGACCTAATTTACCCATAACACTAGGCATAGTAATAATTACATCAACATCTGTCCAACCATTCTTGATTTTATCAAGATACTCGTCTAAACCAACGTAATCTGCTCCAGCTTCTTTAGCTTCTGCTTCTTTATCTGGAGTTACTAATGCTAATACTTTCATATCTTTACCAGTACCGTGAGGAAGTGAAACTACACCTCTTACCATTTGGTTTGCTTTACGAGGATCTACTCCTAAACGTACAGCAATATCTACTGATGCATCAAACTTAGTATTAGTAATTTCTTTTACTAATGCCGATGCTTCATTAAGAGAGTAAACTCTCCCTTTTTCAATTTTTGCTAAAGCTTCTTTTTGCTTTTTTGTTAATCTTGCCATTTTTTAATGTCTTTAATAGATTAATTTGGTGCGTTTCCAGTTACGGTTATTCCCATAGATCTTGCAGTACCAGCTATCATTTTCATAGCAGATTCAATAGTAAATGCATTTAAATCTACCATTTTGTCTTCTGCTATTGTTTTGATTTGATCCCATGAAACTTTAGCTACTTTTTTTCGGTTTGGTTCACCTGAACCCTTTTTAACTTGGCCGCTTCTAATAATTGTACTGCAGCTGGAGGAGTTTTAATTACAAAGTCAAATGATTTGTCTTTGTAAACTGTAATAACCACTGGTAATACTTTACCTGGCTTATCTTGTGTTCTAGCATTAAATTGCTTACAGAACTCCATAATGTTAACACCAGCAGCACCTAAAGCGGGTCCAACCGGTGGCGACGGATTCGCAGCACCTCCCCGAACTTGTAACTTAACTACTTTACCAATTTCTTTTGCCATTTTTAATAATTTAATTCGATACGCATCTTTTATAAGGAAGCAAAAGAACGTATCTTTTTATATAGTGTAACAATTATTATACTTTTTCAACTTGCATATAACTTAATTCTAATGGTGTTTTTCTTCCGAAAATCTTAACCATTACTTCAAGTTTACGCTTTTCTTCATTTATTTTTTCAATAGTTCCATCAAATCCATTAAACGGACCATCAATTACTTTAACAGTTTCTCCTTTTGTAAAAGGAATTGCCACATTAGCATTTTCTTCTACAGATAATTCATCTACTTTACCTAACATTCTGTTTACTTCAGATTGTCTTAACGGCACAGGATCTCCTCCTTTTGTTTCACCTAAAAACCCAATTACATTAGTAACAGATCTGATTATATGAGGTATTTCTCCAGTTAAATTGGCTTGAATCATGATATAACCAGGAAAAAAAACTTTTTCTTTATTTATTTTTTTTCCATTACGAATTTGAATTACTCTTTCTGTTGGAACCAATACTTGATCAACATAATCTTGAAGACCTAATCGAGCAATTTCATTCTCGATATATGTCTTAATCTTATTTTCCTGACCACTTACAGCTCTAACAACATACCATTTTTTTTCACTTACTTCAGACATAAATCTTTTTTTTAACCGTTAGTTAATCCATTCAAAGTAAAATGCAATAACTTTGCTAAATACTGTATCAATTCCCCAAATTGCTAAAGAAAATATAATTGAAAATACAGCAACTAAAACAGTTAAACTTTGTGCTTCTGCCCAAGTTGGCCAAGTCACATTATTTTTAAGTTCACCAAAGGATTCTTTTACGTAATTTACAATTCCAGCCATTTATATTATCTTGTTTTGAAGAAATTAAACTTCGCTTGTTTAAATATCACCTTAGCGATATAGATTTAAGTGAAATTTTCATTTTCTAATTTAATTGAAAAGTATTGCTTTTAAAAGCACTTTTCACTGTGCACGGGTTGAGAGACTCGAACTCTCGACACCTGGTTTTGGAGACCAGTGCTCTACCAACTGAGCTAAACCCGTAAATATAAGTCAAGGTATTCCGAAAAAACGGAATACCTTAACTTACTATTTATTCAACTGTATTAGTCTAAAATTTCAGTTACCTGACCAGCACCTACAGTTCTACCACCTTCACGAATTGCGAAACGTAAACCAACATTCATTGCAATTTTTTGAATTAATTCAACAGTGATAGTTAAGTTATCTCCTGGCATAACCATTTCAACACCATCTGGTAAAGCAATGTTACCTGTTACGTCAGTTGTACGAACGTAAAACTGTGGACGGTAGTTATTATGGAATGGAGTGTGACGTCCACCTTCTTCTTTTTTCAGGATATAAACCTCAGCTTTAAATTTAGCGTGTGGAGTTACAGAACCTGGTTTTACGATAACCATACCTCTAGAGATTTGAGTTTTCTCAATACCTCTTAATAAGATACCAGCGTTATCTCCAGCCTCACCTCTATCAAGGATTTGACGGAACATTTCAATACCAGTAATAGTAGAAGTTAATTTTTCAGCTCCCATACCAATAATTTCAACAGGATCTCCAGTTTTAGCAATACCAGTTTCAATACGACCAGTTGCAACAGTACCACGACCAGTAATAGAGAATACATCTTCAATAGGCATTAAGAAAGGCTTATCAATTTCACTTAATGGCTCTTCAATCCAAGTATCAACAGCTTCCATTAATTGCATTACAGTATCAACCCATTTTTGCTTCACCGTTAAGTGCACCTAAAGCAGAACCAGCAATTACAGGACCATTATCACCATCATATTCATAGAAAGATAATAAATCTCTGATTTCCATTTCAACTAATTCTAATAATTCTTCATCATCAACCATATCCACTTTATTCATGAATACAACCATACGAGGAATACCTACTTGACGACCTAATAAGATGTGCTCACGAGTTTGTGGCATTGGACCATCAGTAGCCGCAACCACTAAAATAGCACCATCCATTTGAGCAGCACCAGTTACCATGTTCTTTACGTAATCCGCGTGACCTGGACAGTCAACGTGAGCGTAGTGACGGTTAGCTGTTGATATTCTACGTGAGAAGTATTAATTGTAATACCTCTTTCTTTTTCTTCTGGAGCGTTATCAATTTGATCAAATGATTTCGCTTCTGAAAAACCTGCATCAGCTAATACTTTAGTAATAGCAGCAGTTAAAGTTGTTTTACCGTGATCTACGTGTCCAATTGTACCAATATTTAAGTGTGGTTTTGAACGATCGAAAGTTGCCTTTGCCATGTTTTTTAAATAATTTAATCTTAGTTATATAATAATATTAGTGTATTCTAATTTTTCAATTTTGAGCCAATGACGAGAATTGAACTCGTGACCTCTTCCTTACCAAGGAAACGCTCTACCCCTGAGCTACACCGGCTTTTTTTAAGTTACTGGTTTTAGGTTTCAGGTTTTTTAAACTTTTAAAACCTAAAATTTGGCCTCAAAGTATTTTGAGCGGGAGACCGGGTTCGAACCGGCGACATTCAGCTTGGAAGGCTGACGCTCTACCAACTGAGCTACTCCCGCAATTTTTTAATCTCGAAATTACCCGAACTTTAATAATTAAACAAAAATTTACAACATTCTTATTTAAAAATTAAAGTGGGGAGAGCAGGATTCGAACCTGCGAAGACGTAGTCAGCAGATTTACAGTCTGCCCTCGTTGGCCGCTTGAGTATCTCCCCAATTAACTTATTTCATTTTTTTAAAGAACTTAAAACCAAATAAACTTATTTGACTTTTTATTTTTTGAGCCGATGGAGGGACTCGAACCCACGACCTGCTGATTACAAATCAGCTGCTCTAGCCAGCTGAGCTACATCGGCGTTTTTATGCTTTTTAAGCACAAAAAAAGCCCGCTATTTCTAACGGACTGCAAATGTATAGATTTATTTTTTGTTTCAAAACATTTTTCAATAAATTTTATTATAAATGTGATCTTAATTTTTCTTTTCTCTTTTTTAACTGCCTTTCGAGGGATGATGCCGCCATATCTGCACCTTCTTCAAAGGTTTTACATTGTTTTTTTACAACGAAACTATCACCTGGGACACTTACCTTAACTTCAAATATTTTATTTTCTTTATCACTTGTATTTTCAACTTTTAAAAAAACATCTGCTTGAATGACTTTATCATAAAACATATCTAACTTATCCATTCGTTTTTGAATAAAATCTATTAACTTTCTGTCGGCATTAAAATTAACCGATTGTGTATTTACTTTCATACTCTACTTTTTTTGGTTAGACAATAATTTGAGATTCTATTTTTTACTTCTTGGATGCGCATTTATATGCACCTTTTTTAATTCTGCTATACTATTATGTGTATAAACTTGTGTTGCCGCTAAACTAGAATGTCCAAGAAGTTCTTTTACAGCATTTAAATCGGCACCTTGGTTTAATAAATGAGTTGCAAAAGAATGCCTTAGTATGTGTGGACTCTTTTTTACTTTAGAAGATGCCAAACTAAAATAGTCATTTATTATTCTGTATACAAGTGTTTCATACAATTTAAATCCCTTTTTAGTTAAAAACAAATGTTCTTTATCTTTTATTACTTCAAGAGTATTTCTTTCTTTAATATATGTACTAGTTAGTTTAATTACCGAATTTAATATCGGAATGATGCGTTCTTTATTTCTTTTGCCTAAAACTTTTAACGTTTTATTTTCTAAATTAATACTAGCGAGTTTTAGCTCTATTAACTCTATCCTTCGAATACCTGTGGAATAAAAAAGTTCTATAATTAATTTGTTTCGAATTCCTTCAAAGTCATTTTCAAAATTAAATTCATCCAAAACACTTACTACTTCTTGTTCTGAAAAGGGAATTTGAATTTTTTTGCTTGTTTTTAAAGCTTTATGTTTTGCTAAGGGGCTAACTTCAATTTCTTTTATTTTTCGAAGAAATTTATAATAGGTACTTAAAGCTGAAATTTTTCTATTTATGCTTCGGTTAGAAATTCCTGATTCAACTAAAGAAACTATCCAAGTGCGGATTTGGGAATAATTGACTTGATTAATGGAATTTGTTTGATATTCTTTGTTTATGAAGTCTGAAAACGTAGATAAATCATTATTATATGCGTTTACTGTTAAACTTGAATAGTTTTTTTCCAGCAACAAATAATCTGTAAATGATTTGAAAGGCATATTCTAATAATAAAGGTTTAAAGTTATAAGTTTAAACTTTAAACTGCAACAATTTAACATGAAGCCACAATAAAATAAGAATATGCCTAACTAGGAAATTTATGTATTTAAAAAATATGATTGAAATTAACTCAACCACGCTTTCATCATCCAAATAGTCTTTTCTTGCTCTGTTATAAAATCGCTCATCATCGAGTTCGTTCCTTCATCATTAGCTTCACCAGCCTTATCTAAGACAATACGCTCAATTTTTAACAATTTAGTTAAAGAATCTACGATTAAAGAAACCGCCTTTTCGTCGTGCGATATGTTTTTACCAATTGGAACTTGAGCATGCTCAACATAATCACTAAAGGTATGAAGTGGTGTTTCGCCTAATGTTAATATACGTTCTGCAATTAAATCTACTTTCGTGTTGGCATCGTTGTATAATTCTTCAAACTTTACATGCAAATCAAAAAACCGTTTTCCCTTTATATTCCAGTGAATACCTCTTAAGTTCTGATAATAAATTTGAAAATTAGATAATAATATATTCAAATCGTTAGCTATTTCATTTGCTTTAATGGTATCTAAACCTATACTGTTAAGTGTCATAATATTTTGTTTTTAAATTACCCACAAATTTAATTTATAATAAATAGGTGTTTCAATAAGTTTTATTGATAGTTTTTATATTTTTATAGCCTAAATTTATACCAATGACCATTACGCAATTATATTATGTTTTAGCAGTTGCCGAAAACCAAAACTTTACTAAAGCCGCAGAAAAATGTTTTGTGACTCAGCCTACTTTAAGTATGCAAATACAAAAGCTTGAAGAAGAACTTGATATACTAATTTTTGACAGAAGTAAAAAACCGATTGAACTCACCGATGTTGGAGAAAAATTGTAAATCAGGCAAGAAATATTGTTAATGAATCTTATAGAATACAGGACATTGTAGATCAGCAAAAAGGGTTTATTGGCGGCGAATTTAAATTAGGGATTATCCCAACAGTGATGCCTACCTTATTACCCATGTTTTTAACCAATTTTATAAAAAAGCATCCTAAAGTAAAGCTTAAAATAGAAGAATTAACCACCGACGAAATTATTAATAGAATTAAAGACGGCCATTTAGATGCCGCTATTGCAGCGACTCCATTAGAAGATGAAAACATAAAAGAACGCGTACTTTATTTTGAACCTTTTGTGTCTTACATCCCTAAAAACCACAGACTTTTTACCCACACAAAAATTGATGTTGCGGATTTAGATATTAATGATATGTTGCTTCTAGAAGATGGGCATTGTTTTCGAGATGGTGTTATTAACTTATGCAACGCCTTTAAAAATAATAACGAAGATAAATTTCAAATTGAAAGTGGTAGTATTGAAACCTTAATAAAACTATCGAATGAAGGATTAGGAATGACATTACTTCCTTATTTACATACTTTAGATATTAATGATAAAGAAAAAGAAAATCTTCATTATTTCAGTGAGCCATCACCTGCTAGAGAAGTGAGTTTAATTTACCATAAAAGCGAATTAAAAATGCAAATAATTGAAGCGCTTCAAGATGTAATATCTGGAGTTATAAGGGGCGCCATCGCATTTCAGGATGTAAAAATAATAAGTCCGCTACCTTCAAAAAAATAAAATAAAAAAGGCGACCAATTGGTCGCCTTTTTTATGATTTTAAATAAATTAAAGATTGATTTAATTCTGGGTTTTGCTTTATTAAAGACAAAATAAATAATTTAAGTTCTTCAATTTCATGAGGAAATAAACTTTTTACCGCTTTTTGTACTTCTTTGCAAAACAGTGTCACATCAAAACTAACTTTATGAAGAATAGTTTTGGTATACTCAAGCATTGCTCTTGCCATAATTGTATTTGGGTTTTGGTTTGATAAAAGTAGATTTTTGTTATAGGCTGTTAAATTATATTTTGAACACATAAATTTAGTAAAAAAAATCATGCTATCTTAATTTTTATACAAATTTAACAATACAATTGGGTTCTAATTTGTTTGTAATACGAGCCAAATATAAACAAAAAATAGATAAAAAACTATTTTTATCGATTAAATGCAATTCTATAGTAATATTCGGACGTAATGTGATTTGCAAATAATGCAATATTAAAAGCGATTATCGCCATCTAACATATTACCCAGCCCTCCTAATATACTGCCTTCTCCTTTTTGTTTACCACCGCCTTGTGGCGCAGAAGCTAATACGCGACCAGCTAACCTGCTAAACGGCAAGGATTGAATGTAAACGGTTCCCGGACCTTGAAGTTTAGCAAAGAACAAGCCTTCGCCACCAAAAATAGTGTTTTTAATACCTCCCACAAACTCAATATCATAATCTATATCTTGAGTAAAACCAACAATACATCCAGTATCGACTCTTAACGTTTCGCCAGCGTTGCAAAACTTTTTTAGCCATGGTTCCGCCGGCATGCACAAAGGCCATTCCGTCACCTTCTAGTTTTTGCATTATGAAGCCTTCGCCTCCAAATAATCCTCTTCCTAATTTTTTTGAAAATTCTATACCGACACTCACACCTTTTGCCGCACATAAAAAAGCGTCTTTTTGACAAATAAATTTTCCTCTAAATTCAGTTAAATCAATAGGTAAAATTTTTCCTGGATATGGTGATGCAAAAGACACCTTTCTTTTGCCCGTAAGGTTATTGTAAAAGGCTGTCATAAATAAACTTTCGCCCGTTAATATTCGTTTTCCAGCACCAAGTATGGAACCCAGAAACCCTTGATTTTTGTCAGAACCATCGCCAAAAATAGTCTCCATTTTAATACCGTCGTCCATCATCATAAAGCTACCGGCTTCAGCAACTACACCTTCTTGTGGGTCGAGTTCAATTTCCACATATTGCATTTCTTCGCCGTAAATTTTATAATCAATTTCGTGTGCTGTCATAATAAAAAAGTTTATTCGTTTAAAGGTTTATTTGTTTATAAGTTGCTATTTTAAATATTTTGTTACAAATAATTTCAAACTTATACAGAGACTGGAAACTAACTTTTTACCTTAATACTCCATTCAAAAATAAAAGTAGAAACCTCGATGCCTTCTTCATTTACACCAACAGATTTCATACTAACGGTTTGCCCTTCTCCAGTTTCTATGGTTCTTTTTAAGTGCTTCATCAATTAAATGTCCATCATTACAAGTAAACGTTATTCTACCTGTAGCTTTTTTTGAAAAACTTGCCGTGTTTGAAGTTACGAGCATTGATACTCGTTTACCAGAATCTTTAATTTTGGATATCATTAAAGCGCCTGTTGAAAACTCTGCTGCCATACCTTGAACTGCCCAAAACATAGAATTAAATGGGTTTTGATTAATCCATCTGTGTTTTACCGAAACAACACATTTGTTACTATCGATATACTTAGTGCGGACACCACAAAAAAAGGCAGATGGCAACTTAAAAATGGTGAAAGCATTTAATTTTCGGGGAGTTATATGTCATAAGTTTTTTTATTAATTTTTACGAAGTTATGAAAATAATTTCCATATATAAATGTTAATTTTATGTTAAAATATGGTACTATGCGTAACATAATACCTTCTAATAGACATATATTTGTATAAGAAACTATTATATGTTTTAAAATCATGTTAGATAATCATCAAAAAAACATCGCCACATTTATTCATTTATCAACCTTTAGTAGGTTTATAATTCCGTTTCGGAAATTTATTAGGTCCTATTATATTATGGGTCATCAACAAAGATAAATCGGAGTTTATAGACGCACATGGAAAGCAAGCTATTAATTTTCAAATTAGTATTTTGGTATATGCTATTATTATTGGAGCGATAACCATACCGTTTTTTCTATTTCAAATATTTAGTGGTTTTGACTTTATAGATTTTAATGGATTTCAGGATTTTACATTACTATAGGTAAGCCATCACCGCTACTTTATATTGGTGGTGTTTTAGGAGCTTTTGCCATTATTGGTTTTATAATAGAACTGATTCTTATTGTATATGGCCAGTTTAAAGGCAAGAGATGGCGAATATTTTAAATATCCATTTACAATTAATTTTTTAAAGTAAACTATACATATGAAAAGAAAGCAAATGTTAAATGGTACCGCGTTAGGGATTGAATGGATTGTTTGAGCTCCCCGACGCAGGAGGGAACGAGTAGTGAAAGCCCGACCCTTGTGGTAACGCCGTAATAAAAAAATTAAATTTCATCAAAAAATAATCATCAAACAAATCAAAAAATGAACAGTTTCACAACATTAAAACGCTTTAGAACATGAAGATTGAAAACACAAAAGCACAAATGCGCAAAGGAGTTTTAGAATTTTGCATACTATCGGTCTTAAAAGATGAAGACGCCTATGTAGCAGAAATTTTAGACACTCTAAAAGACGCTAAACTGCTAGTAGTTGAAGGTACTATTTACCCACTACTAACCAGACTTAAAAACGTAGGTCTGTTAAATTACCGATGGGAGGAATCGACTTCTGGACCGCCGAGAAAATACTACGGTCTTACTGAAACAGGTAAGTTATTTTTAAAAGAACTTGATACGACCTGGACCGAATTACAAAATGCAGTTAATATAGTAACCAAACAAAAAACAAATTAAAAATGAATAAAACAGTCAACATAAATTTAGCAGGTATATTCTATCATATTGATGAGGATGCATACTTAAAATTACAACGCTATCTTGACGCTATAAAACGTTCATTTACAGACTCTCAAGGTCGAACCGAAATTATTGCAGATATAGAAGCGCGTATTGCCGAACTTTTTAGTGAACGTGTACAACATGACCGCCAAGTAATTGGTATTAAAGAAGTAGATGAAGTAATTTCTATTATGGGGCAACCAGAAGATTATTTGGTTGACGACGAAATATTTGAAGACGATCCGCAAACTGCATATCAACGCAAAACGTCGGCCACAAGAAAACTTTTTAGAGATACCGACAACTCTTATATTGGAGGTGTAGCCTCTGGATTAGGGCATTATTTTGGCATAGACACCATCTGGATTCGTCTTATTTGGGTTATTTTAATTTTCGGAATGGGAACTGGTATCCTTTTGTATATTTTACTTTGGATATTAATTCCTGAAGCAAAAACAACCGCCGAAAAAATAATGATGACCGGAGAACCGGTGAACATTAGTAACATTGAAAAAAAGATTAAAGATGGTTTTGAAACTGTATCTGAAACCGTGTCGGATGTGGCTAAAAATGTATCGGATGCCGCAAAGAAAGTTGATTTTAAAAAGCAGGGAAATAAGATAAAATCGAACTCGAAATCTTTCTTTGATACCCTTGCAGATATTATCATGTTCTTTTTAAATGTATTAGCAAAATTTATAGGTATTATCTTAATCTTTATTGGTGCATCTGCGCTTATTGGTTTAATTATTGGCCTATTCTCTTTAGGTATTACTGATGTGATACCAGGTTTAGATTTTGCTAATATTATGAACGCAGGTAATACACCTATTTGGTTAGCAGCAATGCTTGCTTTTTTTGCCATTGGTATTCCATTCTTTTTCCTTTTTTACCTAGGTTTAAAAATTTTGGTAAACAATTTAAAGTCTATTGGCAATATTGCAAAATTCACTTTATTAGGCATCTGGTTTTTCTCGATTATCGGGTTAATAATAATTGGAATAAAAGAAGCCAGCGAGCACACTTTTAATGAACGCGTTGTTGAAAAACAAGAATTACAATTTATTGCACCAGATACATTAAAAATAAAAATGGGCGATAATGTTTTATTCAATAACCGCTTTTACAGAAATAATTCGTTTAAAGTTGCTAAAAATGATAAAGGCGAAAATACTATTTATAGTTCTGATATTAGATTAGTACTGAAATCTACCAGCGATTCGTTAGCATCCATAAGTATTGAAAAAAGTGCAGACGGCAGAAACTACGACAAAGCTATTTCGCGAGCTACAAACATAAATTATGGCTATACTTTAAAAGGTGATGAATTAGCACTAGACCCTCACTTATCAACAAACGCGAAAAACAAATTTAGCGACCAAGAAATTGTAATCACGATTTACTTACCGGATGGCAGTGTAGCAAAATTAAATGATAATACGAAACACTATCTAGGTTATGGTATGCCGTCTAACTACGTGGGTGAGTATTTAAATATTACAGAAGATGGGGTTATTTGCACTACTTGTGAAGCTGAGCCGAATTTAATGTAAATGTTGATACGCCAAACGTAATAATAAACGACGATGGCATTGAAATTAAAAGCGATAATAATACCGTGAAAATAGACAACAAAGGTATTAAAGCAGAATCAAAAGAAGTGAAAGTAAAAATTGACGGAGACGGTATTAATATAAAATCCGAGAATTAAACAGTTCATCATTAAAAAACAACAATTCAAGTCTTTAAGTTAGTCATCAAAACCAAAAAATTAGACATTTGAATAAGTAATCATCAATCAAAAAACGAATAATTATGACAACATTAGTAAAAATTATTGTAGCCACCCTAGTTAGTTTAAGTTTAGTATCCTGCAATTTCGATATTAACTTTAATAATGGCGTTAAAGGAAATGGCAATGTTACAGTTGAACAACGAACCATTAATGAGCCCTTTACAGCCATTAAAGCTACTGAAGGCTTAGACGTTATTTTAACACAAAGTAATAATGACATTATAAGTGTTGAAGCCGACGAGAATTTACAAGAACTTATTATAACCGAAGTTGTTGATAATGTATTAAAAATTCACACCACAGAAAACATTGGTAATTGTAAATCTAAAAAAGTGATAGTAAGCTTTAAGGCTGTTTCCAGTATTACTGCTACAAGCGGGAGTGATGTAAAAGGAACAAACACCATTACAGCCCAAAATTTAGAGTTAGAAACTACCAGTGGAAGTGATATGAATTTAGATGTTAATACCTCAACGCTAACTTGTAAATCTACCAGTGGCAGCGATTTAAAACTTTCTGGAAAAACCATAAAACTAATTGCTGAAGCAACCAGTGGCAGCGATATTAAGGCTGCGGATTTAGTGGCCGAATCGAGCCAAGTAAAAGCTACAAGTGGTGCTGATATTACCGTTAACACCTCTAAAGAATTAACCGCCAAAGCAACTAGCGGTGGCGATATTAAATATTTAGGCAACCCTGCAATTGTGAATAAAAGCGATAGTTCTGCCGGTAGCATAAAAAGACAATAATAAAAACAACCAACCAATTTTTAAAAACAAAACCCGAAGCTTTCACTTCGGGTTTTTCGTTAATCTTTAAGGGGTTTATTAATTTGAAAATCGGGATGTCCGGATTGCCAATAAAAGAATGCAAACATACCAGCAAATTCATTTATTGCATCTGTTAGCTTAGTTCCACCCCCATGGCCTCCTTCAAAATTAGTCAAGAATAAAATGGGCTTATCAGATGTATTGGCCGCTTGTAATTTAGCAGCAAACTTTCCAGGTTGCCACGCGATAACCCGTGGATCATTTATCCCTGCCGAAATTAACATGGCAGGGTATTTAGTATTAGGTGCTATATGGTGATATGAATCCATTTCTAACAACCCTTTAAATTCTACAGGATCGGTTACGGTACCAAATTCTGGAGTATTTACGGGTCCATTAGGCGTTTCTTCCATCCTAACGGTATTCATAGCCCCTACCATAGGCGCTCCTGCAACAAACAAATCTGGTCGTTCTGTAATTGCTCTTCCAACAAAAATACCACCAGCACTTCCACCAAAAATGGATAATTGAGCTGGATTTGTATAACCCTCTTTTATCAAATATTCTGCAGTTGCTATTCCATCCTTCCAAGTATTAGGTTTGTTTTCTTTTTTACCTGCACGGTGCCAAGCTTCACCTAACTCACCACCACCTCTTACGTGAGGTACCACCAAGACACCATTATATAAAGTATACGCCAATGTGATAGGGCTAAAAAACGGACTTGAAGACATACCATAAGCACCATAGCTATAAAGTACTGCAGGATTTTGTCCGTCCATTTTTATGTTTTTATTATAAATAATAGAAACGGGCACCATAACGCCATCGTGAGACTTCACCATTACTTCTTTAGCTATTAAATTATCTAATTCTGGATACTCCACAGAAGATGATAGTTGCTGATGTGTAAAGGTATTTGTTACTGGATTATATAAAAACCGGTTTCCTGGTGATGTCCAACCTGAAATTGATATCCATATATCAGATGATTCGCTATTTTTATTCTCCAATTCTACTTGACCTGCAGTAAATGGTAATTGCAGTTTTTTAGAAACTTTTTTGTTATTAGGTAAGAAATAAACATTTGCTTCTACCCCATTTTTCATAACGGCATAATACAAACCGTCTTTAGTGACTTTGAAATCGGTTATCATTTCAGATTCAGATTCAGCTACAATAGTTTTAGCATTCGCAAAAGCTGGAGCCTTAAAAGATGCTTTTAAAATTTTAAAATTGGAAGCATCTTTATAGGTTAAATAATAAATATTTTCTTTATCTACTTCTACATTAACAACATGATTACTGCGTTGTGTAAGCACTTTCCATTTTACACTTGAATCTGTTTTAGCCGCTTTATAAAACAATGCTGCACTATTATCAACAGACCCAAGATTAAGAATATCAAAATTTGATTCTTCTGAATAAAAAACCATTGGATATTCTTTAGCCTCAATATTAACATCTGGATATAATTCTGAAGAAAAAACCAGAGTATCATCTTCTTGGTCTGTTCCAATTTTATGAATGTAAACTTTTGTAAAGATTCCTCTATTTATATCTGTTACATCTACAGAGTTTAATTTATTATAATAAAATTCATTTCCAGATTTAAGCCATGATATGCCTTTGGCAAGATGTAAAATTTCGGTAAATTTTTCTCCATTCTCTTTAAATATTAAAGTCTCAGGATTCTCAGAACCATTAGCTGCAACCGTCACAGCTATTTTATCTCCTTGGAAATTCGGATTAATTGATTCGATGGTATACGTTTCTTCCGCACCTTCATTATAGGTTTCTGGATCGAAAAAAAGAGATTCTTCTCCTTCGTACCCTTGTCGTTTATACATTTTTGAAATTTCTTCTCCGGGAACACGTTTTAAATAATAATACACATTAGTCTTTGTAATGACTAAACTATTTACTGATGAAGCTCTTCTATTTATTAACTCCATCATTTTATCAAATAATTCCTGTTTCCCAGAAATACTATTTAAAATTGAAGATGCATAATTGGCATTTTCTTTCATCCAAGTTATAACTTCCGGATTACTTAAATCTTCCATATATTGATACGGATCTTCTAAAGTAACCCCATGGTACTGATTAGTTACTATTTTTACTGGAGCTAAATCTGGTTTAAATAATTCTTGTGCATTTACAGTAATGCAAAATAACCCCACTAGAATACTTAGTAATTTTTTCATAATATAAATTATAAATTGGTTAACGAAAAAAAAGCTACAAAAATTAGGGAGAGATTAAATGTACAAAAAATAACTTAAACAGCTCATTTGCAATAAATAAAAAACCACCACCATCGCAACAACCGTCTTAATCTTATAGCCAGGTTTTAAATGGTTTTTGTTTATATTTGTTCACTTTGTAAACCTTTTAGTAAATGCATAAACACTTTATATCAGTCATCTTAACTTTAGTCTTAAGTACAACTTTAATAGGTCAAAATTTTGAAAAAGTTAAAGGAGACAAAAATGTAACGAGTAGACAAACCGAAATTAATTCGTTTCATACCATCATTGTAGATGAAGATTTTGAAATTGATATTATTTATAACAGCATGCCTTCCGTTATTATAGAAACAGACGAAAACCTACATGAATTTATAACTTTTAATGTTATTGATGGTGTTTTAAGTTTTGATAAAACGGCAAAAATAACTTCAAAAAAGAAATTGAATATTACGGTGAATTATGACGATAAACTAGCCAATATTAGAGCCATTGATAAAGGCGAAATAACATCATTATCTTCCATGAATTTATTAAACACTTTATTAATTACAGAAGGTTCTGCAAAAGTTGGATTAACTATAAAAACGGAAAACTTTAATTTACAAAGTAACGGAAAGTCTAAAGTAAGATTAAATTTAACAGCCAATAATACTACATTAACTTTAAGTGAAAACAGTAAAATAGATGCACTTATATACTCACCAACAACCCGCGTAGATTTATACCTGCGTTCGAATGCTACCATTGAAGGTGAAACCAATGAATTAGTATTAAAAACCGACAATTATTCACAATTTAATGGCAAAAACTTTACCTCGAAAACTTGTAATTCGGTGAATGAAATCTCTAGCGACGCCTATTTAGAAGTTTTAGAAAACTTTACTATTGACGCTTCTGGTAGCAGCAGCGTGTATTTATATGGAAGTCCTAAAATTATTGTTACGAGACTTGAAGACACCTCGAAACTTCAAAAAAAGTTAAAATAAAAAAGCATGAAATAAGTATAAGATTTCATACTTTAACAAAACATGGGTTTAAAGTACCTTTACGACTATTTAAATTTGGTTGAAAAATTAATGGTTATCTCATCGCCAGTGGTTATCGCTCCAAGTAATGCTTTTGGTGGATCGATATTAAAATCGGTCATTTTAATTTTTTTCTCGCCAGTTAGTGTAATTTTATTATCTACTATACTCAAAGAAAAATCTAAAGAAACACGTTTTTTTATACCCAATATAGTTAAGTCTCCAAAAGTATAAATATTGAATTTACCGTTTCCCTTACTAACAGTTTCTTTTACTTCAACTAATTGATACGAAATTGTTTTATAACTGTCTGTTTTTAAAGCTTTATAAGTGTTTTTATCCATTGAAGATTTTCCACTTTTTAAACTTTTTGATAATATTTGTACGTAACAATTTTGAATTTCACCAGCCTCTAAATTTTTAAAAACTAGTTTACCACTTTGTTTTTCAGCTGTTAAATGCCAATCATGTAAACTTGATGTTCCCAAAACTGTAATTTCAGATTCGCTGTTTACTAAACTGTATTGTTGTGCTAGAATTAAATTAGAAGTCAAAAAAAACAGAACTATAAAACCAGAAACTCTGTTTAACAATTTTTTGTTTACAATCATTTTTGTAGATTTTAAATATCTTATAAATTTCACAGTTATGTAAAACTAAACCTATGACAATTGTCATTTACTAAATTAAACGCTTTATTTAAAAGTATTACTTACAAGTAAATAAAATATATTAATTGGCTAAATAAATTTCTGAATATATTTTTTAAATCTGATTTATTACCTATTAAAATTGTATAAAATGCAAAAAACCTGTTAATCATACGATTAACAGGTTTTTGATATAGATTGATAACTATTTTGTCGGGGTGAGAGGATTCGAACCTCCGACCTCCTGCTCCCAAAGCAGGCGCGATAACCGGGCTACGCTACACCCCGAATTAGATTTTCTCTAACGGGATGCAAATATACTTTTTTATATTTTACACAAACTAATATTTTGTTTAATTTTTTTTAAAAATCTATCTTTAAACATTATTAAACACGTAAAGAGCAGTTTTTTTATAATTCACTTTAAATCCCATATATAAATTAAATCAATATCAAAAATATTATGCCATTTATAAAACCACTAAAATAATATTTTTAACAAGTGTTTTTGTTATCGTGCTTCTACTCATGCCTATTCTCACAACAAGCTTTTAAAGGTAAAATAATTGACAGTGAAAATGGAACACCTCTTGACCATGTGAAAATTAAAAACATTCAAACCAAATCAATTACTTTTTCAAATAAACTAGGGGAATTTGAAATACGAGGTGCAGGAATTTATCAGTTTTTCAAAAGTCTGGATATAAAGACTATTCAAAATACCTCATTTCAAACAGAATTTGTTATTATTCAATTAGAATTGAACCCTTCACAATTAAACGAAGTTATTGTTAATGCCAATCATATTCCTCAAAAACTTAAAAAATCAAATACGACTATTGATATTATTTCTATCTAAAGACATTGAACGCGGTAATACCATTAACTTTGTCGATGTTTTAAATAGAGTACCCAGTGTTTTTATGCAATCTGGCGCTTTAAATACCAACAAAATTTCTATTCGAGGTATTGGCTCCAGAAATTTGTATGGCACTTCTAAAATAAGAGCCTATTTTCAAGATATTCCTTTAACGTCTGGTAATGGCGAAACAAGTATTGAAGATTTTGAACTTGGAGCCATTTCTCGTATTGAAATTATTAAAGGTGCTGGTTCGAGCATTTATGGTGCGGGCTTAGGTGGAACCATACATTTAATTCCTCAAAATTCGTACTTAAACCAAACAAATACCCAAAGTGATTTGTCTTTTGGGTCTTTTGGATTACTTAAAGGTGTTATAAATGTGAATCACGGAACAGCTAAAAACAGTTTTCGAGCTATTTATAGTAATACACACAGCAACGGTTATAGGGCTAATAATAATTACGACCGACAAACTTTTACCTTAAACTCGAATCACTTTGTTAATACAAAAAACGACCTCACGTTTTTAGCTAGTTACGTCGATTTAAAAGGATACATCCCCAGCTCCATCAACGAAAGCACCTATTTATAGCAATCCGAAAGCCGCCGCCTTTACATGGGCACAAGCCAAAGGGTTTGAAGATTCTAAACATGGCATTTTTGGTCTGTCTTGGAACCATCAATACAGCAGCAACACCAAACAAATAACAAGTTTTTTTACTTCATTCAAAGATTCTTACGAACCAAGACCTTTTAATATTTTATCAGAAATCACAGCTGCTGTAGGTGTTCGAAGTCGCATCATTGGGTCGTTTAATAAAATGGAATGGACCTTGGGCGGCGAACTATTTAAAGATACTTACAAATCAAAAACCTATGAAAATTTGTATCAAGATTATCCAAGTGGTACGGGCAGTGTTAAAGGCAGTAAATTATCAGATTTAAAAGAAAATCGCAGCTATTTCAACATCTTTTTCGAAACTAATTACAATCCAACTGACGCAACAACACTTTCTATAGGGTTAAATTTTAACAATACCTCTTATAATTTATTCGATAATTATATAACGAATGATGCTACAGACCAGTCTGGTTCTTATAATTTTAAAAGTATGCTTTCACCAAAATTTGGTGTTTCGCAGGTTATTACAGATTACATAAGCATTTATTCCAATATAAGTCATGGTTTTTCTCCGCCCACAACAGCAGAAACCTTGCTTCCAGAAGGTTTAATTAATACAAACATAAAACCAGAAACGGGGTGGAATTTTGAAGTTGGTACCCGCACATCACTCTATAACAATCGCTTACAGCTTAATCTGGCATTATACAAGATGGATATTCGTAATCTTCTGGTGGCTCGAAGAACTGGCGACGACCAATTTATTGGTGTTAATGCTGGAAAAACACAACATCATGGTTTAGAGCTAGTTATAAAATACGAATGGCTCGAAAAAAAAGCTTTCTCTATAAATCAGTATGCAACTTATACGCTTAACGATTTTAAATTTAAAGAGTTTACAGATGATGGAAACACTTTCTCGGGCAACAAACTCACTGGTGTTCCTTCAAACGTATTTAATTCAGGAATAGATATTAGTACAAAAACGGGGCTATATACAACACTTAATTACCAATATGTTGGACGCATTCCCATGACGGATAGTAACTCTCTTTTTACAGACAATTATATGCTAACAAATATTAAATTAGGTTATAAAGGTGCGTTACTTAAAAACATAACAATACATGCTTATTTTGGTTTAGACAATGTTTTTAATAAACATTATGCATCACAAGTACTTATTAATGCTTCAGGGTTTGGTGGTGCTGCTCCCAGGTATTATTATCCAGGAAATCCGTTAAATTATTACTCTGGTTTAAATATAAATTATATATTTTAAACTAAATTTATAAAAAATAGGAAATCATGAAGCAGATTCATTTTATTATCGTTGTAATTTTTATCTCCTTTTGCGCTTGTGCACAACAAATAGAATCTGAGGTAAAAGCAGAAAATCCTGCAAACATTAACTACAGTCCTCAATTAGTTGTTGCCGATATAAGCATTCCTTGGGGAATGGCTTTTTTACCAGACGGAAGTATGTTAATTACCGAAAAATCGGGTACACTTATCCATTTTAAAAACGGCCAAAAAACAACAATTAATGGTGTTCCAGAAATTTATGTGCGCGGGCAAGGTGGTTTTATGGGAGTAAAATTACATCCAGATTATGCGAACAACGGATGGATATATTTCTCTTATGCTTCCGCGGAAGGCGAAGGCAACGGTGGAAATACAGCCATCATGCGAGCCAAATTAAGTGGTAATAATTTAATTGAAAAACAAGTGTTGTATAAAGCCAATCCTAACTCAACAAGAGGTCAACACTTTGGTTCTCGCATTGAATTTGACAATGAAGGTTATTTATATTTCTCCATAGGTGAAAGAGGTGATCGCGATATAAATCCGCAAGATATTACACGCGATTGTGGAAAAATTTACAGACTTTACGATGACGGCAGAATTCCTGAAGACAACCCATTTGTTAATACACCAAACGCCAAAAAAGCCATTTACAGTTACGGACATAGAAATCCGCAAGGGATGATAAAAAACCAAGAAACTGGCGAAATTTGGGTGCATGAACACGGTCCGCAGGGTGGTGACGAAATAAACATAATACAAAAAGGAAAAAACTTTGGTTGGCCAGTAATATCTTACGGAATTAATTATGACGGAACTTCGTTTACAGATATTACAGAGAAGGAAGGCATGGAACAACCGCTTTTTTATTGGGTACCTTCTATAGCACCAAGCGGATTTGCTATGGTTACATCTACTATGTATCCAGATTGGAAAGGAAATTTACTAGTTGGCTCATTAAAATTTCAATATCTTGAACGCCTTGTTTTAAGTGATGGAAAAGTGGTAAAACGAGAAAAATTATTAGACAAAATAGGGCGTGTAAGAGATGTGGTTCAAGGGCCAGATGGCTATATCTACGTTGCTGTTGAAGGAAAAGGGATTTATAAAATTATTCCTGAAAAATAAGAATCGAACTATGAAGTTAAGCTATTTATTTTTTTTAGTCGGAATGTCTTTTACATTCACAGGATTTTCACAAACAAACCCATTAACATCCAGCATGAATCGCGGTAAAGCCATTTATATCGATTTTTGCATGACCTGTCATTTACCTAACGGCGAAGGTGTTGCTAATGTGTACCCCCCACTTGCAAAATCAGATTATTTAATAAAAAACAGAGAAGCAAGCATTCGCGGAATTAAGTACGGCCAACAAGGCGAAATGATAGTTAATGGCAAAAAATACAATAGCGTTATGGCTGCATTAGGATTAAGTGATGACGAAGTTGCCGATGTTATGAACTACATTAGCAATAGCTGGGGTAATAAAAATGATAAAATGATTACCGAAAGCGAGGTTTCTAAAATCAAAAAAATAGAGTAATACAGGTTAATTGATTTACATTTAATTAAATTTGCAAACAAAAATTTAACGAACACATTCATGCTAATTATTGGAATTGCCGGAGGAACTGGTTGTGGCAAAACAACTGTTGTAAATCAAATACTTAACGAACTTCCTGAAGGCGAAGTTGGTGTTATTTCACAAGATTCATATTATAAAGACACCACACATTTAAGCTACGAAGAACGTATAATTATAAATTTCGATCATCCACGGTCCATAGACTTCGATTTACTAGAAAAACACCTAACCGATTTAAAAAACAACATTCCAGTGCACCAACCCGTGTACTCGTTTGTTAAACATAATAGAACCGGCGATACGATTTTAACACAGCCTAGAAAAGTGATGATAGTTGAGGGCATTTTAATTCTAACACATCCAGAGTTAAGAAACATGTTCGATATTAAAATATTTGTGCATGCCGACACCGATGAGCGCTTAATACGACGTTTAAAACGCGACATAACAGAACGCGGTCGAGATATTGACGAAGTACTTTCGCGCTACCAAAACACCTTAAAGCCTATGCATGAGCAGTTTATAGAGCCAACTAAAGAATATGCAGATATTATTATTCCTAACAATAAATACAACACCGTAGCTGTAGATATTGTTCGTACAATTATAAACAACAGGTTATAAATGGCATTTTTTAATCATAAAATATTCAAACCTTTTAAAAATATTTTCATACTTATATTGGCAATTTTTGCCGTTTGGATGTTTTTCTTCGATGCTAACTCATGGTTAATTCATCACGACCTAAATAAGGATATTAATGACTTAGAAAACGAGAAAGAATATTACCGAAAAGAAATTGAAAAAGATAAAAAAGCCATAAAAAAATTAAGTACAGAAGAAGGAATTGAGAAATTTGCGCGCGAGGAATATTATATGAAACGTGATAGCGAGGAAATTTACATTATTGAATACGAAGACAGCTTAAAAAACAAACAAGATGACTGATGATTTGTTTAGTGAATTTAATCCGGTTTCATCAAAACAATGGAAACAGCAAATTCAATTCGATTTAAAAGGAGCGGATTATAATGAAACACTCATCTGGAAAAGTAACGAAGATATATCAGTTAAACCTTTTTACCATTCCGAAGATTTAAACGCCATACCCGAGACATCTATTGCAAATTCAACAGTAGTAAACATTTGCCAAACCATTTTTGTCGCAGACGTTAAACGATCGAACAAAAAAGCCTTAGAAGCTTTGCAATCTGGAGCCGATAGTATTCAATTTATTATTCCCACTTCTACTATTTCTATAAGCGATCTTTTAAAAAATATTACGATTGAAAAGACTGTTCTTTATTTTGAATTACAGTTTTTAGATTCAGAATTCATAACAAAACTCACTCAAGCCACCTTAAATGGCGAAATCTATATAAAATCAGATATCATTGGTAATCTGGCAAGAAGTGGCAACTGGTTTAGCACACTTCAAGAGGACCACAACACTTTAGAAGCCATAATAAAAACCACCAATAGCCTGAGTATAGATACTACACTGTATCAAAATGCCGGTGCAAACATAGTACAGCAACTGGCATATGCATTGGCGCATTCAAACGAATATTTAATTCATTTTAAAAACAGCATTGAGAGCGAAAAAAAACAAAGGCTTAAAGTGCTATTTAACATCTCAGTTGGCAGTAATTACTTTTTTGAAATAGCTAAATTTCGAGCCTTACGACTGCTCTGGAATACTATAGCTAGCAAGTACAACGTGAATACGGACTGCCATATTTTCGCAACCCCGACCAAACGAAACAAAACACTTTACGATTATAACACCAACTTATTACGCTCTACAATAGAATGTATGAGTGCCATGCTAGGCGGCGCAAACTGTATACATAATTTAGCTTACGATGCGATATTTAGTAAAACAAACGAGTTTAGTACCCGTATTGCGCGTAATCAGCTTCTTATTTTAAAACATGAGGCGTATCTTAGCAAAGCAAACAACCCTTGCGATGGGACTTATTATATAGAATCTTTAACCCATCAAATTGCTGAAAAGGCTTTAGAATTATTTAAAAATATTGAAGCTAATGGTGGATTTTTAAAACAATTAAAAGATGGCACTATTCAGCGAAAAATTAAAGATGCCGCCACAAAAGAACAACAACTTTTTGATAATGGAGAACTTGTTTTAATTGGTACGAATAGCTACACAAATGCTGCCGATAAAATGAAAAATAACATTGAGCTGTATCCTTTTGTTAAAACGAAGCAACGAAAAACATTAATTGAACCTATTATTGAAAAACGATTGTCTGAAAGTATCGAACAAAGCCGTTTAAAACATGAAGATTAAATATTTGGAACCAACTATTAAAATCTTGTAAAACAACGAAATAGTTACAAAGTCAGCCTTTTTAGCAATATTATAAAACTGCCATGTACAACAAAGAAATAAAAGATAACGAATCGCTTAAAAAAGCTCAAGAATTAGCGAATACTTTTGCAAATTATGAAGGCAGACGACCACGTATTTTAATGGCAGACATGGAACAAAACACATCTAATCGCGGTATAAAAGTAATCGCCGCTGGTTATGCCGATGTGGGTTTTGATGTAGATATCGGTCCAACATGCCAGTCTCCCAAAGATGTCGCCAAACAAGCCATTGAAAACGATGTTCATGTTTTAAGTATTTCGTCCCTCGCCACAGAACATAAAACATTAGTGCAGGAAGTCGTTGCTATTCTAAAAACTTATGGGCGCGAAGATATTATGATTATTGCTCGAGGCGATATCTCAAAACAAGATTGCCAATTAATATTAGATGCTGGAGTAAGTTTCGTTTATGGCCCCGATTCAAAAACAAACGATTCGGCCATAGAGCTATTAGAACATCTGTTAAGTTAAAATTAAATTAAAAACGGCTTCTTAATTTTATTTCAGAATGATTACAGTCGCAATTATATTTATAGTCCTTGGAATCCTTACAAAATATGGAAAAATGCACTTTCTTATAGCTGGCTACAACACCATGTCGAAGGCAGAAAAATCTAAATATGATATTGAAGGTATCGCCACAATTTTTAGAAATGCAATGTTTGGAATGGCTTTAATACTTATTACTGGTTACTTTATAGCGAAATAGACAGGAAAATCTCGCATTGAATTTATCGCTTTAATGCTAGCCATAATTAGCGGGGTTCCATACCCTTTTTTAAAAGCTAACTCGAAAAAGTATAAAAATTAAAAATAATATTTAATACCACATCACTCTACTATAAGAAAGCATTTTAGACCATTAAACCACTGAAATATCAAAAACTTTTAAAACTACCCGAGGTATTAATTCGCTTATACCATACGAAATTACGCCCAATAGATGTATTGGTTTTTTTGATATTAATTTTCACAAAATTCAGCTTAAGTGTAGCACATTAATTCTTTTAACCTAATGTTTGCATTTTGGGTTTTTATTCCTCATAAATAATTGTATTTTTACCGTTCATAAAACCAAATCATTTAATGGGTAAAATCATTGCAATTGCAAATCAAAAAGGAGGCGTTGGAAAAACTACAACTTCTATTAATTTAGCAGCATCTCTTGGAGTGCTGGAAAAAAAAGTATTACTTATTGATGCTGACCCTCAAGCAAATGCAACTTCCGGAATAGGAATTGATGTCGAATCTGTAGAAATAGGCACCTACCAACTGTTAGAACATTCAAGTTCTGCAAAAGAGGCTATAATAAAAACAGAAACACCAAATTTAGATATTATTCCTGCTCATATAGACTTAGTTGCTATTGAAATTGAGCTGGTTGATAAGGAAGCAACGAGAATATATGCTTAAAAAAGCATTACAAGAAATTAAAAATGATTACGATTATATTTTAATTGATTGTGCACCATCTTTAGGTTTGTTAACCTTAAATGCTTTAACTGCTGCCGATGCTGTAATTATTCCAATTCAATGCGAATATTTTGCATTAGAAGGTTTAGGAAAATTATTAAACACGATAAAAAGTGTTCAAAAAATTCATAATCCAGAATTAGATATAGAAGGCTTATTACTTACTATGTACGATTCGCGTTTACGACTTTCAAACCAAGTGGTTGAAGAAGTTCAAAAACATTTTAACGATATGGTATTTCAAACCATCATTCAACGAAATGTAAGATTAAGTGAAGCTCCAAGTTATGGAGAAAGCATAATTAATTATGATGCTAGCTAGTAAAGGTGCAACTAATTACTTAAGTTTGGCAAAAGAAATTATCAATAAAAACTCTTAATTTATGGCTAAGGCAACAAAAAAACAAGCTTTAGGTAGAGGTTTATCAGCACTTTTAAAAGATCCTAGTAACGATATACAATCTGTTCAAGATAAAAATGCCGATAAAGTTATTGGAAATATTATTGAGTTAGATATAGATTTTATTGAAGTTAATCCATTTCAACCACGAACTAATTTTAGTGAAGAATCTTTACGAGAATTAGCATCTTCTATTAAAGAATTAGGTGTTATTCAACCAATTACAGTTAGAAAATTAGGGTTTAATAAATATCAATTAGTTTCTGGTGAACGTCGTTTTAGAGCATCAAAATTAATTGGTTTAGAAACCATTCCTGCATACATTCGAATTGCAAACGACCAAGAATCGTTAGAAATGGCATTGGTTGAAAATATTCAACGTCAAGATTTAGATCCTATTGAAATTGCCTTATCTTACCAACGTTTAATTGACGAAATTAATCTAACACAAGAACAAATGAGTGAGCGTGTTGGTAAAAAACGTTCTACCATTGCCAACTATTTGCGCTTATTAAAACTAGACCCAATTATTCAAACAGGTATGCGTGATGGTTTTATTTCTATGGGACATGGACGTGCATTAATTACATATTGAAGATCATATCAACTCAATTAGATATTTACGAAAAAATACTTATCAAACAAATTATCGGTTAGAGATACTGAGAATCTGGTGCGCAATTATAACACCAATGAAGAAGTAAAAGTTGCTCCCAAAAAAGCAGAAACCATAATACCAAACTATGTAAAAAAAGGAATAAAAGCATTTTCAGAATACTTTGGACATAAAATAGACGTTAAAGTTTCTAAAAATGGAAAAGGAAAAATTACAATTCCATTTCATTCTGAAGAAGATTTTAATCGTATTAAAAAATTAGTAGAAGGTGCCAAATAAATTTTTTATTGCTGGTCTATTTTCATTATTTTTTTGCTGGTTTGTATCAGCACAAGAAAAAAATAAGAAAAAGAACGAGCTTCCTAAAGAAATTGTTACAGATTCAGTAATAGTTAAATAAAAGACTCCTATAATGCACTTGCTCCTGCAAAAGCTGCTTTTTATTCGGCTGTTTTACCTGGTTTAGGACAAGCATACAACAAAAAATATTGGAAAATCCCTATTGTTTATGGCGGCATTAGGTACTGGTATTTATTTTTATACTACCAACAATAAAGAATACAACCGATATAGAGATGCTTACAAAAGTAGACTTGGCTGGATTTACGACTGATGAGTTTTATTTTGACTCACAAGGCAATCAATTAACTTCTCCACGAGTTACAACCGATGGTTTAGAACGCGCGACAAGAATTCTACCGAAAAAATAAAGAAATTTCACTTTTAGTTACCATTGGTATTTATGCCTTAAATATTATTGATGCTAATGTTGATGCGCATTTACTGCAATATAATGTAGATGAAAATTTATCACTAGCACCACATTTTAAAATTAATGAGATTGATGCAAGCAATCTGGATTAACTTTAAATTTTAAATTTTAGCTCATAATGGACTTTGCAAATTAAAACTATAAATAAATGAACATTGCTTTACTTGGATACGGAAAAATGGGAAAAACCATTGAACAAATTGCTATTAAACGTGGTCATAACATTGTTTTAAAAGTTGATAAAGATGACGAAAATTACGATATAACCAAAGCCGATGTTGCCATAGATTTTAGTATTCCAACAGTAGCATTTAACAATATTTCAAATTGTTTAAATAATAATATTCCAGTTATTTCTGGAACAACTGGATGGTTAGAAAATTACGATAAGGCAGTAGCTTTATGCAAAGAAAAAAAAGGCGCTTTTATTTATGCTTCAAATTTTAGTTTAGGTGTTAATATCTTTTTTGAACTTAATAAAACACTTAGCTAAAATGATGAGTACCTTAAAACAATACAATGTTTCTATGGAAGAAATTCATCATACACAAAAATTAGATGCACCTAGTGGAACAGCTATTTCTTTAGCGAATGATATTATTGCACATAATTCGAATTTTGAAAATGGCAATTAGACGAAACTGGAGAAAAAACAATTCCAATTGTAGCAAAACGTATTGAAGATGTTCCAGGAACACATACTGTAAATTATGAAAGTGAAGTAGATACTATTAATATAGAACATATAGCACATAACAGACAAGGATTTGCCTTAGGTGCTGTAATTGCTGCCGAATGGATTAGTTGGAAAAACAGGTGTTTTACTATGAACGATGTGTTAAATATTGGTTAATAGCCTATAAAATATGTAACAACATTAAGTAAGTTTAGCTACTAACAAACAATAAAAAATTACGATTATGACATTAATGCAATGGTTTATTTTCATCTTAATTATTCAAGTAATTCATGGATTAGGTACTTGGAAATTATATATTAAAGCAGGAAGACAAGCTTGGGAAGCTTTTGTTCCTGTTTACAATGCTGTTGTTTTAATGAAAATTATTAATCGCCCTTGGTGGTGGATAATTCTTTTATTTCTTACCTATTGTTAACTTAATTATGTTTCCTGTTGTTTGGGTAGAAACTGCTAGAAGTTTTGGCAAAAACATCAACTTTAGATACTTTTTTAGCTATTGTTACTTTAGGATTTTATAATTTCTATTTAAATTATGTTGCAGATGTTAAATATATTGAAAACAGAAGTTTACATCCTAAATCGGCCAGCTGGCGATTGGATAAGTTCTATTTTATTTGCTATTGTTGCTGCAACTATTGTGCATACCTATTTTATTCAACCATTTACCATTCCTTCATCTTCTTTAGAAAAATCGTTATTAGTTGGCGATTTTCTATTTGTAAGTAAATTTCATTATGGAGCTAGAGTACCTATGACTACTGTTGCAGCACCTATGGTACACGATACGATTCCTGTATTAAATAAAAAATCATACTTATTTGATGATCATAAAGGAAGTAGCTCTTGGAAAAACAAATTACAATTACCTTATCTTAGAATTCCTGGTTTTGAAAAAATTGAACGAAATGATATTGTAGTTTTCAACCAACCAGCAGATACGCTATTGGATATGAATGATTTTCATCCAGACAGAAATTATTACAAACCTATTGACAAAAAAACCAATTTAGTAAAACGTTGTGTTGGTATTGCAGGCGATTCTTAGAAGTTCGTGATGGTTATGTTTATATTAATGGAAAGAAAAATGAATTACCAGATAGAGCACATTTACAATTTAGTTATCATGTTCAACCAAAATCTACACAGTTTAATCCAGTATACTTAAAAGATCGATATGATATTACTGATGGTTTTGGCATTATCAACAATCAAAATACCTATTATTTCTCAGCTATTTCAGATGAAGCCAGAGCTAAATTTAAAAATAATCCAAATGTAGCAAGTATTACGCCAAATATTAGCATGAAAAAGGTGTTAGAGATCCTAATATTTTTCCACACGACCCAAATTACAATTGGAATATAGACTTTTTTGGTCCATTATACATTCCAGAAAAAGGAAAAACCATTGACTATTAATTTAAAAGTTTTACCACTTTACAAACGTGTTATTACTGAATATGAAGGCAATACACTACAAGTAAAAGGCAACCAAATTTTAATTAATGGTGAAGTAGCAACAACTTATACTTTTAAACAAAATTATTATTGGATGATGGGAGATAACCGTCATAACTCTATTGATGCTAGAGCTTGGGGATTTGTGCCTTTTGATCACGTGGTTGGAAAACCTGTATTTATTTGGATGAGTTGGGATGGCATTAAAAACCACGTTGGGAACGATTCTTTACAACGGTTAGTGGTGAACGGAAAAGCAACTTCATATTTTATTCCATTCTTGGTGTTATTATTTGGTTGGTATTGGTTTTAATAAATGGAGAGCGAAAAAGAAAAATAGTTAATTTGTCGCTACTGTGAAAACAGGAATGCATTTTAATATAATTCAGATTCAATGTAAGAGATTCCTGCCTTCGCAAGAATGACAAAACAAATGAACATTATATTACATCCAACATACTTTCCAAACATAGCACATTTTGTTGCCATGGCAAATGCAGACGACGTTATGTTTGAAATGGATGATAACTTTCTAAAACAAACCTATAGAAATCGAACCTATATTTATGGTGCTAACGGAAAATTAGCATTAAATATTCCTGTGATTCACACTCAAAAAAATCGACAGAAATATCGGGATGTTAAAATTTTTAATGAAACTAAATGGCAGGATTTACATTGGAAATCGTTGCTTTCAGCTTACAGAACATCACCTTTTTTTGAATTTTATGAAGATGAATTACAACCCTTATTCAACATGAAAGCAGATTATATTTTAGATTTTAATTTGAAATGTTTCGATGTCATTTGTGAATGTTTACAATTAGATGTGCACATTTTCAAAATCGGAAATCTATCAAAAAAACATAGAAAACAAACACGATTATAGATTTTTAGTAAATGCTAAAAAAGAACCGTCTTTAGAATTTGACACTTACACACAAGTATTTAACAACAAGCATGGTTTTATTCCCAACTTTAGCATTTTAGATTTATTATTTAATGAAGGTCCAAACGCAGTAAATTATTTAGAATCTCAAACAATAACACCGCAATAATGTTACAAACGTTTAGCGCATTATGGTTGCCATTTTTTAATTCCACTAGCAGTGGCATTACTATTTTATAAATCAAATTGGAAGTTTGCATTTTTAATTATGATTTTGGGCATGTTGATAGATTTAGATCATCTTTTAGCAACGCCTATTTTCGACCCTAACAGATGTAGCATCAATTTTCATCCGCTTCACTCCTATTATGCCATAGCTGCCTACGTGTTGCTGTTAATTCCGCAGAAAACAAGATTAATCGCCTTAGGTTTAGTAATACATATTTTTGCAGATACGGTAGATTGCGCGCTGATGTAAAACATGAAGAAGGACTAAAAGAAATAACTACTTATCTAAACACAAAGTAGCCATAATAGGATAATGATCTGAGAAATGATTATTATAAGCTTTAAACCCATTAATGGCAAAGGCTGGATCTGCAAAATATAAAATCTATTCGCACAGGGAAAAATTTAAAATCGTAAGTGCGTCCAAAGCCATTTCCTGCTTTTTTAAAGGTATCATTTAAATCTCCTTTAATTTTTCTATACACATACGAATATGCCGTATTATTAAAATCACCACAAATAATCATTTTATAATGACATTCTTTTTTATGAAGTAAAAATAATTCTGTTTGAAACTGTTGCATTTTAAAGGTGTTTTCTACTTGCTTAAATATTCTAAACGTACTTTCTTTTTTTAATTTTTCAACATCGGTGTCAATCTTTAAAGATTGCAAATGAATATTATAAATTCTAATGGTATCTTTTCCTTTTACCACATCAGCAAAAATGGCATTATTGGCGGTATTTGGAAATTCTAAAGAACCTGAATTTACTAATAGGAAATTTCGATAAAAATAGCCTGTCCATTATTTATTTTATTTCCTGAAACTTTTTCATACTTATATTTAAAAAAAGATAAATCAACTTTTGAACTCGGACGATAATCCTGAATACATAAAATATCAGGCGCCTCTGTTTTTATAAAATCTACAATCTTCGTTTCAATATTTTCCTCTGGAATCCAATCATAAAGATTAAACAATCTTACATTATAATTCATTACTTTAATATTGTTGGGATGCTCTATACGTTTAGAAGAAGAAAATTTATATAAAGACCCATATACCAATTGCCCAATTAACAAAACAACTAGAGATATAAGTAATAATGCTTTCTAGTTTTACCAGCCAATACAAGAAAAATAAGACATTACATAAAATTAAAAATGGCACACTTAAACTCAAAACCGACAAGACCGCAAACGCCTTAGGAGGTAAAAAGGGCAAAGTATAAGCTAATAACAATACTATCGCAACCAATATATTAACCCAATAGACCGTTTTACTTATAACACTTAGTTTTTTCATGTTTCTATTTTGGTCTATGCATATTGATTGAATAAAATCTATTTACCTGCTTTAAACAAAAATTCTTTTTCTTCAGCTGTTAAACTATCATAACCACTTTTGCTTATTTTATCTAAAATAATATCAATTTTCTTTTGATTATTAAACTCATTAAAATCACCTTTAGTATATCCTCCAACTTTACTTTTATTTTTATGAACCGTTTTTAATGGAGCCTTTTTGCTGGTTTTAAATAGCTTTGATAAAGAATCTATTAATCGCTCAAAACCTTTACCTATATCATTCCCTTTAATTAATTGTTTAGCATAGACATATCCCAATATAGCACCACCAAGATGAGCTAAATTTCCACCTGCATTTAAACCAAAAAGTCCTACAACATCTAAAACAACAATAAACAAGCCAATATACCAAAGTTTTATATTAAACATAAAAAACCGCACATCTTGATATGGCATATAGGCACAAATAAATATCAATAACGCACTTACCGCTGCGGATGCTCCAACTAATCGCGTCTCTGCTCCAAACAAACTTGGAAATAAGGTATAACCCAGCATAAATAATAATCCGCCAGACATCGCCCCAAGAAAATATATATTTAATGCCATTTTAGGGCTAAACATATTTAAAAACATTCTACCTATAACATATAGCCAGAGCATATTAAAAAGTATATGAAAAAAATCGTAATGTAGAAACGCATAACTTATTAATGCCCATGGTTGCGTTAAGAAATCGCTAAAATCACTAGGTAATTCAAACCAACTTAAATTAGATTGAAAAAGCAACCCAATAACATAAGCAATTACGTTAACGCCTATTATTTTTTCTAAAACATTAAGGTTATTAAGTTTATATTTTATGTCGTTAGATAAACTCATTAATACCAGCGATTATTGTTAAATTGATTTTTTTTCCAATACCACATAATGAAAAATCCTGTTAAAGCACCTCCAACGTGCGCCATGAATGCGGTGTTACTCGGACTAAAAAATGATTGCCCTGTAAATCCAGAAATTAAATCTAAAATAATAATACCAGGAATAAAATACTTAGCTTTTATAGGAATTGGTAAAAAAATAAGCATCAATTCAGCATTTGGATTCATCATTCCAAAAGCTGCTAAAACCCCCATAATACACCCAGAAGCCCCAACCATAGAAGCATTAAACACCGGAAAAATATTCTGCAACTCTACTAATTGTGCTTGAGAAATAGTATCTAAAACTTTATTAGTTGAGAGCATTTGTGTAATCTGATCTGGTGTTAACCCTGATGTAATCAACGAATTATAATTTGGCAAATATTGAAAATAATAAAAACCTACTTGCAAGGCTACAGCACCTAAACCTGCAGAAAAATAAATAAACAAAAAACGTTTAGATCCTAAAACTTGTTCTACAGGGGTTCCAAACATCCAAAGTGCAAACATATTAAACAAAATATGCATGATACTTAAATTATTAAGATAAGCACCACCATGCATAAACATATGCGTAATTATTTGCCAGGGTTTAAATGCAGTGATTCTCTGGGAAATACATGGCAAACCACTCATAAAAAATACCATTGCTAATAAATAGCGTACCAATAAACATAATCACATTAATGATTATTAAATGTTTAACAGTTTCGGAAATTCTCATCATATACTATATAAATTTTTTATCTAATTCATCAACACTCATAGTAATAAATGTTGCTCTATTTGTTGGTGACACATTAGGTTCTTTACACGCAAATAGTTTATTAACTAAATGTTCTTGTTCATTTTTTTGCAACAATTGCCCTCGTTTTAATTGCTAAACTTTTGGCCATAGATTTTGCTAACAAATCGGTAGCACTAAAATTACTATCTGGCACTTCATTTTCTACATCGCTAATTAATTGCTCTAAAATAATTGACACTTCACTTTCTGGAACAGCCACTGGAACACCTGTAATTTCAACACATTCTTTTAAAACATTGGAAAACACAAACCCTGTATGTTCTAAATCTTCTTTTAACTGATTAATAATCTCAATTTCTTGTGAAGAAAAATGCAACTGTAGCGGAAATAACAATTGTTGACTCATACCTTCCTTAATGGTCATATTCTTAAGAAAATCTTCATACAAAATACGTTGATGTGCACGATGCTGATCGATTACCAACATACCCGATTTAATAGTACTTACAATATATTTATTATGAAGTTGATAAGTGGTTTGAATCTGATCAATTTTATTTTCATCACTAAATGCCGATATGGTTGTTTCTTCACTTTCAAAATGAACTTCACTAAAATTATGTTCTGTTTTTGTTCCTTTAGATTCTAAACCAACATATAAACTATCCCAATTATTCAAGGTTTGTTTTTTAAAAGCCGTGGTTTGCTTTCCAGCACTATAGTTTTCTTTAAATGGATTAAACTTCTATCTACCTCTATTATGGGCGTGCTCGTTTCCTTCTTGCTAAAATGATACGGTGTATCTAAATTAGCATCACGCTCAAAATCTAAAACAGGTGCAATATTAAACTGCCCCAAACTATGTTTTACTGCCGAACGTAATAAAGCATAAAGCGTATGTTCATCATCAAACTTAATTTCTGTTTTTGTAGGATGAATATTAATATCAATTGTTTGAGGATCAACCGTTAAATTTAAAAAATAACTAGGATGATTTCCACTTTTTAACAAGCCTTCAAACGCCGAAGAAATGGCATGATTTAAATAGGGACTTTTTATAAATCTATTATTTACAAAAAAAAACTGTTCGCCTCTGGTTTTTTTTGCAAATTCTGGTTTTCCAACAAATCCAGAAATTTTTAACACTTCGGTTTCTTCTTCAACTGGCACTAATTTTTCATTGGTTTTACTTCCAAATATATTTACAATACGTTGTCTGAAATTACTCCTTGGAAGATTAAACATTTCACTTCCATTGTTATAAAATAGCAAAACTTAATATTTGGATGCGCTAAGGCTACACGATGAAATTCGTCAATAACATGACGTAATTCTACCGTATTCGATTTTAAAAAATTACGTCGTGCAGGAATATTAAAAAAAAGATTTTTTACAGAAATAGAAGTTCCTTTTGGTGTTACCACAACCTCTTGAGATACTAATGGTACTACCTTCAATTACAATAGCATTACCAACATCATCATACTCTTGTTTTGTTTTTAATTCAACATGTGCAATAGCAGCAATACTTGCTAAAGCTTCACCACGAAAACCTTTGGTATGTAAATGAAATAAATCTTCTGCAGTTCGAATTTTAGAAGTAGCATGACGTTCAAAACTTAATCGAGCATCGGTAACACTCATCCCTTTGCCATTATCAATTACTTGAACAAGTGTTTTACCAGCGTCTTTTATTATAAGTTTTATGGTAGTTGCATCTGCATCAATAGCATTTTCTAATAATTCTTTAACCACTGAAGCAGGACGTTGTACAACTTCTCCAGCAGCAATTTGATTTGCAACATGATCTGGTAATAGTTGAATAATGTCTGCCATGTATTATTTTGAAAAGAATATAGATAAATCGAAATCAATAATTAATAAAAAAATAAAAACTAAAATACCCAGCAATAATTAATATACGTCTATTAGCTGCTTTATCTGGATTGTTTTTTAGATCGTCTAAAGCATTTAAAAATTTAGTTTTTAATCCTGTATTGGATCCAACTGTTTTTCTAAATTCGTCAAATTTATGTTTAATTTCAAACGGATTTCCTTCACCTTTATCATCATAATAACGTGGTGTATAACTAAATTTTTTATTTTTTCGTAATTTAAATATTCCCATAATTTCTTAGTTTTATGTTACATTGAATTTATAATCTAATAAATACATACAAATCAATAATAATACCAAAACTATAATGAATGTTCTTAATGGCATAACACCTTTTACTTTGCGACTTCCTACTTTATTGTTTTTCCATTTTGAAACAAAATCGTTATCCTTAGATTTATCTAAATTAGTATCTGTTTCATTTTTTTTAGAAAAACTGGATTGATAATTAAAGGTTTTATTTTTGCGTTGTTTAAACAAAATTCATGAATACTTAATACCTCAAAAATACTTAAAAATAGGCAGAAACAACGGATAGAATTGCTAAAAATTGTTAACAAAATGCTTGAAGCAAATTCGACCAATTCAATTCAATATGAAAACTTGTCTAGAAACTGTCAGATTAACTTAAAGATTGTAGATACTTAACTATTTTTTCGTAATTCAGCCATTTTAATAGCAGCAATAGCAGCTTCTGTGCCTTTATTTCCATGTTTTCCACCAGAGCGATCAATGGCTTGTTGCATAGTATTATCTGTAAGCACACAAAAAATAACTGGAATTTCATGTAGTACATTTAAGTCTTTTATACCTTGTGTAACACCTTCACAAACAAAATCAAAATGTTTGGTTTCTCCTTGAATAACACTTCCAATGGCAATAACAGCATTAACAATTTGCTCTTGCATTTTTTTACAACCATAAATAAGTTCAAAACTTCCTGGAACATTCCAACGAATAATATTATTTGGTAAAGCACCATTTTCAATTAAAGCATCATAAGCACCTTGAAACAAACCTTCTGTAATAGTATCATTCCATTCTGAAACAACAATCCCAAACCGAAATTTCTCGCATTTGGGATTGTTGCTTTATCGTAATCTGATAAATTTTTATTTGCTGTAGCCATATTATTTATTTGCCAATACTTGAGCTTTACCTATAAAAACATCTATAGTTGCAGCTTCAGATGAATTTGGATAATTCTTCTTTAATTTTATTAAAATACTTAAGTGCTTTATCTGCTTTACCTAAATCTAAAGCAATAGTACCTGCTTTATAATAAATACATTGGTGTTGTATAATCATTTTTACGCATTTCTGCAGCTTGCTCATAATAATCTAAAGCATCTTCTTTTTGATTTAATTGAACAAATGCATCACCAATATTTCCTTTAGCTAAAGGCGCTAATATTTCATCATCACTTTTAAAATTACTTAAATGCTCAATAGCATTTTTGTAATCTTTCAATTTTAAATAAGCAGTTCCAGCGTAGTAATTTGCTAAATTAGCAGCAGGTGTTCCACTGTATTCATCAATAATATCTAACATTCCAAATTTACCTTCACCTCCATTTAAAGCCAATGTATAAATGAATCTTTAGCAGTACCATTAACAGCTTCGTTAAAATATTTTTGTGCTTGAAACATATCGTTCATAGCATTAACTTGTTTTGGTTTTGCAATAAATTCATTATAACCTAAATACCCTAAAACCACCACAGCAACAACACCAATAATTATAAAAATATATTTTTGATTTTTTTCAACAAATTCTTCTGTTTTTGATGCAGTTTCATCTAATGTATTAAAAACTTCAGCAGTTGTTGATCCTTCTTCAATATCTTGTTCCTTTTCTTCTTTAGTTTTTGGTTTATATCCTCTTTTCTTATAAGTTGCCATGTATTTTATGTAAAATTAATGCGTCGCAAAAATATAATTTTTCTTCATAACTAAAAGGTTATTTATTTGTTATTTTTCAATAATTTGCACAATCCTTTTAAAGAGTTATATCTTCAAAACGCTTATAAGTTACTTTTTGTATGATTTTAAAATCACTTTCATTACTAAATTACAAAAATTTCGATAGTAAATCGTTCACTTTCAACGACAAAATAAATTGTATTGTTGGTAATAATGGTATTGGAAAAACAAATATTCTAGATGCTATTTACCATTTATCTTTTGGAAAAAGTTATTTTAATCCAGTAGCAACTCAAAATATAAAACATAATGAAGATTTTTTTGTAATAAATGGTGATTATGAAAAGGACCATAAAACAGAAAAAGTTATTGTTAGTTTAAAACGCGGTCAAACAAAAGTTATTAAACGCAATGGTAAAGCCTTATGAAAAATTTAGTGAACATATTGGTTTTTTACCTTTAGTAATTATTTCTCCTGCAGATAGAGATTTAATTATTGAAGGCAGTGATACCCGACGAAAATTTATTGATAGTGTTATTTCACAAAGTGATAAAAATTATCTTAAATACCTTATTAAATACAATAAAATTTTTGCTCAACGCAATGCATTATTAAAATATTTTGCTTTAAACCATACATTTAACAACGACACTTTAGATGTTTATAACAGCCAATTGAATGATTTTGGAACTGAAATTTTTAAAAAACGAGAATACATTTTTAAAAACATTTATTCCTATTTTTAAAGAACGTTATGAAGCTATAAGCAATGGAAATGAAGTGGTAGAATTAAATTATCATAGTGATTTATTTGAAGACGACTTAAAAACACTTTTACAAAAAAATATTAATAAAGATAAAGCATTACAATACACCAGTGTTGGTATACATAAAGACGATTTACATTTTAATATTGAAAACCATCCAATTAAAAAATTTGGAAGTCAAGGACAACAAAAATCATTTTTAATAGCTTTAAAATTAGCACAGTTCGATTTTATAAAAGCACAAAGTGGCGTAAACCCTATTTTATTACTTGATGATATTTTTGATAAATTAGACGAAAATCGAGTAACGCAAATTATTAAATTAGTAGATAACGAGAATTTTGGTCAATTTTTTATAAGTGACACACATGCCGAAAGAACAGAAAATGCTGTAAAACAAGTACATCAATCTTATGAAATTTTTAAGTTATAATAATTAGTAAAAACAAATGGCAAAACGAAACAACGAACATATAAGTATAACTGACGCTTTAAAAGAATTTGTTGAAACTAATAAATTAGAAAAAGGTTTAAACAAAGTAAATGTTGCTGATGCTTGGGCAAACCTAATGGGTAACGGTGTTAACAATTATACAACCGCAGTAAATTTAGAACATAACACGCTCTACATTCAACTTAGCTCAAGTGTTTTAAGAGAGGAATTAAGTTATGGAAAAGAAAAAATAATTAAGATGCTTAATGAAGAATTGGGAAAAGAAATTATTAAAAAATTGATATTAAGATAATTAGATTGAGCTTCCCTAAATAAAAAAAATCAACAAAAAGTAATGATGTATGAATTATTATATTACCTTTGTACCTTAATTTTTTATAAATAAACACAATGAGTAAAGGTACCGTAAAATTCTTCAATGATTCTAAAGGTTTTGGATTTATCACTGAAGATGACAACAACAAAGAACATTTCGTACACATTTCAGGACTTATCGATGAAATTCGTGAAGGTGATGCAGTTGAATTCGATCTACAAGAAGGTAGAAAAGGATTAAACGCCGTAAACGTAAAAGTAATCTAATACATATACTTTAACAATTACATTAAAAGTCTATCATTCAAAATGATAGACTTTTTTGTTTTTTACAACTTTCTAAAAAAAAATTTTTTTAGAATAAATTTTTATACTACTTTTATACTACTAATTTAATATTATTTCAAGTATGAGTAAAGGAACAGTAAAATTCTTCAACGATGCCAAAGGATTTGGTTTTATAATTGAAGACGGTTCAAAAAAAGAACATTTTGTTCACATTTCAGGTTTAATTGACGAAGTTCGTGAAGGCGATATCGTTGAATTCGAACTGACAAGAAGGTAAAAAAGGATTAAACGCAGTAAATGTAAAAGTAATTTAATATATACTATTTAATTTTTTTAAGACACAAAAAATCCCGCAATTGTATTGCGGGATTTATTTTTTATAGTAATAATCTGTAGATTTTTCAATCATTAAAACATTTCTCTTCCCGAAAAATGAAAAGCACATTCAATTGCTGCATTCTCATCACTATCACTGCCATGTACTGCATTTTCACTTATTGAAGTTGCATACAATTTTCTAATTGTTCCTTCAGCAGCATCAGCAGGATTTGTTGCTCCAATTAATGTTCTAAAATCTTCAACAGCATTTTCTTTTTCTAAAACAGCCGCTACTATTGGTCCACGTGTCATATATTCAACCAAATCTTTAAAAAACGGACGTTCATTATGTATTGCATAAAACGTTTCCGCATCTGCTTTTGTCATTTGCGTTAATTTCATTGCTACAATTCTAAATCCAGAAGCCGAAATTTTTTCTAATATTGCACCAATGTATCCTTTTTCAACCGCATCTGGTTTTAGCATTGTAAATGTTCTGTTTGTTGCCATTTTAATTATTTAAATTTCTGTGCAAAAGTAAGGTATTTATCATAAAAAACAAGTCTATCTAATTTTAAAAAAATTGTATATTCGTCAACTATGAAAAAACAAGATATTCTAAAAATTAAACAATTATTATCAACCCAAAAAAAAATAGTTATTGTTCCTCATAAAAATCCAGATGGCGATGCTATTGGCTCAACCTTAGGCCTTTATCATTATCTTAATTAAAAGTAATCATACAGTAAACGTTATTACCCCAAATGATTATCCTAATTTTTTAAAATGGATTCCTGGAGAAAACACTATATTAAAACACGATTCCCAAACCAAAATTTGCGATGCTTTAATTAAAGACGCAGATATTATTTTTACGCTAGATTTTAATGCCTTACATAGAACAGGAAATATGGAACCGGTACTTGAAGAAAGTAAAGCTATTAAAATAATGATAGACCATCATCAAGCACCAGATGATTATGCCACTTATGTTTTTAGCGATGTAACCATGAGTTCTACCTGCGAAATGGTGTATCATTTTATTGACATTTTAGACGATTCAGAATTAATAGACAGTGACATTGCAACGTGTTTGTATACAGGCATTATGACCGATACAGGATCGTTTAGATTTCCATCAACTTCAAGTAAAACCCACGAAATTATAGCGCATCTTATTGAAAAAGGCGCTAACAACTCAGAAATTCACAACAATGTGTTTGATACCAATAGCTATAAAAGTTTACAACTATTGGGTTGTGCATTAACAAATTTAAAGGTAGTTCCAGAACTTAGAACCGCATATATAACCCTTTCTCAAGAAGAATTAAACCGTTACGATTACAAAAAAGGTGATACCGAAGGCATTGTAAATTATGGATTATCTTTAGAAAATATTATTTTGGCGGCCATTTTTATAGAAGACAAACAAGAAGGCATTATTAAAATATCGTTACGCTCAAAAGGAGATTTTTCGGTAAACGATATGGCTCGAGCGCATTTTAACGGTGGCGGACATATAAATGCAGCGGGAGGTAAAAGCTATTTATCATTAAACGATACTGTTGAAAAATTTATTAGTATATTGCCTAGTTATAAAAAAGCCCTAAACAATGAATAAATTTATTTTTCTTACCTTAATTATTTTGGCATTTAGTTGTAAATCACCAGAAGCAAGACGACCTGTTTCGGTAAAAAGCGGATCATTTATTGACGCTTCGGTTGAACGAAATAAAAAATTAAACGCCAAAGAAAAGTTGCGCATTGAAAAAATCATGCTACAGCAAAAAGACAAAAACTTTACTGCGTCTCCTAATGGTTTTTGGTATTCATATAAAACAAAAATAGAGGTAGATACTTTACAAACACCGAAGTTTGGCGATTTAATTAATTACAATTATAATGTAAAAGCATTAAATGGTCAGGTAATTTACTCTACTGAAGCCATAAGAACACAAAATTACGCTATGGATAAGCAAGAGCTGTTTACCGGATTGCGTGAAGGATTAAAACTTATGAAAACTGGTGAAACAGTAACATTTATTTTTCCTTCGCAAAAAGCTTATGGATATTATGGCGATGGCGATAAAATTGGAAGTAATATGCCCTTAATTTGCGACGTTACTGTTAATTCAATTACCCCAAAAAACTAAAGATTTTAAAATGGTCCATTTAAAAATACCAATAAAATTTTTACTTATTATTTTAATTACACTTGTATCCTGCAAATCGCAATATCCAGATCTTGAAGATGGTATTTATGCCGAATTTGTAACTACCAAAGGTATTATGGTAGCTAAATTAGCGTACGACAAAGTACCCGTAACAGTTGCAAATTTTGTCTCACTCGCCGAAGGATCAAATACCATGGTAGACAGTTTATACCAAGGTAAAAAGTTTTTTAATGGGCTACTTTTCCACAGAGTGATGAATAAATTCATGATTCAGGGAGGAGACCCAACGGGTACTGGGAACGGAAACCCTGGTTATATTTTTATGGACGAATTTCATGAAGATTTAAAACATGACAAACCTGGAATATTTTCGATGGCAAACTCGGGCGCTAACACCAATGGAAGTCAGTTTTTTATTACCGAAGTACCAAAACCACATTTAGACAATGTACATTCGGTCTTTGGAGAACTTGTTATAGGTTTAGATATACAAGACAGCATTTCGAATGTAAAAACTGATGAAAATAACAAACCGGTTATAGATGTTGTTATTAAAGAATTAAACATTATTAGAAAAGGTGAAGAAGCAAAATCTTTTGATGCACCCAAGGTATTTTACAATCACTTTGTAAAAGCAGAACGACTTGAAAAAGAAAGAGCAGAAAAATCGGCAGCCTTATTAAAAGCTACTTTAGAGAAATTTAAAACCCAACAAGAACAAGCTACAACTTTAAAATCTGGCTTACAATACTTTATAACTGAAAAAGGTGCTGGCAAAAAGCTTAAAACAAACTCTAAAGTATTAACCCATTATGCGGTATTTTTTGAAGATGGAAGACTGTTAGAAACAAGTAAACTTGAAATAGCCGAAACGTTTCAGATGGTTAACGAAGATAGAAAAGAGGCAAATCTATACCAACCTATAAAAGCAGATATAAGTGCGAATGCAAGAATGATTGCTGGCTTTAAAGAAGGCTTACAGCAATTAAGTGTTGGCGATAAAGCAACGCTTATTTATTCCATATCACTTAGGATATGGTGAAGCTGGCAGTAGAGATATTCCACCAAAAACCAATTTAATATTTGAAGTAGAAATTATTGAAGTTCTTAAATAATTTTAACGCAAATAAATATAACAATCCTGTATCTTTACACCGAAAAACAAAACCTATGTATCTTTTAAAATTTGATTGGAACCCTATAACAGGAATTGATATTATTGGAAATTTTAAACTCCATTTTTACAGTCTTATGTGGGTGGTTGCCTTTGTTATTGGCTGGTATATTATGAAACGTATTTTTACTAAAGAGAAAATTTCATTAGAGTATCTAGACCCTTTATTTATATACACGGTTTTAGCCACTATGATTGGTGCTCGATTAGGGCATGTTTTATTTTATCAATCTGAGTTAATTTCTGAAGATTTTTTCAGCATTTTTCTCCCTTTTAGTTTTAAAGGTGGTTTTCAATTTACAGGTTTTCAAGGATTAGCAAGTCATGGTGCAGCTATTGGCATTATTATAGGCATGTATTTATACAGAAAAAAATATAATTACAAATCCTTGCTTTGGATTTTAGATCGTGTTGTTATTTCGGTAGCTTCGGGAGCTGTTTTTATTAGAATTGGGAACTTTATTAATTCTGAAATTATTGGAAAAGTAACCGATTCATCTTTGGAGTTCGTTTTATTCAAGATGAATACTACAAAAACCAAATTATGCAACTTACAGGTATTAACGATGTTAAAAAAGCTTATGCTGCTGTTACTGATAATCCGCAATTTTCAGAATTGTTAAATGCTGTACCATACAGACATCCAGCGCAATTATATGAATCATTTTGTTATATTTTTGTATTTTTAATTCTTTGGTATTTCTATTCTAAAACCACTAAAAAAGACCAAACCGGATTTTTATTTGGATTGTTTTTAGTTTTATTATGGACGGTTCGTTTCTTTGTAGAATTTGTTAAAGAGCCACAAGGCGATGAATACATAAACTGGTTTAATTTAAATACGGGTCAATGGTTAAGTATTCCGTTTATAATTATTGGCCTTTATTTTATGTTTATTTACAAACCAAAACATGTGGTTAAATAGTACAAATTTTAAAAGATTTTACAACTTTCTATTTTTAGGTTGCCTCATTATCATTGTAAATCTTTTTTCTTGTAAAGAAGACAAAAAAGTTATAAAGCAAACAGAAATTACATTTAAAAAAGAAGGAGAACTTACATTATTCAAAGTATCCGATTCTACTGAAATTAAATTAGATATTGAAATTGCAGATACCGAATTTGATGAGCAAACGGGGTTAATGTACCGAGAATCTATGGAGATAAACCAAGCCATGTTATTTGTTTTTGAAGATGAACGTGAGCGCTATTTTTATATGAAAAACACCAAAATTCCTTTAGATATAATATATTTTAATGCTAATAAAACCATTGTTAGCTTTCAAAAAAACACCAAACCTTTTGATGAATCTTCGTTACCATCAAATAAGCCTGCTAAATATGTACTTGAAGTAAATGCTGGATTAGCAGACGCTTGGGCACTGGCGATTGGAGATAGCATAAGCTATAAACATTAAAAACAACGAATCCATTATACAAAAACGCCTATAAATATTTAATTTACAGGCTTTTGTGTTTATAATTTAAAATTTGTTTGCTTCTATTTGCTTAACCAACTTTTTGTCTTGCTTTCATTTTTTCCAACAGCATTAATTCTTTTTGAATCTCTTCCTTTCGTTCATTAAATTTTCGAACCTTCTCATCAATAAGTTCTTGTTTTTTCAAACTTTCTTGATGTCTCTGCTCCATTTTATGCACATTTCTTTTTTTTTCTCTAATCGCTTTAATTTTTTCTAATGCAACAGAAAAATATGCATAGCCATACATACTTAAAAATAATAAGGCTATTATTCCTAATATAACGTAACCGTTTTCCATGAGGGATGAAATTTATAGATTAATTATTATAAATGTAAAAAATTAGTATATCTATAAAAAATAAAAAAGCTAAAGTGCCCAAAAAAAAGATAAAAACGCAAAACATCGACGAAAAGCATCAAGCGAGGGCTGCGAAATACTTAATTTAAAGCAACTAAGGTGTATCAATTACAAGTGGTAACCCTTCGGATTTCCATTCTAAAATACCTCCATTGAAATCGTAAATTTTTGTAAATCCTGCATGGATAAAATCTTTTACACTTTTTCCGCTTCTATTTCCAGAACGACAATATATAATAACCGGTATATCTTTATCTAAAGTAGTAATATCTTTGGTGAATGACGGTGATGCGAAATTAATATTTTTGGCATTTTCTATATATCCTTCATTAAATTCTGTTGGAGTTCGAACATCAATTAATTGTACATCGCCAGATTCAATAATTTTTAGCAATTCTTTTGAAGAAATATCTTGTACATGTTCTTTATTCACAGTGTCTTTACAACCAAACATGGTAGTGCAAACAATAATGCAAATTAAAAGTTTATTGTATATCATTAGCTTTTTATTCAAAATCAACTATATCACCTTCCCATCTTAAAATACCGCCTTCAAGATTATAGGCATTTGCAAAACCTAATTGCATCATGATAGCACAAGCCTTCCCACTTCTATTTCCAGATCGGCAGTAAACATAATAGTTTTTAGATTTATCTAATGCTTCTATTTCGTCTACAAATAACTGTCCTTTATATATATCTATATGAATAGCATTTGGTATAATACCTCCTGCTACTTCAGCATCTGTTCTTACATCTAAAATTACCGCATTAGCATCTTCTTCTAATTGAGATGCCCATTCTTCTTGTGATAAATCTTCCATTGTAATTATTTAATTTTTGTAAGGCACAAAATTAATACTTCTTACGATTATAGACGAAAAAAAAATCTAAAGTTTTAAACTTTAGATTTTTTTTGAAAGAATCTCAATAATTTAAACTTTAATTGAACAGCCAATAGCTTTTGTTTCCTTTTGTTCTACTTCTTTTCCTTTTAATAAGGCATCCACAGCTTTTTCTACATATTTAGTTGTAACAGCATTGGCATCTTTATAATTATCATCTATAGCGCCAATGTACTTAACAACATTCCCTTTTTTTGTTTTTTGAAGTACAAACATATGTGGTGTTTTAGTAGCTCCAAATTTAGGATACACTTTTTGTCCCTCATCAATTAAGTAAGGAAACGTAAATCCTTTCTCTTTTGCACGTTGTTTCATGGCTGCTAGACTATCATCTGGTTTTACAGCAATGTTGTTTGGCATAATAGCAATTACCGGATAACCTTTAGACGCATATTTTTTATCTAAAGCAATAATTCTGTCTTCATAAGCCACAGCATAAGGACAGGTATTACAAGTAAACGTAATTATAAATCCTTTGGCATTTTTGTAATCGGTTAAAGAAACCATTTTTCCATCAATATTTTTTAATGAAAAATCTTCGGCAACATCACCAATTTTGTAACCTTCACTCATTGACGTTTTTCCAATTGTAAATGCACTAACGCATAAAACAATTACAAGTCCAAAAAATAATTTCATTTTGTTTTTCATAGTATTCTATTTTAAAAATTGTTTAACTTCTTTTTCTAATTCTTCAAATGTAAATGATTGTTCAAAAAATTTACGTTCCTTATTTTTATAAATAATGGTGGCTGGTAACGATCCAGACCAAGCTTCATCAACCTTTGGTATCCAAGTATTCATATCTACATCATCTAAAGCAATAACTTTGGAACGAATGTTTTTCTTTTTTATAAATGGCTTTAATTTAGAATCGTATAAATGAGGAAAATCCAAACTCACCAATAATACCTCTACATTTTTGCTGCCATATTCTGTATTTAATTTTTCAAAATAAGGTAGTTCCTTTACGCAAGGAGCACACCATGTTGCCCAAAAATTAATCACATGAATTTTATTGTCGTTTTTGTTTAAAAATTTTTCAAAACCAGCAAAATCATAAACTTCTAAATCGTCACTTTTTGATATGTTACTGCTGCTTTCTACTTCTTCGGAAACATTAACCACATCGGTCTTTTTAGAATTATTACACCCCATTAAAACCAAAGCAAGTACCAATATTTTAAATCTCATATTATTTTTTTAAAACTTTAAAAACGAACTTTATCAAATGTTCAATAGAACGATAAAATTAATTAATACTTAATAGCAATAAAACAGTTTAACATAGTTTTATACAAAAAACACACAAAACTATTGTGTAAAACTATTTTGATTTCTATATTTGAACCAATTAAAAATAAAAATGAATACAATTTTAAATAATACTTGGTGGTGGAGCTTGCAAAACTTACGTTTCGTGAAGTAAAACCCTAGTATATTTAAAACTTAAAATATCCAAAAGGCTTGTCGTTCACGACAAGCCTTTTTTTAATAGAAAAACACTGAAATACATTCAGCATAATGAACAAATTTAATTTATATACACACTACAAAAAAATTCTGGCAGATACCATTACGCCTGTTAGTATTTATTTAAAAATTAGAGATAAATACCCAAACAGTATTTTGCTTGAAAGTAGTGATTATCATGCCAACGACAACAGTTTCTCGTACATCTGTTTCAACCCTATTGCCACTATTAAGGTTGAAAACGAAACCATTTTTCAAACCTTTCCCGATGGCAGTGAAACTGTCAATGCCTATTACTAAAACCACTGATGTTTCTGAAGAAATTAATCAATTCACCAAACGTTTAAAGTGAATTCTGAAGAAGACTTCAAATTTATAAACAATGGTATTTTTGGTTACATTGCTTATGATGCGGTACGTTATTTTGAAGATGTTGAGATTTCAAAAAAAGAAAATTCACTAAGCATTCCCGATGTTAATTATGCCGTTTATCAAAACATTATCGCCATAAATCATCATAAAAATGAAGCCTATATTTTTGCACATTGTTTTGAATCTGAACCTAATATTGAAGAAATAGACCATTTAATTAAAGTTAAAAACTTCTGCATCTTATAGCTTTAATTCAAACGGAGACATTAGCTCAAATTTATCAGACGACGAATACAAACACCACGTAGAACTAGCTAAAAAACATTGTGGACGTGGTGATGTGTTTCAATTGGTATTATCAAAAAGTTTTGCCCAAGAATTTAAAGGTGATGAATTTAATGTATATCGTGCTTTACGAAGCATCAATCCGTCTCCATATTTATTCTATTTCGATTACGGAAACTTCAAAATTTTTGGAAGTTCGCCCGAAGCACAACTCATTGTTAGCGATGGAAAAGCAGAAATTCACCCTATTGCAGGCACTTTTAAACGTACCGGAAACGACATACAAGACGCAGAATTAGCAAAAAAACTGGTAAAAGACGCTAAAGAAAACGCCGAACATGTTATGTTAGTAGATTTGGCACGAAACGATTTAAGCAGACATGGCAGTCATGTTACCGTAGACACCTACCGCGAGGTTCAGTTTTTCTCGCACGTTATTCATTTGGTTAGCAAAGTTACTGGGCAAAAACACAAAGAAACCTCCACCATGCAAGTGGTTGCCGATACCTTTCCAGCAGGAACGTTAAGTGGCGCTCCAAAACATCGCGCCATGCAACTTATCGAACAATACGAAAAAACAAGTCGTTCGTATTACGGTGGCGCCATTGGGTTTATGGATTTTGAGGGCAATTTTAATCACGCCATTATGATACGTACTTTTTTAAGCAAAAACCACAAATTACATTGGCAAGCTGGTGCAGGATTGGTATCAAAATCTAATCCAGAAAACGAATTACAAGAAGTATACAATAAATTAGGAGCACTAACAAAAGCTATTGAATTAGCCGAAAAAATTTAATTCCTGTGAAAGCAGGAATCTCATGAAGTGAAATTTAAAACATAAATTTTAAACGTTTTCATCCCTAGCATAAAAGAATGGGCAATCATTACCGAAAAAGATTAAGTTTAAAAACAGATTCCTGCCTTAGCAGGAATAAAAACTGACGAAAGTATTAGTTATAGACAATTACGACAGTTTCACATACAATCTGGTACATTATTTAGAAGATTTAAACTGCGATGTAACCGTTGTTAGAAATGATAAATTAACTTTAGATGATGTAGAACCATTTGATAAAATTGTCTTATCACCAGGACCCGGAATTCCAGACGAAGCAGGATTATTAAAACCAATAATTGAACGATTTGCACCAACAAAAAGTATTTTAGGTGTTTGTTTAGGGCAACAAGCTATTGGTGAAGTTTTTGGCGGTTCACTTATTAATTTAGATGACGTTTATCATGGTGTTGCTACTAAAGTTAAAATCACTGTTGATGATGAAATATTATTTAAAGGCATGGATAAAGAAATTGAAGTGGGGCGTTACCATTCTTGGGTTGTAAATGCCAACCTTCCAGATTGTTTAGAAGCGACTTCGGTAGATGCTAACGGACAAATAATGTCTTTACGTCATCGCGAATACGATGTTAAAGGCGTACAATACCACCCAGAATCGGTATTAACACCAAACGGAAAACAGATATTAAAGAATTGGTTACATATTCCTGCGTAAGCAGGAATCTCATAAATATATAACTAAAAATTAAAATACAATTAAAAAGATTCCCTCCTTAGAGGGAATGACAGAGATATGAAAATTATACTAAACAGACTGATAAACCACGAAAGCATCTCCAGTGAAGAAGCAAAACAGGTTTTGGTTAACATCTCAAAAGGAGACTATAACCAAAGTCAGATTGCGGCGTTTCTAACGGTTTTTATGATGCGAAGTATCACACTTGAAGAATTACGCGGTTTTAGAGATGCACTTTTAGAATTATGTATTCCTATTAATTTACAAGATTTTAACGCAATAGATTTATGCGGAACAGGTGGTGACGGTAAGGACACATTTAACATTTCAACTTTGGCATCATTTGTAACTGCAGGCGCAGGTGTAAAGGTAGCTAAACATGGTAATTACGGTGTATCATCTGCTTGTGGATCTTCAAACGTTATGGAATATTTAGGTATTAAATTTTCAAGCAATGAAGATTTTCTCAAACAGACTATAGATAAAGCAGGCATCTGTGTATTACATGCACCTTTATTTCACCCAGCGATGAAAAATGTAGCGCCCATTCGTAGAGAATTAGGCGTAAAAACTTTTTTCAATATGTTAGGACCGATGGTAAATCCATCGTTTCCTAAAAACCAAATGGTAGGTGTTTTTAACTTAGAATTACTTCGCTTATATGGATATTTATATCAAAATACCGATAAAAATTATTCGATTGTGCATGCGTTAGATGGTTATGATGAAATATCTTTAACCGGACCAACAAAAGTAATTTCAAATTATACCGAAACCATGTTTTCACCAGAAGATTTAGGTGTTTCAGAAATAACCCAAGAATCCATTTTTGGGGGAAGCACGGTAGAATCATCGGCCAAAATTTTTATGAATGTGATTCAAGGAAAAGGAACAGATGCACAAAACAATGTAGTATGTGCTAATGCTGGTTTAGCTATTGCAACGTCGAACAAAATTAGTCATAAGGCAGGTTTTGAATTGGCAAAAGAATCTTTGTTAAGTGGAAAAGCACAAGCTAGCTTGAATAAATTAATAGAATTGAGTAAATAAATCCCATCCTAAATCCTTCCCAAAGGGAAGGAGTTTAAAAAAGTAGAAAATAATAACATAATAGTTTCCTTTCCTTTGGAAAGGGTTAGTGGTAGGAAAATGAATATACTAGACAAAATTGTTGCCGACAAACGCATTGAAGTCGATTTAAGAAAATCGTTAATTCCTGTTAAACAATTGGAACAATCGGTTTTGTTTGAAAGACAAACTATTTCATTGGCTTACAAATTACGTGAAAGTCAAACAGGAATTATTGCCGAACACAAACGTCGATCTCCTTCAAAATCAGTTATCAATCAAAATTTAAATGTTTTTGATGTGGCCAAAGGCTATGAGGATGCAGGCGTTTGTGGCATGTCCGTTTTAACCGATGGCAAATATTTTGGTGGTTCGTTAGACGATTTATTAACCGCACGTGCCAGTTGCAATTTGCCGCTTTTACGAAAAGAATTCATCATAGACGAATACCAGTTATTGGAAGCGAAGGCCTATGGTGCCGATGTTATTTTATTAATTGCAGCTATTCTAACTAAAGCAGAAATAAAACAACTTTCAGAATTTGCAAAAGGCTTAAATTTGGATGTTTTATTAGAAGTTCATAACGAAGAAGAATTACATAAATCCATCATGCCAAGTTTAGATATGTTAGGGGTCAATAACCGAAACTTAAAAACTTTTGATGTTAGTTTAGATACCAGTAAAGGACTAAGTGAATTAATTCCAAACGATTTTGTAAAAGTTTCAGAAAGCGGTATTAGCAATATTGAAGCCATTAGAGATTTACAAAATTTTGGGTACAAAGGGTTTTTAATTGGTGAAAACTTTATGAAAACCGATAATGCAGGTGAAAGTGCGAAACAATTTATTAATGGCCTCCTCTAACTCCTCCAAAGGAGGAGGACGCTTACTCTTATGAATAAAAAAAATAAAAATATTCCGCAATCTACTCCCTCTCCTTCTGAGAGGGCTGGGGTGAGGCTTAAAGTCTGTGGAATGAAATATCAAGATAATATAGAACAAGTTGCGGCTTTGCAACCTGACTATCTAGGTTTTATATTTTATAAAAAATCTGCAAGATATTTTGATTCAGTATATTCCTCAGTTACCCAAATCCATAAAAAAAATAGGTGTTTTTGTAGATGAAGAAATTGAAACAGTAGTTGACTTTGAAAAAATTAAACTTACGATTTACAGGCAATTCAACTTCATGGCGAAGAATCACCTGAGTATTGTGATTAAAAATTACAATACGAGATTTTATCGAGCACAGTCGATGAAATTAATCAAAGTATTTTCCATAAAAGACGAATTCAATTTTGAAGTTTTAAAACCTTATGAAAACGTGTGCGATTATTTCCTTTTCGATACCAAAGGAAAATTACCAGGTGGAAATGGATACACCTTCAATTGGAATGTTTTAAATAATTACCCATCAACCAAACCCTTCTTTTTAAGCGGTGGTATTGGTTTGGAAGAAATAGACAAATTAAAAGAATTTATTCAAAGTCCAGCTTCAAAATTCTGTTATGCCATCGATGTGAATAGTAAATTTGAAATAGAACCTGGATTAAAAAATATAGAATTATTACAAAAATTTAAACAGATATCCTGCCTTCGCAGGAATGACAGAGAATATGAATTACAACGTAAACGAAAAAGGTTATTACGGCGAATTTGGAGGTGCATATATTCCAGAAATGCTCTATCCAAATGTAGAAGAATTACGCCAGAATTATTTAAAAATAATGGCCGAACCCGACTTTAAAAAAGAGTTCGACCAATTTTTAAAAGATTATGTTGGGCGACCATCTCCACTCTATTTTGCGAAACGTCTTTCAGAAAAATACAACACTAAAATTTATTTAAAACGAGAAGATTTAAATCATACCGGAGCGCATAAAATAAACAATACTATTGGTCAAATTTTAATGGCAAAACGTTTAGGTAAAACACCGAATTATTGCCGAAACAGGGGCAGGACAACATGGTGTTGCAACTGCTACGGTTTGTGCTTTAATGGGTTTAGAATGTATTGTGTATATGGGAGAAATTGACATTGCACGACAAGCACCAAACGTAGCTCGTATGAAAATGTTAGGCGCGACAGTTGTTCCAGCATTATCAGGAAGTCGTACTTTAAAAGATGCTACTAACGAAGCCATTCGCGATTGGATTAATAATCCAGTAAACACACATTATATTATTGGTTCTGCTATTGGACCACATCCGTATCCAGATATGGTTACGCGTTTTCAATCGGTTATTTCCGAAGAAATAAAATGGCAATTAAAAGAACAAGAAGGACAAAGAAAATCCTGATTATGTGGTCGCTTGTATTGGTGGTGGCAGTAATGCTGCAGGTACTTATTATCATTTTTTACACGAAGAAGATGTTAATATTATTGCTGTTGAAGCTGCTGGTTTAGGGGTTGATTCTGGAGAAAGTGCCGCAACTTCTGTTTTAGGTAAAGAAGGCATTATTCACGGTTGTAAAACATTGTTAATGCAAACTCCAGATGGACAAATTACCGAACCCTACTCCATTTCTGCAGGGTTAGATTATCCAGGTGTTGGTCCTATGCATGCACATTTAGCTAAAACTGGTCGTGCCGAATTTATGTCCATTACCGATGATGAAGCTATGAAAGCTGGTTTAGAATTGTGTAAACTAGAAGGTATTATTCCTGCCATCGAAAGTTCGCATGCCTTAGCTATTTTCGAACAGAAAACCTTCAAACCAACCGATGTTGTGGTGGTGAGTTTATCAGGTCGAGGTGATAAAGATTTAGATACTTATATTAATTATTTTAAACTATAAGTCATTCCGAACAAAGTGAAGGAATCTCATTATACGGATTGCTTCGTTCCTCGCAATGACAAAACAATATTTTTATGAATCGTATTCAAAATAAATTACAAGAAAACAAAAAGTTACTTTCAATATATTTTACAGCTGGTTATCCAAGTTTAAACGATACCGTTTCTATCATTCAAGACCTAGAAAAAAATGGTGTTGATATGATTGAAATTGGCTTACCTTTCAGCGACCCATTGGCCGATGGACCAACAATTCAAGCAAGTTCAACTCAAGCTTTAAAAAATGGGATGACTACCGAGGTTCTTTTCAATCAAATAAAAGACATCCGTAAAACTGTTTCTATTCCCTTAATCATCATGGGATATTTTAACCCAATGCTTACAATATGGTGTAGAAGCTTTCTGTAAAAAATGTGAAGAAATTGGTATCGATGGATTAATTATCCCAGATTTACCAGTTGATGTGTATCATGAGGAATACAAAGCCATTTTCGAAAAATACGGACTTATTAATGTCTTTTTAATTACACCTCAAACCAGTGTAGAACGTATTAATTTTATAGATTCTATTTCCAACGGATTTATTTATATGGTAAGTAGTGCCAGCGTTACAGGTTCTCAGTCTGGTTTTGGCGATGAACAAACCTATTATTTTAAACGTATTTCAAATATGAATTTAAAAAATCCTCAAGTAATCGGATTTGGAATATCAGACAATAAAACGTTTACACAAGCTACACAATATGCTAAAGGAGCCATTATTGGTAGTGCATTTATAAAATTTCTAACAAATAATTCTGTTAGTGATATAAGTAAATTCATTAAATTTATTCGATAAATTAAAAGGTAATAACTTGTTTCTATGAAAAATAGTACGAATGCCATCGTTTTCGCAATTGCCATTATTGTTGCTTCCTTCATTTTGGGAAATGCCGTTATAAATAGAAATAAAAAACAAGGAACAATCTCGGTTACAGGTTTAGGACAAACTAATTTCACCTCCGATTTAATTGTTTGGGAAGCCAAATTTTCTCAAGTCAACAGCGATTTAAAACAAGCGTATTCCGATTTAAAAAAAGATAAAGAAACCATATCAGAATATCTTAAATCAAAAGGATTGAACGATGATGTTATTGTTTTTAACGCTGTAGAAACTGATAAAGAATTCAAGCAAAACTATACATCTGACGGGAAGTATTTAGGACAAGAATTTATAGGATATACATTAAGTCAAACCGTACAAGTAAACTCTAAAGAGGTTGAAAAGGTTGAGAAAATTTCTAGAGAAGTCACAGAACTTTTAAACAAAGGCATTCAATTATACTCTTTAGCACCCAGATATTACTACACAAAACTAGAAGATTTAAAAATAGAAATGGTGGCTCAAGCTACCGATAATGCTCATGTGCGCGCCAAAAGTATCGCCGAAAATTCAGGAACTAAATTAGGTGAATTAGAGCTAGCCCAAATGGGTATTTTTCAAATTACTGGTCAAAACTCCAACGAAGATTATTCTTGGGGTGGTGCTTATAATACAGCTTCAAAAGAAAAAACGGCTTCCATAACAATGAAACTCACCTACCAAGTAAAGTAGACATTGTTTTGATAACATGATTTAATTTGGTTTAAACTTATTAATTTGATTATATTTGGTTAACCAATTTGGTAAACCAAATATTTTGAATTATGAAATCAATTATTTCCTTAAGTCTTCTATTGTTTTTTCAATTCAACATAATTAACGCCCAAGTTACACTGGATGCTGACGGACCTAATGGAGTTGAGACCTATAATTTAATAAGTTCCGTTTTAGCACCCGGCTATGACGCCGTTGAAGAACCAGATTGCAGTCATACTCCCGAAGTAAAACATATTGATGAAATTATGGATGCAGCTACCAGCGCGGGAGGTTTAGGCATCAATGTATTCCGTTTTACGATTCATGCCTTAACAGACACCGACAGGTGTAATGGTAGTACCGATCGTCAACGAAACGAAATTAAAACTTACGACAAATCACCAGACAATTTAAAAGGCATTTCAGGCGAAACAGTCGTTTATAAATGGAAGTTTAAATTACCTGACGGGTTTCAATCGTCATCTAGTTTTACACATATTCATCAATTAAAATCGGTTGGAGGTCTATATGAGTCCATGCCGATGTATACCCTAACAACTCGCAAAGGAACTCCAGACAAATTAGAAATACGTTATGCCGAAACAGCATCACAAATAACACTAATATCAACCGATTTAGCTCCTTTTAAAGGTTCTTGGGTAGATGTGACCGAAACCATAAAATTCGGGACTAATGCCAGTCCTAATTCTGGAACGTATTCTATTTTAATTAATAAGGTTAGTGACGGAACAGAATTGTTAAACTATTCAAACAATTCAATTAAAAATTGGCAAACAGATGCCGACTTCGTTCGACCAAAATGGGGAATATACCGAAGCTTAAATAGTGTGGCCGATTTAAGAGATGAGGAAGTGTTATTCGCTAATTTTAGCATCGAAGAAAACCCAACGCTTTCGGTAATTAAATTAGAAAATAAGAATAATTTAATCCGTATTTTTCCTAATCCTAGTAATAACGAAGTTCATATTCAAGAAACAATTCCAAATAGTTTCAATTACATCAATATCCTTGATAATTTAGGTAGAATAATTCGTTCCCAAAATTCTTCATCTAAAACTATTAGTATTTCAAACTTAAAAAAAGGTCTCTACTTTATAGAATTGAAAAAAGATTCGAATACAATTTGTATTGAAAAAGTACTAATAAATTAAATTTCGATCTTGCCTTAAATTAGCCATTAATCCCTTTTTTTACTAAACTTATCTAAAACTCACTTCCACCCCTGTATAACAGGTGTTAATAATGAATATAATTTTAGTTGCTTTTTAAAAAAAAGATTATATTTGGTTAACCACTTTGGTTTACCAATTATGATTCATATACTAAATTATTCGAAATGAGATTAAAAACCACTCTAAATTATCGATCTTTATCTAAACGTCTGTCCTTTATAACTTGCGTTTTTACATTAATTCTGTGCTGTAATTATGGCGTTTTTTCGCAAACAAGAACAACTCCCGGAGTACCACAAACTTTTACAATTACCAGCCCCTCAACACTTACAGCTACTTTTTCTACTAATCTTATTCCAGGTGATATAGTTGAATTGGCAAATGGAACATATTCTTCAAGTGCAACAATGAAAATTAATGGTGTGGGTACAGAAGCATTGCCAATAACCTATAAACCGGCGACTCCTGGAGGTGTTACATTTACCGGAGGTCAAACAATGGATATTGGTGGAGATTGGTGTATTGTTGAAGGTTTTCGTTGGAAAGGTGGAGTTGGGACTAGCAATTTTATTGAATTTAGAGATGGTACGAATTATGCCTACAATAGCATCCTTAAAAATTGCGTCGTTGATGGGGTAACCGTTAGTGGTGGCATTAATCCACTCAACGGTGTAAGTACAAAACATAATTGGCTGGTATTGTACGGAGCCAACAATACCGTGATTAACTGTTCTTTTTTGAATAAAAACACCTCTGGAAATATGATTCTTGCGGAATATCAATTTAATGCCTCTGCTGATGGTTCTGGTACTCCAAACACACGTTGTGACGTAGTTGGTCATAAAATTCTAAATAATTATTTTTATAATTATTCAAAAATTGACGCCACGGCAACAAATTCTGGAGATAGCGAAACGATACGTATAGGTACGAGTGAGTATCAAAATGTAAATAGTAACGCCATAGTTCAGAACAATTATTTTGTTCAAGCAGATGGTGAAAATGAAATAATTACTAATAAAAGTAAAGGTAACAGCTATATTAATAACACCTTTAGAAAATGTAGAGGTTCGTTAGTACTGCGTCATGGTTCGCATACAACTGTTAACGGAAATTACTTTTTAGGTGAAAATGTTGAAGGTACAGGAGGTATTCGAATTGTTGATAGTAACCAATCCATTAGAAACAATTACATCCAAGATTGTGTTACAACCACTGATAACGCTATTTGGAATAACGGTATCACCTTTTTAGGTGGAAACGATACTAGTGCTGTAGATTGTTCTTCAACAAGCATGACAAACGGCTACCAAAAAGTTCAAAATATAGACGTATCTAACAATACAATTGTAAATACAAATGCGCCTTTATTTTTTAATATTAATACGGGAACTACCAAACCATTAGGAACAGTTTCCAATAACTTAATTTATTTTGCTTCGGGCAACTCCAATATAACACCAGTTATTACTGGAAATACCACATCTCCTATAGCAATGGGAACTGGACTAACATATTCCGGAAACGAATATAGCGGAACTACATTGGGTGAAACAACATATACAGGCTTTTCTGAAAATACAGGAATTTCGGCCAATACATCCGGCGAAATTTTCACTTTCACCGGTGCAGCAGGAAAAGGCGCAGATATGGGTGTTTATACACCAATAACTGATGGTATGGTTGGTTATGGTATAGGTGCTTGTTTTGTGAATAATACAGGAGATTTAATAACGGGCGGCGATTGTAATGTGGTTATACCAGAATCTTTAATTGTTAGTACTTTGCCTACGCTTACATACGAAGCCGTTAGCAACGATGTAACTGTTACTGCCAATATAGGCTGGACAGCGGTATCTAATGATGCTTGGATTACTACTGTTAATCCGAACTCTGGTTCTGGAGATGCAACAGTTTCGATTACAGTGACTGAAAATACAGGTACAGAAAGTAGAACGGGTACTGTAACTTTTACAGGAACTGGAGCAGACACCATTGTAAGAACCTTAACTATCACTCAAGATGCACCGCCCCCGCCAGACCCACGTGAAGGTTTAAACCTGATAAACGTTAATGCTTCTGATGTTGAAGCTGTTTTTGCTTGTCACGAAGAAACGCTAGCGTATGGTCATACAAAAGATAATCCCATGGGAGATAGTTTGGATAAAAACCCGGACACCCAATGGGCCGGAAGTGCTGCTTTAGGAGGGTGTGTGGACTATGTTTCTATAATATACGATCTAAAAGGAGCTTTCGATTTAGATTTGGTTGATATTGCAACAACAAGTGGAAAAACGTATAATTTACAAATTTGGGTGTCTTCTACAGTTCCTGATGCTCCTGCAACATATCCAGCTGACGGCGATTTTATTCTAGCTTATCCTAGCAGCGGATTTTTTCAAATTAGTACAACCCCTACCGTTAAAGTACCTTACACAATATCGCCTACCGCTGCAGGCACCAGATATGTAAAAATAGTTGGCGACGGACAACCTGCAGGTTCTAGATATACAACTATTCATGAAATTGAATTTTATGGTAACTCAAGTACTCTTTCTATAGCTGATAAAAATGTAAATCAAATTAAAATATACCCAAATCCTGTAAAAGATTTTATAACGCTAAAAAACATTAAAAACAATGTAATTTTGGTTCAAATTTTTACAATTGACGGAAGAAAAGTTATGGAAAAATCTGTAAAATCTTCAGAACAGGAAATTTTGTTAGACATGACTCCTTTTGAAAACGGTGCATATATTTTAAATATCTTTAATGGTAGTGAAACCAAACAATCTAAAATGATAATGGTTTCTCATTAATTCCATTTAAAATTTTTATAAAGTTTCTTTTTATTTAATATGGTATCTTCGCCTTTTAGTAAAAAGAAACTTTTTTATGCCTTTAAACATCGTCCTTATTGAGCCAGAAATCCCTAATAATACGGGCAATATTGGCCGATTAGCCTTAGCTTCTGGTTCTATTTTGCATTTGGTTAAACCATTTGGATTTACAATTGATGATTCCCGATTAAAACGTGCCGGATTAGATTACTGGAAACATGTTTCCATTATTTACTATGAAAACATCGATGAATTCTTCAGCAAAAATAAAAATGAAAAAATGGTATTTCTATCCAGTCATGGCACTAAAAATCATTGGGACATTCCATTTGAAGACAACCTGTTTTTAGTCTTCGGAAAAGAATCTGTAGGATTGCCAAAAACGATAATTGAAAAACATACCGATAAGCTTTTTAAAATACCTCTTTACAGCCAGCATGTTAGAAGTTTAAACTTAGCAAATGCCGTGGCTATTGTGGTATATGAAGGCGTCAAGCATATATAATTAAGTTTTCATAATAAGTATCCCAAGTATTAAACCTTTTTCTAAATTTAGAGTCATAGTGAATAATAACAAATAAAACCTTTAAAATAATGAAAACAACAATTTTAAAATTTGCTTTATTCACCTTTGCGCTATTGGCTTTTTCTCAAGTAAACGCACAAGAGAAAAAGAAACCAGATCCAGAAAAAATGTTTGCTACTTTAGACACTAATAAAGATGGCATTCTTTCTTTAGAAGAGATGAAAGCTCGCAAAACAAAAAAAGAAGTATCGGCCGAAATGCATGAAAAAAGATTTGCAAGAATGGATGCAAATTCTGATGGCGCTGTTACCTTAGAAGAGTTTAAAACTGCTATGGAAAAGGTTGAAAAAGGTGAAGGCAAGAAAAAACCAGAATAATTAGTTGTTTATCACATATTAAAAAGGTTCAAGTTATTTTCTTGAACCTTTTTTCTTTTCGTTTTGTTTAAGCATATTTAAATACATGGTTTCCACTTTTGTTCTTGCCCATGGAGTTCGACGCAAGAATTTTAAACTCGATTTCACAGACGGATTATCAGTAAAACATTTAATTTTTACCGTAAAACCCATATACTCCCAACCGTAATGCGTCACCAAATCGTTGATGATTTGCTCTAGTTTTATACCGTGTAAAGGGTTGTTGGGTTGCGTTTCCATCACATTTTAATTTCTTCTGTCATTACGACGTCTATCTGTATTACGTTTAGGACGTCTGGAGCTGTTATCTTTTTGAGTATTATTGGAAGAATTTGACCTTTCAGTATTTCTAGAACGATTCCTTCCACCGCGTTGTTGTCTTTTTTCGGGTTCGGTTGATGCATTCGGGTCGGGTTCAAAACCTTCAACAATTTCAACAGGTATTTTTATACCCACTAACTTTTCAATATCACGCAAAAAAGTTGTTTCATCGGCGCTCACTAAAGAAATCGCTTCCCCGCTAGCTCCTGCTCTACCTGTTCTACCAATTCTATGCACGTAATCTTCAGACACATTAGGCAATTCAAAATTAATAACATGTGGTAGTAACGGAATATCTAAACCCCGAGCAGCAATATCGGTTGCCACTAAAACACTTACCGCACCACTTTTAAAACCACCTAAAGCTTTTGTTCGTGCTCCCTGACTTTTATTTCCGTGTATAGCAGCTGCTTTTATTCCAGCTTTCGCCATTTTCTCACAAAGTTTATTAGCCCCGTGTTTGGTACGTGTAAAAACCAGAACTTGCTGCCAGTTTCCGTCTAAAATCAATTTAATAATTAAATCAGTTTTTAAGCCTTTAGCAACACGATATACTTTTTGTGAAATGGCATCAACCGTCGTGTTCTCTGGTGTAGCTTCTACTTGAACTGGATGATTTAAAATGCCATGTGCCAGTTTTTTTATATCGGCTGAAAAGGTTGCAGAAAACATTAAATTCTGACGCTTTTCGGGCATCATTTTGATGATTCGCTCAATATCACGTAAAAAACCCATATCCAACATTCTATCAGCTTCATCCAATACTAAGATTTCTACGCGTTTTAAAGAGATGTGATTCTGATTAATTAAATCTATCAATCGTCCTGGAGTCGCTACTAAAACATCAATACCTTGACGCATGGTTGCAACTTGCGGATTTTGATTGACCCCGCCAAAAATAACCGCACTTCGTAAATTTAAAAACTCGCTATACTCCCTTACATTCGCATAAACTTGTGCAGCTAACTCACGTGTTGGTGTTAAAATTAAGGCACGAATAGGCTTATATTTTTCTTTTGGATTTTCAGAAAGTAAATGTAAAAGTGGTAAAGTAAAACCAGCTGTTTTCCCCGTGCCGGTTTGTGCACTAGCCAATACATCTTTTCCTTGTAAAATGGGTGGAATGGCTTTTTTCTGAATTGGACTTGGAGTTGTGTATCCCTTTTTGCTAACTGCTTTTAGCAAGGCTTGAGATAAGCCTAATGAGTTAAATGACATATAAATTGTTTGAATCGTCCTTAATTGGACATTTTGAGATGACAATCTATATATTAAACTTCACCTCGTTTTAATTAAGCGGCAAATGTACGGTTAATTAATTGTTATATAATATTTATTTGTAATATGGTAGGTCTTATGTCCATTCTGAATCATATAGCAGTTTTTAATCAAAATGAATTTGCTATATATAAACAGGAACTTAAATCTCGGTTTTTTGTTTTAATTCAGCTTCAAAAAGTACTGCAAAATGTTTTAAAAGTTTCTCTTTCACCTCTGCTTCATTAATAATTTCTTTACCAAGCTCAACATTCAAAGAAGTCACAGCCTTACCACGAATGCCACAAGGAATCATTAAATCGAAGTAACCCAAATTTGCATTCACATTAAGCGCAAAACCATGCATGGTTACCCAACGGCTGGCGCGCACTCCCATGGCACAAATTTTACGCGCAAAAGGGGTGCCTACGTCTAGCCAAACACCAGTTTCACCTGGGCTTCGTTCGGCTTTTAATCCGTATTCGGCAAGGGTGAGAATAATCATTTCCTCTAAAAAACGAAGGTATTTATGAATATCTGTAAAAAAATTATCGAGATCTAATATCGGATAACCCACAATTTGCCCTGGCCCGTGATAGGTAATATCCCCACCTCGATTTACTTTATAAAAACTAGCGTTCTTTTCTCTTAACTGAGCTTCATCAACCAACAAATTAGACATATCTCCACTTTTACCCAAGGTATAAACATGTGGATGCTCTACAAATAAAAAATAATTATTGGTTTTTAATTGGGTTTCTTCCCTTCTGTTTTTGATTTTAGTATCAACAATTTCTTTAAACAACTGCTCTTGGAAATCCCAGGTTTGTTTATAATCTTTTAATCCTAAATCTTGAAGTTCTATTTGCTTATTCATAAGCTGCAAAATTACAAATTTTTATGCTCGAAAAGCCGCAAATGCGTTAAGTTTTAATGACTAAAAACTACAATTAAGACTAAATACTAACGCTTCGGATTATTAAGAATAACCAAAGCAGCAATAACGCCTGGAACCCATCCACAAAGCCATAATAAAAAAACAATAAGTATAGAACCACAGCCTTTATCGATGACAGCTAAAGGCGGACAAATAATAGAAAGAAGTACTCTCCAAAAACTCATAGTAAATAATTTTTTGTATAAATTAATCCTTATACATGAATATGACGCCATTACAAGAAATTTGTTACAGCGTCATATTTAATTGCTAATAAAAAATTATTCACATAAGGCCTCAAGGGTATCTTCAATGTCTCCAGGAGTACTCATAATTTTCATAAATGTACCCATTGTAAGATCTGGCCAATGCAATGCAATTCTGTATTTACCGTGTAGCATGGTGGCTTTAGTGCCTTGTAAAATAATTTCGTAAGGTAAAGCCGCCACATGATCTTCTCCTATTTTTGGTAAAAAATAAGATTCGCCATCTTCTTTACTTTGCATTCCAACACCAAATACAGCCACTTTCGAGTTATTATAAACTAATTTATAAACCAAAACAGTGTTTCCTTTTTTATTGTCAAGATTTTTGGTGATGGTATTTAAGCCTTCTTCAAACGATCCAAATTCGTTTAATTCTACAGGGTCGGTAAAATAAGGCATCATAATTTTATAATGATATGATGCTAATTTATCTGCTTGAACACTGCCTCCAAAAGAACTAAACTCATTTCCTAGAGGAGCTAATGCTTTTTTTAAATCGTCGCTAAATGACACAAAAGTACTTTTGTAGCTATTGTAATTTTTTGGCAAATACGCTCTTAAAATATAATCTGGATTGGTGTATGATATCGTTACCTTACCATTTTTTTCAATTAATCCAATCTTCATAGTTGCAGCCAGCGCACCTCTATCGGCCACTTTTACAACCGTATTTTTAAGGTCGTTTCTTGTAAAAGCAACAACGGCTAACGAACTTTTATTCGATGGATTATAAGAGCCTAATACCGTAAACGAATTATCTTTTAATGTTTGTATAACATCTCTGGTTGCATCCTGAACTGATTTAGAAGTTTCTCCTACCTTTATATAAGGCGATAAACTTTGGGAGTTCGAAAAAAAGTTAATACTAATAATGGCTAAAGCACTTAAAATAAGATGTCTCATTTATTATATCTATTTAAATTAAACGTATCTGTGTTATCATTAATTGTAAAATAGTAATTATGATAAACATCGAAAAATAAGAGTTAATTCTCTGGTTTTCTATGACTATTATCATGCAAACCATTAGAATTTTAATGAATTACAAAGAATATTCTAAAAGAAGCTTTTCATTTTTTTTAAATAGTTTAATTTTGCAATTCTAAAAAACAAAAAAATGCAGCTTTCTGAACAAGAATTAGTACGAAGAGAAAAACTTTCTAGACTACGCGAATTAGGTGTTAATCCGTATCCAGCCGATTTATACCCAGTAACTCATACTTCAAAACAAATTAAATCGCAATTTGAAGCAGATAAAAAAGTAGTTATTGCAGGGAGATTGATGATGATAAAGGTTCAAGGAAAAGCTAGTTTTGCCGATTTACAGGATGCTGATGGAAAAATACAGGTGTATTTTAACCGTGATGAAATTTGCCCCGGCGATGACAAAGAGAAATACAACGAAATATTTAAAAAACTTATAGACTTTGGTGATTTTGTTGGTATTGAAGGCGAATTATTTACAACCCAAGTTGGCGAAAAAAGTGTTCGTGTAAAAGATTTTACCTTATTAAGTAAAGCTTTAAAACCGCTACCACTTCCTAAAGAAAAAGATGGTGTGGTGTTTGATGCTTTTACAGATCCAGAGCAACGGTACAGACAACGTTATGCAGATTTAGTAGTAAATCCGCAAGTAAAGAATGTTTTTGTTAAGCGTACTAAATTATTCAATGCCATGCGTCAGTTTTTTAACGATGCTGGTTATTTTGAAGTAGAAACACCAGTATTACAACCTATTCCTGGTGGAGCTGCAGCACGTCCTTTTAAAACGCATCATAACGCTTTAGATATTCCTTTATACATGCGAATTGCCAATGAATTGTATTTAAAACGATTGATTGTTGGTGGTTTTGATGGTGTTTACGAGTTTTCGAAAAACTTTAGAAATGAAGGCATGGACAGAACTCACAATCCAGAGTTTACCGCCATGGAAATTTATGTAGCCTACAAAGACTACAACTGGATGATGGATTTTTGTGAACATTTGCTAGAACATTGTGCCGTGGCCGTTAATGGAACCACAAAAGCCACTTTTGGCAAACACGAAATAGATTTTAAAGCGCCTTACCAAAGAGTTACAATGGCAGATTCTATTAAGCATTTACTGGTTTCGATATTACTGGAAAAACCGAATATGAAATTAGAACTGCAGCTAAAGAAATGGGTGTTGAAGTAGATGATACTATGGGTAAAGGAAAACTGATCGATGAAATTTTTGGCGAAAAATGTGAAGGCAACTATATCCAACCCACTTTTATTACAGACTACCCGAAAGAGATGAGTCCGTTATGTAAAGAACATCGAGAAAATCCAGAATTAACAGAGCGTTTCGAGCTGATGGTTTGCGGAAAAGAAATAGCAAATGCCTATTCAGAGTTAAACGACCCTATAGACCAACGTGAGCGCTTCGAGCACCAGATGGAATTGGCTAAAAAAGGCGATGATCGAAGCAACGGGCACTATCGATTACGACTTTTTACGTGCTTTAGAATATGGAATGCCACCAACATCGGGGATGGGCATTGGTATGGACAGACTTATTATGTTTTTAACAAACAATCAATCCATTCAAGAAGTTTTATTTTTCCCGCAAATGCGACCAGAGAAAAAAGCAGTAGAGTTAAGCGATGCCGAAAAAGCCATTTTTGAAATTTTAAAAGTTCAGAAAAGCATGCCCTTAAACGCCTTAAAATCGCAATCTGGTTTAAGTAATAAGGCGTGGGACAAAGGTATTAAAGGCTTAACCAAACACAAATTAGCAAACGTTACTAAAATGGACGATGATTTAATTGTTGAAATGGTTTGATTTATAATTTCAAAAAAAAACAAATTTTCATAAAAGGAATTACAGAAATGTGATTCCTTTTTTTGTTAAAATTTAAATCTACAAATAGGTTGAGTCTTGGTTAAACGAAATGGATTCAATGTAGTCTAATTTATAAAAAAATAGCTTTTATAAAAGTTAATTGTAGCTATCTTAGCGTATAAATTTGTATTGATTTTGAATATGATTAAAAAATTTACCATCTACCTTTTCATTATTTCACTTTTCTCTTATACAGTCATAAATAATTTGCTAGAATTAGTTTTAAAAAAATTAGAAAGCTATGTAAAAGACTATCCAGAAAAAGTATATGTACAAACAGATAAACCATATTATGTTTTGGGTGAAACCATTTGGTATACGGCCTATTTAGTGAATGGGATTGACCATACAAGATCTGACAAAAGTCGTGTTATTTATGTTGAACTAATAAACGAAAAAGATAGCATTCTTTCAAAAAAGCAGCTCTACACTAACGATATTAGTGCAGCAGGCGATTTCGATATTAAAAAAGACTGGAAAAGTGGTAAATATATTTTAAGAGCATATACAAATTATATGCGGAACAATGACGCAGATTATTTTTTTCAAAAGGAAGTATCTATTTGGGATGTAAATAAAACCAATAGCATACCAAATTTAAATAAAACGGAAGAATTACATTCAGAAATTGAATTAACTGAAAAACCAGAAATTAATTTCTATCCAGAAGGCGGTTATTTAATAAATGATATTTCTTGCAAATTAGGTATAAAAGTAAATGACAAAAACAATAGAAACATTGCCTTAGAAGGCGTTATTAAAGATTCTGATAATAATTTAATAGCTGATTTTAAGACTTTAGAATTTGGATTAGGGGTATCATCTTTTACACCTCAACCCAACAAAACCTACTATGCTAGCGTAATAATAAATAATGAAGAAGTTCGGTATCCACTCCCAAAAGCACTTCCACAAGGCTATCAATTAAGTATTGTAAATAATGGAAGTCAAATTATTTTAAAAGTTACCACATCTTCAGATATAGGTTTAAAAAACTCCTTATTAGTGGCGCATCAAAGAGGTAATATTATTTTTGAAAAGTTAGAAACCGAAACCAAAACAACCTACACTTCAAAATTAAACGCGAACAACATGCAAGATGGCATTGCGAGCTTCACTTTGTTCGATAATAGCGGAAATCCAGTTTGCGAACGTTTGGTGTTTATAGACAACCCAACCAATAAAATTAGCGTACACGTAAATCAAAACAAAGGGTTATATCACACAAGGGAAAAAGTAACTCTTAACATCCATTTGAAGGATAAAGATAGCGCTCCCGCTTATGGAAACTTATCAATGTCTGTAACAGATTTACACCTTATTGGCCAAAATTCAAAAAGCGAAAACATAAAATCCTATCTATTATTAAACTCCGATTTAAGAGGTGAAATTGAAAGCCCTGGTTACTTTTTTGAAAAAGAAAACGACCCCAGAAGACGTTATTTATTAGATCTTGTGATGCTTACCCATGGTTGGAGACGATTTACATGGAACAGTCTTTTATATAATACAGCCGAATTAAAAAATAGATTTAAACCCGAAACAGGCATTTCTATATCTGGTAAAACAACGGCTTTAAAAGATAACAACAAACAACTTACTACAACAAGCCGACTAACTATAATGGGTGGTCAACCTTACCAAGAATTAAAGCAAACGGATGCCAATGGCGTGTTTAAATATGGCCCTTTTGTCTTCTTTGATTCTTTACCAGCTTTGGTTGAAGCACGGGTTAAAGACTTTAATTCTGACGATGACAGAAATAATAGAAATGTTAATATTCATCTTGATGAAAATTTTAACAGCAGTCCAAAAATTTCGCGAAACAACATTTTAACTCCAGTGGTTGACGACCAAAACAAACTCACCAACTTTTTTAAACAATCGCAAGCTATTTCTAAAATAGATGCAGAATATTTAAAATCTGCTACGCTACTCGACGAAGTTGTTATAACGGCGAATCGAATTACAGAACAAGAAAAGAGGAATAAGGTTTTAAATGAAAAAACAAACTACGGAAGTCCTTCTAGGAGACTAGACTTAAACGATTATCCAAATCGGGGGTCGCTTACCATTTCAGATTTATTAAATATGCTTCCAGGATTTATTGTTTTTAACGATAGTATTTCAACAAGAAACGGTGGTGCTCCTGGAATTTATTTCGATGGAATTCAGGTTCAACTTAGTGATATTTCTTATTTATCGGGAAATGACATAGAATTTATAGACATTCTTAAAGGGGCAGACGCTTCCTTTTTTAGAGAAAGCGGTAACGGAATTATCGCCATCCATTCTCGAACAGGTTCCTATGCAAAAAACATAAATGTGAAGCGAAAACCAGGAATTGTCGATTTTCAATCCATCGGTTTTTATACGGCAAGAGAGTTCTATGCTCCTGATCATGCAAACGAATTTGATGAAGTCAAAACCCACGACCTAAGAACCACATTACATTGGGAGCCAAAAATAATGCTGACCAAGGAAAAGTCGAAAGCTGAAATTTCCTTTTTCACAAGTGATTCTAAAGGCAGGTACGCCATTAAAATTGAAGGCATCGCAACTACTGGTGTACCCATATACTACTTAACTACGCTATCTGTAGATTAAGATAACGAACCAATAAAATTACAAAACGTTGCTTACGCTTTAGTTTTTTAAATGCTCTAATACATTTCCACCTTAGCGAAATAATTGAGATGTAAAAAGAGAATCAAGAGGTGGTTCTCTTTTTTTATTTGAAGATGTTTTCAATAATTTGTATTTTCCATCCAACTAACTTCTAAAAATTTTCCGATGAAAAAACTTAAAAAAGAAGATATCAAACAAGAGGTATTTGATTTATACGACGAATATGCTCATAACAAAATCGAAAGAAGACAATTTATTGAAAAACTTTCTTTGTATGCAATTGGTGGAATTACAATACCTTCTTTACTTAGTTTTATAATGCCCAATTATATTGATTCTCTAGTGGTAAAATCAAACGACCCAAGATTGAATAGTGATTACATTACATACGCTTCACCAAAAGGAGGAGGTGAAATCAAAGGTCTTTTATCTAAACCTATAAAAACTAATAAAAAACTCCCAGGAATAATTATAGTACATGAAAACCGAGGTCTAAACCCCTATATTGAAGATGTTGGTAGACGTGCCGCGTTAGAAGGATTTATATCGTTAGCCCCAGATGCTCTTTCGCCTTTAGGCGGTTACCCAGGAAATGACGATGAAGGAAGGGAAATGCAGAAAAAAACGTGATAAAAATGATATGCTCGAAGATTTTATTGCTGCTTTCAATTATTTACAAACGCATAAAGATTGTAACGGAAAAATTGGCGTTGTAGGGTTTTGTTTTGGTGGCTGGATATCAAATATGATGGCTGTAAAGATTCCTAATTTAGGAGCCGCAGTACCATATTATGGAAGTCAACCATCAGGAGAAGATACTGCAAACATTAATGCACCGTTGTTAATACATTACGCCGAATTAGACAAACGCGTAAATGAAGGTTGGCCAGCTTATGAAGAAGCACTTAAAAAATATAATAAAGATTATACTTGTTATATGTATCCAGAAGTAAATCATGGGTTTCATAACAATACAACACCCCGGTTTGATGAAGCTGCGGCCAATTTATCTTGGACAAGGACTATCCATTTTTTTAAAGAAAAGCTTAAATAAAAGAAGTTAAACACCAAAATAAAAAACCCAGTAATTAAAAATTACTGGGTTTTTACAAACTAACCAACTAAACTAACTTTATTAACTCTAATAACTATATAATAATTATTATGTATTAAACTAACTATGGTACAAATTGAAGCAATTATTCCTAACTTTTATAACATATTTAGAAATGTTTAACATAGATTTTTACAATTTTAATCTTATTTTAAGACAACATATAGCATTTGTTAAATTTTTTAAGAAAAAACCATTCACTCCTGTTTGTATTTTAAATTTTAAACCCCATCATCATCAATTCAAAAGTTAAAAGTTTACTTATTTTTGTGTAATGTTAAAACACTTACTATTTCTTCTAATATATTGCTGCGGATATTTTTTAACCGCCCAACAACAAGATAGTTTGTATTTTAAAAATGGCATTGACAATCCAAGTAAATTAGCGACACATCATTTTGGTATTTTTAGTAGCCGCATCAACACAAATTTTAAACTTTCACCAAAAAAATATACATCGGTAGAATTTGTTTCTGTTAGCGGAAATAACTTTCACCCGTTTGTTGAAGCTTATATTCCTCAAGATCCCGAAGTTCAAGCAGAACAAAGACAACTACTATGGTATCATAGAAATTTTAGATATATAGATCAAGAAACCACCCCTGCCGACTATATGAATATTGTTATAGATGCTGTTATAAAAGAGTTTAGACTAAACATCACTATTCCACTTGCAAAAAAACACGAATTAGGTATTACTCTTAGACCTTATATTATTACCAAAGGAAAATACCCGTTTTCAGTATTTACAAATGATGAAAGTATCGAATGGTTTCATAGTAATGTGGCTGGAGGTGAAGACCCGTATGGCCGCCGCTATTATGGTTTAAATGAAGTGAATTTTACATATAACGACCGAAATGGAAACACACTCGAGTTGCACAATGGCGACTTCTTTTTGGGAGGTATCGAATTTAACCATTTTTACTACCCCGCCCTTAACATAAACAAAACCAATAATATATACCTTAATTTTGGAAGCCACTTAGGTTTGAATACATCAAGATTTAATTCATCAATAGACCTCGGTGTTTCAGCAAATTCTATAAAAAAAATAGATTTTTCAAACCCCAATTATCAGCTTCATATTGGAGTTGGCATGAACTTTTTGCGCAAAAACCTCATCAATTTTAAAGAAAATATCGATTTAGGTAACAACCCTTTTCTGGCAACGATTGAAAGTGATATTGAACTAACTAAATTCACAAGAAAAAGAAATTACAATGCCATAACTATTAACTACCAAATTCAATCGCGATATAACAAGCGAGAAGAAGCTTACTACTATAGATTAGTTGGAAAATGGCAGGAAATAAACGGTGGCTGGCAACACGGTATATCAACCTTGTATAACACCTTATCTTACTGGACCTTTATTTACACCTACGGGCATCCTAAATATAAAATAGCGGTCTATTTTAAAGAAGATTTTCGGGTAAATAATGCCGCCGATTTTCAAACTGGAGTAAGTCTGAAAATGCCATTATTTAATAATAAAAACTATTAAGTGCCTGCCTTAGACATTTAGGTTACTTCAAAAATCAACCATGAAGTTATTTAGCTGAAATAGCACATTAAAAAAGATTTACACTTCACATACATAGTATTCATTTTTTTTTTGATGAATTAACAGAACACAAGGTCAAAATTTCATGCCTAAACCCTGTTTTAAGTTAATACAGTGTTAAAAACACATACTTGTTTAAACCTTTTTGAAATCCAAATGTCCTATTAGAAATTAAACATAAAATATTAAAAGATGAAAAAATTAATAATTATTGCAATTGCTTTAGTTTCATTACAAGGCATTGCTCAAGGTCAGAAAAAAGATCGTCCTAACAATCAAGAAAGAACACAACGCATGGACAATCTTACGCCAGACGAAGCAGCAAATCTTCAAACAAAAAAAATGACCCTTCATTTAGATTTAAATGACAAACAGCAAAAAGAGATTTACAAACTAAATTTAGAAAATGCTACTAAGCGTCAAGAAATGAAAGCTGCCTATAAAGCAAAAAAAGATAGTGGAGAGATGCAAAAACCATCTAAAGAACAACGTCTTGCCATGCAAAACGCCAAATTAGATCATCAAATTGCTATGAAAGCAAAAATGAAAACTATTTTAAATGCAGATCAATTTTCTAAATGGGAAAAAATGCAAGCACAAATGGCTAACAGAGTAAAAGGTATGAGAAAAGCCGATGGCAAAAAACAAGGTGGTCAAAAACAACAATAAAATAGTTTAGTTGGTTAGTTTAGTTAGTAAAAAAGCGCATTTTTTAAAAAATGCGCTTTTTTTGCTATAAAATATTTGCCACTTTATCAACGACACTTATTGTGTCGTCTAAATCTTTATAAGTCAGCGCATCGGTTATAAACCAAGTTTCAAAGGCACTTGGCGCTATATAAATGCCTTCATTTAGTAAACCGTGAAAGAATTTTTTAAACGTTTCATTATTGCCTTTAGCTGCGGTATCAAAATCTACAACAGGTGTTTTATCAAAATGTACAGAAATCATTGATCCTACTCTATTTATAGTGTGTACAACGTTGTACTTTTGTAAAACTTTGGTGATTCCAGTGTGTAAATATTCAGTTTTTTCAGCTAATCGATTAAAAACTTCAGCATCATTATTCAAATTTGTTAACATTGCCAAACCTGCTGCCATGGCCAATGGATTTCCGCTTAAAGTTCCTGCCTGATAAACCGGCCCTAGAGGGGCTAAATGATTCATTATTTCATTTCTTGCCGCAAATGCACCTACAGGTAATCCGCCACCTATAACTTTTCCAAAGCACACAATATCCGCATTCACATTGTATAAGGCTTGCGCTCCACCTTTTGCCAGTCGAAATCCGGTCATAACTTCATCAAAAATTAATAAGATATTATGAGTGTCGCACAAAGTTTTTAAGGCCTGTAAAAATCCTTCTTTTGGAGGTACACAACCCATGTTGCCTGCAACGGGTTCGATAATTACACAGGCTATTTCATTAGTATTCGCCTCCATTAATTGCTTCACATTCTCAATATCATTGTAACGTGCTAACAACGTGTCTTTAGCGGTACCTTGTGTTACTCCGGGGCTATTTGGAGTTCCAAAAGTGCTCGCGCCACTACCTGCCTGAATTAAAAACGAATCGCTATGCCCATGATAACAACCAGCGAATTTTATAATTTTATCTTTTTTAGTGAAACCTCGAGCTAACCTAACGGCACTCATGCAAGCTTCGGTACCAGAATTTACAAATCGTATTTTATCAATATTCGGCACCATAGAAACGGCTAATTGTGCAATTTGTGTTTCTATTTCTGTTGGCATACCAAACGAAGTTCCTTTTTTAGCCTTTTCAACAACCGCATCAACAACAGGTTGGTAAGCATGCCCTAAAATCATAGGTCCCCAAGAATTAATATAATCAATTAAACGGTTACCATCTTCATCAAATAAATACGCACCCTTAGCTTCTTTTACAAAAATAGGAGTCCCGCCAACCCCTTTAAAAGCTCTAACAGGAGAATTTACGCCACCAGGAATTACTTGCTCTGCCTCTTTAAACAAGGCACTACTTCTACTATAATTCATTTATTATCGATTTTTAATTTGAAGTTCCTGCCCAATACTAATAGCTGTATCGCTCAAATTATTTATTTCTTGCAATTCACTTACAGGAACGTTATATTTTTTTGAAATAGAATACAATGTATCCCCTTTTTCTACAATATGTAATTTTGTAATTAGTGCAGACTTTGAATTTGCAAATGATGCACTCGCTAAACTATTCCCTGAACTTCTAGCTGTAATTAATTTCTGCCCAACACTTAACGATATATTGGGTAAGTTATTTAAATCTTGAAGCTCTTTAACAGTTAAATTAAACTTTTTTGAAATAGAATACATGGAGTCTCCTTTTTCTACAATATAACTTGAAGCGTTAGCTACCTTTGGGTCTTCAAACTTAACATAATCACCTCCTAGCACTTCTTCGTCAAACTTATGCAATTCGTATCGTTCTATTAAACTAATTAGCTTTTCAGGATATTTAGAATCGGTTGCATACCCTGCTTTTTTTAGCTCTCGTGCCCAACCTTTGTAATCTTCTTTTCTAAGTTTAAATAACGCCGAATAACGCTGACGTTGTGTTAAAAACAGTGAATGGTCTCGATACGAATATTTAGCATCATTGTATTTTCTAAAACATTCCTGAGAGGTATCATCATCATGAAAAATACGCTCTCCCGTCCATTCATGACACTTAATACCAAAATGATTATTAGCTTCTACAGAAAGTCTTCCTTTACCAGAGTTCGATTCCAAAATTCCTTGTGCTATGGTTATACTGGCAGGAATACCATACAAACGCATTTCTTGTTGTGCTATCGTCTTAAAAAGTGCCACATAATCTTCAGTTGAAGTGATTCTAACTTCCAATCCATTTACAGTTTCAACTACCGCTTCATTACGATTTACATTTTCCTTAGCAACTTTCCTGTTTACAACCTGCTCTGTTTTAGTTCTTTTTGAAGCCTTTTTTCTAACCGTAACTTTATTAGTTCCGCAACTAAAAACAACTATTACTAAAATGCACAATGTTATTATTTTCCTCATTAACTATATTATTATTGGCAAATTTTTCTTTTTTAAAATGGCATTCATCCCAGAAATACCTTGTAAACCACCGGTATGAATTGCTAAAATCTTACTTCCCTTTGGGAAATAGTTTTTTTCAATTAAATCGAAAATACCAAACATCATTTTCCCTGTGTAAACAGGATCTAATGGAATATTATTTTTCTTTTTAAACTCATTAATAAACGAAATTAACTCTGTATTTATTTTTGCATATCCACCAAAATGATAGTCATGTATTAACTTCCAATTCTCTTTTAATGCAAATTTACTAATAACTTGTTGTAAAAATTCGCCTTTTAAGGCAGGAAATCCTAAAACTTGTTGACCAGGTTTTGAACAATTGATAAGTCCGGAAACCGTACCTCCGGTACCTATGGCACAACATATATAATCAAATTTATTATCAGATTCTATTAAAATCTCTTCACAACCTTGAATAGCTAAGGCATTTGTTCCTCCTTCTGGAATTAAATAGAATTCTCCAAATTCAGATTTTAAACTTTCAATAAAGCTGTTATTCGTTTTATCTCTATATAAATCTCTAGCGATAAACTTAAATTGCATGCCATTATCTTGCGAAAAACGCAGAGTTGGATTCGAATCTATGGCACCGCGCAACTCATCGCCTCTTATAACACCAATCGTTTTAAACCCAAGAATATTTCCCGCAGATGCAACCGCAGCTATATGATTGGAGTAAGCACCGCCAAACGTAAGCAAAGTTGTAAAACCCCTTTTATCGGCCTCTAAAAGATTGTATTTTAACTTTCTGTATTTATTGCCCGAAACAAAAGCGTGTATCTTATCTTCTCGTTTTATATATAATTCAACACCCAATTTACCGGGCAGTTGAACCGGTTCATTCATACTATTTTCAAAGTCGAATTTCATTGGCGCGAAGATACTTCAAAAAATTCCAAAATTTTCGATGTTTTAAATATTCTAAATCATTTTCATTACAATAAGCTTCGCGCTCAAAAGATATGTTTTTATAAGCTAAACCCCAGTTTTTATAATAAAGCAAACGCATTAAAAACTCAACGCCATAAACTATATAAAATGGAACCACCAAAAGCTCTAACTGCTGCTTTAAATGAATTCTCTCATGATTTACTAATGATTGTTGTAACTTTAAATCTTTCGTTTTTAAAAAAATAAAAGGAAAAATAGCAATCGCCAAATAACCTTTTGGAACTAAATATTTATAAATAAAAATCATAACAAACAGCTTTCAAAAACCAATCCAATTTACATTATCTTTGTGTAACTATGAAAAAAATTATCCCCCTAGAAGAAGGCGACTACTACTTAACTCCAGAAGGATATCGCTGTTTTACTGAACAATATCTGCTAAAAAGAGGGTATTGTTGCGAAAGCGGATGCAGGCATTGCCCTTATGGATTCGATAAAGCTAAAAATTATAAAAATTAATAATTTAACCTATAAACATGACTTTTGAAGCTCAAATATTAGAAGGTATTCCAGAAAATCTTCCATCAATAAAACCGTATGACGCTTCCATAAATCATGCACCAAAGCGCAAAGATATTTTATTGGTTGAAGAAAAAAAATTGGCTCTTCGCAATGCATTACGATACTTTGATAAAAAACATCATGCTCTATTAATAAAAGAATTCAAAGAAGAATTGGATACTTACGGACGCATATACATGTACCGATTTAGACCCGATTACAAAATGTACGCACGCCCTATTGATGAGTATCCGGCAAAATGCAAGCAAGCAGCAGCTATTATGCTCATGATCCAAAATAATTTAGATAATGCCGTAGCACAACATCCGCATGAGTTAATCACTTATGGAGGAAATGGTGCCGTTTTTCAAAATTGGGCACAATATAGATTGACCATGAAATATTTGGCTGAAATGACCGATGAGCAAACTTTGGCGATGTATTCTGGACATCCAATGGGGTTATTCCCATCACACAAAGAAGCACCTCGAGTTGTAGTCACCAATGGCATGATGATTCCGAATTACTCGAAACAAGATGATTGGGAAAAATACAATGCTTTAGGTGTTACCCAATATGGACAAATGACGGCCGGTAGTTATATGTATATTGGTCCGCAAGGTATCGTTCATGGCACGACCATTACAGTTCTAAATGCCTTTAGAAAAATAAAAAAAACGCCTAAAGGACATTTGTTTGTTACTTCTGGATTAGGCGGCATGAGTGGTGCACAGCCCAAAGCAGGAAGTATTGCAGGTTGCATCACGGTTTGTGCTGAAGTAAATCCAAAAATTACAAAAATACGCCACGCACAGGGATGGATTGACGAAATCATTGCCGATTTAAATCAATTAGTAAATCGAGTTGAACGCGCCAAATCTGAAAAAGAAACTGTTTCAATAGCATATTTAGGAAACATTGTAGATGTTTGGGAAAAATTTAATGAAGCCAATATTTACATTGATTTGGGCAGCGACCAAACATCGCTGCATAACCCATGGGCTGGAGGCTATTATCCCGTTGGAATATCGTTTGAAGATGCCAATAATATGATGGCAAATGCACCTGAGGCATTTAAAATCGAAGTTCAAAAATCACTACGCAGACATGCCGACGCTATAAACAAACATACCGTAAAAGGCACCTATTTTTTCGATTATGGTAATGCATTTTTACTAGAAGCATCACGCGCTGGCGCTAATGTTATGGCAGAAAATGATATCGATTTTAAATACCCCAGTTACGTGCAGGATATCATGGGACCTATGTGTTTCGATTATGGATTCGGACCATTTCGTTGGGTTTGCACCTCAGGAAAACAAGAAGATTTGGTAAAAACAGATAAAATTGCATGCGATGTTTTAGAAGACATGATGATCTGTTCACCCAATGAAATTAAACAGCAAATGGCCGATAATATACAATGGATACAAGGTGCCCAAGAAAACAAATTGGTTGTGGGTTCGCAAGCCAGAATATTATATGCAGATGCCGAAGGCCGTATTAAAATAGCCAAAGCTTTTAATGCTGCCATTGCCAAAGGTGACATTGGAATTGTTGTATTGGGGCGCGACCACCATGATGTTTCGGGCACCGATTCGCCATATCGAGAAACCAGCAATATTTACGATGGTTCTCGTTTTACCGCAGATATGGCAATACAAAATGTAATTGGCGACAGTTTTAGGGGTGCAACCTGGGTAAGTATACACAATGGTGGTGGTGTTGGCTGGGGCGAGGTTATAAATGGCGGATTTGGTATGATTCTTGATGGTACTATAGAAGCCGAAAGACGCTTAAAATCTATGCTTTTCTGGGATGTTAATAACGGAATTGCGAGAAGAAGCTGGGCAAGAAATGACGGTGCTGTATTTGCCATTAAACGCGCTATGGAGACCGAGCCTAATTTGAAAATCACTATACCTAACATAGTTGACGATAGTTTATTAAATATATTATAATCATTTAAAAAATTGCACTATGAAACATTTACTTACTTTGCCACTTATAGCAATCCTATTTTTGGTAACATCTTGTAGCTCTGTGAGAGTTGCTGTTGATTATGACAAAAACGCCAATTTTTCAACCTACAAAACCTTTGCCTTTTTTAAAACTGGAATAGACAAAGCTGAAATTAGCGATTTAGATAAGCGCCGAATTTTACGCGCCATAGAAGCAGAAATGTTATCTAAAGGTTTTACAAAATCAGACAATCCGGATTTATTGGTTAGCCTTTTTACCAAATCTAATCAGCGTGTAGACGTTTACAACAATGCCTGGGGCTATGGTGGCTGGGGCTGGGGCGGTTTCTACCATCCATGGGGTTGGGGTTGGAATCAACCTAACGTTTCTACCAGAACCGAAGGCGTATTATATATCGATTTAATCGATGCCAACAAAAAAGAACTCATTTGGCAAGGAATGGGAACAGGATACTTAACACAAAACATGGAGAAAAAAGATGAACGCATCAAAGAGTTTGTCGCTGAAATTATGACTAATTACCCTCCGGGAGTTAGCCAATAAAACATTATAAAAAAGCAACTTTTACGAGTTGCTTTTTTATTTATGGAAAATATGATTTTGCATGACCATTATCTACTAACCACTGATTAACATCGAGACCATCAACAATAATATTGGCTAAATATCTACCGTATTTCCCCTGTTTGTCTTTATACGAATGAATTTCAACATCCTTATTCAGTATCATTTCTCTAACTAAATCTCTTACAACGATACCAGCTTCTTTTTCATCTCCCCTCAACTCAGGTGTATCAATACCATAAAGTCGAAGTTTCATTTCCTGAAAATGTAAAAACCCTAAATCTACTATGGCCGTAACCGTATCTCCATCGTAAACATCGATAATTTTCGCTTTGTAATTATACATAACTCATTCTTTTTTAATTCATTAATTTCATATTTTATAAATATAATTAAATTCAAGTCATTCTTGTTATCATGATAATTTGTAATTTTACTAAACAACGTCCTATAAAAATCTTATGCATAATTCAATAGAATCAAATCCTATTTTAAATCGATTACCCAAGCATTTGCTGCAGTTTGTTAAGCCTCAAAATTACGACGAGTATTCTGCAATCGATCAAGCAGTGTGGCGTTATGTGATGCGTAAAAATGTCGATTTTCTTAAAACAGTCGCACACACATCGTACATCGATGGCTTAAAACAAACAGGGATTTCTATTGATAACATTCCTAATATGTATGGAATGAACCGGATTTTAAAAGATATTGGTTGGGCAGCTGTGGCAGTAGATGGCTTTATTCCGCCCAATGCATTTATGGAATTTCAGGCCTATAATGTACTGGTAATTGCAAGCGACATTAGGCAACTAGAACATATTGAATATACGCCTGCACCAGATATTATCCATGAAGGCGCAGGACATGCCCCAATTATAGCCAACCCAGAATACGCCGAGTATTTAAGACGTTTTGGTGAAATTGGTTGTAAAGCCATATCGTCGGCTAAAGATTATGAGTTGTACGAAGCGGTAAGACATCTTTCCATTATTAAAGAAGCACCAAACACGCCTGAATGCGAAATCGTTTCCGCGGAAAAGAAGGTAGACGATTTGCAAAATAATATGGGAGAACCTAGTGAAATGGCTTTAATTCGAAATTTACATTGGTGGACGGTTGAGTATGGTTTAATTGGCACACTTGAACATCCTAAAATTTACGGCGCTGGTTTACTTTCGTCTATTGGTGAAAGCGCCTGGTGTATGACCGATGCCGTTAAAAAAGTCCCTTATTCTATGGAGGCTGCTTTTAAAAATTTTGATATTACCAAACCTCAACCTCAACTTTATGTCACACCCGATTTTGCATATTTAAGTTTGGTTTTAGAGGAATTTGCCAGTACGATGGGATTGCGAAAAGGTGGGATTTTAGGAATTAATAAACTCATACAATCTTATGCTTTAGGAACCATAGAGCTAAGTACTGGGTTACAGATTTCTGGTGTTTTTTCAAGTGTGCTAGAAGACAATGGCAACCCTATTTACATTCAAACAAAAGGCGCAACAGCTTTGTCCTATCGAGAAAAAGAACTGGTTGGTCATGGTACGAATATGCACCAAAAAGGATTTGGTTCACCTATTGGAAAACTTAAAGGTATTAATTTAGCGATTGAAGACATGAGTCCGCGCGACTTAAGTGCCTACCATATTTACGAAGAAAAAACAGTTACTCTGGAGTTTGAAGGAAACATTACAGTTATGGGCGACATTATAACTGGAAAACGAAATCTTCAAGGAAAAATAATTCTTATTAGTTTTAAAAATTGCACGGTAAAGCATTATGACACCATTTTATTTAAACCAGAATATGGGATTTACGATATGGCAGTTGGAAAATCTATTGTTTCAGCGTTTTCTGGTCCTGCCGACTTAAACAGTTTCGATTTAATCACACACGTGCCATCATCAAAAACCATTCATATCAAACAATCTAACAAACGATTAATACTGGAGACACTTTACCAACAAGTTAGAGATTACAGAGAAGGCAAAAACAGAACCATTTCCAGAACAAAAACCTTAGATCAACTCATAGAAAACCATCCTTCCGACTGGTTATTACCTGTGGAATTATATGAACTTGCTTTTATTGGAAATGAAAAAATATTATGCGAAGCAATTAAAAATCATTTAGAAATTATAAAACAAAATAAGCCAGAAGTTGGCAGATTAATTGATGACGGGTTGGCAATTATTGAGAAGCAAACCATAGGGCATAAGCATTAGGCTTTTAAACTATAGACAATAAGCCTTTTAAATTATTTAAATCGTTTTAAGGTGTTTTTAGTAAATTTACTTAGCACTAAAGCTCCGCTAATCTCGGCGCGTTTGTTTAAAAGCGTATCCCAATGTGCTGTTCCTTCCCAAAAAACAGCCTTCATTCGTTTTAAAGCTTCAGGATTGTAACTGCTTAATTTTTCAGCTAATGCTCTTATAGCATCATCTAAAGCCTCAACACTGTCGAAAATTTCTGCATATAAACCCTTTCGTTTAGCATATTCCGGAGAAAAAAAGGTTTCTGCATTTAAGGTTAATTCCGCGGTGGCTGCTACACCTATTTTTCTGGTTACGGCTGGTTCTATAACGAATGGTCCAATACCAATGCTCAGTTCGCTTAATCTTATAGAGGCAAATTTGGTTGCTAAACAATAATCGGTTGCCGCGGCTAACCCAACGCCACCACCAACTGTTTTTCCTTGTACGCGACCAATTATAAGTTTTGGACACTTACGCATGGCGTTTAATTACATTGGCAAATCCAGAAAAAAATGCTTTTCCTTCTTCTACATCTTCAATAGCCATAACTTCGTTAAAACTGGCGCCTGCACAAAAGGTTCTATCGCCACCACTTTTTAAAACAATGACATTTACACCTTCATTTTCCCCTGCCTCTTCAATGGTTTCTTTGAGCTTGCGTAAAATATCACTTGGCATGGAATTTCTATTCGGATGATAAAATTCTATATATCCAACTTTGTTTTTAATGTTTAGAGTAACGTAAGGCTCAGTCATATTAGCGCAATTTGTATTGTCTTTTTGAAGGTTGAATATACATAAATTTTTAATGAACTGTTTAGCAACTTATGTTACTTTCACTTTAAAAATAATTTAAAGTAATTTGCCGAAAAATTAATATTTATGGGATTATTAGATTTATTATTTGGAAACAAACAAAACATGATTAAAGAATTTCAAACACGAGGTGCCATTATTTTAGATGTAAGAACACCAGGTGAATATACTCAAGGCGCAATAAAAGGCTCAAAAAACATACCATTACAAAACATTACATCGCAAATTAATACGATTAAAAAATTAAACAAACCAGTTATTACTTGTTGTGCGAGCGGCATGCGTTCTGGAAGTGCTGCCAGTATTTTAAAAAGTAATGGTATTGAAGCTTTAAATGGCGGAGGCTGGATGAGTTTAAACAATAAACTATAATTTAAATACACCCAGTTTATCTTGGCTATTTATGGTGAGTTCGTTGTATTTAAGCGTCCAACCAAGTGAATTAGTTAAGATATAGAATTTAGACAATTCGCTTATTAACCTATTTTTGGCGTTTGATTTAATTTCAGAATTTTCTAATTTTTTCATTAAAGATTTTTTTATAGTTTCTTTAATGTCATTGTAGTCTTTAGCTTCAAAAGCATTTAGGTAATCTGCTTGAATATCATAATATTCTAAATCTGGATTAATTTTTATTTCCTCCTCAGGAATACTTAAAATAGTAAGTGTTTTTGTTTTTTCGTCGATATCATATTCAATAAGACTTAAATCGTAAGACACAAAAACATCGGCGTTTACTACAATAAGTGCTTTTTTTTCTGAAGTAAAAAACGATCCAAAAATTTCTTTGGAGTTTCTATAATTGAAAACTTCGCTAAAATGCCCTTCTGTAACTATAAGTTTTCCAACATTATTAATTTGTTCTTGAATAAGCGCAGAGCTTTCTTGAAGCACAATTTTGTCTTCATTTTTAGAATCGCAATATTTAAATGTGAACAGCAACACCATTGCCGCAATAACACCAATTATAATTTTTCTCATGGCGCTAATGTAAATAAAAAAACATTAGTTTGTTTCGACATAGAAACCCTAACTAATGTAATTTTAACTAATTCTAAACAGGCTCAAAAATAACAGATACTACTTAATAGTTTATTATTTTAATGTTATAAAAATGTTAGCTTTTTAAAAGCTATAAAGCCATTTATAAATAAACGGCTTTATGATAATATTTAACAACTATTAGTTTTTAATCACTTTTTTAGTGCCTATTTTTCCGCTTTCAGATTGTATTTTGAAAAAATAAATACCGTCAGAATAACTAGATAAATTAATAATTGGGCTTGTTGAACCTACATTTTGTTTAAAAATTTGTTTTCCTAAAAAATCATAAACTTCAATAGATTTTATTTTTTCGTTTGAAGTTACGGTTACACTATTTGAAGTTGGATTTGGAAATAGCAAGAATGATTGGGTAATAAAATCTTCTGCTCCCAATGTAATATTAGAACTTCCTTTTCCTATGGCAAAATCTGAGAATGACGTTAAATTAGTATTTCTTACAGACACAATACCTGCATTTAATGTAGCAAGATTGTAACCTCCTTGCACTTCCCAAGCAGCAGTATTATTGGTTCTTTTAATAACAATATATTCTGCAAGCGACGTACTTGTATTTGTTGAACTTTGAATATTTAGCGTAACATCATAACTTCCATCAGAAGGCTGCTGGTTAGGCGTTACCGAAAACCACCCGCCATTTAAAGCATTTGTTATTGGCGTACCATTATACACTGTATTTGGCGTTGTACCTGTAATACTACCGTTGGTATAAGTGGCAGTAAGACTGTTTACACCCAACATATTATTTGCTGAAATAACAACAGATTGCATTTTTGAACTATCGCCCAAAGGAAATTCATAATCACCTGTTGTGTTTATATTGCGCTCTAACTTGCCACCATAAAAATAACTTGTTGTATTTGCACCTGTAATAGCGCTTGTACTGGGGTTTGTAATAGTTGTTTTTTTACTGTTCAAATTTATTATACCTGAATTAAAAGTAATAGTTGGTACTTTTAAATCGTAAAAAGTGGTTAGGTTGGTGTTTAATATTAACGAATTTTCAAATAATCCAGAAAAAAACAAGGACGCTTGTGTTCCCGTAAAATTTACACTACCAGAACCTTTCCATTCTTTTGCTCCAAAACCTTGAAAAAAGCCCGCATTATTTACAGTAATGATTCCTTCATTTTTAATGCTACCAGATAACACTAATGTTGAAGGCAAACTCAAAGAAACCCCTGAATTAATTTCGATTGAACCCGATGTTGGGGTAGTTGAAACAGTTGGATAATTTGAAGTAGGTTGATTAAAAACTGCCTTTGTACTAGCCGTTGGAATTCCGTTTGACCAGTTAGCAGCATCATTCCAATTGGTAGAATTCCCCAACCAAGTAGTTGAAGCAATCATTGGAAAATTTGCTGATTTGGTTTGTACAAAAGCAACATCTTTTCGGAGACCTGAATTGGTAGAATAAAACCCATAGGCTGTGGTCAAATCTGGAGCAGCATTAAATCCTGTTAGATTTTCTGTACCATAAGATGTGGTAGGCAACGGCGGATTTGCCGTAGGATTCGCCACATCTTCTGCATAAAAAGTGGCACCCAAAAGATAGGTATCATTGTATGTGGCTAAAAAGTTTAGTCCTACTGATGGTGCTTTTCCACCAGAAATAAATTTTGCAATATTCCAGTTAGTATCCGTTTCTACAATTCCAACTGCATTTTTGGTGGCATCTGTGGGGTACAAATAATCAGCTCCAGCACTGTATGGGAGGCCATTTTTACTAAATTGAAAAGCAAAAATTAATTTTCCATTGGGTAAAGCCAAAACTTGCTGATCACCAAGTTGAAAAGGATTGTTGGCAACAGTCGAGTAATCTTTTGCCTTCAAAAAATTGAAATTTTTGTCAACCCCCACTATTCCTGAAAAATAATTGAGGTAAAAGGCATTTGCAGAAGCCAATGGATGAAGTGGCAAATTATTAAATGGGGCTGGGTTTACAGAACCTTGATTCCATGTAAAATACATATTTGCCGTGTTCGGGTTTACTTGGAAATTTTTTGCTTGTCCATCAAAAATTTGTTCTTTGGTAACGGTACCTGCGGAATTCAAAGCAATTAATGTTGATCCACCATAGGTGCTACTACCACCAGGATGCGCAACCCCATCAAAAGTATAACCAAGTGTTCCCGTAGAGTAAACAAATAAATACACATTTTCATTTGCATCAATAAATTTATCTGACAGATAAAATTCACTGTTTGTATTACTTATTTTATATGCTGCATTTAACGCATCTTTATACCAAACGGTATTACCATTACTATCAAGTTTATATAGTGGTATGTTTACTTTATAGTTTGCATCAGTATTTAAATTATATCCCCAGAAATATACATTACCCGCACCAGAAACCGCCAGTTTTAAAATATTAGTTTGATACGAACCTGTAGCTCCCAAAGTAAAGGTTTTTGCCCAAAGTGTATTTCCTGCGGCATCAAATTTTGCGATTACCGATTGGTTTAAACCTGATACACTAACGCCATTTCCCAAATCCACTGGATTGATATCGCTAATAGCACCACCAATGTAAAAATTACCAGCATCATCCGTGGTTATACAATCAAAATTAATTGCTAAATTACTAAAAGACCGAATAATGGTAGGAACACCAGTACTAGCATTTAATTTTCCAAAGAATTTTATACTTCCTGGATAACTCAATTGCATAGGAGCTGTTAAAGTAGTTGCCCCAAATTTTGCAGCAGCAAGTCCTATCCCTCCAAAAAGAATTTCAGAACCATCGGCGGTGTACTTCATGTGCTTCATGGTGGTTCCTCCCAAAGTTCCAGTATTGAAGGCCCAATCCCAGCCATCGCCAATTTGTGCGTTTATGCATGTAACGAAAAACAGCATAAGTATTGTAATTTTATTTTTCATTTTTATTTCATTTTAAGATTCAAACAAATATGACTTAATAATGGACATAAAAAAATACGCAGGAATGCGTATTTTTTGCAAATAGTATTATCCCTATTAGCATTTCTCACAACTATTAATTTGTTGTGTCTGTGAAGATTTTATATAGAAGTTTTTAAAAAGCGTTACTACGGAAGATCGCGCAACAAAAAAAAGAATTAAATATATTCAAAAGAAAGGTGCTATTCCAGTTTTAAAAAACTTACCGCAGCAAACCATATTGCAAAAATTGAAGAGGCAATTAAAAAACTTTAATCAGATAGTGTTTAAATGAATTTCGACCAAAAAAACATTAGTTTGCTTAAACGTAAAAAGTAAAACGAATGTATAACTAATTCTAAACTTGTCAAAAAAGGAAATGACTATTTTAAATTTTATAATCCACAAGTTCTCAGAAAGCTAAATTAACTTGTTTTTTCTTGCCTTTGCGATAGCTTCTAATTTATTGTGAACTTGCAGCTTTTTGTAAATGTTTTCAATATGTTTTCTAATCGTTCCGGTAGATAAAAAAAGATTTTCAGCAATTAAACTATAGCTTAACCCTTTGCTTAATTGCTCTAAAACCTGAATTTCCCTATCGGAAAGTTTTATATCTTCTTGAACTTCTTCACACTTAAAATCAATTGGATTACGGAGCAATTTTAATGTTTTTAACGCTATTGAAGGATTCATAGCGGCACCTCCATTTAGAGTTTCAACAATGCCATTATGCAAATCTTTAGCATTTATTTCTTTTAGTAAATAGCCATCGGCACCCGCTTTAATGGCGTTAAAAATATTTTCATCGTTATCAAAAGCGGTAAGCATGATAATTTTAATATGTGGATATTTTTGCTTTACAATTTCAGTGGCGTCTATCCCATTCAAAATAGGCATTTCGATATCCATTAATATTATATCGAGGTTATGATTTTGATCTAGTGATGATAATAATTCAACACCATTTGTAGCCTTTATTTTAACTTGTAAATCTTCAAAAAAAGATAATTTTTCTTCTACTGCATTTATTAAAAAAAAATTATCATCTACAATGGCTATCTTAATTTTCATAAGTTATATATAAAAATTATTTAATTAAACACACTTTGGTTCCATAACCTAATTCGCTAGAAATTTTTATGGTTGCTTTTATTTCTTCAGCACGTTTTTTCATGTTCAAAATACCATTTCCTAATTCAGCATTATTTAAATCAAAGCCTTTACCATCATCACTAATTAAAACATGCAATTGATTATTTTTATTTTCAAACACAACCTTAATATTTGTTGCTGATGCATATTTAAATGCATTATTTATTGATTCTTGAATAATCCTATAAATGTTCATGCCTTCTATAGAGGTTAATGTAGTTTCTAGATTAACATTGTTATTTATGTTAAATGAAAATTTTAAGTCGCCATCAATTATATGAGCTTTTTCAATATAATTTGAAATTCGTGATTGAAGATCATCTATTGATATTTTTTCCATATTCATTGCCCAAATAGTGTCTCTTAATTCACCGATTGTATCTTTAGTAAAATTGCTAATATTAATAAGTTTGTCTAGTAGTTTTTGATTTTCTATTTTAAACCCGAATTGTAAATTTTCTATGGTAGAAATTATAAATGTTAGCTGAGCTCCAATGTTATCATGCAAATCTCGTGATATTCTTAATCGTTGATTTTGTAATTTGTTTTGGGTCTCTATTTCAATTAATGCTTCTTTTAATTCACTTTCTTTTTTTAATCTCAGCGTTTTTAATTTTTGCTGCTTATTAAGTAAATATCCAAATGCATATAGCACCAAAATAAATATTATAAGACCTATTAATTGTATGTTTTTTTGTTTAATTTTAATCTCATTTTCAGCTATATTGACGCGCTGTTCCAAGATTTTTTTTTCTTTTTTTGCAGTTTCAAACTCAATAGTTAATGCGTCAATATTCACCTTAACCTCTGTACTTTGTATGCTGTCTTTTACATCAACATATTTCTCAAAATAGTATAATGCTGAATCTACATTATTACGTTTTTTAAAACAGTCTGACAGTAACTTGTAATTGAATTGACTTAAATTTTTATAAGATTTTTTAATAGAAATTGGTAGTGATTTATGTATAAATAAAATTGCTGATTTAAAATCTTCTTCTGCAAAATAAACTTCGCTCAATTGCGTATAATTCTCGGCAATACCTATTGAATCGTTATGTTTTAAACGTGTTTGTAGCGACTCATTAAAATAGTCACGTGCTTTATTATATTTTTTTTGAGTACCATAGATGCCTGCTATATTACTTAAACTATATGGTATACCTAATATATCATTTTGTTTTTTCTTAATAACTAAACCTTTATTATAATAATTAAGAGCACTATCTAAATCATTCTCTATTTCTTTTAGAACTCCGTAATTATTATAAATGTTCTTTAATTCTTTTTCAAGATTATATTTTTCTGCTATTGATTTACCTTCTTGCATATATTTTAATGCTTTAGGTAAATTTCTATATTTCATACTATAACCTAATTCTGCATATTGATTAGCAATTTTATCATACATTTTTAATTGTTCATATCGGTTTATTGCATCCAATGCTAGCGATAAACTTTTTTCATATTGCCCTTGATAGTTATAAACTAATGAAAGCTTTGATAATGCACCTGCAATACCAACTTTATATGATATATTTTTTGCCGATTTAAGATTTGATTGATATAATTTAAAAAGTGAATCTTGTGGTATATTCAATCCTTGAATGTAGAGATTGTTTATAGAATCTATTTCTTTATGCACAGTTTGTGATTTAATTGAAAAACTAAAACAAATAAACGTAAGCAATAAAAACAATCTATTCATAATACTGTTTTGACACCTTTCTCAAATATAAACTTTTGCAACAATAATAACTCTCTTGTAATGTAAAAAATTCTATTAAAAACCAATTCAAATAGACCATCTACCAATTTTAATTTTTCATTATTTGCATTTAACTTGTCATTTTCAATTTTTAATTGCTTATACATTATTAAGCTAACTAATTCCCATTCGTGTTTAAATATTTTAAGCTTTTGAAGTTTTTTTACACGAAGAAAAACCACATAAATTCTTAGTAAATAATTAGTTACAATAAAGAAATATTAAGTACCATAATTGTTTTTTTTATATAACTACTTGACATATAACTCAAATATATGCTTTTGTACGAAAATAATATCTCGTGTAATAGTAAAATAACGTGGAAATAATGATGCCTGTAAATCTTCAATTAATTTTAGTTTATCATTATTTTCTGCTAACCTTTTGTTTTGCGATTCTAAAATTAATTCCAACGCTATCCGATTCTTCTCAGCTTCGTGTACAATAGCATTCGAATTTGAAATAACTTTTATAATAAAAATTATCAATACCAATATGGCTATAAAAATTGTCCAAATAAACAATTGATTTAACATTTTTGATTTAATTTATTATTATTTAAAAACTATTAATTCAGCTACAAACAGGGATAAAAAAAACACCAATTGCAAATCATTTTACTGATAGTTACAATTGATGTTTTTAATATGAACTGATTAATAGCATACTAAATTTAAGTTAATAACTTGAATATCAAGTAATTTTTCGATAAACAGTATATTAAAAAAGATTAAGCGCAATAATGATTCTTATCACGCCTAATCGAACAAATCTCAACAACAAGATTTAGTTTTGTAAGATTATAAGCGTAAATGGTTTTATCGTTTGCCTTATAGTAAAGTACACCTGCAATTTCGTCTACTTGGTATTCTGGTTTTTTGTCTTTTAGCAAAATTTCTTTATCAACTTTTCCTGTATCTTTATTTACTTTAACCAACCCCACACCATCATCAAGTTTTGTTAAAATAAACTGTGAATTTTCGGTTGCTGCGGTTGCTTTAAATCGTTTCGACATCACATCAAAAGCAGCATCTCCAATAGAAGCAAACATATCTGCAGCCATTTTATTTTCTTTGCCGTAATCGTTATAATTACTTAAATCGTTAGCACTACCGTAGCTATTTGTTCTATTTGCTCCGGCTTTAGCAGCATGTGCCATAGCTAAACCTGTTGATGCTACCGCCACCACCCCAGAAAGCACTTTAACAAAACCACTTTGACCTGGCGATTTATAATATTCATGATAATTTCTTTTCCCTTGTGGATCTAACATAGCCACATTTTGAGAAGAACTTAAAAACACATTTCCATTTCGCATTTCCATCGTATTAGCCACTTCCTTTTCTTCAAACTTAACTTTGCAAATTCAGATACATCTCCAGAATCGGCATCTATGGCAAAAATATCACCATCTGCCGCAATTAAGTATCTGTTTTTGGCACTATCAAATGTTGAAGCTACGGCTGCTGAATTTTTATATTTTAAAGGTTTGTTCCAGACTTGATCGCCCGTTTTTAAATCTACTATATTGGCATCTTCACTGGTAATATAAATTAAACCTTGTGGCGATTGTGCCATAACCATTATATTTGCTCCTGTTTTTAATGGTTTTTTGAATAAGTGTATTACCATCAAATGAAATTTTATTGATACCACCTTGTTGAATTCCAAATAAAATACCATCGTCTTGTACATAAAAATGTTGTACAAATCCTTTGGTTTTTGGTGCTTTTTCCCATAAATCTTCACCAGATGATGCACTTAAAAAAGCAATTTCAGATTCTTCTGCAGCAACACTTGTACTTCCCGAACTTTTATCACTACAGCTATACCTTGTGGTAAAATTTGAAAATTAGATACATTTCCTTGTACTTTTCTGTCATCTTTCCAAAGTTCTGCACCATTATTTCCAATTTTATGAATACGGGTATTTTTACCGTTTGTCGTAGTTTCAAAACCATAGATTTCTTTTTCGGTTACATCGGCAACCATCCAATTAACACCTTTTATTTTACATTCCCATAAATCATCTCCTTTATGCGATTTTGCAATTAACCCTTGTGCAGTTGGTATTATTAACATACTCTTTAATAATAATGGTACCCAGTAACACTAAAATCTTTAGCAATACCTACTCTTCCTGGTTTATCTAAAAAGAAGCTGTAATCTAATTTTTGAGTACTTAAATCGTAAACAGCTACTTTAGGAGTTATTTTTTCGAACTTATCACCTTCTTTTTGAATACCACTTACAATTAATTTGTTTTGTGGTAACACAATATTACACGTGTATATTTGATTCCAATTATCGGTTTCAGAATTAAAAATAACTTTACCTGTAATATAATTTAAAACTGCTCTTTTTGTTTTTGCTAGTCCTGCAAATTTAGAATCTGCTCCTTGAGACACTACAATGTATGGCGATGCAGGAATAAATTCTGTTTCTTCTGGTTTTAATTTTCCAAAATTGTTAAAGGTAAATACCGGAGTGTTTTGCTTAGGGTCTATCCCGACCAATCCTTCATTAGTCGCCGCTACTAATATGCCACCAACTGTGATGGTCATTTCGTTGATGGTAGCACCTAAATCGTATGTGTTTTCTGGAGTTTCTGCTTTTTGAGCTGAAGTTACGTTTACCATTAGAATCCCTACTAATAGTATTACAAATTGGTTTAATTTTCTCATTGTTGATTTTGTTTATGATTAATAGCATCACAAATTTGCAAGTTTAAACAACAATGGAATCAATACGACGAATTACGTATATTTTAGTAGTCTCGAATATTAAAATCGAAAAAGGTTGCCTTTTACAAGGCAACCCATAAACAATTTTTAGAATTTCTTCGATAATTTTTTTCCCTCAAAAATCAAATTCTAACCATTAATTTACAAAAAATATATGAATTAGTGAAATCCTTTAGAATAATTTTAATTTGCTTTTCAATCCTATTCTTAACAAAACAAATAACTGCACTTAAAACCAGTTACGTAATTTGTGATTTATAAGTAATTAATTTATTTGAATTGCCAATGTTCTAAAAAACTATATGCGGATAACATCCCTGTAATTGTATTATTTTCTGCTCTAAATTTTGAGTGAATTTCTTATGCGCTTCTGAGTTTGGATTGAAGGGTTTATGCTGAAGTCCTTTTTGCACTTCTTCAACCAACTCCATGGTTTTAACAGCATCTGTAGCTATCCAGACTTCCTGAAACTTCTCCCATATATAGTTTATAGCTAATTGATTTGGATGCACCATATCTTCAGCAAAAAAACGATAATCGCGAAGTTCGTCCATTACAATTTCATAGGATGGAAAATAGAATGATTGTTGGTTAGCATATAACGTTTTTTGATTTAAGAACTGATGAATCGCTGTTATTAAATGTGATTTGCTACGTGTGTTTTCAACAAAACCATCTTTTATGTGGCGCACAGGTGATACCGTAAAAATAATAGACACTTTAGAATTTACACTCCTGTATTAGTTTCACAATATGCTGCAAAGACGCGACAATTTCTTCAACTGAAAGCAATTCTTTAGAAAATTGTTTTTGAGGTACTTTATGACAATTTGCCACTAGACTTTTAGATTCTATGAATCGATACGCCCAAGCGGTTCCTAAGGTGATAATTACATGTGTTGATTTGTTGATTTGTTGATTTGTTATTTTAGCCTGTTCATTCAAATTAATCAACAATTCTTCTTTTGAAGAATGAACTTAATTTTGAATGTGCTTCAAAACAATGCCACTGTTCGTTAAAAAAAAAGATATCCTTTTCTGAATACACTTTTTGATTTATGGCGTTCGAAATTAACGACTCGATGGCTTTGGGCTGAAATAAAATTCCGAATGGATTTTGAAGATTTTGAAACTTAAAAAACGATAATTTGTCACCAATATTTTCAACAAAACAAGATCCTAATAATAGAATATTAGCGTTGTAGTCTATAAGATTGTTAGACTGTTTTTTTAATGGTATTTGAGTTTGAAGTTTCACCAATTTTAAAGTTGCAAAGCTACATAGACATAAAGTTGCAAAGCTTAATTTCCAATTCGTTCGAAACTCTGCTACTTAGATTCTTTGAAACTTTCTGTTCTATCCTATATATTTTTTAGCTTTATCTAAAGCCTCATTAATCCCTTCTGGATTTTTACCTCCTGCCGTTGCAAAAAATGGTTGTCCACCACCGCCACCTTGAATATATTTTCCAAGTTCGCGCACTACTTGCCCCGCATTTAAACCTTTGTTTGTTACCAACTCTTTAGATATATAACAGGTTAACAATGCTTTACCTTCACTTTCGGTGGCAAATAATAAGAATAAATTATCGACATTCGAACCTAAATCAAAACAAACATCTTTAATACCCGCTGCATCCAAATCAAGCTTTTTTGCTAAAAACTGAATACCATTTATTTCTTGCAAGTTCGTTTTTAAGCTCGCCAATTATATTTTTAGCTTTATCTTTTAATAAAATCTCTATTTGTTTTTTCAAACTTGTATTTTCTTCCTGTAAATTCTGAAGTGCCTTAACCGGCTCTTGCGCATTGTTTAACAACTCTTTCATCTCGGTATAAAGTCGGTTGTTTTCAGAATAAAAATCCTTAACTGCATCATTGGTTATGGCTTCAATACGTCGAATTCCGGCTGCCACTGCACCTTCAGAAATTATTTTAAAGTGCCAAATATCTGAGGTGTTTTTTACATGCGTTCCGCCACAAAGCTCTATAGACTTCCCAAAACGAATCGCTCGAACGGTATCGCCATATTTTTCGCCAAACAAACTCATAGCGCCTTCGGCAATAGCTTCTTCTTTAGGTACATTTCGCATTTCCTCTAATGGCAATTTCCCTGCTATTCTTGCATTTACAAAATTTTCGACATCTTGCAATTCTTCATTCGTTAATTTAGAAAAATGAGAAAAATCGAATCTTAAATTTTTAGAATGTACAGCAGATCCTTTTTGTTCTACATGCGTACCTAAAATTTCGCGTAAAGCTTGATGTAATAAATGAGTTGCTGTATGGTTACATTCGGTTCTATGACGTTGTTTAGCATCAACAACCGCCTGAAAGGTTTCGTTAATATGCTTTGGTAAATTTTTAGCAAAATGAATAATAACGTTATTTTCTTTTTTGGTATCTAAAATATACACCACATCACCATGGGCATCTTCCAAATAGCCTTTATCGCCTACTTGCCCGCCACCTTCTGGATAAAACGGTGTTAAATTAAAAACCATTTGATACATTTCGCCATCTTTTTTAGACACTACTTTTCTGTATCGGGTTAATTTTACTTTAGTTTCAAGCCTATCATAACCAATAAATTCTTCATCTTTATCTTCAATTAAAATGGTCCAATCTTCGGTAGACATTTCACTGGCTGCACGCGATCGATTCTTTTGTTTTTGGAGTTCTTCATTAAATCCTTTTTCATCTAAATTCAACCCTTTTTCATTTAAGATAAGCGCTGTTAAATCTATAGGAAAACCGTAGGTGTCATATAATTCGAAGGCTTTTTCACCCGAAATAGTGCTACCTTTAGTTTCTTCTACAATACGATTTAATAAAACCAATCCTTGGTCTAACGTTCTTAAAAACGACTGCTCTTCTTCTTTAATTACATTTTCAACCAACTGTTTTTGTGCTTTTAACTCGGGAAATGCTGCTCCCATTTTATCGCTCAACACATCAACCAACCTGTATATAAAGGGTTCTTTCTTATCTAAAAACGTAAAACCATAACGCACGGCGCGTCGTAAAATTCTACGTATAACATAACCTGCTCCTGTGTTGCTTGGCAACTGCCCATCTGCAATAGAAAATGCTACCGCACGTACGTGATCTGAAATAACACGAATGGCAACATCTGCTTTTTCGTCTGTACCATATTTTTTATGTGTGATAGTTTCAATTTCGCGAATAATTGGTGTAAAAACATCGGTATCGTAATTAGACTGAACGCCTTGCAACACCATACATAAACGTTCAAAACCCATCCCAGTATCAATATGCTTATCTGGTAAACTTTCTAAACTTCCATTAGCTTTTCGATTGTATTGCATGAATACTAAATTCCAGATTTCAACCACTTGCGGATGATCTTTATTAACTAATTCTTTCCCAGAAATTTTTGCTTTTTCTTCCGCAGAACGAATATCAACATGAATTTCACTGCAGGGTCCACACGGGCCTTGGTCGCCCATTTCCCAGAAATTATCCTTTTTATTTCCTTTTAAAATGCGCTCTTCCGCAATAAATTGTTTCCATAAATCGTAGGCTTCGGTATCCATAGGCAGCTTATCTTCTTCACTACCTTCAAAAACGGTGACATATAAAATGTCTTTATCAATTCCGTAAACTTCCGTTAATAATTCCCAAGCCCAGGCAATAGCTTCCTTTTTAAAATAATCGCCAAAACTCCAGTTTCCTAACATTTCAAACAAAGTATGGTGGTAAGTATCATAACCTACCTCTTCTAAATCATTATGTTTTCCAGAAACGCGTAAGCATTTTTGCGTATCGGCAATGCGATTATTCTTGGGTTGAGCATTCCCTAAAAAGTATTCTTTAAATGGTGCCATCCCCGAATTTACAAACATTAAAGTTGGGTCGTCTTTAAGAACCATTGGTGCCGACGGAACTATACTGTGCTTTTTATCTTCAAAAAAACGTAAAAATTGAGATCGAATATCTTGTGACTTCATGCGTATGTTTATTGCTTTTTTTAAGGGATGCATACAGTTCACTATTAATCATTTGATTAATGGACAAACTTTTATACATGCTTACTTCATTTATTTAAAATGGTTACTGTGTTGTTATATTATTTTATTTACAAAACAATTTTTATCTTTACTGTTTACAAAAACATAAACCCTTTGTATGTTTTATAATGTTAAACATACGGAATAATATTTAGTAGGTTTAGACGTTTGCTATTAAAATTGAATCTTTTTGGCATTTATTTAAAGTGCAAAAATAGTATAAATTAAGAAATGAGTAAGGTAAAATATTATTACGATGCAGAATCGTTATCATACAAGAAAATAAAGCGCAAAAAAAGAACTACTTTAAAGTATGCATCTGTGTTTCTTTTAGGGGCTGCACTTTTTGGATTTCTATTTGTTTTTTTAGCGAGTCAGTACGTAGAATCGCCTAAAGAACGTGCTTTAAAACGTGAATTACAAAACTCCCAATTGCAATTTGAATTATTGAATAAAAAAATGAAAGAAGCAGAGGCTGTTTTAGCTAATGTTGCCGATAGAGATAATAATATTTATCGCGTATATTTTGAAGCAAACCCCATTCCAGACGAACAGCGTAAGGCGGGATTTGGTGGTATTAACCGATATAAAAATTTAGAAGGTTTTGATAATTCTAAATTAATTATTGAAAGTAATAAGCGCCTAGATATACTTCAAAAACAAATTGTAGTACAAAGCAAATCGCTAGATGAAATTGCTAAATTAGCTGAAGAAAAAGAAAAACTTTTGGCTGCCATTCCCGCAATACAACCCGTTAGAAATCAAGATTTAAAAAGAATGGCTTCGGGTTACGGTATGCGATCAGACCCCTTTACCAAAGTTAGAAAAATGCACTTCGGAATGGATTTTAGTGCGCCAAGAGGCACGCCTATTTATGCGTCTGGTGATGGTATTATAGACCGTGCCGATAACACTGCAACAGGTTATGGTAATCATATTAGAATAGATCATGGTTACGGCTATGTGAGCTTGTATGCGCATTTGTACAAATACAATGTTCGAAAAAATCAAAAAGTTAAACGTGGCGATTTAATTGGATTTGTTGGAAGCACAGGACGTTCTGAAGCACCTCATTTGCATTATGAAATATTTAAAGATGGAGAACGTATTAACCCTATTAACTTTTACTACGGAAGTTTAACTGCCGAAGAATTTAATAAAATGTTAGAGCACGCATCATTAGAAAACCAATCTCTAGATTAATGTACATAGATTTACCCGAAAAACGATATTATAGTATTGGTGAAGTTGCCAAAGCATTTGGTGTAAACGCATCACTTAATTCGGTTTTGGGAGAAAGAGTTTGATGCTCTAAAACCAAAAAAAAACGCAAAAGGAAACCGAAAATTTACTCCTGAAGATATTAAAAATCTTAAATTTATTTATCATTTAGTAAAAGAACGCGGATTTACCCTTGATGGTGCAAAAATTCATTTAAAAGAAGAAAAGCAAGAAACACTTACAAATTTTGAAATTATTAGTAAATTAGAAGATGTAAAAAATCAACTCATAAAAATTAAACAACATTTGTAACATTTTTTAAGAAATTACTACTTACAAGATAATCAAATTATAAATCACAAAAATTAATTAAAATGAAAAAATGGCTTATTCCTGTTATTATTATTGCCGTTATAGTTTTCGGACTTTATTCTTGGGCAAAAGGATTTAATAACACCGCTGTAAATTTTAAAGAAACAGCAACCAGAAGTTGGGGAGATGTAGAAAGCAGCTATCAACGTAGAAATGACCTTATTGGAAATTTAGTAAAAACAGTACAAGGAGCCGCTGATTTTGAAAAAAGCACTTTAGAAGCTGTTATTAAGGCCAGAAGTGAAGCCACAAAAACAACCATTGATGCGAACAACTTAACCCCAGAAAACATGGCACAGTTTCAAGAAGCGCAAAGTGGCTTAACTGGTGCGTTATCAAGATTATTATTTGTGGTGGAAAGATATCCAGATTTAAAAGCCAATCAAAATTTCTTAGAACTTCAGGCGCAGTTAGAAGGCACTGAAAACCGAATTAATGTGGCAAGAGACCGCTTTAACGAAGCTGTTGAGCCTTACAATAAGCATATTAAAATATTTCCAAATTCATTATTAGCAGGTTTATTTAATTTCGACCAAATGAATTATTACAAAGCGGACGCAGGCAGTGAAAAAGCTCCTGATGTGGATTTTGATTTTAAATAAAAACTACGAGATTTACTCGCACACACATGCCTAATAAAGTTGAAGATTTTTTAACAAGCAGTGAAGAACAAGAGGTTATTGAAGCCATTAGAATAGCTGAATTAAACACCTCTGGCGAAATACGAGTACATATAGAAAAAACCTCTAAGGGCGATGCTACCAATCGTGCTTTAGAGGTTTTTTATATGTTAAAAATGGATAATACCAAACTGCAAAATGCCGTTTTAATTTATGTGGCTGTTGAAGAAAAAACATTTGTAATTTATGGAGACAAAGGCATTAATGATGTGGTTTCTAAAACCTTTTGGGATAGCACAAAAGATATCATGCAATCGCATTTTAAAGCTGGGCAATTTTAAACAAGGTTTGGTTGAAGGCATTATAAAATCTGGAGAACAACTTAAAAAATATTTTCCATTATCATGCTTCAGATACCAATGAACTCACTAACGAAATTTCTAAAGGGTGAAATATTCAGTTTACAGTTTTCAGTCGCAGTTTACAGTTTTCGGTTATCGGACAATAAACAATTATAGCACTTTTTTACTTGTACTTTTTTGTTTTCTTTTTAGTTTCAATTCGGTTTTTGCACAGTTCGACATTCCAAAAAAACCAGATTTTCAAACAAGTGTTTACGATTACATTAACCTATTAACACCAGTTCAAAAAAGCGATTTAGAACAAAAATTAATAAAATATTCTGATACGACTTCTACTCAAATTGTAGTAGCTATTATTACTTCTACCAAAGGTGAAAATATTAATTATTTAGGCGCACAATTGGTTGACAAAATGGGGTATTGGACAAGCAAAAGAAGATAATGGTATTCTTATAATATTAGCCAAAGACGACCGGAAAATAGCGATAAATACGGGCTATGGAGTCGAACATTTACTAACCGATGCCATGTCTAAGCGTATTATTGAAAACAACATAATTCCGTATTTTAAACAAGACGATTATTATGGAGGTTTAAATAGAGGTGCCGATGCCATTTTTGAAGTCTTAAATGGCGAATATCAAGGCACACGTAAAACCTCAAGCAACAAAGAATTTCCAGCCGAATTAGTTATAATTCTAATCTTCATTTTTATTATTATCGTCTTATCTATCTCAAAAAACAGACGCGGTGGAGGCAATAGTGGAAACCGAGGAAACAAATCGGATGTTATGGATATTTTCGAAGCCATTATTTTAAGCAACATGGGACGAGGCAACTACGGTGGTGGCGGCTTTGGCGGTGGTTCTGGTGGTGGCTTTGGCGGCGGCGGCTTTGGAGGTGGCTTCGGCGGAGGCTCTGGCGGCGGTGGCGGTGCTTCTGGGGGATGGTAATTTTGGGTGTTAGTTGTTGGTTGTTGGTGAAAACCTTTAACATCTAATCATCTAACCATCTAACCATCTAACCATCTAACAAACCTATTTCTTCCGCATATAAATACTCACTGGAACACCTTTAAAATCAAACTTTTCTCGTAATTTATTTTCTAAAAATCGCTTGTAAGGCTCCTTAACATATTGTGGCAAATTACAGAAGAATGCAAATTGCGGTTGTGGCGTTGGCAATTGCATTACGTATTTAATTTTTACATATTTTGCTTTATTGGCTGGTGGTGGGTAGCTTTCAATAATTGGCAACATCACTTCGTTTAAAACACTTGTTTTAATCTTTTTGGTTCTATTATTATACACCTCAACAGCCGTTTCAATCGCTTTATACAAACGTTGCTTTGTAATAGTGGATATAAAAATAATAGGTACATCTGTAAATGGCTCCATTTCTTTTCGAATGGCTCTTTCGAACTCTAAAGTTGTTTTGTGGTCTTTCTCCACTAAATCCCATTTATTCACTAAAATAACAATACCTTTTCTGTTGCGCTCTGCCAACCAGAATATATTCTGATCTTGACCATCAAACCCACGGGTAGCATCTAAAACCAATAAACACACATCGCAATGCTCTATTGCTCGAACACTTCGCATTACAGAATAAAACTCTAAATCGTCTTTAACCTTAGCTTTTCGTCTAATTCCAGCTGTGTCTACTAAATTAAATTCGAAACCAAACTGATTGTACTTTGTATCGATAGAATCTCTGGTGGTTCCTGCAATATCGGTTACAATATATCTGTCTTCGCCAATTAATGCATTTATAAATGACGATTTGCCAGCATTGGGCCGACCAACAACTGCAAATCGCGGCAATTCTTCATTAATAACAGTTTCCTTTTCTGGTAATGCTTCAACAAGCGCATCCAATAATTCACCCGTACCACTTCCATTAATACTTGCCACTGTGAAATATTCACCTAAACCTAATGAATAAAACTCTACTGCATCTTCGGCTCGTTTGGCATTATCCACTTTATTAACCACCAAAAAAACGGGTTTATTAACTTTGCGAAGTAACTTAGCAACGTCTTCATCCATACCCGTTACGCCACTTTCAACATCGACCATAAAGATAATGGCATCAGCTTCATCGATAGCTAACTCTACTTGTTTATCTATTTCAGCTTCAAAAATATCATCGCTTCCTAAAACATAGCCTCCAGTATCAATTAATGAAAACTCCTTTCCGTTCCAATCACTTTTTCCATAATGGCGATCTCTAGTAACACCACTTACCGCATCAACAATGGCTTCTCTTCGTTGTATTAAACGATTGAAAAATGTCGATTTTCCCACATTTGGGCGTCCTACTATCGCAACTATATTACTCATAATCTTTTATTTGTCTGCAACTTATTAAAGCTGATGTTTTATTTAACAGGTTTGCTAAATTTTTTGCAAAAATAGGAAATATACCCTTTGCAAGCATATTTTTTAAGAACTAATAAATTCTTTACTTTTTAGAAGAAAAAAATAGTATTTTACTACCCATAAACCATGTAACTATGCCAACCACCAACGATATTATATTACGTCCGCGTTTTAAAATTGAATTAAACGAACATCATGAAACCATTTTAAACCGATTTCAAGACAGCAAAAAAACGCAATCTGAATATATTGTTAGCAGAATTGACGACCATGTTTTTATTAAATTTCCAAAGAGAAAACTGCATTTCTGGTCGCCACAATTACATTTAGAAATTAACGAGATTGATAAAAACTCTTGCACGCTACATGGTTTATTTGGACCCAATCCTACTGTATGGACGTTTTTTATGTTTGTACACTTTTTAGTCGCTGGATTATTTATTGCATTTGGCATTTGGGCCTATACCAATTGGACTTTAAAAACGGGCTTCGCACTGCAAATTAGCCTTATGATCTTGATGGTATTAGTTTGGATAGGTTTATATGTAGCCGGGAGTATTGGAAAAGCCACAAGCAAAAATGAGATGCTTGAGTTAAGAACCTTCGCCGAAGCAATTATAAAAAAAAGTCTTAATTGAATGCGAACAATTAAGACTCTATAACTAAACTAACTCAAACCTACTGCCTTTACAAGCAGCTTCTCAATGGTGCAAATATCATCAACGCATTTTAAGTATTTGTTAGCAAATCAATAAGTTATTATTAGTTTTTATTAATTATTATATCCAAAGCGTCTTAACTGGTTTTGATTGCTTCGCCAGTTTTTGTTCACTTTTACATACATTTCTAGGTGAATTTGCTTTCCAAAAAATGCTTCCAAATCTTTTCGTGCTTCTACTCCTACCCTTTTGAGTGCGCTTCCTTTATGACCAATTATGATTCCTTTTTGCGTGTCGCGTTCTACCATGATGACCGACCGAATTCGAATAATTTTTTCTTCTTCTAAAAATTCTTCAGTTTCTATTTCAACGGCATACGGAATTTCTTTTTTGTAATGCAAAAGGATTTTTTCGCGAATGGTTTCATTTATAAAAAACCGTTCTGGTTTATCGGTTAATTGATCTTTTGGATAAAATGCTGGCGATTCTGGTAACAAATCTATAATTCTATTGAAAACTTCTTTTACATTAAATCCTTCTAAAGCTGAAATAGGAAAAATTTCGGCATTTGGCACTTTATCTGCCCAAAGCTGCACCTGGGTTTCTAATTGTTCCTGATTTGACTTATCAATCTTATTTAAAAGTAACAATACTGGAATTTTTGAATTCGTTATTTTATTAAAAAAAGCCTCGTCCTTTAATTCTTGCTCACCAATTTCTACCATGTATAACAGCACATCTGCATCTTCAAAAGCAGACTTTACAAAACCCATCATACTTTCCTGAAGCTCGTATGCCGGTTTAATAATACCAGGCGTATCAGACAACACTACCTGAAAATCATCGCCATTAACAATACCTAAAATTCTGTGACGCGTTGTTTGTGCTTTCGAGGTAATGATAGATAACTTTTCGCCCACAAAGGCGTTCATCAAGGTAGATTTACCCACATTGGGATTTCCAATAATATTTACAAAACCTGCTTTGTGGTTCATAGTATTTGTTTTTTGTTGGGTACAAATTTACAACCTTGATTTATATATTCCACTATCTAACATTTTTAAACAAAAAAAAGCAGAAAGAAATCTTTCTGCTTTTTTTAAATCTGTATAAGTTTTACTCTTTATTTAGAAACTTCTAATAATTCAACCTCAAAAACTAATGCTGAATAAGGTTTAATTTTATCACCCGTTTGTCTAGCACCATATGCTAAATCTTGAGGGATAAAAAACTTATATTTAGACCCTACAGACATTAACTGTAAGCCTTCTGTCCATCCTCTTATTACCTGGTTTACACCAAATTCAGCTGGCTCACCTCTTTCAACAGAACTATCAAATACAGTTCCATCAATCAAGAGTTCCATGATAATGCACTTTTACTTTAGACTCTGCAGTTGGTTTTTCGCCAGTACCTTCTTTCATTACTATGTATTGTAAACCACTTTCAGTTACTTTAACACCATCTTTAGATTTGTTTTCTTCTAAGAATTTTTCGTTTGCAACTTTATTTTTTTCGCCTTCAGCTTGTTGCTCTTTCATTTTCTCAGCTTGTTTCTTTTGAAAATAAGTACTTAAAATTTGCTGAACACCTTCTTCTTTAATTAAAATGTTTGTAGAATCTAAGTAATTCATATAGCCTTGAATAAACAATTCGCTATCAATCTCAGATACATTTGTTTTTACGTTTCTAGCTACATCCATACCAATTGCATAACTTACAGAATCTAGTTCTGTTTTTAAAGCTTTTTTAGTAACACCTTGTCCGCCACAAGAAGATAAAATTGAAGTTACAGCAATAACCCCTAAAAATTTAATTATTTTCATTTTTGTTTTTTAGTTTAAAATTTAAGCTGCTAAAGTAACAAAATTATAAATAGTTTATGGGAAGTATTTAATGAATTTTAACATTTGAAATATCGGTGATTTAAAATAGTTAAATTCTAAAAAGTGTGAGCCTAAAAATTAATGCTTCACAAATGCCACAGGCTATTGTTCGAATTTAAAATGTTAAATTTTCAATCCAACCAACTGATATTCAATAATTAAACAGCTTAATAATTAAAATTTAGCAAAAAAAAACACTAAATTGAATTGCAATTCTTAAAATTTTATGTACTTTTGGTAAACCAATTTGGTAAACCAGTTAATCCGCCCCAAATCACACCTCATCTTTAACCGAACTAGTATTGGACTAAATAATTTATTAACTAAATTTTAAAAACACATTATTATGAAAAAATCTTTACTCTTATTAATTGCTATGGCTTTTTCCTTTTCTAGTGCTTTTTCACAAAAGCTAATGTACGAGTCATTTAATTACACAGACGGCGCGCAGAATACTACTAATGAATTAATTGCAACAAGCAATGGTTATTGGATTGCAGGACCGAGTATTTCGGGCGGAAGTACCACTGCTGATGATATTGTTGCATCTCCTTTTCTTGCTGAATTATTTGGGTTACCAACTCAACTAAACAATGCTTATTCGATAAGAGGTGGAGGGAACGATCCATCGCATAAATTTTCACCAATAACGTCTGGGACGGTTTATTGGTCTGCTTTCGTAGACATTCAAGGATGGACTACTTATGCGCCAGGATCAACAGGTAAACAGTTATTATCTCTTACTAATGATTGGACTCCTCCTAGTGGTAGCATTAGTTACCCAGGTTCAATAACCATAAAAGCGAAATCTACAACTGTGGGTGAAACTATTTTTTATTTTGGGGTTACTAATGAACACGTAGGAAGTGCTGCTATTGGTAGTTATTCAACTACTGAATATTCTATCTCTGATCCTACAACTAATCCTATGCCTCTTTCTGCTTTTTTTGTTGTAGTAAGTTATGAAATTTCAACGGCGACAACCAAATTATGGGTTAATCCTACATTTACAGGTACAAACATGACAGCTGATGCTCCAACTGCTACCATAACAGGATCTTCTGGTGGAGGTCAGGTTTCTGAAGTGGGTGGTTTCTTCATTCGTTTAGATTCTAATTCTAATACTCCTACTACAGTAATTGATGAAATTAGAGTAGGTTTAACATGGGCAGATGTAGTATCAAACACCCCTGTATTAAGCGTTGCTAAAAACGAAATTGAAGGTTTAAAAGTTTATCCAAACCCTGCAAAAGAATATTTAACTATCGAATCTAGTAAAGCAAAAATTTCTTCTGTAGAATTATATAATGTTTTAGGTGCAAAAGTGTTATCATCAAAATCTTTAACAAATAACCGTTTAAATGTTTCTGGTGTATCTAAAGGCATATATATGTTAAAAATAAATGCAGAAGGTGCTAGCAGTACTAGAAAAATAGTGATTGAATAAGTTTGTTTATAATATTTTTATAATTAGTAAGTACGCAAAAAGCCTTTAAATATTAAAGGCTTTTTGTATTTTAAAATAAAATTAATAAGTCCATTTTAATATCTTTTTAATCATGACAACACGAAGAGAATTCATAACAAAAACAGCTTGCTCTGTAGGCTTTATTCCTTTTTCTACATTTGGTTTTCAGAGTGTTTTTAATGATATGCCCAGCAACCAACTCGATGTTAATATTTTTTCTAAACACCTTCAATTTCTAGATTTTAAAACTACGGGTGCCATAGCTGCCGAAATGGGCTTTTCTGGTGTAGATTTAACTGTGCGACCTAAAGGCCATGTGTTACCAGAATTAGTAAAAACAGATTTACCAAAAGCCATAAGAGATATTACGGCGAGTGGTGTAAAATGCAACATGATTACTACAACCATCGAAAGTGCAAATAATTCGCTGGATGTTGATATTTTAGAAGCTGCTTCAAAATCGAAAATTAAATATTACCGAACCAATTGGTTTAAATATAAAGAAGGCATCACCATGCAAGATTCTTTATTATTTTATCAGGAAGAAATTAAAAAATTAGGCGAACTCAATAAAAAACTAGGTCTTATTGGCTGTTATCAAAACCATGCTGGCACAAATGTTGGTGCCTCGTACTGGGAAGTAAAAAAAATATTGAAAACTGTTAATCCCGATTTTTTTGGCACACAATACGATATTAGACACGCCATGGTAGAAGGTGGAAATTCCTGGGAAAACGGACTTCGACTTTTAGAACCCGATATAAAAGTTATTGTTTTAAAAGATTTTAAATGGGGACAAGTAAATGGAACATGGCAAGCCATTAATGTACCTATTGGTGAAGGTATGGTAGACTTTGTAAAATATTTTAAATTTTTAAAACAGTACAATATAAAACCACCTGTATCGCTTCACTTGGAATACGATTTAGGCGGCGCCGAAAAAGGCAATCAAGAAATCTCTGTAGACAAAAAAGTGGTTTTCGACGCCATGAAACGAGATTTAAATAAATTACAACAATACTGGAAAGAAGCTTAAAACTTGTTGTCATTAAACACATAATTACATTAAAATAAAAATATTAAACACATGAAACGAATTTCTTTATTATCAACCCTACTTATTTTATTTATGGTTTGTAAACCACTGGCACAAACCAATAAAATAAAAGTAACAAGTATAAACGAGTTAAATAACGCTATAAAAAGCAGCAACCCGGGCGATAATATTGTACTTGCAAACGGTGTTTGGAAAGATGTTGAAATTAAGTTTTACGGAAACGGTACCAAAGAGAAACCAATTACCTTAACTGCCGAAGAAAAAGGAAAAGTAAGTATTGAAGGCGTTTCGAATATAAAAATAGGCGGTTCGTATTTAATTGTTAAAAACTTATATTTTAAAAACGGACATACACCTTCTAAAAATGTGATTCAGTTTAAAATTGATAGTGAACGCATTGCCAATAATTGTACTGTAACGCAATGCGTTATTGAAGAATTCACCCAACCAGACCGCGATGTTAGCGACCATTGGGTTGAGTTTTGGGGAAGACATAATGAGTTTAGCAATAATTACCTTACCGGAAAATCTAACTTTGGTCCAACAATAATGATTCGTTTAGAGGGCAATGAAAACATTTATAATTACCATAAAATAATAAATAATCATTTTGGGCCACGTCCACGTAAAGGCGGTCCGCATGGAGAAACCATTCAGTTAGGAGATAGTGGTACGTCTATGACCCCATCGCACACTTTGGTAGCCAACAACTTATTTGATCGTTGCAATGGCGAAATTGAAATAATTTCAAGTAAATCGAACTTTAACGAATTTAGAAACAATGTGTTTTTTGAAAGTGAAGGGTCTTTAGTATTAAGACACGGAAATTACGCCATTATTGATGGAAATGTTTTTATAGGCAACGATAATTCGAAATTTATTGGTGGTATTCGTGTTATAAATACAGGCCATTGGATTACAAACAACTATTTCTACAAAATAAAAGGAGCCGAATTTAGAAGTGCTCTGGCCGTTATGAATGGTATTCCGAAATCGCCACTTAACAGATATAACCAAGTAACCGATGTTGTAGTGGCATATAACTCGTTTATAGATTGTATATCGCCATGGCAATTTAGTGTGGGTTCGAATGTAAGTCAAAGCGATGTGTTGCCAGCTACCGAAATCCGTTCGGCACGTCCAGAACGTGTTGTGATGGCAAATAATATTAATTTACAACGAAGTAACCAATGAAAACCCTATTGTAAATTACGATAAAGTAGATGGTGTTAGTTTTAATAACAACATTTTAAATAGCGAAAACAAAAGTGAAGTTAAGCCAGAAGGGTTAATCACGAAAAACATGTCGGTTACTAAAAAAACGGAGAACTTATATGTTTTAAATGAAAACATAAACAATGTATACAATGGTTTTGATTTTGAAACCATTACTAAAGATATCTTTGGAAACGAGAGAACATCGTCTACCAACAGCATTGGTGCTATGGTAAACCCAGTAAAAGATAATTCGGTTTTAATTGATAAATCGAAATATGGAGCGAACTGGTTTAATGCTGATAAATCGAAAGCAAAAACTAAAACATTTAATGTTTCAAGCTCAGAAGAACTTATCAGCAAACTGAAAGAAGCGAATTCTGGCGACATCATTTCCCTAATTAAAGGAACGTACAAATTAAATGCTAGTTTGATTATAGATAAATCAATTTCAATTGTTTCTAAAAACAAGAAAAGTCAATTGGTTTTCAGTTCAGAAAACACGGCTTTTCAAATGCATCCTAAAGGATATTTAACACTTAAAAATGTGGTTCTAACAGGAAACAAATCGCAAAACACCTTCACCACCTTAGATAAAAATATGAGTAAAGCCTATAATTTACACTTAGATAATGTGGAGATTAAAAATTTTAAGTCGGTTTTAGAAGTATCTAAAGGATCTTTTGCCGATTCTATTACAGTCGCTAATTCGATTATTAAAAATTGCGAACGCGGATTTATGCTTAATAAAGAAAAAAATGATGGTGGTGACTATAATGCTGAATTTGTAACCATAACAAATACCACATTCGACGGCATAGAAGAAGTTGTTTTAGACTACTATCGTGGTGGTTACGACGAATCTACCATTGGCGGAAACTTAATATTAAAAAACAACACGTTTACCAATTCTGGAAAAGCAGAAAAAGACCAAATTTTAATAAAAAACAGAGGTATTGTAAATGTAGAATTTGCTAATAACACCTTTAAAAATAACCCAGTAAAAGTGATTGCCATTTTATGGGGCGAAAAAGGGCAGGAACCAGGAGAAAACACCATTATTAATTCTGGAAACATTGAAGTAGTGCAAAACCTAGAACTGAAATTAATGTACTAATCTTTTGTAATGTTTTTTTTAATGAAAAAATTAATAATTTTAAGTATCATTTTGACGTTTCTTTCTTATAATAAATCAGAAAGTCAAAACAGAATTATAGTACCAGACCCAGAATCGTTAAAGACTGCTATTAAACAAGCGGTAGCTGGAGACGAAATTATTCTTGCAAATGGTATTTGGAAAGATATTCAAATTAAGTTTTTCGGAAAAGGCACATTAACATCTCCTATTACACTTCGCGCAGAAACCCCAGGCAAAGTGAGTATAGAAGGTATTTCAGATTTACAATTAGGTGGTAGTTATTTGGAAGTAAAAGACTTGTATTTTAAAAACGGCTATACACCGTCCGAGAGTGTTATTCGATTTAAAATCAACAACGATTCGATTGCAAATAATTGTAAAATAACCAATACTGTTATTGAAGATTATACACAGCCAGACCGCGATGCTACCGACCACTGGGTTGAATTTTGGGGCAGACATAACGCATTAAGCAATTGCTACCTTACAGGAAAATCTAATTATGGCCCCACAATTATGATTAAATTAGATGGTAACGAACATATTAATAACTACCACCAAATAATTAATAATCATTTTGGACCCAGGCCTCGACGTGCTGGTCCGCATGCAGAAACCATTCAGTTAGGGAATTTTTACACGTCTATGATGCCTTCTTACACACTAGTGGCCAATAATTTATTTGATAGATGTAATGGTGAAATTGAAGTTATTTCAAGTAAATCAAATTATAACGAATTTAAGAATAATGTATTTTTTGAAAGTGAAGGCTCTTTAGTAGTAAGACACGGAAATTTCGCAAATGTTAATGGCAATATTTTTATTGGAAACGACAATTCAGAATTTATAGGAGGTATCCGCGTAGTTGGAACCGGACATTGGATTACCAATAACTATTTGTACAAGATAAAGGGAAAAGAATTTCGAAGCCCATTATCGGTTATGAATGGCACCTTTAAAGCATCTTTAAATCGATACCAACAAGTAACCGATGCCGTAATAGCATACAACACTTTTATAGATTGCAAATCGCCCTGGCAAATTAGTGTCGGTTCAAATGTAACTGAAAGTGAAGTATTGCCTCCATCCGAAATCCGTTCGGCACGTCCGGAGCGCGTTGTAATTGCTAATAATATCATTTTTAACGAAGTTGCCCAAGATAACCCAATAGTAAATTACGATAAAGTAGACGGTATAAATTTTCAAAACAATATCATTAATTACGAAAACAAAAGTGACGTAAAACCTGAAGGATTAAAAACCAGACCTCTTTCGATTATTGAAAAATCAAACCATTTATTTGTTTTAAATAAAAACATAAACGAAACATATTTTGGTTTCGATTTTGAAAAGATTACCAAAGATATATTTGGAAACCAAAGAACTACAAAAAGTAATAGTGTTGGAGCCTTTGTAAATCCCATAAACGAGAATGCAGCTTTAATTAATAAATCTAATTATGGTACAAATTGGTTTCAAGATGAAGAACCAAAATATGAACCAAAAACATTCACGGTATCATCTTCAAAAGCACTTGTTAGCTCCCTGGAAAAAGCCAATTCTGGTGATATAATATCACTTAAAAAAGGTATTTACCATGTAAATTCGAGTTTACCAATAAATAAGGAAATAACCATAACTTCAAACGATATAAACAACAAATCGCAACTTATTTTTACTTCAAAAAACACAGCTTTTGAAATGTTTCCCGCAGGACATTTAAATCTAAAAAATGTTATTATAAGTGGAAACAAAGCACAAAATGCCTTTACAACGTTAGATAAAAATATGCTAAAGTCCTTCAATTTATTTATAGATAACGTAGAGATTAATAATTTTAAATCGGTGTTAGAAACTTTAAAAGGCTCGCTCGCCGATTCTGTTTCGGTTACTAATTCTACTATAAAAAATTGTGAACGTGGTTTTATGTTGAATTCAGAAACCGATGATCAAGGCGATTATAATGCAGAATTTGTAACTATTACCAATACAACATTCAATAACATAAATGAATCGGTTGTAGATTATTACCGTGGTGGTTATGACGAATCAACAATTGGAGGTTGTCTTTTACTTAAAAACAATACGTTCACAAATTGCGGTGCAGCCGAAAAAGAACGTATATTAATAAAAAATATAGGTATTGTTAATGTGTTATTCTCCAAAAACACTTTTAAAAATAATCCAGTTGATCACATTGCCATTTTGTGGGGGGCCAAAGGGCAAGAACCAGGTGATAACATTATTGATAATTCGGGCAAAATAGAGGTCGTACAAAATTTAAGGTTGAAGTTAAATTACTAATAAATCAAAGAGAAATGAATTTGCTAAAAAACACTTTCATTGTAGTTTGTTTTGGGATTTCGCAAATAGTTTTTTCGCAAAACATACCATCAAACCAAGTAAGTACCACGAATAATTTGGTTGATTATTTAAAGCCAGAAGTTCAAAAATCTTTGGGTGGTGTAAATATTATTTCCAACACCACCTTAGCAAAATATTTCAGAGAAAAATTTGCCGAACGCTATTTTTACAATTGGAAGCAATTTAACTCCAGATTTAAAACCTATAACCAAATTTATCCGGAAGCCAAAAGTAGTCACTCAGAAAGAGCGTTAGACCATCTTTCTAAATTTGCCGATTCTACTACATGGAAACTCCCCTTTAATTACTTAAATGGCGAGCCTGTTAATGCCTATGCTATGCGCCATTTGGCAAGACAGCATAAGATGGTAGATATTGCTTTTTATTACGAGTATCAAAATAAAAAAGTAGACCATTTAAACTACTTCAAAAACCAAGTAAAATCTTTAAACGATGCTTTATTGGCAAATAAATATGAAACCATTAAAGATGGTAATGGCGTTTATGAAGCTTTTAGGTCGGGATATCGTATCTTAAATTGGTTGCAAATTCATAACATGTTTTTGGGCGAAAAAGCATATTCAGACGAAGACCAACTTTTAACCATTGCAACCTTATTGCAACATGCTTCAAATCTGTATGAAACTAATGCTGACTTCGTACCCGGAAATCACCAAACAAGAGGCATGTCGGCTTTAGCAATGCTTTCCATTTTATTTCAAGATTTTAAAGATTCAGACACATGGTACGCATTAGCAATGAAACAACTGGAAGCACATCTAGACAAAGAAATAAACAGCGACGCATTTCAATTTGAACGTACTGTGCATTATCATATAAGCGATATTGATAATTATTATTTCGTATATCAATTAGCGAAAAACAGTAACATTAAAGTAAACGCTTTTTGGGAAAACAAATTAAGATCGCTATTTACAACTTTAACAAAAATAGCTTACCCAGATAAATCAGCCCCTGTATTGTCGGACGACACAAACGAACCCTGGGCAGAAAAAAACGATATTTCTGGAGCATTAACATTAGGGTATTTATTGTTTGAAGATCCAGAAATGGGTTATTTCGCAAATAATTTTGTTGAACAAAAAATGTTCTGGTATGTAAGCGATACACAATTAGAATTGCTTGACAATATCGCACCTAAACAACCAGAATTTTTATCGTTTACGTTCCCAACTACAGGCTACTACATCATGCGTGAAGGTTGGAATATGTCCGATAAAATGATGATAATTAGCAATGGCCTTGACAAAAACAAACCAGACCATCAGCATGGCGATATGTTGGGGGTTCAAGCTATGGCTAACGGGCATGTTATTTTACCAAACTATCAGGTACGTTATTCATTGAAAGATTACGAATTCTTTAAAAATAGCATGGTTAAAAACGTGGCGTTGGTAGATAACGAGTTGCAAGGAAAAGCGTATACTGGTAATCAAGGAGGCAGTGGTTTCGGTAAATTTAAGTCCTTACCACAACCAAAAACAATTGCTTGGAATAGCAACAAAGCTGTAGATGTCTATATTGGAAGTCATGATGGATTTGAAAATATAGGCGTAAATTATTCACGACAGGTTGTTTATTTGAAAGATGATTTTTGGTTAGTAAAAGACAACTTTAACGCTAGCAAAACGCACAACTACAAACAAATCTGGCAAGGTCATTATAGTTTAGAAGCGGCACCAAATTTATTGCGCGCAACTTTTAATGATGGTTCTGGCTGCGATATTTATCAACTAGTCGCCATAGATTCTGTATCAACTTCTGGCATCCGCGGAAAACATTGGGCCGTAGCTGCTAAAAACAATAAAACAGATTTTAGTTTCATAACCGCTATTTTTCCCTTTGGAAAATTCGAAGAAAGAATTGATGAAGACAAGGCAATTCCAGATTTAAAAGGTTGGAAAATAAACAATTCTAACTGGAAAATAACGGGCACAAACAAAACATCGTTAAATAAAGATAACATTTCAATATTCTTTTCGATTAAATCCTTGGAGCTAAACAAGGTAAAAATCACGTTTTCTGAAGATGCCGATGTTCTAATAAAACAAGAAAATAATCAAATAATCTTACAATCCTTATACACAAAAGAGTTTCATATTACAGTATCAGGGGTAAAAGAAAAAGGCAAAGTAACTATAAGTCCAGGTCAGGAAATTATTTTTACTATAATCCTATAAACATAATCACCAAAATCACAGGTAGCTTAGGTTTATTTAAAAGTTAAATCAAATCTTACTTTGGCAAGTTTTAATTAAAAAAGAATCTTTAAAAGACAGTAATAAAGATAATTAATTTAGAAATGAAAAAATCAAATACGTTTTACGCTATAAACGCAAACACTAAAGAACCTTTAGCAGGAGAATTTATTAATACATCAAAAGATGAGATAAATAACACAGTTGCAAAAGCCACCTTAGCTTTCGATATTTATAGAAAAAGGGATAAAAACAGTATTGCTAATTTTTTAGAAGCTATTGCCGATGAGATTTTAAATTTGGGTGAAGAACTTATACAAAGATGCCATTTAGAAACCGCATTGCCCATGGCAAGATTGGAAGGTGAGCGAGGTAGAACAATGGGACAATTAAAATTATTTGCTACAGTTGTTCGAGAAGGTTCTTGGGTAGATGCCAGAATAGATAAAGCAGACCCAAACCGTAAGCCACTCCCAAAATCAGACATAAGACATATGCTCTTGCCCTTAGGTCCGGTTGCTGTTTTTGGTGCCAGTAATTTTCCGTTAGCATTTTCTGTTGCGGGTGGCGACACTGCTTCGGCTTTGGCTGCTGGTTGCCCTGTGGTGGTAAAAGCACACGAAGCACACCCCGGAACTTCTAAATTGGTGGCAAAAGCCATTAAAAACGCCATTAAAAAATGCCAAATGCCAGAAGGCACATTTTCAATTATTTATGGAAACACCAATGAAGTAGGCGAAAATCTGGTAAAGCACGCCGGAATTAAAGCAGTTGGTTTTACAGGATCACTTCGAGGTGGCAATGCATTGGTAAACTATGCCAATTCAAGACCAGAACCCATTCCGGTATTTGCAGAAATGGGAAGTACAAATCCTGTTTTTATTTTACCTAATGCATTAAAGCAAAAAGGCGAACAAATTGCTTCGAGTTTGGCAGCATCTATAACTTTAGGAGTGGGACAGTTTTGTACAAACCCTGGGTTAACATTTGTTGAAAAATCGGAAACTATTAACACCTTCTACACCAATTTAAAAAGTGGTATTAACGAGACTAACTCAGCTACCATGCTTACCCCTAATATGCTAAATACCTATAATGCAGGATTAAAACGAGCTGGAGATCTTGCAAATGTAGAAATACTTGCTAAAGGAAAATCTGCTAACTCCGAAAATGGCGCCGTTGCGAATGTCTTTAAAACTACTATAGAAAATTTTCAATCTAATGAGTTATTAGCTGAAGAAAATTTTGGTCCCTCAAGTATTATTGTAGAAGCAAATTCCAAAGAAGCTATATTGGAAGCGGCTAGAAACCTTAAAGGTCATTTAACTGCTACCATTCATGGTACAGAAGAAGATTTTGAAAATTATAAAGCGCTTTTCTCGATTTTAGAATTAAAAGTTGGACGTATCATAATTAACGGATACCCTACAGGAGTTGAAGTTTGTCATGCCATGGTTCATGGTGGACCATATCCTGCAACCTCAGCGCCACAATCTACATCTGTAGGCACAAATGCTATAAAACGTTTTGTACGTCCGGTATGTTTTCAAGATTACCCTAATGCATTTTTACCAGAGGCACTTAAAAATGAAAATACTGGAAATATTTGGCGTTTAATTGATGGCGAATTATCAAAAGCATGTATCGATTAAATCAATCCTGTTTCTGTTTTTATTCCTGCGCTAATTTCCACGCCTCAAAATCTTTCAAAGTTTGTTCATGAGTCGCAGGATATAGACCAATAATAGACATACCTTTATTAACCTGTTCTAAAACAAAATCTTCAAAAAGTGTCATTTGCGTACATTCTTCTGCAACTTCATCAGCAATTTCAGCAGGAATTACCATGACGCCATCATCGTCTCCTACAATTACATCGCCAGGAAAAACAGCGACATCACCACAACCTATGGGTACATTAATATCAAGTGCTTCGTGTAAAGTTAAATTAGTTGGAGCCGATGGTTTATTATGATACACCGGAAAATCTAGTTTAGCTAGATTACCAGTATCTCTAAAGCCTCCATCGGTTACAATACCAGCACCGCCACGAACCATCAAACGTGTTATCAAAATATCGCCACCAGAAGCGGCTCTCGGATTCTTACGACTGTCTATGACCAAAACTGCTCCAACAGGGCAAGTTTCTATAGCAACGCGCTGTGGGTGCTCTGGATTTTGAAAAACACCAATAGGATTCCTATCTTCTCTAGCTGGTATATACCGCATTGTAAATGCGTTACCTACCATAGTTGGTCTGCCTAACTTTACAGGGACAACATCTTGAATAAACTGATTTTTAAGTCCTCTTTTATAAAGACAAGTAGCTATTGTTGGTGTACTTACTTTTTTTAATTGCTCGCGTGTTTTATTTGATAGTGCTTTCATATTTAGCAAAAGTGAAGGTTTTTTAACAAAAAATTGGTAAACAGCCGAAATATACATATCTTTGGTCAACCAGATTGGTTTACCAGATTGGTAAATATAATTAAAATACTAAAACAAAAGTCATAAAAGACTATAATTATGCCGTTTGACACGAATTTAATTTATAAAATAATCTAAATTCCAGCTATATGAATTCCAATTTACTTTTTATTTCTATAAAATCAAGCTTTAATACGTGCCACCATTTTCATCAAAAAAATTTAACAACGGTTTAAAGCTATTTAAAAAGCGTTTTGGAATAGAATGACTCATAATTCAATTAATAACTGGATACCACTAAAGACTAAAATTTTGATTAACACCAAAAACTAAAGATGATATTAAAAAATAAAATACACTTTGTATTAGCTACTTTACTATTTGTTACGGTTTCTTGTAAAGCACAAACCATTTCGAAAACAAAACATTCTAGTAAACTAGAACACCCAAGTTTAATACTTACAAAAACTGGTGTAGAAAAGATAAAAGCTAATTTAGGAAGTGTGCCACTTTTTGATAGAACATTGGCAACTGTACAAGCAGAAGTCGATGCCGAAATATTAAATGGTATTGAAGTCCCAATCCCTAAAGACTTTTCTGGCGGATATACCCATGAGCGCCACAAAAAAAACTTTTTAATTATACAAAAAGCTGGTGTTTTATATCAAATTTTAGGTGACGAAAAGTACGCCAAATATGTAAAGGACATGCTTTTTCAATATGCGAAAATATACCCAACACTGCCTGTACATCCACAAACAAGATCTTATGCCCGTGGGAAATTATTCTGGCAATGCTTAAATGATTCCAATTGGTTGGTTTACACCAGTCAAGCTTACGATTGTGTGTATAATTATTTAAGTGAAAAAGAAAGAAACTATTTAGAAAAAGATCTTTTTAAACCATTTGCGAAATTTATTTCGGTGGACAATCCTCAATTCTACAATCGTGTACACAACCATAGCACTTGGGGTAATGTGGCAGTTGGCATGATTGCACTTGTAATGGACGACTCTAAGCTCCTCGAAACTGCATTACACGGTTTAAAAAAAGATAATATAGACCCGAATGCCAAAGATAATGATGGTGGTTTTATTAAAAAGAAAGGTCAGAAAGTTGGTTTTCTCGCTAATTTAGAAGAACCATTTTCACCAGATGGTTATTATACTGAAGGTCCTTACTATCAGCGCTATGCCATGTATCCGTTTTTAGTATTTGCTGAAGCTTTACAAAACGTAAAACCAGAACTTAAAATTTTCGAATATAAAAATGGGGTTCTGTTAAAATCAATCAACACTCTTTTAAATTTAACTGATACCCAAGGTAATTTCTTTCCATTAAATGATGGGCAAAAAGGCATGTCATATTTCTCAAGAGAATTGGTTTCGGCAGTTGATATTGGCTATTATTTTGGTGGTAACGAAACTGATTTGCTTTCTATAGCAAAAGATCAGGGCGAGGTGTTGTTAGATGACACTGGTTTAGCGGTTGCTATAGGCATTCGTGATGGTTTAGAAACGCCATTTATAAAAAAATCAATCAATCTTACCGATGGAAAAAATGGCGATGAGGGTGGCGTAGCTATATTACGTGCCCCTGGCTCTAAAGAGGACTTAACACTAGTAATGAAATATTCGGCACACGGTTTAAGCCATGGCCATTTTGATAAACTATCATTTTCGTATTACGAAGGTGGCAATGAGGTTTTACAAGATTACGGTATGTCTCGCTATGTAAATATTCAACAAAAAGGTGGTGGCAACTATTTAAAAGAAAATACCACATGGGCAAAACAGACCATTGCACATAACACAGTAGTTCAAAATGAAACATCTCATTTTAAAGGAGATTTTGAAACAGGTAGCTCATATCACTCAGAAAAATACCTTTTCGATGTTTCCAATACTAAGGTACAAGTAGTAAGTGCTAAAGAATCTAACGCTTACCCTGGCACTAACCTACACCGAACACAAGCAGTTATAACACAAGACAGCTTCGAAAATCCATTCCTTTTGGACATTGTTAAAATAAATTCGGAAACAGCAAATCAATATGACCTTCCGCTTTATTATTTCGGACAAATAATATCTACCAACTTTAAGTATAGTGTGCCAGAAGTTTATAAGGCATTAGGATCTAAAAACGGGTATCAGCATTTGTGGAATATAGGTGAAGGTAAATCAGACAATGGAAATGCTAAACTATCTTGGTTTAACAAAGAACGATTCTACACAGTTACCTCAGTCGTTTCTAATGAAGACGAGCTAATTTTTACAAGAATAGGTGCAAAAGACCCCGATTTTAATCTTAGAAACGACCCTGGATTTATGATTAGAAAAAAGAATACAAAAGATACTTATTTTGTATCTTTAGTAGAATCTCATGGGCATTACGACCCAGTTAGAGAAATTGCAACAAATGCATTTAGTTCTGTTAAAAAACTAACTATTGCTTATAGTGATGAAGCCTATGTTGCTATACAAATAGAAACGATATCGAATGAAATCAGTTTGTTTTTGTTTTCTTTAATAGACAACTCAAACAACAGTAAACATCAAATAAAAATAGAAGACAAAACCTATGACTGGATAGGGTCTTATAAATTAATAGAAATAAAAAAATAAAAAAAAATATGAACCTTCCATAGCGAAAACTTGATACTCAAGGGAATGAATATATGGAAGCAACATATGACCTTTAAAAAAACAATAAATATAAACATATGAAACGATTTAGTGAAAAGTACATTATCACAAAAGAAATGGAATGGGAAAAACTGGGTGGAGGTGTATCAAGAAAGTTTTTAGGTTATGATAATCAAATCATGATGGTAAGAGTGAAATTTGATAAAGGCGCATTAGGAGCCCCACACCAACATTTTCATACGCAAGCTACCTTTTGTGTTTCGGGGAAATTTGAATTTGAAATTGATGGCGTAAAGAAAATTGTAGAAGCTGGAGATGGCGTGTATATCGAACCAAACTTATTGCATAGTGCTGTTTGTTTAGAAGAAGGAGAATTAATTGACACATTTAGTCCTGTAAGAGAAGATTTCTTAACGGGCGTTGGACCATCTTATTTTAGTGATAAAAAGTAAAAGTAGAAAATCTGATAGCTCATTTAGGCAAGATTTTATGCAGTAAGACTGTTAATTAAACTAAAATTTGTTAATTATTACAATTCTGACATTTTTTTTTACTGAAAATAACAGTTTTTAACAAAATTTTATCTATTTTTGGTCAACCAAACTGGTAAACCAATTTGGTTGACCGAAAAACAAACATGTAATCACTCACATAAAACATACTTAACAAAAAAAAAAGTTGAGTTAAGGTTCTTTAAAATGAGTGCATTTTTTAATTACGCTAAACACCAAGGCATGTAAGATGCTATGGCATAAAGATTAAACAAATTGCAAAAAAAACTAAATCACAAAAAACTTTAAACAATTAATTATGAATTTAAAAATCAAGCTGGCTCTCGTTGCTCTATTGCTCTTCAATATTGCAGTATTTGCACAAAATAAGACGGTAACTGGTGTAGTTGTATCTGCCACAGATAACATGCCTATTCCTGGGGTAAATGTTATTGTTCTTAAAACAACTAAAGGTACAACAACCGATTTTGATGGAGGCTTTAAAATTGATGTGAAAAATGGAGACGTTCTTCAATTTTCGTACATTGGTTATGTTTCAAAAACGGTAATTGTTTCAAATCAGTCAACAATCAACGTTTCTTTGGCCGAAGATATCGCCGCCTTAGACGAAGTGGTGGTGGTTGGTTACGGTTCTTTAAAAAAATCTACCGTTACAAGTTCCATTTCTACGTATAAAAACGAAAACATGGATCAACTACCTGTTTCTAGAGTAGATCAGGCGCTTCAAGGAAAAGTTGCCGGTGTTCAAATTCAAAATACATCTTCTGCTGCTGGTGAATCGCCTGTAATTAGAATTAGAGGTCAAGCGTCTATCAATGCAAGTCCAGATCCTTTAGTTGTTGTTGATGGACAACCTATTGATGATGGCTTAGCGTCCTTAAACATGGCGGACGTTCAAGATATTTCTGTTTTAAAAGATGCGTCGTCTGCTGCTATTTATGGATCTAGAGGCGCAAATGGCGTTATATTAGTAACCACAAAAAGTGGTAGTAGCAAAAAAACCACGTATAGTTTTAACCATTCCATAGGTTTTAAAAATGCCTATGAATTATATGACGTTCAATCTACCTCAGACTATGTTAGACAATTGTTTGCAGAAAATGCCTTGCAGTTAAACGATCCATTGTATACTGGTCCAACTACGGTTTCACTTCAGTTTCAAAAACAATACATTGCCGAACAATTACTGCAAAATGGTAAAGGAACTTCTTATCAAGATGAATTTATGAGAACTGGTGTTTTTAGAAATATTGGTTTAAGTGCTTCTGGAGGATCTAAAGGATTAAGATATAGAATTTCTGGAGCTTATAATGGTGATGAGAGTATGATGCAAAAGAGTAATTATGAAAAGTACCAATTTAGGGTTAAGTTAGATGCTGATTTGAGTGATAAAGTATCAGTAGGTGTTAATATTGCCCCTACCTATAGTGAAACTGAAAGACCTGCGAATGATTATAGAGATTATTATAGGTTTCCATCCTTTATACCAATTAAAATAGATGCTCAAACATTAGCTTTTATACAACAAGTTCAAACAAATGGAAGCGTTTTAAATGCTGATGCTAAAGTAGGAGATTATGCCAGTCCATTCCATTTTTATGGTTTACAATTCCCTGATTTTATAATGCCAGATGGATCAACTTATCTCAAGTACTAATCTTAACAATCCTTGGACTACTAGTAGTATTAACCCTTTTAAAGTACTAAATTTACAAGATGATACTCAAGAAGATTTCAGGCTTCAAGCAGGTTTAGATTTAACGTATAAAATAACCGACGATTTAACATTTAAAACAACCGCAAGTGCTTATTATAAATTTTCCGACAGAGTACAATGGGTTGGTACTAACGCAAATGCGCAATTTAATACAAATTACGCCGTATATATTAGAAACAATTCTAAAGATTTGTTAACAGAAAACACGTTAAATTATGTAAAGGATTTCAATAAACATTCATTTAATGTACTTGCGGGTTTTTCAGCCCAGAGAACAGATTTTTATTATTCTCTTATTTCTGGTAGCGATTATCCAAATGAAAATATTAGAACTTTAAACAATGCTTCAAGTCTTTCACTTACTAATTTAAATTCTTCATCGACAGCCGTTATAGGTGAAATAAAAAACGCAACTTCTTTATTGTCTTACTATGGTAGATTAGTGTATTCTTATGATGGCTTATTTAATGTTACTGGTACTATAAGAAAAGATGGTGCGTCACAATTTGGTCCGGGAAACAAATGGGGAACTTTTCCTTCGGTTTCTGGAGGTGTGAATTTGGCCAGATTAGATTTCATTAAATCATCGGACGTAATTAGCAAATTAAATGTAAGGCTTGCATATGGTGAAACTGGCAATAATCGTACCGACAAATTATCCAATACCACAAATGCTTATAATCCTTACCTAAACACGTTAGAAGGCTCTAATTATGTTTCAGGTACTGGTACTGGAAGTGTTGCTAATGGTCAAGTGACTCCAAATTCTGTTGGAGCCAATGCTGACATCACGTGGGAAACTACGGTTTCTACGAATTTAGGATTCGATGTGGGTCTGTTTAGAAATAGAGTAAATGCATCCTTCGAGTTTTATGAATCGAATACCGATAAGTTACTTTTACAAACAAACAACCAATTATTCTCTGGTACAGCATTATCATGGAATAACGTTGGTAGTTTAGAGAATCGTGGTCATGAAATTGAATTATCAACAACAAACGTAGCCACTGAAAACTTTAAATGGACTACTGTTGCTAATTACGCATCAAATAGACTCAAGTTAACTAATTTCGGTGGTAAAGCAGAAACGCCAATAACAGGAGAAAGAGGTGAGCAATATATTTCGCAAGTGGGAAGTCCTTTAGTTCAATTTTATGGATATAAAACAGATGGTGTTTGGTTGTCTCAAGCTGAAATTGACGCTTCTGGTTATACAGCGGCCGACGTTACTGTTACAGGAGCTTTAACTCCAGGAGGATTAAAACTTGTAGATATTAATGATGACGGTAGAATTGATGAAGATGATAGAACTGTAATTGGTGACCCATATGCCGACTTTACTTGGGGGCTTTCAAATACTTTTGAATATAAAGGATTTGACTTGTCGTTCTCATTACAAGGTGTTCATGGTATAGAAATGTACCAAGGGGATACAGGATATAATGAATCTAAAAGACAGGTGCTAAATTATTCCAAAAATCGTTGGGTAAGCCCTGCAAATCCTGGTGATGGTAAAACACCTTATGAAAATTATGGTGTACAATGGGTATGGACTGATTATGGAGTTGATGACGCATCATACATTGCTTTAAGAGATATAACTTTAGGTTATAATTTAGATGAAAAGTGGGTTAAAAAGATAGGCTTAAATCAATTAAGAATGTATTTTACTGGTCAAAACTTATTGTATTTAACGTCGAAAAGTTTTAGAGGTTTAAATCCTGAAAGTAGAAGATCAAGCGGTACGTATTCAAATACATTAGTTACCGGTTATGACAGAGGAGGTTATCCAGTACCTAAAACCATGGTATTAGGCTTTGATATTAAATTTTAATTTTAAAAATAATTCGGATGAAAATAATTTATAAATTGTTTATTGGCTTAGTATTATTAAGTGCAATAAGTTGTGGTGAAGATTTTATAGCCATAGAACCAGAGTCTTATATTAGTGAAGAAGTATATTTTACTAATACTGCAGAATTAAATACAGCGTTAACTGCTTGCTATGCTGGTATGAGAGCTCCAGCAGCTGAAGAATGGAAATTTACAGAATTACGTTCTGATAATGCCGTAATGAATGAAACAGGCACGACTTCTGTAGATAATGTTTTTTTCTTATCATATGATGCGTTTTTTGTTAATAGTAATGATGATAATTTGAAAAACTTTTGGTATTACACTTATGTTAATATCAAAAACACGAACATTCTTTTAGATAAAATGAATGTAAATTATAGTGGAGGCTCGATTGTATATGGCGGTAATTCGATTGATGCCACCGATGCAGACATTAAAGATGTTGCTTCTCAAGCAAGTTTTTTACGTGCGTATCACTACTTTAATTTAGTGCGTCTTTTTGGGGATGTATTTTTAGTGCACGAACCAGTGTCTTCGGTAGATGCTTCTGTTTTAAATAGAGTTGATAAAAATTTAGTGTATGATTTGATTATTGCAGACCTTTTGAATGCAATAAACAATGGTAACAGCACCAAATATGCTAGTATCACAGCTGCCAATGCTGGAAAAGCAAATGCTTGGTCTGCAAAAGCATTATTAGCTAAAGTGTATTTAACCTTAGGGCGTAAATCGGATGCTTTGCCATTATTAACGGATATTATAGCTAACAGTGGTTACGGTTTAGAAAGTAGCTACACTAATGTTTTCTCAATAACTAATGAACTTAATAAAGAAATCTTATTTACCATTCGTTACAAATCTGGCAATTTAGGCTTAGGTTCTCCTTTCACAACAAGTTTTGCACCTGCTGCTCTTTCAAGAAATGCAGCCGGCCAATTTGTTATAATAACTTCTCCTCAAGGAGACAATGCTCCTGGACAAGAATTGCTTGATTCTTTTAATGATTCAGATATTAGAAAAGGATTTATTCGTCCTTCACTTAATCCTGCTGTGCCTCAAAAATTATTTTATACCAAATATTATTATACCCTGTTACAACGAGATGATTCTGAATTTGATTTTCCAATTATTCGCTATGCAGATGTATTGTTAATGTATGCTGAGGCTGCCGGAAGTTCTAATACGCTTTCATTAACTTACATAAATCAAGTTAGAAGTAGAGCTGGTTTAACTGGTGCGAATGCATTGCAGGCAACAGATATTGATACACCTACTAAATTTGATCTTGCCTTAGCGAACGAAAGACGTTGGGAATTTATGGCGGAAAATCAAAGATGGTATGATATTTTGCGTTACAGCAATACCACAACCACGCTTAATGCTGTAGATATCATGAAGAATCATTTCAATATAATGCACCCATTATTGTATACTTATTATACACAAAACACAGAATATGTTATCTTATCTGAAATGTTGGATAGAGTAAACTCCAATAGCCTACTATTACCTATTCCATTAATTGAAATAGACACCAATAATAAAATAACAATTCCTCAAAATCCAGGTTATTAATATAAATAAAAGAAACCAATTTCAATATTTTTTACAATGTTGAAATTGGTTTTAAAACAATAATTACAAAATAAACATTTAATATGAAAAGAACTATTGCTTTCAGAAAAAAATATGTATTGATAGTAATTATAGCTTTTCTATCTATTAACCTTTCTGCTCAAAAGAAAAAAAAGTACAAATTACCAGACATTGATTTAAGCCATTGGAGCGTAACAACTCCAGAATTAAATGCTAAAGGAGGTGCCATGAATATTGAGCCACCAGCAATTTTAAACTATACAACAGACGAAAGACTTATACCTTACATGTATAACGATTCTAGTGCAGGTTCATTAGTTTTTTATGCGTTTCCAAGTAAAGCTACAACAGCCAACACCAAATACACAAGAACTGAATTAAGAGAACAAATGGTGCCTGGAGATAATAATACCAATTGGACCTTTGCGCAAGGTGGAACAATGAAAGGAAAATTAGCCATGAAAGAAGTTTCAAAAGATGCTGATGGCAAATACCATAAGGTAATCATTATGCAAATTCATGGTCGCTTAACAAATGAACAGCGCGATTTAATAGGTCAAAAAGACAACAATGCCCCGCCTATTTTAAAAATTTATTGGGAAAACGGTAAAATTCGTATTAAAACTAAAGTGCTAAAAAATTTAAACGCAACAGGCGAAGCTCTCTTACATGAAGAGGCATGGGACGATGATAAAGGTTTTAACTTCGAACAAGAAGTAGGATTTAGAAAATTCACCTTAGAGGTTAAAGTTTCTGATGGAAAAATGGTTGTAGTTCTAAATAATACAGAATATAAGGTTTACGAAGATATAAATATTAGAAAATGGGGTGTTTTTGAAAACTATTTTAAAGCGGGCAATTATTTTCAATCGAGAGATAAAGGATCATTCGCAAAAGTAGAATATTTCGAGTTGGGGGTGAAACACTAAAAATGGTAATTTGTATTAAAATTCAATTGCCTATTTTTGCATGTAAAAATTTGGTTAACCAATTTAATTAAAATTTATGAAACTAGAGGTATTATCAAAAAACGACAACCAAGAGCTGCAAAACACGGTAATTGATAAAATTCGGGACTTAATAAACTACAAAAATTTAGAGCCTGGAGAAAAATTACCTTCAGAACGTATGCTGTCTGAAAAATTTGAAGTGAGTCGTGGTGTTGTTAGAGAAGCTATCCAAAAATTAGAATTCTATGGCTTACTAAATTCTATTCCGCAAAGTGGAACGTTTGTAGCGAATGTAGGAGCTATTGCCATGAATGGAATTGTGGATGATATCATTGATTTAAAATCACCAGATTTTAAATCGCTTGTTGAAACTCGAATTACATTAGAATTAAAAACGGTAAAATTAGCCTCATTAAGAAGAACAACAGAAGATTTAAAAGCCATAAAAGAAGCGCTCAATGCCTATTCCAAAAAAGTTTTGAATAGTGAAAATGCTGTTCAAGAAGATTTATTATTTCATTTAGCGATTGCTAAAGCTAGTAAAAACAGCACTTTAAATACATTTATGCTTTCAATAACTCCAGAAATTATAACAAATTTTGCAAAGTACCATGTATGTGATGCAGATTTAGCCAAGTCTGGAATAGATGAGCATAACGATATTTATGAAGCCATAAAAAATCAAGACCCTACAATGGCTAAAGAAAAAATGAAAGCACACTTTAAAGTATTGTATCAGTATTGTTATAACATAAAATAAAATACCCGTTAAAATTTAAAGTTAAAAACTTAGATTTTATAAAAACAATAATTAGGAAGGCTGTATTACTTAACGCAAAATTTGTGTTAAAATCTTCCGTTAACTTAAACTAAAATTATGAAAGTAAAAGGATTACGCTGGTTTATTATAGGACTAATATTTCTAGCAACAGTTATTAACTATATTGACAGAAGTGCGCTTGCTATTATGTGGGGTGGTATTGATAAAGAAGGCACAATTGCGCATTCTTTACAATTAACAAAAGAAGATTATGCATTAATCTTAAATATCTTCATGGTGGCATATGCTTTAGGACAACTTTTTTCTGGAAAATTATTTGATAAAGTTGGAACTAGAATGGGTTACGTAATTAGTATTGGCGTTTGGGGAATATCTTCGTTTTTGCACTCAACCGTTCGTGGTATATTTTCACTTGCGTTTTTTAGAAGTACATTAGGTTTATCGGAAGCTGGAAACTGGCCAGGAGGTGTGAAAAGTAATGCGGAATGGTTCCCTATAAAAGAACGCGCTATTGCTCAAGGATTATTTAACGCCGGTGCCTCAATAGGATCTGTAATTGCTCCACCTCTAATTGCGGCTTTATTTGTTGCCTTTGGATGGAGAATTACCTTTATGATAATAGGTTCATTTGGTATATTTTGGATTATTCCATGGTTATTAATAAACAAAGCAGGTCCAAAAAAACATCCATGGATTACCGAAGAAGAACAAAAGTATATTGTTGCCGGACAAAGTCAAGCAGATCAAAATGCTACAGAAGACACTAAAGGATTAAGCTTAAAACAAATTCTATCTCATAAAGAATCATGGGCAGTAGTTGTAGGTCGCTTCTTTTTAGAACCTATCTGGTGGTTATTTGTGGGTTGGATGCCTATTTATTTGTTCGACGTATACGGATTCGATGTTAAGCAAGTAGGTATGTTTCTTTGGGTTCCTTATGTAGGTGCAGCAATAGGTAGTATAGCTGGAGGCTATGTTTCTGGAAAAATAATAGCTAAAACAAATTCAATAGACAAAGGAAGAAAAACAACTATTTTAATTGGAGGAATCATTATGTTACTAGGGCTTATTGCAACTGTATTAGCTGGTGATACTGCTGAAAAATTTGTAGCAATCGTATTCTTTGTATTATTTGGATTTCAATTTGCAATTAGTAACGTACAAACATTACCAAGCGACTTTTTTAGTGGAAAATCTGTAGGTTCATTAGCAGGTTTAGGCGGAATGATTGGGGTATTCTCTGTTATTATCATGAACTTTCTAGTACCAATAGTAGTAGAGAAAATTTCTTATACACCAATATTTATTGCTATAGCTATTTTTGTTCCTCTTGGCATAGGAGCTATTTACTATTTCGCAAAAAATATAGAGTCGGTAGAATAATTAAAATTAGTAGAGTAAATAAAAATTAATAAATCAAAATTAAGAATATGAGTAATTTAAATGGAAAAGTAGCCGTTATTACTGGAGCAACTGGTGGAATAGGTTTCGAAGTAGCAAAAAGATTAGGTAAAGACGGATATACTGTAATTTTAAACGGTATTGAAGATGAAGTTGGTGCAGAAAGAGTAGAAGAACTTACTGCTGTAGGAATCACTGCTGAATATTACGGATTTGATATGACAAAAGACGAAGCAGTAACTGAAAATATTACTAAAATTGGTAAAAAATACGGAAAAATTGATGTTCTTGTAAACAATACTGGTGGTATTGGTGTTAGAGCTAGATTTGAAGAAATGACAACTGAACAATACAGATTTGTTATGGCTTTAAACTTAGACTCAGTATTTTTTGCATCAAGAGCAGCTATTCCTTTCCTTAAGAAAAGTGATAACCCTAGCATAATTAACTATACTTCTAATGCAGCATGGAATGGTGCAGGACCTGGAGCTGGAATCTACTCAGTTTCTAAAGGTGGCGTACAATCTATAACTAGAGCTTTAGCTAAAGATTTAGCTGAATACGGCATTAGAGTAAATGCAGTATCTCCTGGTACTATTGATACGCCTTTTCACGCACAAATTAAAGCAACTAAACCAGAAGTTTTTGCTTCTTGGGCAAACAGTGTTTTATTAGGTAGATTAGGTCAGCCAGAAGAAGTTGCTGGTGTTGTTTCTTTCTTAGCTAGTAAAGATGCTTCTTTTATTACAGCTGAAACTATCCAAATTGGTGGCGGACAAGCTTTAGGAATATAATCAAGAATTTTATATTATTTAAAAAACGGTTTAGAATAGTCTAAACCGTTTTTTTTATGCCCTAAAATAAAGAAAATAATAAACGATTGCTGTATTCGATTTAACCTGTTTCGCTTCAAATTACATGAAATCTTTTGTGCTTATTTCTCACATATCATTTTAACCAAAAATAGTTAATCTACACTTTTTAACCATTCGTCTTTTTAAAGAACCCGTTTCATAGAAAATATAGATTTAACCTCAAGTCACTTATTACATTTGTTACAACAAACTATCAGTAACATTCATAATAAAACAAAATGAATAAAATTATATTTTCAAAAGTTAAAAGCATCATTAAAATATTTAACACAAAAATCACTATATCAACCCAAAGTGAAGAACTTGTTAATTCTATAAAAAATGGTAAAGAAAAACCTGTTATAAAACTAAATAATATCAACAATTTTATGTTGCAAAAAAATTTAAAACATCTGGAGTTTATTAATTATTTAGAAACACATTATAGCGGGAAAAATTTGAATAAATTGCCTTTAGATTTTCTTCAATCATTTCAAAAAATAAAAACACAGGCTCAAAATAACACCCTAAATCTGCTTCAATCCAAAGCCGCCTAAATAGTTTAAAATACAAAACCATTCGTCTACACATATCTACCACTCACCTACGCTTACTCTCACTCTACCGAAATAAAAATAGTTATTTACGGTTTATCCCTAATTTTCGTTATTAAATAAAAGTGCACTAATATTATTTAAAATGAAAACACTAAAAATATTATTAATTGAAGATGACATGATTGAAGTCATGAAGTTGAAAAGAGCAATTTCATCGCTTCAATTACCTCATAAAATTATTGAAGCTAATAATGGCGAAGAAGCCTTAAAACTTTTAGGACAAAAAGATAACATCCCAGATATTATTTTACTAGATTTAAACATGCCCAAAATTAATGGTATAGAGTTTCTTTCTATTCTTAAAAGTGATGATATGCTAAAATATGTTCCTACGATTATACTTACTACATCAAGTAATCAAAGAGATTTATTGGCATGTTATGAAATAGGAATTGCAGGTTATGTTCTTAAACCTTTAAAATATGAAGATTATGTTTCTAAAATCGAAAAATTATTAGCATATTGGAGCATTAATGAATTAAAGAAAATATAAAATGAAAGGTATAGTATTTACAGAGTTTCTTGATTTAGTTGAGGATAAGTTTGGTTTAGAAATGGTTGATAAAATTATTAATGAATCTCAATTAGATTCAGAAGGGGTTTATACATCTGTAGGGACTTATAAATTTTCCGAAATGCTTCAACTATTGCAGCATTTAAGTTCAAATACAAATATTTCTATAGATGATTTACTATTGGTTTACGCTGAACATTTTTTTGCTGTACTAGCGAAGAGTTATCCAGGATTAATAGATTCATATAAAGATCCGATTGAGATGCTGGCCTCAATAGAAAATCACATTCATATAGAAGTAAGAAAAATTTATCCAGATGCCGAATTACCAACATTTCAAGTTTTAGAGAAAACGGAGAATTCATTGGTAATGATTTATAAATCTAGTAGAGCTATGCATCATTTCGGATTAGGTTTAATGAATAAAACTTTTGAACACTTTAACTCTACGGCTACCATAATATTAGAGAAAATTAAAGAAGATGGTACTGAAGTAAAATTCATTATCAACAAAAATTAATGAGTCAAGATCAAATCGAGATATTAAAGAGAGCTTTAATTAGGGAAAAGGCAGCCAGAAAACAGGCTGAAAAAATACTTGAAGAAAAATCAAGGGATCTTTATGTTTCTAACACAAAATTAGAATCTCTAAATAAAGATTTAGAATCCTTATTAACCAGAAAAGATTCCCAATTACAAGGGGTTTTTGAAAATATTGTAGATGCTTATTTGATAATGGATTTATCAGGCAATATTTTAAAAATGAATGATGCTGCCATAAGTTTATTAGGTTTTAAAAACGATAAGATAGATTTTAATCTTATGAGTATGGTAAATCCAAAAGACTATGAGCATGTTAAAAACTCTTTCAAAACATTATTAAAACACGGTAAACTAACAGATTTTGAAATTAAAATAAAAACCAATCAAAATTTAGAAAAACTGCTACATATAAATGCAAGTATTATATACGATAATGGTTTAGCTGTTGCAGCCCAAGGTATAATACGAGATATAACAAAAGATAAGGAAGCAGAAGAAAATTTAATCGAGTCTGAAAACAGACTTTCTACACTTATCCTTAATTTAGATAGCGGCGTAATACTTGAAGATGATAACCGAAATATTGTACTTACAAACAAAAAATTTACCGAGCTTTTTAATATAAATGCTTCCCCAGATGATTTAATAGGAATGGACTGCAATGAAGCTTCAGAACAAAACAGTACTTTATTTAAAAATCCTGAAAAATTTTTAACTAGAATGCGGCTTATTAATGAAAAAAAGAAACCTGTTATTGGCGATGAACTCGAAATGGTTGATGGCAAAATTTTAGAAAGAAATTATATACCTATAGTACAAGGAAGCCAATTAAAAGGCTATTTATGGACGTTTAAAGACGTAACATTAAACAGAACGTATCGCAAGCGTTTGGAGTCTGAAAAACAAAAATATTACAACATTATTTCCAATATGAATTTGGGATTAGTTGAAGTAGATCCTGAAGATAAAATTTTGATGGTAAATCAAAGTTTTATTAACATGACTGGTTATTCTGAAGAAGAACTTATTGGTAACAAAGGAAAAGATCTACTTCCAATTAAAGAAGACCAAACTTTAATGGATGAAAAAGTTGAAGAGCGCAAAAAAGGAAAAACAGAATCGTACGAATTACGTATTCAAAATAAACAAGGCGATATAAGATATTGGCTAGTAAGTGGCGCACCTAATTATAATTTAAATGGAGAAATAACAGGCTCCATTGGCATTAATTTTGATATTACTGAAATTAAGAACCTTCAACTTCAAAAAGAAAATTTATTAAAAAAATTAGAAAAAAGTAACAACGAGCTTCATGAATATGCCCATGTTGTTTCTCACGATTTAAAATCACCCCTACGCAGTATTAATGCTTTAGTAAGTTGGCTAAAAGAAGACAATCAAAATAAATTAGATGACATTAGTCTTCAAAATATTGCTCATATAGAAACAACATTAGAAAAAATGGAACAACTTATTACTGATGTTCTTCAGTATTCGAGTATTAGTGCCGAAGATACTGATAAAGATGAAGTAGATATTAATTTACTGGTAAACGATTTGTTAAAAATCCTATACATTCCAGAACATATTAATGTTATTACTTTAAACACCCTGCCAACCATTAACGGCAATAAAATAAAACTCCAGCAGCTTTTTCAAAACCTTATTAGCAATGCCATTAAATTTATAGATAAAGAAAATGGCATTATTACGATTAATGCAGAAGATTTAAAGACACACTTCAAATTTTCCATTAGCGATAACGGTATTGGAATCGACAAAAAATTCCACGATAAAATATTTAAAATATTTCATGCTTTAAACAAAAGCAAAGATTCAACAGGTATTGGATTATCTATTGTTAAAAAAATAATAGAATTACACCAAGGTGAAATATGGTTAGAAAGTGAACCAACTGTTGGTACCACGTTTCATTTTACACTAAAAAAGCAATAATGAAAACCGTTCAACTAAAAAGATATGCTAATAGCGATTGGCAATATATTATACCCAAACAAGCCTTAAATAACCCTTTAGTTTTGGTTTTTGGTGATAGAATTCTTTTAGAAAAACCAAGTATTTATAGCGATATTAAAACAATTTTCCCAAAAGGACATATTGTTTTTGCTTCTACAAGTGGCGATATCACTGCCGAAACTGTAGAAGACAACTGCATAACCATCACAGCCGTAGAATTTGAAAAAAGCCACTTTATAATAAAAACAAGTAACATCTTAGATTCTGAATCTGACAGTTACAAAACAGGCCAAAACTTAATCAAGCTACTGCCCACAGAAGGATTAAAGTTTGTATTTGTCATTTCTGAAGGAAGTTTTATTAACGGAAGCCAGCTAACCAAAGGCATGAACGATGCTACCAGTAACAATGTGCTTATTACTGGCGGTCTCTGTGCGGATGCGGCAAGATTTGAAAAAACAATTGCTGCTTACAACGAAAACCCGAAACAAGGAGAAATTGTAGCCATTGGTTTTTATGGCGATACCCTCGAAACTTCTTTTTCAATACATGGTGGTTGGACACCTTTTGGACCCGAACGTATTGTTACGAAATCTAGTGCCAATATTTTGTACGAATTAGACAATCAACCAGCACTAGATTTATATAAAAAATATCTAGGAGAAAAATCTAAGGAATTACCCGGTGCAGCATTATTATATCCTTTGAATGTAAAATCTGAAGACGAAAAACAATCCTTCGTTCGTACTATCTTAAATATAAATGAAGCCGAAAACACAATGATTCTTGCTGGAGATATTCCTGAGAATTCAAAAGTACAGCTCATGATGACCAATGTTGATAATATCGCAAACGCCTCGGAACGCGCTGCAAAACAAGCTTTAGAATTAAGAGAAAACGAACCGCAGTTAGCTCTTTTAGTAAGTTGCATTGGCAGAAAATTGGTACTCGATCAGCGCGTAGAAGAAGAAATAGAAGAAGTAGTAGAAGTTGTTGGAAACCAAACCACAATTTCAGGCTTTTATTCGTACGGAGAAATTGCACCGTTTCATGGAGAAAATAATTGTCAGTTACACAATCAAACCATGACCATAACGCTAATAAGCGAATAATGAATTCATTACTAAGACGCCAAATACGAAAATATTTAAACGACGAACAAGCGTCTGATAAGGAATTAGAAAAATTTCTAGATGCGGTAAATCGGTCGTACACAACATTCGACGAACAATTTGTTATGCAGCAACGCGCCATGGAAATAAGTTCGGAAGAATTATTTAATGTGAACCAACAATTAAGACAAGAGTCTGTAGCGCAACAAGAAGTTATTGATAAATTAAAACGCGTTATCGAAACTCTTAAATTTTATGAACTTCCCGAACATAAAAGCACCGATAATTTAGATTTAGATGGTTTAAAATTAGTTGAATTTATCGATAACCAAACTAAAGAAATTATTGAAATAAACAAACAACGTGAAACGCTGTTAAGTGAACTTGCATATCAAAACCAAGAATTAAGTGATTATGCCCACATGGTTTCGCATGATTTAAAATCACCTTTACGAAGTATAGACTCTTTAACGACATGGTTAAAAGAAGATTACGAAAATAGTATCGACGCCAAAGGCAAAGAAAGCCTGAAATTAATAAGAAACAACGTTGAGAAAATGGATTTACTAATTAATGGCATCCTAGAATATTCAACAATTGGTAAAAACAAAGTAGAATATTACAATGTAGATATCGACAAACTACTTGATGATATACTAAACATTATTAAAATTCCTAACCATATTTCAGTTATTAAAAATCAACAGTTCCCTATTATAACTGGCGATAAATACAGATTACAACAACTGTTTCAAAATTTAATTACAAACGCAATAAATTATAACGATAAAGAAAAAGGATTCATAGAAGTTGGATTTGAAGATAAAGATAATTTCTGGGAATTTTATGTAAAAGATAACGGCAAAGGTATTAATAAAACGTATTTTGAAAAAATTTTTAAAACGTTTCAAAAACTAGAAAACAACCCAAAATCTACCGGAATAGGATTATCAATTGTAAAGAAAATTGTAGATGTATTTGGCGGAAAAATATGGTTAGAATCTACCGTAGAAATCGGAACAACCTTTTACTTTACATTAAAAAAAGAACCACATGGAGCAACCTAATTTATCATACATACATAGCATGTCTGGTGGCGATAAAGCCTTCGAACAAAAACTAATAGATATTATAAAATTAGAGTTTCCGCAGGAAAAAGAGGTTTACTACGCAAACTATACTTCTAATAATTTAAAACAAGCCGCAGAGAATGTTCATAAACTTAAACATAAAATTAGTATTTTAGGGCTTGAAAAGAGTTATGAGATTGCCGTAGCATTTGAAGAAAATTTATTAGAAGGAAATACAACCCTTAACGACCAATTCGAATCTATTTTAAATACCATAACTAATTATCTCAAACAGTTATAATTAGTATTTTATGAATTGTATTATTATTGATGATGAGGCAACAGCCAGAGCCATAATTGGTCAATTATGCGCTAATGTAGAAAGCCTTAATGTTTTAGAAGAATTTCCAAACGCAATTCAAGCCATCAAATATTTAAACCAAAATGAGGTAGATTTAATATTTCTGGACATCCATATGCCAGATTTTACCGGTTTCGATTTTATTGAAACACTAAAAAATCCTCCTAAAATAATACTTACTACTTCCGATGCAAATTTTGCTATTCAGGCGTTTGAGTACGATTGTATTGTAGATTATTTGGTAAAACCCATAACGCCCGAACGTTTTCAAAAAGCCATTCAGAAAGCAGAAAGCATAACCACAAGAGTAGTAGATACTTCAAATTCAGAAAAAGACGTAGCAGCTTCAGGCAATCATTTATATGTAAATATAGATAGACGCCTTATAAAAATTGATATTCCAAGTATTTATTTAGTTGAAGCAAAGGGCGATTATATTCAAGTAAAAACAGAAGACAAAAACTACACGGTACATTCAACACTCAAAAAAATTGAAGTCAAATTACCCGATAGTTTGTTTTTAAAAGTACATCGCTCGTATATAATCAACGTAAAAAAGATTATTGATATTGAAGATAATAGCGTGCTTATAAAAAAAGATGTCATTCCCGTAAGTCGCTCAAACCGACCAGAATTAATGAAACGTTTAAATCTGCTTTAATCGCTTAACGAACTTAAAACACCATTTGTCTACACATAATTTTCAGCGAACGAAAATTAAATTTTAAACATCCATAGTCAGATATATTTGTGATATAATTTAATGTATCATGAAAAAAATATTACTCCTACTTTCCTTGTGTTATATAACTATCAATGCGCAGGATATTCCTTTTAACTGCGACTATAGCGCATACTTATTTCAATATAATGATGTTTATGCGATAGACTTAGCATCTGGGAATTCTTATACCGTAGCAACCGATATAACAGAAGGAAGCATTAATGCAACCGCCTATAATCCTGCCGATGGCTATATTTGGGGTTATTTAAAGACTCCAGAGAAAACTATTGTTAGAATTGGTAAAAACTTCGAAACAACTACCTTTTATATAGACGAGTTGCCAACTGGCAACAAATATGTCGGCGATGTAAGTGCCAAAGGTATTTATTACCTTAAATCTGGTGGCGCCACATATTTTAAAATTGATTTAAATCCGGCATCCACTAACTATGGAAAATACATTTCAACCGAAAGCTTATCTAAAAGTTTAAACATTCATGATTGGGCATTTAATGCCGTAGATGGTAATTTATATGCTGTAGAAAAAGGATCTAATATATTGTACAGAATCAATCCAGAATCTAGCCTTGTACAAAACTTAGGAATTGTGCCTATTTTATCGGGGCTAAACTATACTTACGGAGCCGTTTATTTTGATGCTTCGGGTCGTTTCTATGTCTCTGCAAACCAAACAGGAACTATTTATGTTATTCAAAATGTACAAGATTTAGATGGGGCGAATAAAATGAATTCAAATCTTTTTGCTTTTGGCCCTTCAAGCTCAAGTAATGATGGTGCGCGCTGTCCCACAGCTCCAGTGCCTCAAGAACTATGCGATAATGGTATTGATGACGATGGCGATGGATTGATAGATTGCGAAGACCCTTCGTGTTCGGGATACGGTAACTGTGCAGTTTTGCAAGCACCAACATCTGGCGGCAACTCGGGTGGATTAGAGAGTAATAACAGACTTTCGGAGCAGATTAGTAAACGGAATTTTAACAGAGTAAAAAAGAATTACAAGTTTAATAACAGCACTGCAAAGCGTTTTTCAAAATCATCTACTTATGGAAAAACATCTCAAAGCAAGGGTATTCAATTACATGATTTTATCCCTCTAGATGTTATAAATGAAGATGCAGTTATTGAATCTACGCCTGCCGATTTATTAAATATTACAAATGCCACCGAAATATATTCTGTAGACTACTTAAAGAATAACAATTCTGTAGCATCTATATTGCTACTAAAAACGGAAGATGGTGTTTATGAACACACCAAATACATATGTGATCGTTTATTGGGTGCCGAATTAATATCAGTATCAACCATCCAAATTAATGGACAAAACTTTATTAAGGCCATTATTAAAAATGTTGATGGGACTATGGAATTTTCATTAAGCTTATCGGTAAAAGAAATAAATAATGGAGATAATTTCGCAATAGAAAGTCATTGGACTTTAGATAAATATGAAAAAAGCGTGCGGTTTTACAACTTTCAAATATGGGCCAACTCTATAGATGGTTTATTAAATTTAGGTGAAGAAGTTGTGAGATTATTAAATGTACAGAAACCAATTACAGAATACAATAACTCTGCTCCACCAACAGTATTTGTTAGAAAAGGAACATACCACAACGGTAAATTAGATCTTCACATTATAAATACAAATGGCACAGAAACCGTTAAGTTCGACGCTGGCCTAAGAGCCACCGAAACAAGCGATTTCGGACAGACTTCTGCAATTTTAAGTTTAAACAAACAATATTCTACTAATATGGAAGTAGACGCAGGAAACTTATTTGATATTGGTTTTAGAATCGGTGATGGCAAAGCCACTCCAGACGATTTATTTATGTCTGATGGTCCTTGGGGATACGATGATGCCGCACCAAGCACTAAGGTTACTTATTACAATGTTCAACAAAATGAAGAAGCCTTTAATAGCGACGAGTTTGCCGTTGAAAGAAATATAGAACTCGTAGCAACAACCAGCGAGTATATTGCTGCTTACAGAGCCCTAACCCCAAAATTTAGTCCGTTAGATTTATCGAACTATAATAGCTTGCAATTAAAGGCAAAAGGCACAGGAACCTTAATAGTTAGATTGGTAAAACAAGGTATTGCCAATTGGGAATATCAATATAAAACGTCTATACAATTAACCGAGAATTTACAAGAATATAGTATTCCTTTTGCAGCATTTAAATCCATAAGCGATGAAAACTTAGAGTTAAATGATGTAACCTCATTAGTTTTTACCATGCTTTCTGAAAATGGCACTGAAGAAACTAAAAAAATGAATTTACAGCAATTACGTTTTTCAACGAGTAAAACATTGTCTGTTGCTAGTTTGAAAAATAACAATGCAGTAGACCCAGTTGCTATTCCAAACCCAATGACAACCAGAACCAAAATTCATTTTACCGCACAACAATCAGAACATGTTGATTTACTAGTGTACAACCAATTAGGCGCTTTAGTAAAACAAGTATCTTTTCAAGCAATATCTGGCAGTAATGAAATAACGTTAAACAAAGCGAATCTAGCTAGCGGACTCTATTTCTGTAAGATAAAAAGTAGACATAGAGATTATAAAACAACAAAATTAATAATTGAGTAATTAATACCAATTTTACATTTAATTGAAGGTAAAAGATTTATTCTTTTGCCTTTTGTTTTTGTAGGAAATTGATTTATATTTACTCGTATCTTATTATATAAAAAACATTCATTTAGTATAGATGTAGCTAATTTTAGAATCATTAAAATATGAAAACTCTAAGAGTACTCTTGATTATTTTTTCAATAATTTCATTGAGTCATTGTAAAGAAAAATCAAACAATCAAAAATCGGAAAGCACCACTAAAGTCACAATACCTAACGATACTACCATAGTGGGCAAATGGAAACGTGCTAGTCCAAATGGTCCTGTAAGCATCCATTTTAAAGAAAATGGAAAAGTTGAAATTGACTTAGGAGATGACAACTCTATGGATGTTGTATCTAATTATGAAATTACCAATGATACAATTAGATTCATTGATAAAGAAGGCAAATCTTGCCCAGAAATAGGTGTTTATAAAATATACAACAGAGGCTATACGGTGTCTTTTGACCTAATTAATGACCTATGCAATGGTAGAATAAAGTCTACTTTTGGATTTTGGACACGAATTAACCACGATGAACTTATTGGCGATTTAAATACAAGAATTGAGCATACTAATGATATTAAATTAATTCTACAAAGAGCCCGTATGTATTTAGCCCTTCAAAATTCTAAATTAGCAAAAAAAGACTTTGATGCTTACCTCAAAAAAGATTCTTTAGATGCCAATGTTTTTATAAACAGAGCAGGAACAAGGTTTCCAAATGATTTAAATGGAGTTGTGTACGATTGTAATAAATCAATAAATCTTGATTCAACAAATAAAAACGCCTATTTTCTGAGAGGAATAGCTTTTTATGCATTGGGAGAGCAACAAAAAGGATGTGATGATTTTAAAATGTCAATAGATTTAGGATTTGAGATACTAAAAGAAGCTGAGTATAACAAGTGTAGAGATTATTGGTAGAATTATAAACTGTATAAATCAAAGTTTGTGGCTCATTTGCCAGCTTCCTATTTCCATTATAAAATCTGTGCATACAAATAGAGAACTTTCTAAAATACGCATTAGCTTTGAGGTTAAAACCTAAAACTCACAAAATTGAATGAATAAAACCATATTTGAAATAACCAAAATGGACTGCCCTTCAGAGGAAAACCTTATCCGAATGAAGTTAGACGGTATTTCGAGTATCGTAAATTTGGACTTTGATATACCAAACCGAAAATTGACTGTTTTTCACAAAGGAGCAATCGACCAGATTGAAAAGTCGGTTCTAGAACTAAATTTAGGTGGAAAAATATTATCGACTGAACAGACTGAACAAAAGGAATTCAAGGAACATACAAACCAGAAAAAAATACTTTGGATTGTACTTGGAATAAATTTTGCTTTTTTCGTTATCGAAATGTCAACTGGACTTATTTCAAATTCCATGGGACTTGTTGCGGATAGTTTGGATATGCTTGCCGATTCTTTCGTTTATGGTATAAGTCTTTTTGCAGTTGGCGGAACCCTATTAAGAAAAAAACAGATTGCAAAACTTGCCGGATATTTCCAAATTATACTGGCAATTATTGGATTTGCAGAAGTTTTGAGACGCTTTTTCGGAACAGAAATACTACCAAACTTCTCTTCCATGATAATTGTTTCCATTTTAGCACTTATCGCCAACGGAATTTGCCTTTACATCTTACAAAAGTCAAAAAGCAAGGAAGAAGCGCATATGAAAGCAAGTATGATTTTTACTTCAAACGACGTGATTATCAATTTGGGAGTAATAATTGCGGGTATTTTAGTGAATTGGTTAAATTCAAATAAACCTGATTTGATTATAGGAACAATCGTTTTTGTTTTGGTAATACAAGGTGCCTTTAGAATACTTAAGTTAAGCAAATAAATAACAATAAGCACATCAAAATTCTGATTAAAAACAAAATTTATAGGCTAAATTAAAGGGTGAATCAGTTCTGCTAATTTTATTTTTCCTTCAAAAAATTTATGCAAACAAATACTTTAGTTTTCATCTACACATTCATTACTTCCTAAAAACAGGTCTATCAAACAAATACCATTTAAATCGAACGCCGATTTCGGTAAATGTAAAGCCAGCGGCAGTTGCAGATGCTATATTGCTACGTGTTGCAAATAAGTTTGCCAAACAACGACTAGAGAATTTATAACCCAGTTTACCTTGAATACGATACGTACTTTGACTTCTGGCATCTTCAATATATTGTAAACCCGTAGCTGCGGTTAGTTCATAGAACCATTCGTTTGGTTTGGTAATCACCTCATCTTTAATCAAATTCACAAAAACTTCGCCTGCATTAAACGTTTCGGGACTAAAATAAACAGTAGGTACCTGGTTTTTAAAAGTAATGTACTGGTAGTTTAAACCCGCTTTAAGCGATGGCTTACTCAAAATATTATAATATAACGATGTAAACAAAAGGTTTCTGGTATTATCATCGTTTTGCGAAGTGTAATAATATTGTGTAAACCACCCTAAGTTAAAATTGGTGCTTAGGTTGTAATTCGCATAAAAGTTGTTCATGGCGATTTCTCGATCTAATAAATCGGCATTAAAACTTTGTATTTCACGCTTGTAACCAATATCTAAGGTCTGTAATTTAAACGGTTTTATACTAAACGAAAGATCTGTTATTAGTTGAGAGTAATCATTACTTTGTGCTTTTGCCGAAGTAATTCCTGCCATTCCTTTAAAAGTAACATTTGGTAGTAATTGATAGGATAAACCTAATGAAAAATCGTTTGACGTTGCTTTATTATTAGTCACCGTATTATTAGTAGTTCTGTAACCATAATTTCCTAAAAGTTTAAATTTTATTGACAGTGGAAATTCTATAGTATTTTGAAAAGAAACCGCTTCGTTATCACCATTATCAAAACTATAACTCGCTTTTCCTTCATAAAAAGGTGTAAAACTCGTGTTTAAATCTTTTATAAAATTGGTGGCATCTTTTTGGTTGTTATAAAACTTCAAAGTGTTTTCGGCAGATGTATAAGCATCTTTATAAAAACCTAAGGCTTTTTTGGCATTGGCTTTTCCTAAGTTACCATCAAACGAGGTACTGTCGTTTACTAAAATCCGGTTATAATCGGCAACACTCTTTTTAAAATCACTTTTATAAATATGTAAAGTAGCGCGTAATGCCAGCAACCAGTTTTCGTTAGGTTTGTTTTCTATTAAATTGGTAATAAGCATGTTTGCCATTTTATACTTTTTATTCCAAATTAAGGCCTGTATGTACCGTTCTGTGGTAGGTTGAACCAATTTAGAATCTGTATCTGCTCCTAAGCTCAAAAAAGCTTGCTCGCTTAATTGTAATGCCTCTTTTTCTTTACCATTTAAATGCGCTACTAAAGCTAAACCATTTAATGCTACTAATTTGTTTTCAGGGTTTTCGGCTAACAAAATATAGATTGCTTTGGCATCTTCTAACCGGTTGGCAATTAAATACAAGTTCGCTAAATTGAGTAAGGTGTCTTTATCATTATTAAAAAGCTTCAGGTTTTCTTTTAAAAGTGCTTCGGCTTCATCATACTGTTGAGCTTGTTGTTTTTGGTACGCATAGCCTAAATACATATATTTTTTAGAGTTTAAAGCATTTGGGTTTCCTGGTAAAACTTCTAAGGCTTTATTCACATAAACCAAAGCATCTTCATATTCTTTTAAATTAGACAGTGTATTGGCATAACTTAAAAGTGCAGGAAAACTTTTATGAGTCTTCTTCAATTAAAGTTTTAAAATAGGTTTTGGCTTCTTTATACTTTTTATTCCAAAGTAAAGATTCACCATAATTCAGTTTTACTTCAAAATCGTTAGGAAAATCGTTTAGTAAGTTAGTAAAAAGACTTTCTGCTTTTTCAGGATTACCTATTTAATCCAATAGCTCTTCCATAACACAATCGCGCCGTTTTATTTTCTGGATATTCTTTTAATACGGTTTCAAAAAAAGATTCTGCTTCTGGGTATTTCCCAGTTTCTAAATAGGTAAAACCTTCCTGCATATTTTGTGTAAATGCCAAAAGTGTAAAGAAATAGGAATAAATATGATAATAAGATTTGAGTGTCATATCGTATGTTTTTTATGATACTGCAAGTTAAGCATTACATTTCAATCATTCGTCTACAGCAATCCGCGACTCACCGAAATTCAACCACCTTTAGTGATTCTTGAAGGATATTTGTATCAGAAATAAAAAACAATATTAATTAAAAACATAAAATTATGGCACTTAAAATTAAAGACAACAACGGAATCTTTTTTTATAGAAGGAACTATCAATTCATCAACAGTTAAAACAATTTAAGAATCATTTAGAATTCTTGATGTCTATACACAAAATGATTAACTATAAATATTGATGACGTAAACTCTATTGATGCAAATGGAATGAAAGCGCGTTAGAAGATCTTTTTAGTAATGCAGCAACTTACAATAAAAAGTTTTTGATAATTGTAGGATATGGCTGCAAAAGATATCTACGAAGATTTTCAATTGAATATATGCAGCATAATTAAAACACACCAAATATTAATAAAACCAAAAACTATGCAAGTTATCTCCATTTTAAAATCAAAAAAAATTACACCCGAACAACTTTTTATGTTAAGTGTTTTAGCTGTAAATGGCGGAAATTATTTATACAATCTTATTCTTGGTCGATTATTAGGACCGGAGCAATTTGCAGATGCTGCTGTACTAATTACATTTTTGTTGGTATTATCTTTTGTAGCTATGACGTTTCAATTAGTAACTGCTAAATTCTCGGTAGTTTTTGAAAACAATGTGTTTAACAGTTTTATTTCAAAAGTTTATAAAAACGCATTTTTCGTTGGAATTAGTTTGGGTGTCTTAATAATCATTGTGTTTTCAAATCAATTACAAGCTGTTTTTAATACATCATCTTCAAACATGTTTGTAATTTTCGGAATAGGCGTGCCACTATATTTTTTAATGAGCGTAAACAGAGGTGTCTTTCAAGGAAAAAAAGCCTTCAAATCGCTATCCATTACCTATCAGGGTGAAATGTTAAGCCGATTGATAATCACCTTAGGATTAATATTTCTTTTTAATATTCAATCGTCCGTTGTTATTGCTATTGGTATTTTAATCTCGTTCGTATTTGGATTATTTCCATTTAAATCGAAGCATATTTCGTTTAAAAAGACCTTTATAAATCCAGCTCAAAACAAGCAAATAAGAAGTTTTTTTATACTTACCGCCTTTTATGAACTAACACAAATCATTATAAACAACAGTGATATTTTATTGGTAAAACATTATTTCGAATCGTACGAAGCCGGTTTGTATGCGTCTTTAGCATTAATAGGTCGTATTGTATATTTTATAGCTTGGATGTTTGTTATGCTGTTATTGCCAAAGGTAGTTCAACTTAAAAAAGAAGGAAAAGAAACTGCTCCCATTTTATTTAAATATGTGGGTTATATTGCGGCCATTGCTTTGGTAATTGTGATTACTTGTGCCATTTTTCCAAAATTGATGATTACAATTTTGTTTGGTGAAAGCTATTTGCCAATGGCGCCGTTATTATGGAAATACGCAATTGCAACGGGCATGTTCGCCGTATCAAACATATTTGCTTATTACTATCTGTCTTTAGACAAATACATCCCGGTAATTATTTCTGGTATGTTCGGCATGCTTCAAATGGTGCTGGTTATCTTCTTTCACGAAAGTTTAGAGCAGGTGGTTCATATGCAAATAATTGCTATGGTTTTACTACTTGTTATTCAAATTGTTTTCTTTAAACTCGATACCAACAATAGTTTAAAAATAGCTTAATCTAAAGCAAATAACCATTCGTCTACAGCAATGAACCGTCTACCTAAAGTCGACTTAATTCCGAATATATAAACCCCATATTTGTACTGTAATTAAATCTCAAATAAAACTTAATCTTATGAAATTAGCAATTGTAACAGCATATCCACCAAGTAAAGTAACCTTAAACGAATATGCTTATCACTTAGTAAAACACTTCAGACAACAAGAAGATGTAACCGAATTAATTTTATTGACCGATAAAACGGAAGGAGAAAAAGACATCCATTTTACCGAAGCAGGTTGTAAAATTACAATAAAGGAATGCTGGGAATTTAATAGTTACGCCAACTTGTTTACCGTTACAAAGGCTATTAATAAAACAAAACCAGATGCCGTTTTATTCAATCTTCAGTTTATGAAATTTGGAGATAAGAAAATTGCTGCCGCTTTAGGCTTGCTTTTACCATTTGTATGTAAACTAAAACGCATTCCAAACATTGTGTTATTGCATAATATTTTAGAAGAAGTAGATCTAGGAAATGCAGGCTTTACAAGTAATAAAATAATGCAAAAACTATATGGCTTTATTGGAACCACTTTAACAAAACTTATTTTACAAGCTGATACAGTTGCTGTAACTATTGAAAAGTATGTGGATGTTTTAGAAAAAAAATACAAGGCTAAAAACATAAAACTAATACCGCATGGCACCTTTGAAATTCCTAAAGAACCGAATTATATAGTGCCTACCGAACCTATACAAATAATGGCTTTTGGAAAATTTGGAACGTACAAAAAAGTAGAAGGCATGATTGAAGCCGTTGAAATGGTGAGACAATCAACAGGTTTAAATTTAGAAATTGTAATTGCAGGTACCGACAACCCAAATGTTCCTGGGTATTTGGCAAAGGTACAAGAAGATTATAAGCATGTACCACAAGTTCGTTTTACAGGCTATGTTGAAGAGCAAGAAGTCCCAATGTTATTTAATGAAAGTACTGTAGTTGTTTTTCCATACACATCTACCACAGGAAGTTCTGGCGTGCTGCATCAAGCGGGTAGTTATGGTAAAGCGGTGGTGATGCCCGATTTAGGCGACTTAGCACATTTAGTAAAAGATGAAGGTTACCAAGGCGAATTTTTTGAACCAACCAGTGTTGAAAGTTTAGCAAAAGCCATTAAAAATATTGTTACTAACGATGCTTACAGAATACAATTAGGAAAAGCGAATTACAAAGCCGCTACTGCCCTACCTATGAGTAAAATAACCGCTATGTATTTAGAAACCTTTGATGCTATTATCAATGCTAAAAACCCTTCGGAAGCACAAACTACTAAAGGTGTTATGGCTTAGAAATATATTTGAATGCCGGTTTAGTCTCTCCATTTTGGTCGATAAAACCAAAATGTTCTTGAACTTGTTTTCTCCAAGGAAGTCTACCTACGACTTCCTTTGGTATTTCTGCAAAGTCATAAAGCGTCCATGATATAAATTGAATATTGTTTTTAGCAAAAATACTCTGAGCTTTTTTATGATACTCTGCCTGTGCTTTGGCAGATTTTCCCAGTGGTTTCCAGAGTCCTCTATAAGAAGACAATCCGTATTCACCTAAAACAATCGGTTTACCCGCAATTTCAGATTTTAATTGTTCGTATTTTCCAGGAAGTAGATTTAAATCTTCGTAATAATGAAAGGATACAAAATCAACTTTATCCTTTAATAAAATGGCGCTTTGCGTATTAGACCAACCAATGGTGACTGGATGCAGCGTATCGACTGATTTTACATAATCAGCCATGTTCCCCAACCAACCTAGAACTTTTTCTTTTTTTCTGGATTCAAAATCCAGATTTGGTTCGTTTTTAATATCCCACGCCAACAATGCTTGGTGGTTTTTTAATGCTTCTACTATTGTTTCAGCATGACGTTCGTTCAAAGTCCAATCTAAAACTGAATAATCGCCGTAAAAATCAAACAACGTAACAATAACTTTTAAGTTGTTTTTTTCTGCAGCATCCAAGGTTTTAACCAGTTTGTTAAGCTTTAATTTATCGACGGTTGCTTTACCAAAATCTTCATACGGCACAAAAATGCGAATCGTATTTAAGCCTGCGTCTTTTATAATTTTAAAATCTTTTGATATAATATTTCTGTTGAATTTATCACCAAACATATCCCAAGGCGATGCTTTCGGATAGTAATTAACACCTTTAATATCAAGATTAGTAACATCTACATTACGGGCTATATTCTCGGCTTCGGCAACGGCTTCTTTGACTAAATGCCTTATGCGCCAAAAACCATCCTCCAATAATAAAATTACTTTATAAGAAGCTATTTCATTTGTTTCTAAAACGAATGACTCTTTTTTATAAATGCGGCTATAATGTTTAACATTAGCATCTGTTATGACCGCCATTTGGCCATCTTCACTAAAAAAATCAAGTTTTAAATGATGTTTTAACGTGCTGGCTTCGATATGTATTTTTTGTTTTTTATTTAAGTTAATAACATTGAAAATGTTTTCTCTGGCACTTTCGGTATAATAATCTTCAATACCTGTTGGCGTATTAGTGTTGTAGGCTAGCAGTTTTACATACCAGGCATCTAAATAATCGTTTTCTATTTTTTTAAGTGTTTGCACATCGATTAAACGACCTTCATTGCTTATGGAATCCCAAACTATCTTAGGTAAATATTGATCGGCTTTTTTAATTTCGGTATGGAGCATTTTACTTCTGTCTGCTCCCGTATTCAAATAACTATATAAGGTGCCAATGCCCAATGTAACCAAGGCAATTAGCATGATATAAAATGCCATTAAAACGGTTCGAATAATGTTTCTAGTTATAGACATTACTGTAAAATTTTGTTTTCGTACACATTTTCAATTCCTGCGGTTTCAATTTTGAAGGTATAGTCGCCACTTTTATAAATATCGTCATGAAGTAAAAAGACAACTTTCCCATAATTGGAATATTTTACCACAGAATCTATTAAAACGCCATCACTATAGATTTGTAAGGTTACTTTTAAACCATCTGGAATTAATTGATTCATATAACTTCTTAAAGGTCCAACGGTAAGCTGCCTGTTATTCTCGGTAAAACTTGTTTCAAACTCATTAATTACACCTTTATAAAAGAGATTAATCGTGTTGCTTTCTGCCATACCTTCAATAATTGCTTTTACAATCCAATCGTTTTCTCTGTCGGGATGAATCATTTTTGCAGTGGCCACCCCATCTATGGTTGCTCCAGAAGTTTTTAAAACTGCACCTCTCGTTGTTGTTATAAAAAACTCAACATAAGTGCCGTCTGCAACCGTATTATTATACTTGTCTTTTATTATTGAGGTTTCAAATGTGGTTATTTGATTACCATCAGCAAAATCATGTATACGTTTTGCCGAAATATAAAAATTGGTGGGTATCGCAGGTAAAACCTTAACATCAAATTCTTTTGAACTGGCACCGAAACTTTCTGTTCCTATTATAATTTTTCCTGTTTGTTGTGGTGAAAATATTGTTTTGTAAGCAATTAAATTCTTGGTATAAACCTCCTCTGAAACTACTGATGTTAAAAATTGATGCTTCACGTTAACGAGCGTACTATCTTTAGCTGGGTTATCGAGAGCATCGGTAGGAATTACAACCAACATGGTAAAATCGGTTCCGCCAGCCTCCATACTTGGTGGTCCTAAATAGGTTTCCATTTGTGATACCTTTTCCTGAGATATGATTTTTAATTGCCCAGATAAGATTTTGTTTTTATTAAGCAATTTCCAATTGGCAATTCCCTTTTTTTGTGAAATAGCAGATGGAATTTTATAATACAGAATGTTATTTTTAAGTTTAGCATTAATCAGCGTCTCTCCATAACTATTAGAATAGTATAAAACAGGCAATGCTTTGCTGCTTGTAGAAAACTGAAGCTCTACCATTTCTCCGGCCACAAATATCGTTTTAGTAGTTAAAAGTGCCATGGTCCCGTTGCTTCGTTTATCTTGAATTATGACAAATGAAGATGATGTAATAACTATCAATAAAAGCAGATATGTTAATTTATTTTTCATCAATTCGGACTTCCTATATAACTGTTTGTTTCAATTTTGATATACTTAAAAAAGTTGTGTTCAACAGGTTGCAATAAACCTCCTGCTTGATTTACAATTCTATTAGGAACAACTTTAGTTGAAATGTTTTTATTGGGCAAACCATTTACAAAACAATGGCTCATATCGTCGTTTATTACTCGAAATTTTTTAACCTTTAAAATGGGTAGGCTAAAACTTTGCTTGCGTTGCTGGCGAATACCTTCTTTAACAAATAGGTAATCTACCCAGACTATTTGTTTGTTGTCATCATAATATGTTATAAGTAATTGAGGGATTGTAACTTCCTGCAATCCGCCATTAAACAAACTTCCTGAAATGGTAGTTCCTGTAATATTAATTTCGTTAATTACCACATCCTTAAACAAATCGGAACTAGAAACATTACCTGCCGCCTGAATATTGAATTTAGTGGGTTGTTCTTCAAATTCAACTGGAGTGAATTCATCCGGATTAAATGTTTTAGGAATTGAATCCATTGTTTTAGACCAGGCAATGCCTTCAAAATTAATTTTAAAACTACTCACCTCTTTTGGCATAAGCTTGTGTTTTAAATGAAATTTTGCGTTATAAGTTGCCAGTTCTTTATTGTTGTTATTATATAGTGTGCCTTTTAAAACAACATCTGCTGGCACATTATCAATATTTTGAATTTCACCAACAATGGCATAGTGGTTTTCGTATTTTACCAATTTTGCCGATAAAATTTCTAATACTGGCTGCTTAAGTACATCTTCATGATGTGTTTGTTCGGTCGTAATTCTTCTTCGTCCCTGATTAAAATATTTCGTTACATTTTGTGAATATAATTGGTCTGGTGGCAAATCAAAGTCTAAATTTTCTGGTTGTAAAAACCATTTTCCTTTATGATTCACCAAAGTTTTAAAATCTGTTTTACTTATTTTTTCTAAGGGCGTAATCCAATCGGTTTCCACTTTAGCGGTTGCTAAACTGTCTGTTCTATTCGTGATGGTGGTTTTTATAGATTCTAATTTTGCATAAGAGCTTAATAACCCATCTGTCACCGAAATTTCTAACATGTACTGTGAAATACTTAAGTTGCTTTCGGGATCGATTAAACCATGCGCCTTTTCAAATTCTTTAAAGTCTAATGCATCGTAATATGCCATTACGGCATTAGTTGGTGTTCTTTGCGTATCGTTTTTTATATAATAAATGTAGACGCCATAAAACAACAAACCTGCTAGTAATACAGACCAAACGTGCGTAATTCGCAATACGGCTCTAGAAAACTTACTATAACTATTTCTGAATTTTAAAAATTCTGGAGGCCTTTTCCCTTTTGTTTTTAATGCAATTACTAACAATACTTGTACATTTAAAATAAATGCAATAATAACTGTGAGAAATGGCATAATACCCCATAATACTTTTTGCCAAGTGGCTACATCCTCTTTTGGTAAAATGGTAGATAATGGTGGAACATTTAACTTTTCCCAAACCATAATACCATTTTCTAATTGACGTAATCGCTGCCAGCCACAGAAATATAATATCGGGTCGTAAAACTTATCGTTAGAAAATATATACTTCAAATTATATTTTTCTGGTACCGTTAAAAACTGCTGTAACGACCCAATGCCTTCAACTCCTTTAAATTTTGAATTCTCTAAGCGCTCAATGGCACGTGTAGTAAGTTCTGGCAAGCGTCTTGCAGAATGGTAATTTCCATCAACCGTTAAAGCTTTTGTCTGTGCACTTAACCAAGCCATCTGGTCGCCAAACCCTAAAGTAAGATAGCGCCAATGGTCATGCTGATCTTGATTTAAGAAATTTACAATAGGCAACATTTTAATCTGTTGGGGTTGCGAAGGTCTAAAATAACCCAAACTCATCGTAAAAATGGTTATGAATAAAAACAATCCAGCCAAAATACCTCCAATTAAACGATGATAAACCGCTCCAAATTTATCTTGAATTAAGGCTCTTAAATCCCCTTCAACAAAACGAAAGGCAAATTCACCAAACATTGGCAACGACATAATGGATGCCCACAATGTAAACCTATCTAATGTTAAAATATTAAAAGCGGTTTCTCCTAAAAAAAGCCTAGGAATTGGCGTTGTACCACCAGTCCCTAAAACGGTTAAAATGGTTATCGACAATCCAAAAAACAAGTATCGCTTACTGTAATATCTATAAAATATATAAGGCAAAAGAATTAATAAAACACCCCACGGAATTAAAAAGAAGACCAAGCCCGAAGATGTGATTTCCAAAAAATTATCGCGAGACCCATGGGGTATTGGAACCTGAGTAATTGGATTTTCTTTAGAGTTAAGCCAATAAGGCAATATACAGGTTATAATGATGGCTAAAGACAACATGCCAAAGCTTATTATGCGCTTAAATAATTTTGAAAAACTCTTTAGAAATATTTTAAATGTAACATCTTTAATGGTATTAACCTGCTCGCTGGACACATCCATTATTACGGTTCCAATTAACGGAAAAATAAAAAACACCATTCCGAAAATTGGCGTTACATGATGCGAAGTAACGGTTACAGAGATTAAAGATAGTGATGTTAATAAATAACGATACTTACCCGTTTTTAACCATAAATAAATTTCTGGTAAGGCATGCATTAATACCGACATACCAATAATACTGGGTAACTGACCAAAAACGTGTAGCGTTTCTACAAACGATGATGAAAAAACGGCTAATATCGCGGCATATCCTGCGGCCGTTTTGTTGGCTGTTATTAATAGTGAAAACCTATATACTCCAGTAATAAAAAGTACAATACTGATGAGTGCTACTGTAAAAAGCCCAAATTTTAAGCCACCAATTAAAGACAGCAGCCCAATAGCCTGATGTACCAAAGGCGGATAACTCATCACAGTGAAACCCGTATACCACTTATAATTCCAAGGTTCAAACCAAGAATGTGCGTAATGGTCGGCAAAAAACAAATGAATAAGCGCATCATAAGTAGTTTCCAAAGTAAAAAAAATGGAAGTCCCATGAAATGCTACACCCAAAAGTAAAGCGGCAATTAAATATTTATTGGTTTTTTCGCTATTCAATCTCTTAAAATTTCTTAGGTAAAGATAAAAAAATTGCCCTGTGGTTTCATATTTAATTATCTACACAAAATTACCATTCGTCTAAACTAAAGCTTAGCTTCATCTAATTTAAAATTTTAAAGCTGATTATCACCCTACTTTTGTCATGTAATTAATAATCAAAACTTTAAATATTATGAAAATTTTAGCCATAGACGATCAACAATTAGTATTGTTACCATTACAAAAACGATTAGAAGAATTAGGGTATAATGTGCAAATAGAAACAAACGCCGAAGCAGCTATAGCATTATACAATGCGTTTCAACCGGATTTGGTAATTGTAGACATTAACATGCCTGGTATCTCTGGGTTAGACATTGTTAAACACATAAGATCTTCAAAACAAGCCTCTACCCCTATTATGGTTTTATCTGGTAATACGAATGACGAAATTATTACCGAAGGTTTCGAATTAGGTATTAACGATTACATGAAAAAACCTTTAAGTTTAAACGAAATTTGCGCCCGTGTAAAACGCTTAATCGGTGCACCAGAAATTGCATCAATAACAAACAATTCAAATAACGTAATAATTCAACAACGTTGTGTTGGGGTGGTTATTCCATGTTACAACGAAGAAGAACGCTTATTAAGCAAAGAATTCTTAGATTTTATTGAGAAAAACTCTGGTTACCACCTGTGTTTTGTTAACGACGGAAGTAAAGATAAAACCTTAGAAGTACTTCATAATTTACAACAAGGCAGGGAAGATTTTATTACTGTTTACGATTGTGAAAAAAATGGTGGAAAAGCAGAAGCCGTAAGACTAGGAATGCTACATATGGCTAAAAAAACAGATTTAGATTATATAGGATTTTTAGATGCCGATTTATCTACCGATTTGTCTGATTTTGACGATTTAGTTTCAACTATTGAAACTTCTAATTTCAAAATAGTAAGTGGCTCAAGAATAAGCAGAATGGGTGCTAATATCACTAAAGAATCGGCAAGAAAAATTATCAGCTTAACCATTAATTTCATCATCAGAAAAATTTTAAAAATGGACTTTAAAGACACACAATGTGGTGCTAAGATTTTTCATAAAGATGTTATTGAAATCGCATTTAGTAAAAAATTTGTAACGCAATGGATCTTTGACGTTGAGATTTTTAAAAGAATGACACAACATTTTGGTTTACAACAAGCAAAAGCAATGCTTTGTGAGCAACCACTTAAAAGATGGATACATGCCGATGGATCTAAACTATCAATGAAAGATTCGGCGAAGATTATATTTCAATTAGCCGAAATAGCATGGGTTTACAGAGGTAAGTCTAACAAAAATTCAATGTCACTAGAAACAACGAATTTCGTTTTAAACTCATAATAATGGTTGGAATAATACTGATTTTTCATAACAATGAAAACAATTTGAACTTTGATTTAATTACACAGACCTTAAATGCAGCTTCCGAGTTGCATTTTTGTTTAGTAAATAATGGAAGTGTAGATAATACGCTAGACCTTTTAAACAACGTAAAACAGCAAAGTAAAAACCAAATTAGCGTTTTGGATATAAAAAAATATAAAAGTGAAATATTTGCCTTAAAATCTGCAACGCGCTATTTAAATAGTGTTGAAAAAATAAAGCACTATGGCTATTTAGTAATTGAAAAGACGTCAAGCATTACTATTTTAAATCGCTTAATTAAATCTAATAACAAAGCACCAATTACCTTAAACATGCCACATGTGGTAAACTCGAAAGAAAACCGACTCCTCATTAAAAATGTCTTTTATTTAATGGATTATCTTAACTTATTAGTGAACAACAAAAACGAAGTGATTCCAAATTTAATAAACCTGTAACGCGACGTATCGATTATATTTTTTTAAGTACTGATATCAAAGTGAGCAAATATGCGGTATTAAGCGATTCAAAAGATTGTCATTATCCATCGGACCACTTACCTGTTTTTTTGAACTTAACATTGAAAAATAATTAAACATACTTGCGGTTCTATACTTTTATATATAAAATAAGAAGTTGCTTTTAATAGCAACACATCGCTTAATTATTTAATAATTTCTTTGGCTATAATTTCAGCCATAAGCTTTGCTCCTTCTTCGTTAGGATGAATCTTATCTGGAAAAAATTCAGAATAATTTTTTAATCCTTGATATAAATCAATTACAGGAAGTTTGTTTTTTTCAGCTATTCGATTTACTATAGGAATAACCCCCTTTATAATGGTTGAATCATTGATTCCCCAAACAGTTTCAAAGGCAGGAACAGGCAAACAAACAAAAATTTTCGGATTACCGGTTAATGCTTTTAAAGTATCAATTAATGATTGGTAATCTTTTTCAAAATGTCCAATTTTCCAATTTTGACCTTTACTATCATTCGTGCCTAATTTTATTATAATAATATCTGGATTAAACGCCATTACATTAGAGAATTCCTTCGTGTTCCAATACGGAAAATCGCCATTTTTATGCAATGTTGTGCCACTTTTTCCCGAATTCAAAACGGAATATTTGGCACCCAAAATGCTATCTAACATAACAGGATACGACGATTTACTTTGATAACGAATACCAGATCCTTCGGTTATACTATCACCAATACAAGCAATTTTTGTGATTTCTTTTGAACAGGACACAGCTAATATGGCGACACTTATAACTAGTGAGATGACACTTATGCGATTCATTTTTGTTTTTCTTTTAAAATTAATTACCACTAATATAAAATGAAATTTCTTTAATGGAATAATTTTCAATTTAAACTTTCATTAAAGTTACCAATCGCATTAAAAATTAGCAAATCTGTTAATCTCCTGTTCTATTTAATTATCATTATTAAAACAAAAAACTCGAATGTTATATTATTAAAACCTTAGTGAAATTATTGATTGACCATTATCCGCCCTAAACCAGATACCAATTTGATAAATCTTAGAATTATTATATATTTAAGATATTATAAATTTATAATATATGTCAAATCGCCCTTCTTTTAGAACTTCTTCAAACTCTTTCATTTTAAAACTAACATCTACCAAAAACAAAAAATCTAAATTAAAAAAAACAGCATTTAACAATTTAGAATCTTAAAACACACTACAAATTGCAAACTGCAACATTTGTTTTAATTTTTGCTTCATAAATATTTATTTCTTTTTAGGAAGAAACTAATTTTATGGTATTAAAAACAAGTCACCTATGAACTCAAAAAAAACAATCACAAAAACATTAAAAATAGCACTAGTTTTAATTGGTGTTTTGATAAACACTCCTAAAGCATACGCACAAAATAATGATTCAAAATCACAAAAAAACGACGCCTTAGAAATTAAAATAGACAGTATCATTTCCTTATTAACTTTAAAGGAAAAAGTAGATATGTGCCATGCACAATCTAAATTCAGCACAAAAGGTGTGGAAAGACTTGGGATTCCGGAAATATGGATGTCTGATGGTCCACATGGTGTACGAGCCGAAATAAGTTGGGATTCTTGGGATTATGCAGGTTGGACTAATGATTCCATAACAGCTTTTCCTGCACTTACTTGCTTAGCGGCGTCGTTTAACCCTAATTTATCTGCTCAATTTGGAAAAAGCATTGGAGAAGAAGCGCTTTATAGAAAAAAGGATGTTTTATTAGGGCCAGGGGTAAACATATACAGAACCCCCTTAAATGGTCGAAACTTTGAGTATTTAGGAGAAGACCCTTTTTTAGCTTCTAAGTTAGTTGTACCATATATTAAAGGTGTACAACAAAATAACGTAGCCGCTTGTGTTAAACATTTTGCCTTAAATAATCAAGAACATTGGCGAAGCACTATTAATGTTGAAGCTAGCGACAGAGCATTATATGAAATTTACCTACCCGCTTTTAAAGCTGCTGTGCAAGATGCCGGTGTTTGGGCTGTTATGGGAGCATATAACAAATTTAGAGGACAATACACTACACACCACGAATTGCTTACAAAACAAATCCTGAAAAAAGATTGGGGGTTTGATGGAGTTGTAATTAGCGATTGGAGTTCTGCTCATAACACTATGGAGGCTGCAATTAACGGATTAGACATGGAAATGGGTACAGGTACAGATGGCCTAGGCACAACAACGCTTAACCACTACGACAATTATTTTTTAGCTTCCCCATTTTTAAAAGCCCTTAAAGAAGGAACCATAGAAGAGTCTGTTGTTGATGATAAAGTTAGACGTATTTTAAGATTAATGTACCGAACCAATATGAAACCCAACAGAGGTTTTGGGCGCATAAATAATTTTGAACACCACGACGTAGCTAGAAAAGTAGCTCAAGAAGGTATTACATTATTAAAAAATGATAATAATTTCTTTCCTATTAAGGATAAAGAAGGACTTACCATTGCTGTTATAGGTGAGAATGCTACACGTTCTATGACAGCCGGGGGAGGTTCTTCTGAATTAAAGCCAAAATTTGAAATATCCCCTCTTGAAGGCTTAAAACAACGTTATAAAAAAGCTAAAATTATTCATGCCATGGGATACCACACTGGCCCCTCTGTTTACGATAATATTATTCCTTCTAAACTAAATCAAGATTCACTTAGATTAGAAGCAATTGAAACGGCAAAAAAAGCAGACATCGTTCTATATATTGGTGGTTTAAATAAAAGCCATTTACAAGACTGTGAAGGCGACGACAGACAATCTTATGCTTTACCATATAAACAAGATGAGTTTATTAATGAATTAAAAGCGGCAAATGCTAAACTAGGTATGCTATTGGTTACTGGAAATGCTGTTGAAACTCCATGGCTATCTCAAGTTGATGGTTTAATACAAACTTGGTATTTGGGTAGTATGGCTGGTTACGCTATCGCAGATATTGTAAGTGGAGATGTAAATCCTTCTGGTAAATTACCATTTTCATTCCCTAAGAAATTACAAGACAATGGAGCACATTCATATGGCGAATTATCATACCCTGGAGATGGTACTAATCAATATTATAAAGAAGATATTTTAGTAGGCTACAGATGGCATGAAACAAAAAAAATAGATCCGCTTTATGCGTTTGGATATGGTCTTTCTTATACTAATTTTAATATGACTGATATTAAAACAGATAAAAAAACATACCTTCCAAACGACGAAATTAAAGTTACTTGCCAAGTTACAAATACTGGTAATTTAGATGGTGCCGAAGTTATTCAAGTATATGTAGGCAAACCAAAATCTAAAGTAAAAAGAGCACTAAAAGAGCTAAAAGGCTTTCAAAAAATAAACTTAAAAGCTGGTGAGCAAAATACTTCTGAAATTATTATTAATGCCGCAGACCTTGCATTTTATGATGAATCTATTTCTAATTGGAATCTTGAAAAAGGAGATTACAAAGTATATGTAGGAAACGCTTCTAATAACATTTATAAAACTATTAATATATCTATTAAATAAATAGTCAAATACTAATAAAAAAGCTATTTAAAAGTGGTTCAAACGTAATTAACGTTAAACACAATTTTTTAAATAGCTTTTTTTGTACCAATAAGTAATAATTCAAACTTAAATACGATTCATGACAAAAACCTCATAAAAATTAAGCAATAAACTACACATTTCGTTAATAGTTTTATTTTTATGCTAAAGGTAATAAGGATTATAAAACACTGATGATACAATAAAACTAAAGCTTAACAAACAACTATTCTAGTGGATACTTACAGATTAATTGTTTTCTTTCATTTATTTTTTTAGCAAAAAATAACGTTTATTAATAAAGAGGTATTAGAATTCTTGATATACATTACTAATTACTTCGCAAAAACCTTTATGAAAAAAGTTTTAAAAGCATCTAAAAGTATTCATAAAAACACCTATTAAGACTTATTATTACCTTTCAAAACAATCTTTTATATACACGCTATTAATCCCAAACACATATATATAAAAACATCGTCTAAAAATTGCTTTTTAAACGATGTTCAACCATCCTCTTTCCATTAATCACAACTAAACTAATCTAAACTAACTCAATCTAATCCTTCTAAAAACCCTGTATGGGCACTTTTTATTTTAAAATCTTTATCATACAATAATGGCCAATCGTTACCTGGGTGATTTAAATCTGTACTATAAGGAATCCAAGATTCATTATCTTTAAATCCCCAAACTGTTAAAGCGTATTTATTAACAACAGGAAGTGCATTGTATATTTTAACAATTTCTTTATATTTTGCTTTTTGAGCCAAATTTCTTTCCTCTGTGAGGTAAGTAATATCATTATTTTGGTTCACTTGCATATCCAACTCAGAAACATGAATTTTTAAACCTTTAGCTACTGCTCTATTAATATCGGTTTCCATTTGTGTTTTCGTAGGACTCAAATATGTGTTATGCATTTGAAAACCAACCCCATCTATAAGATTATTAGCCATTAAATCATCTACAATTGTATAAACTTTATTTTGTTTATTAATATTAGTTGAAGTTGCATAATCGTTATAGAATAACAATAAATTTGTATCCCCAGCAGCATTTGCGGCATCTCTAGCCCACTGAAAACAGTCTTTAATATAATTAGGCCCCATCTTTTGAAGAAAAATAGTATTTCTCAAATTGCCAAAATTATCATCAACTGCCTCGTTTACAACATCCCATGATTTTACTTTTCCAGCATATCGAGTAACCACATCTGTAATGTATTTTTTTACTTCCAAAGCAAACTCAGCATTAGTACCTGAAAAATTAGTCAACCAATTAGGAACTGCATTATGCCAAACCAAAGCATGACCATGTACATTAATACCATTATCATTACCATAATTAACAATTTTATCTGCAGCTGCCCAGTTGTAAGTTCCACTTCCTGTAGAAATGGGATTCATTTTCATTTCATATTCGGCTGTAATACTACTAAATTCATTTTTAAGAACCACATCGTAGACACTACCAGTATTTAATTGATTGCGATTTTACGGCAACTCCTACATAAAAAGGATTCGCTAACGCGTTTGCCTTTACTTTAAGAAATGTTGGATCTTCAGCAACAACACCGGTAGTGGTAACTGTTATAACATTTGAATTATTAGAAATTTCAACACCTCTTTTTGCTCTTACTCTATAATAGTAAGAAATGGCTGGTGAAAGTCCCGTAATTACAAGAGAGCTACCAGTGCTTGGTAACGCATTATATCCTGTAACAAATGTAGAGAAATTGTTATTTGTTGAAACATCAATCAAATAACTATCAGCGTCAGTTACCAAACCCCAATTTGCTTGAAATGAAGTATCTGTAATATTACTTGCCGATGAAGCAAAAGGAATCGCTAAAGTATTAACAGGCTCTGGAGTATTACCATCATCTTTACTACAACTTAGCAACGTAATGATTAAAAGAAATGTAATTCCCATTTTTATATTCGTTATTTTCATTTGAATTATCTTAAATAAAACGTTGCTATTTAAAAAACAGCAACGTTTAATTAGCTTATTTTTTAATTTATTCCTCTACTCTGAATTTAATATCATCAAATTTCAAGGTTGAAGTCGTACCATTATTAGGTAAAGAAACTTTAACTTGTAATATACCTGAAGGGTCTACCTTTTTAGTATCGGTTGCGGCATTTCCAGGATTATAACCAGATCCAAATTGATCTAAGACTGCTGAAACTTCTTGCCACCCACTTGTAGTAATAGTAAAGTGATATGCCCAAGTATCAAGAAGCACATCAAATGAAGATACCAGCATTAGCATTTACCATCATCTTAAATGTTACTTTAGAAGCAGCAGTAGCCGTACTTGGTAAAAATGCACCTGCTTCATTATTCTGGCATCCATTATACCCGTTTGCTGTGGCACCATTGTAATCGTATTGTGCACAATTACCTGTTTGACCTGTTGCTGTTGCAGTAAAAGCACCTGCATCACCATAATAACCCCATGTACTTGTATACAAACCATTACCATCAAAATCTTCAAACAAATAATCTATAAAACCAAAATTAATATCTAAAAACGTTGTGTTTGCTACACCAGGACCAGGTGGAACAATAGGCGTACTTCCTGCTGAAGTTGTAATAACAACATCTGCCCCTGCTGTAGCATCGGTAGGTACTGTAAAATATAATTCTTTATCTGAAACTATAGTGTAAGCTAATGGTTCTCCACCAAACGTAATTGATAAAATATCAATAAACCAACGTCCTTTTATGGTTACTTTATCTCCAAGTTTTGGGTGAAGCTCACTAAAACTAGTAAATATGGGTGCTGGTTGTATTATATTAATTTGAGAATCAATTACCCCATTTGCAGTTATAAACTTTATAGGTTGAACTCCAAAATTATAAGGATTATCAAAATCATAGTTAGGTATATTGAAAAAAATCGCTACGTTAGAATTCAAATTAGGATTAAAAGAAACTTCAATTTTATTATCTAGAATTATTTGTTTTAAATCAGATAAATTAGTTCCTTCTATCTTAAGTAATTCACCAGGAGTACCAGAGGCATTAGGACTAGTTTGTGAAACAAAAGAAGTTATAGTTGGCAATCCGACTTCATCTTCTGAACATGAGGATAATACAAAAATCAGTACTATTAACACTGTGTTTATTCTAAAAATGTTTTTCATAATTTAATATTTAAAAATTAAAAGGTACTGGAGCAGCAGTTAAATTAACATTAATACTTATGGCACCTGCTGGTAGCGGTAATGTAAAATAATCATTTGTTGGCGTAATTTTTATTGAAACTAATTGAGTTCTAGCTCCGTCTCCATAAAAACCTCTTTCTTGAGCAGCTATTTCTGCCAATGCATCTTGTCTATTTCTACGTTGTAAGTCAAAATAATATTGACCTTCTAACAAAAATTCAATGCGTCTTTCTTTAAACAAACTTGTTTGAGTAATGGTACTAACAGACCCTAAACCTGCACGAGAACGCACTTTGTTAAAAGCTAATAGTGCTTCACTATCTGATGTAGAAACATTTGTTCCTAATTTGGCTTCGGCCATCATTAATAGCACATCTGCATAACGTAACATATTTGTATTTTGATCTGTTCGCATAAAACAAACATTATAACCATCATCTGCTGAACCCACTATATATTTTCGAAAGTTCAAGGCGGTTTGAGAAGGTAATTTATCAAAAGTATAACCTCCTTTTTTACTTAATAATTCTGGATAAACATCACCATCAACCATAATCGATGGTTTTCTTCTTTTATCTCCTGATTCATATAATCCAGGTAAATCAATAGTTGGCATGTAAGACCCCCAACCATCACCACCACCGGTAATACCAGAGCCTGATGGAACAATAAAAGCTTGTTCGGTATTTTGAGTGCCCCATTCATTACAGTTAACGGTCCATTGTAAAGAAAATAAACTTTCTTTACTATTGTTATAATTAGGATTATTAAATAAATTACCATAATCTTCCAATAAATCGTACTTACCACTATTTATTACTTCTCTACATAATTGAGCAGCTTCATCATATTTTTTTAAATTTAATTTCACTTTTGCCAACATACCCATTGCCGAGTATTTTCCAATTCTTCCTACTTTTGGATTCGTCGGTCAATTTTTCGACGGCATCTTCCAAATCCATTTCAATAAATTTGTAAACATCTGATTCTAAATTTCTAAACGCATTGATACCCGAAGAGTTTTCATCATAAATTGGAACAGCCCCCATATTCGTACTAAATAAAAGTAAGCAGTAGCTCGCATAAATTTAGAAACACCAATCCCTTGAATATAAGCATCTTCTGGAATATTTTCTTTGTCTTTAATTAAATCTTGTATTAAAGAATTCGATTGGTTTACTACAGAAAATAACCCTGTCCAATTGCTATTTAAAACGGCATTATCATTTAATACAGATGCTTCTGCAAAGGGTCTAAATTCACCATCGTTTGCCCATACATTACCTGCATACGTATCTCCTTGGGTTATCATACCCTTAAAATTGTAATCAAACCATCCTTTAGTGTATATACCATTTTGAATGCCTTCATACGGAGATGCTCCTGGAGGCAAACAATCTGTACATAATGAATTCTCGGATCTCAAATCTGTAAAATCTCCTGAACATGATCCTAAAAAAAGAATCATAGTAGTTAGCATTAATACTTTATTTAATAGCTTTTTCATAATAATTAAACTTTAATGTTATTAAAATGTTAGGTTAACACCTAATGTTATTGTTTTAGCCAAAGGATATCTACCAACATCTAAACCTGCATATCGAATATCTGAATTTCTACTACCTATTTCAGGGTCTAGACCGGAGTACTTTGTGAACGTAAATAAGTTTTGTCCAGAAACGTAAATTCTAGCTTTAGTAAAGAAATTAGTTTGATTTAAAATATCGGAGCTTATATTATATCCCAAAGTAATATTTTGAATTCTAATATAAGAACCATCTTCTACAAAACGATCTGAAACACGAGTATTTGCATTTCCGTTTCCTAAATCAATTCTTGGAATATTTGTGTTTTGAGCTAAATTGGCAGCGTCATCTAAAGTAACACCATCTGGCAAATAGTTTACAACGAAATGGTTTAGTACATCTGTAGTTTGATTTTCTCCTATAAAACGTAATGCTTCTGTATAAAATCTATTTTGATTGTATATTTTGTTTCCGTAAGAACCGTTTAACACAACACTTAAGTCAAAATTCTTATAACTTAAATTATTATTGATACTAAAGGTAAATTTTGGAAGCGCAGAACCAATGTACGTTCTGTCTTTTAGTGTGATTTCTCCATCTTCATCTATATCTTTAAATTTAATATCTCCAACACTGGTTTTACCTGGTACCTGAATAGCACTTTCATTTACTTCTTGTTGGGTTCTAAAAATACCATCGGTAACAAAACCATATATTTGTCCTAAAGATTTACCTTGTTCTACATAACTATAAAGCAATTCTCCATCAGACTGCGGAATATTGGCGGTAAGTGGTTTTGTACCATCATAAAATTTTGTCAATTTATTGGAAAACGTTGAGAATATAAAAGTAGAATTCCATGAAATATCTTCTGTTTGATAATTTCTAGTATTCAAAGTTATATCGATACCCTTATTAAGCATTTCACCTACATTTTCGTACGGTAAAACTCTACCCGCTGTTCTGTCGTCTGCTGGTCTTTGAATTAATAAATCTGAAGATTTCTTTTGATACACATCTAGGTCTAATTTAATAGCATCATCCAATAATCCAATTTCTAAACCAATATTTATAGATTTTAATGTTTCCCATTTGATATCAGGATTTCCATCTACAGTATAAATATAGGATAACCCACTAGATGAAGGCACAGCAGAAAACTGTGTTTGATATAAAAAGCTAGGAATGTTTTGATTCCCTACTTCACCATAACCACCACGTAATTTTAAGTAATTTACAGTGCTTGAAGAAGATTTCATGAAATTTTCATTCGATATTGTCCAAGCTCCAGAAACAGCTGGAAAATAACCCCATTTATTATTAGGTCCAAAATTTGAAGATGCATCGGCTCTTATTGAAGCTGTTAAATAATATCTATTATCAAAATTATAATTAGCTCTAGCAATGTAAGATTGCATAGCCCAAGCATAACTTTGATTATCTACTTCAGAGGTTGATTTTAAACCCAACACTAAATTATCAAATTGATTGTTTCCTTCCAATCCTCTTCGAGAACCTCTTAAATATTCAAAATCACTTTTTTGTCTTTCTTGTCCTAAAACCACATTCAAACTATGCTTATCAAAACTTTGATTGTATGTTAAATAGTTTTTAACATTCCAATAATAACTTTGATCCTGTTGTTTAAGAGAGGAGTTCACCTCATTTGCAGCAGTACCAATATTTTCGTAAGTAGGAATAAAAACTCTACTATCTCCTGCATTTAAATCGTAACCAAGTTCTGTTCTAAAAGTTAACGGGTTTAGTAATTCTATTTCAGCAAATAAATTACCGTTTATCTTAAATTTTTTATCGCGATTGTTTACATATTCTGAATACGCAACTGGATTAACAGCTTCGTAATTATTAGCTGCACCATTTACACCACCACCTGGAGCTCCGTAACTGCCATCAGGATATCTTACTGGAATTAGTGGGCTTAAACGCAACGCTGAAGACACAATACCTCCTCTATCATCGTTTTTAACAATACGTTGATTTATATTACTTAAAGATATATTATTACCTACCTTAAGCCAATCATTAACTTTTGTATCAATATTTAAACGCATAGAAATTCTTTCAAAACTGGTATTAACAATAACACCATCTTGCTTAAAATAACCTAAAGATGTATAATAGCGTGTACCATCTTTTTCTCCAGAAATGGCAACTTGGTTATTAGTTACTATTGCTTCTCTAAAAATTTCCTCTTGCCAATTAGTACCTTTACCCAATAAACTAGGGTTTTGAAATTCAAAAGGGACTTCTCTATTATCAGATTTTAACAAATCGCTTGTATACTGAGCATATTGTTGCAAATCCATCATGTCAATATATTTTGTAACAGATTGAATACCCGTGTAATTATCAAATGTAATTACCGATTTACCTTTTTTTCCTTTTTTGGTAGTTATTAAAACAACACCATTAGAACCATTAGCACCATAAATTGCTGTAGCCGATGCATCTTTTAATATATCTATGGATTCTATATCTGACATATTTAGACCTGATAGTGCAGAATTGACATTTTGCCCTGCTCCACCACCTGTAGCTGAGCCTAAATCTAAAGATTTGTTATTTCTATCTGCGAAAATAGGTGTGCCATCTATTACGTATAAAGGTTCATTTCCATTGATAGATGTTATCCCTCTAATTTTCATAGAAACACCACCCCCTGGTGCACCAGAGTTTTGTGATACCGTAACACCCGCAGCTTTACCAACCAAAGCTTGATCTACAGATGTAAATGGCTGATCTCTTATCTGATCAGCTGAAACTGAAGAAATAGCTCCCGTTAAATCTTTTCTTTTAGAAGTACCGTACCCAATTACTACAACTTCATCTAAGGCAGAGGTGTCTTCTATTAAACTTACGTTTAATTTACTCTGACCGGTGAACACAATTTCTTGTTTTGCAAAACCCACATAGGTAAAGACAAGAACACTATTTAGGGTTACATTGTTGATGGTATATTTACCATCAAAATCTGTAATGTTTCCCGTAGTGGTGCCTTTGATAAGAATATTTACTCCCGGTAAAGGAATTCCAGACTCACCTGTAACAATGCCCGACACCGTTTTTGATTGTGAAAAAGCACTTTGTATGCACATCATTACCAAAGCAATGACTGCCAATTTAAACTTCATTTTCATGTTAAATAGTTTAAGTTATTAATTTAGTTTGTTGTTTATTCAATTTATTAATGCTACATTTTTTACTAATACATCACTAGTAGTAGTATCTGCCACACCTTTAAAACCTGGCTGCTTTCCGCCAATACTTATTTTTAATGACCCTGATTCTAATACTACATTACCATCATTATTTATGAAGGCATATTGTTTTGGACTAATGTTGAAATGTATTTTTTTAGTTTCGCCAGCTTTTAAATGAATCCTTTCAAAACCTACCAAAGTTCTTATGGCAGCACCTGCTTTTCCTTCGTGAGAAACATAGAGTTGCACAACTTCATCGCCATCAAAAGTTCCTGAATTCTTAACCTCTACAGCTACTTCTAAATTGTTGTTTATGGTTAAAGTATCTGGAATATTTAAATTGGTGTATGTAAAATTTGTATAACTTAAACCATGCCCAAAAGGAAAAAGCGGATCACCTTTAAAGTATTTATAGGTTCTATTTTCCATATTATAGTTTTTAAAATCTGGTAAATCATTCACAGATTTGTAAAAGGTTACTGGGAGTCGACCTGCTGGATTATAATCTCCAAACAAAACATCTGCAATAGCATTACCTCCAAATTCTCCTGGATACCATGCTTCTAATATTGCTGGAATATTATCTGCTGCCCAATTAATGGCTAAAGCACTTCCGTTCATTAAAACCAAAATTGTTGGTTTCCCAAGCGCTTGAATTTTTTTCATTAATTCAATTTGTGTTTTGGGAAGGGTAATGTCTGAGCGGTCTCCTTTATCAAAACCTTCTAATAAAACTGGCATTTCCTCCCCCTCAATATCGGGTGAAAGACCTAAGCACAGTACTACAACTTCCGATTTTTTTGCGGCCTCTAAAGCCGGCGTTATTAAATCCTGATCCATTTTTGCCCAAACAAATTGTGCTTGAGGATCTGAGTGGTAGTTATAATATTCAATTTTTATATCATGAGCTTTTCCTGCTATTAAATCAATATCGAAATACTTAGTTTTTGGTTCGTGGTCGTCTTTAAATTCAAACTTCAAATCTCCATCAAAATACAGTTTACCTGCACTACTTGCTCTTAATCCTATTCTATACTTACCACTTTCATTTGGGACTAATTGCCCTGTCCATCTCACTGAAAAATCATCTGTTTTTAAATTTTCAATAGGTCTTTTTAAAGTCCAAAGAAAATCGACCACACTATCGTTACTTATAAATTCTGGAGTCCCTTCCCAGTTTTTATTTTTAAAGTATTCTCCTTTCAATCCTTTTTTATCGCCATTTTTCAACAAAGTAGCGGGTATTGTATTTAAGATGGGCCAACCTATAGCAATATCACTACCTAATGCATAATTTATAGTAGCATTGGGCAACTTATCTGTAATTGCTTTTAATGGTGTATTGTATTTTTTTGGTGTTCCATGATAATTACCTAACAAGGCCTGTTTAGAATTTGCATTAGGCCCAATGATGGCAATAGATTTGATATTTTTACTTAATGGCAGTGTATTGTCTTGGTTTTTTAACAACACCATAGATTCTCTTGCGATTTTCTCCGATAAATTATAGTGTTTTTGACTCGCAACAACACTATATGGAATTTCTGACCATTTTACATCCGCTTCTGGGTCGAACATACCCAGTTTAAAACGCGCTGTCATCAATCTTGTAAGTGCTAAATCTATTTTTTCTTCATCAACCATTTTTTTAAGAACGGCCTCCTTTAAATTAGGGTCGTAACAGTCTCCACAATTTAAATCTGTTCCTCTAGAAACTGCTAATGCACTAGCCTCTGCTGGTGTTTTTACAAGTTCGTGTTTTCCTGGTTCCCAAAAATCATTAATTGCCCAACAATCGGAAACCACATAACCGTCAAAACCCCAATCGTCGCGAAGAATTTTTTGCAACAACAGATTACTTCCGCAGCAAGCTTCATCTCTAAAACGATTATACGCACACATTACGGAATGTACTTTGGCTTCCTTTACGGCAGCTTCAAACGCAGGCAAATAAGTTTCGAATAAATCTTTATTGGATGTTTGGTAATTATCTTCATGTCTTGATTTTTCTGGCCCACTATGCACTGCATAGTGCTTTGCCGTAGCTACCACTTTTAAATATTTAGAATCGTCTCCTTGAAGTCCTTTTATGTAATTAACTCCTATTCTACTAGTTAAATATGGGTCTTCACCATAGGTTTCCTGCCCTCTTCCCCATCTAGGGTCTCTAAAAATGTTTATGTTTGGTGTCCAAAAGGTTAGACCCTGGTAAATTCCTCTTTTACCTTCAGAAATAAATTTGTGATGTTTTGCTCTTGCTTCGTCTGATACGACTGTACCCATTTCGAAAATTAAAGGCGCATTCCAAGTAGCTCCCATACCAATACCTTGTGGAAAAACGGTTGCTTCTCCAGCTCTTGCAACACCATGTAAACATTCATTCCACCAGTTGTAAGCAGGCACTCCCAACCTTTTAATTTCTGGCGCATCATATCGCATTTGTGATACTTTTTCTGAAAGTGTCATTTGACTTATTAAATCTTGAACCCTTTCTTCAATCGGCAAAGACGTATCATTAAATTTAAAGACATTTAATTTCATCTCTTTCTCATTTGTTTGGACTGTTTTACACGAAATTAAAACAACCGCAATGGTTAATAAACAGATTTTTGAAAGCCTAATTAAAATCTGTGGTCTATAGTATTTATCAAAATTCATTAAGAAGCGATTTTTAATGTGGATGATTTAATTATTAGTTACTAAATATCAATAAGATTATAAAACCAAAAACCTACAATCAAAAATTCTGATTAAAAGGCTTTTCATTTTTAAACAAATAAAAAATTGATTGTAACAAATATAATTAGCAATTAAGGCTAGAAATAAAACTAATAGAGCAAGTACTAAAAGAATTGTTGCAAATGTTTAAAATATAGGCCATACGCATCACTAGAGATATTTGATGCTACATTTGTTATAGTGCTCGATATATTGATATATATAAATGGATTATAAAAAATATTTAAATACGGTTAAATTTTGGATGAAAAATTCTTGTTTTGAAGACGTCACATTAAATAGATTAAACAAAAAATACTGATATTTTCTTAGCTCGACATTTAAAACAAATACATTTATAAACAACCAAAAACAAATGGTTTAAGTTATTGATTATAAAGAGTTTTGTTCTATATCTGTAGGCAAAACACCAAAATGCGCTTTAAAGCATTTGGTAAAATAAGAAGGGGAAGAAAAACCTACTTTAAAGCAAACTTCACTAACATTTGCGCTGCCACTTTCGAGTAACTGTTTTGCACGCTGCAATCGAATTTTTCTTAGAAACTCATTGACGGTTTGCCCCGTTAGTGTTTTTATTTTTCTATAGAGCTGGCTTCTACTTAAATTTAATTCTGCAGCTAACAACTCTACGCTCAAGTCTGAGTCGCTGATGTTTTTGTTAATGAAACTTAAAACTTTCTGAATAAATTCTTTATCTATAGATAATGCATTTTTACTTTCTTCAGCACCACTAATTGCTCCAAAATATTTATTAAAAATTAATTTTCTACTTGTTATTAATTGCGATACCCGAAGCTTTAACAAACGCATGTCGAAAGGTTTTACCATATAAGCATCAGCACCATAACTTATGCCTTCAATTCTGTCGTCTATTCTTGTTTTAGCAGTAAGCATTAGTAATGGAATATGGCTTGTTTTTAAATCTGTTTTAAGTATTTTACAAAAATCGAAACCGTTCATTTCTGGCATAATTACATCTGTAATAATAGCATCTGGCAGTACCTCTCGTGATAATTCTAAACCTTCTTTTCCATTATTTGCTACTAATATTTTATAATCTTCCTTAAGTTCTTCGCGCAAATAATTTCTTAGCTCTGTGTTATCTTCTACTATTAAAATGGTATATAATTTGTTAGTTCTCTCGTCTGTAGAAACATCTACTTTTTCCGTTTCTGTATTAATTCTTGGAACAAACCTTTCTTTTAATGAAGTTGCCGATGTAACTTCGGTAAGAAGCTCCTCTTCTGAAAAATGATTTCTTCCCGCTGGTAACAAAATTCTAAATGTGGTACCTTCTCCTATTTTACTTTCTACCTCTATATTTCCTTTATGCAATTTCACAAAATTCTGAACGACTTCAAGCCCTATTCCTGTACCTCCATAATAGGTTTTATTCAAATTTTCTACTTGATAAAAACGTTCAAATATTTTTGTTGCTTGTTCTTTATCTAACCCTGGACCTGTGTCTGAAATTATAATTTCAATTACCTTTATTGGGTTTTCTTCATCAACTAAGGGTAGAACAACTAAATCGTCTTTAGAGAAAAGATCTATATTTATAGCACCTCCGTCTGGAGTAACTTTCATAGCATTAGAAAGTACATTGAAAATAATTTTTTCTAACATGCTTTCGTCTGCCCAAAGCGATATATTAGGCACATCGGCATCTACCGCAAGGTGTACGTTTCTATTGTAAGCTTCTTCTTTAAAATACCCCGTTATGTCTTTAGTAAAGCTAACGGCGTTTATTTCTTGAACCCGTATTCGCATTTTGTTAAGCTCCAACTTCCTAAAATCCATTAATTCATTTATTAGTCTGTAGAGCCTATCTGTATTTTTATAAATTATATTATGTTTTTCTCTAACCCGTTGTGGTAAATTAAGTTTATCGTCATTTATTATATCTTGTAATGGGTTTATCATTAAAGTTAAAGGTGTTCTGAATTCGTGAGATATGTTTGTAAAAAACTGAAGTTTCTTCTCATGCAATTCATCTTCCTGAATTCTTTGATTTCGTTCATTTCTAATTAACTCCTTTTCTTTAATACGCTCTTGAGCGAAATTGTAAAGCACATAACCTGAGCCAATAAACAACAACACATATGCAAAAATTGCCCAATTTGTTTTCCACCAAGGTGGTAGAATTGTTATTTTTAATTCCAATGGTGTATCACTCCAAACCCCATCATTATTTGCTGCTTTTAATTTAAAAACATAAGTACCACTGTCTAAATTTGTATAAGTTGCGCTTCTTAGATTGCCAACATAATTCCAAGATTCTTCTAACCCCTCTAAATAATAGGCATACTGATTTTTTTCTGGACGCGTATAACTAATTCCTGAATACTCTATAGTAAAAACAGATTGGTTGTGTTTAAATACTATTTCTTCAGTTTCAGCCAATATCTGATTTAGCGGAGAGCCTTCTTTACCGGGTAAAACATCTTTGTTAAATAATTTAAGACCTGCGAAATATAATGAAGGAATGATTTTATTTTTAGTTATTTCTTCGGGGTTAAAAAAATCTACTCCTTTGTAATTGCCAAAATACAAATGCCCTTTTTCATCCCTATAAACAGCATTAAAATTAAACTCGTTAGACAGAAGTCCGTCGTTTAAAGTAAAGTTTGTTATTTCATTACTTTTTAAATTTAATTTTAAAAGTCCTGAATTAACACTAACCCATAAATTCCCGTCTTTACTTTCAATAATACTGGATACACTTTCCTCCGTAAATTCGTATAACTCATTATACCATTGAAATTTACCGTCCTCGGTATACCGACATAGCCCTGACCCTCTTGTTCCAAACCAAATCGAACCGTCGGAACTTTCAAATAATGATAAAATATGGTTAGCACTTTTTTTGTTTCTATTACCGTTCGCTTTATAATTTGAAATAGACTCAACTACGTATTCTTGATTCCCGCTTTTTTTTAATCTATATAACCCTTCGGTTGTACCGACCCAAACATTATTTTTAGAATCGACCAATACTTTTCTAACGGCATTTCCAATTACCTCTTTTTTAGGAAACGGCGCCATATATTGATTTGTGAACGCCCCATTTTTAGGATTATATGAAACAACACCTCCATGAAAAGTCCCTATCCATATTAAACCATCTAAATCTTCAGCAAAACTTAAAACACTATTAGCATCGAGATTAGGGGTATTTGCAGAATTATAATTAACAAATTTTTTAGACCCATTTTTCAATAAATACAAACCATTACTCCAACTACCTACCCAAATATTTTTTTTACTATCTATAAAAACTGTTTGAATATCTAAGCTATTTAATCCAGAGTAAACGTTAGAATTTGCTTTATTGATATGCTCAAATTTATTAGTTTTAGGATTATAAATATCTATCCCTCCTCCATCCATACTTATCCAGAATTTTCCATACTCATCTTGCTCAATCGCTGTAACCGAAGCAAACTGAAGAGAATTAGTATTACCTGGTATACTTTCTAAATTATTAAACTTATCATATAATTTATCATAAACCGCCACTCCACTATTATAATACCCCATCCATATTCTATCGTTATCATCAACAAATAAAGACCAAATTGAATTTGATTTTATACTATTTTTATCTGTTTTATCTGAGATATAGTTTTTAATTACTGAGCCCTTTGGATTTATATGGATTAACCCATCATTTTCGGTTCCTATTAAAAAAGTGCCATCGGGAATTTGAATCATTGACAAGATTCTTTTATTTGTAATTTTGTAATGGTTTAAATTAAAGGACTCTTGATTCCCCTTGCTTAAACCAGAAACACTATATAATCCATTTTCAAGCGTACCAACCCAAATATTATTTGAATTGTCTAACAACATTGACTGTATCGATTCGTCTATTGAAACTATGCCTTTATCAGACCAAAAAAAACTTTTTTTCAATGTATTAGTTCCACTATCATATTCATAAAGCCCTAAATTAGAACCTGCATAAATTTTTCCTTTGTCACTAACTTGAATACTGTTAATATTTATATAACTCGTTTCAGAATTAACACCATAAATAGGTATATGTTCTATTTTGTTGCTTACAACATTAAATTTATAAAGACCATTTTCAAAAGTACCTATATAAATATTACCCGATTTGTCTGACCCGAGACTACTAACAGCGACAGATATATTCTTATTTTTATATTTTCCCGTAATTGGAATTTTTTTAAATCTATTAAAACGTCTTTCATATAAGTTAAGTCCGTCTTCAGTGCCAATCCATAATCTATTTTTATAATCTAAATGAGAGCAATAAATTAGATTACTCATTAAAGAAGTTGAATCACTCAGTTTATGTTTGTATGAAAGATAATCAATACCATCAAACCTATATAACCCCGCTCCATTTGTACTTATCCAAATAAAACCGTCTTTATCTTGTTTAATACTTGGCACAGCCACCTTAGAAATACCATCTTTAATATTCACAAAATGGTATTCATTAAAACTTCCTTGTGCCCATATCTGCGAAGAAACAAGAAAATAAAAAACTAGAAATTTGCCTATGTGACTATTAAAAAACATAATAATATTTTATTTTATTCCGGATTAAATTTACTGTTTTTTATGATTATTAATCGATATAATTAAAAACCAACCAAAAAAAATCTAATTTATAGTCCCGAAATTAAATAGCCTATAAAAACTTAAACTTTGTTCTTGTAACTTTCTTTTTTAAAATTAAAAATATGAAGCAGGTATACTCGCACACTGGTTTAGCTAACTTCATTTAGGCGTTTTACTTAAGCGTTGAAGTATCTCTTTCCAGCGCAGCGGAAAAATTTAAGGTACAAGAAAGTAAGACAGGTGGATGGTGCCCAAGAATCCTAATTGACTACAAGTAAATTAATTTAACTCAATTTTTCATCTTAGTTATTACTACCTCCATTTTATTGTCCTAAAATTAATTAATAATATAGAACAGCGAATAAAAGCAATCTATCTATTGAAGATGAAAACAGACCAATTCTGAACTTATTCTGTACTAAACAGAATAAAAAAAGGGCTTCAATCTCTTGAAACCCTTGTTAATCTTAGTAGCGGGAACTGGACTCGAACCAGTGACCTTCGGGTTATGAGCCCGACGAGCTACCTACTGCTCTATCCCGCGATATAAATTTAAAATGATTTACTTAGCGATACTCAATCAAGCTGAGTACATGCTCTCGGTTCATAATGCCGACCAAATCATTTCGGATTGCAAATATACAATCCTTTTTAATTCCCGCAAGCATAAACTAAGAAAAAATTATTGCTCGATGCTATCTACTTGAAAATCCACTAATTCCGAATTTAAAAATTGTAATGCAACCTGAATTGGGTTGCAACAAACCTCGCAATCTTCGATATACGACTGTTTAGAAACAGAATTATCTATTAACATAGATATGGTTTCCCAACAATGCGGACAAGTGAAATAATGCTCAATCATGCCATTAAAATTAACATAAAAAAACCAGCAATGTCTTGCTGGCTCTTTTTTATAAACTCTCTAACTTTTTTAATTATTCTTTTTCAATATCTAATATGGCAGTAGAATTCTGCATCTCTCCTTGCATAACACTAATTGGTTGTAATCCAGACACACTAATATATTCTTGATTTAAATTATTATCACTTACCATAATAGTATTTAAATTTTTCAAATCTATTAAGGCTAAAGGTAAATCTCCTGTTAATTGGTTTGTAGACAATATTAACTCTTCTAATGCGGTTAATTGTGCAAGCTCTACTGGTATTTCACCTTGCAATTTATTATCCATTAAATCTAACTTCTGTAGTTTAGACAAAGCACTTATAGTATTCGGAATAGTCCCTGTTAAATAATTACTTCCTAATAAAAGCACTTTTAAATTAGTTAATGCCATTAATGCCTGAGGAATTTCGCCATCAAACTTATTACTGTAAAGCTGTAAAGACTCTAGGTTTTTTAAGGTTCCTAATTCTGTTGGAATTTCACCTTCAAAATTATTCATAAATAATGCTAAGAATGTTAACTCTTTACAATTTTGTATAGACGAAGGTATTGTTCCTGATAACTTATTAAATCCTAAATGCAACTTCTTTAAATATATTAAGTTGCCTAATTCTTGTGGCAACGTGCCCTGAAGGTTATTAAACTGAAGATTTAATTCTATCACTTTATTGTTTTCAATTTTAACACCGTACCAGGTATCCATTTTAGAACTTAAATCCCAAGATGAATTCCATTCACTACCATTTGTCGAATTATACAATGCCACTAAAGCATCCTTTTCTGTTGAAGAAATATCCGCGAAACTATACGTAGTTATAAAAAAGAAGAGTGCTATTAATTTAAAAATCTTCATGGTTGAATAAATTTGGGATTGATTCTACTACGAATATAGCACAGTAATCGATAAATAACTATTTAAATCGACGAAATACACTATATTTTAACAAATACTATTCGTTAAAATACATCCTCAAATTTTCAGTTTAAATTATAATAGGCACTTATAAAAGTTAAAAATTAATATTTAAAAGTTCACCACATAATTTTAGTAACTGAAACTCTGCCAATTTAGCGTCAAATTTCAATTGATTTCTACTCAATTCAGCATTCAAAAGATTTAATTGCGCTTGTCTAAACTCGATAGAATTTACTTGACCTAACTTAAATTTTTCTTCTGTACGATTGAAGTTATTTTGTGAAGTAATAATGTTCGCTTCTTGAATTTTATAAATGGTTAATTTATTGTGATAATCGTCCCAAGCATTATTAAAATCGCGTTCTAACTGAATTTGCAATTGCTCTTTTTGCAATTGCTGACTATCTAAATTAATCTTAGCATTTTTAACTCTCGTTATAGTACTTCCGCCATCAAATAAATTCCAAGACAAACTTAATCCTCCAGAAACTCCCGAGCTTGTTGATACTGCAACAAATGATGCTGCATTATTATTATTTTTATTCCAACCATAAGTTCCTGTTAAACCCAATGTAGGCAAATAAGCCGATTTTCCAGATTTTATATCTAAGCCACTAATACTAATATTTTTTTCAATTTGCAAAAGTGTAATATTCTTAGTTTTTGCCTTTTGAAATAGCTCCTCTTTATCATACAACACATCAAAATCAACGTCAGTATCTACACTAAAATCGTTAACTAAAGCATTTCCCAAAACAACATTTAAATCGCGTTTTATATTTATAAGTTGTTGTTTCGAATTAATTAAGTTAATACTATCATTATTGATATCAACCTCCGCATTAAGCACTCCTAATTTTGTGCTTTGCCCATAATCGAACTGGTATTGAGCCCTTAATAATCTATCTTTTGAAATTTCTAAAGATTGCTGCAACGCTTTGGTATTTTCTGTTAATTGTGCCACATTATAATAGACAGTAAACAGCTGATATACTGTATTTTCTATTGTTTCCCTAGCCTCTAATTCTGTTAATTGATAACGTTGCTTTAGTTGTTTATAATCATAACCCCTTCCTAAGCCATCAAACAAGGTGTAATTTAGATTTAAGGAGGCGTTATATCTGGAGCTTTCTGCCCCATTTAAAACAGTAGAAGTTCCATTAGAAAATTCTGCTTCTGTATTATCTATATTAAATGTTGATCCTGCAGCTCCAGTAACTGTTGGTAAATATCCAGAATTTAAAATACTCGTATTGTTTTTTGAAATTTCTAACAGATTATTAGCCAATTTTATACCATAGTTATTCTCTAAAGCCAATGAAACCGCTTCATTGGGGCTTATTGTTTTTTGTTGTGCCAATATTACGTTTGAAACAACAAGTAATATCATTAAAATAAAACTTCTATACTTCATGCTCTTCTATTTGTTCTTTAATGGCACGTTCTACTTCTTCTTTAGTTACATTCTTTCCTGTTATTAACCATTTTGTATGCTTCTTAATATCGTTGCTAAACGACAAAAACAGAGGCAAAAGCAGCAATGTTAATATAGTTGCATAGGCAATACCAAAAGAAATTGAAATGGCCATTGGTTTTAAAAATTGTGCTTGACGACTTTTCTCAAGTAGTAAAGGAGCTAAACCTGCAATGGTTGTTAATGAGGTTAAGAAAATTGCTCTAAATCTTGATTTTCCAGCTTCGGAAAGCGCTAAATCAAACGCCATGCCTTCTTTTAAATTAGAATTGAATTTGCCAATGAGCACCAACCCATCATTTACCATAATTCCTATTAAGGCAATGATTCCTAAAAGTGATAATATATTTACCGGAAAGCCCAATAACCAGTGTCCCCATGCTACAGCCGTTAAACTAAAAGGCACCAGTAATATTAATAATAAGGGTTGACTGTAACTTCTGAAAGTAAACGCAATTGTTATGTAAATTAGCAATAAAATGATGCTTCCAGCACTTTTTAAAGATCGGGATAGTTTTGTAGCCTCTCTGTTCTGACCTTCGTATGAAGCCGAAATTGTTGGGTATTTTGATTGTATTTGTGGAATAACAGTCGCTTTAATATCGTCCAAAATATCGGTAGCACTATTACTCGGGTCTTTCAAATCTGCCGACACTTGAATTTCGCGTTGGCCGTCTAAATGATTAATGGCCACATCACCTCTTTCAATAGAATACACAGCAATATCTTTTAAAGTTACGCGCTCTCCAGAGGGCGTTACAATACGCATATCGTCTAAATCGTTAAGCGATTCTCTATTGCTTCTATCGTAACGAATCCAAACTTTAATTTCATCCTGACCCCGTTGAAATCGTTGTGCTTGTGCACCAAAAAATCCTGCCCGTACCTGATTCATCACCGTTCTTAAATCTAAGCCAAGTAAATACGCGTTCTCTTTGAGCTCTAATCGGATTTCCTTGATACCTGCGGGGTCGTTATCGGCCACATCTTTTAATAAGGGATTCGTTTCCAATACCGATTTCAGCTCCAATTTTGCAGCTTTTAATTCTGAAATATTATTGCTTAATAAGGATACAGAAACTGGATTTCCACCAAAATTTCCACCCGAACCAAATATCAATCGTTCAGTTCCAATTACAGGTCCTACCAATTCCCTTAGTCTATTTGCTACTAAATTAGAACTTATAACATCCGGACGCTCTTCTCCTGGTAATAAATTTATTTGAAGTCTGGCGCTAGACGAACTGCTTAACGTTAATATAGTGTTCTCGAAAAGCTCTTTATCTGTTCCTTTTAAATACTTATCTGTAAACTCTTTATTCACAATAAAGGACTTTTCTTCAATCATTGAGATAATAGAATCTGTTACTTTAACATTGGTGCCATTAGGCATATTTAGTTCTATAGAAACCGTGTCACTCGCTATTGATGGAAACAAAGTAACACCAATAATACCACCTCCAACAGCGCCAAAAGTTGCAATAAGCAGAGCTACAAAAATACCAAGCGATAATACCTTAAATTTTAAAATAAATGTAATTGTTGGCGCGTAAAGCTTATCTCTTAAATAGCTCATAAATCTATCGCCCACTTTATTAATCTCCCGCATTTTTGCAAAAAACTGCTTTATTTTAGAGGGATTCTCTTCTATAACAGTTTTTCGAAGTGCTTTAGAATGTGCTAAATGCGCCGGCAGAATAATAAGTGCTTCAACCAACGATACTGCAAGCGTTAAAATAACTATAACAGCTACTTCTCCAAAAAATTCTCCTATTCTGCTTTCTAAAAAAAAGAACAGTGAAAATGCCAGAAGTGTTGTTACAATCGCTGAAACTACAGGCGGAAGCACTTCCATTGTACCATCAATAGCTGCCTGAATAGGTGTTTTACCCTTTTCGTAATGCTGGTAAATGTTTTCGCCAATTACAATACCGTCATCTACCAAAATTCCAATAACTATTATCATTCCAAAGAGCGATAATACATTAATAGTGACATCAAATTGCCCCGCAAAAATAAACATTCCCAAGAATGAAATAGGAAGACCGAATGCCACCCAAAAAGCGACACGCGTATTTAAAAACAAGGATAGGAAAAACAAAACCAGCAACATTCCAATCACTGCATTTTCAGCCAATAATTGCGTACGCTGATTTAATGTAATTGATAAATCTCTAACCACATTTAAGTTCTACATTATTGTATTTTTGATTGTAATCTTCAATATACTGTTTTACTTTATCTGCTGAAGACACAAGATCTTCATTATTCGTACTTGTGATTGAAATATTCACTGAAAGTTCTTTGTTAAAATAACTGGCATTTGGTGTTTCGGCAAAACGATCGCGAATCATCGCAACATCTTTAAGCCTGATGGTTTTACCGTCATTGGATGCTTTTACGACAATATTTGAAAGCTCATCGCCATAATAATTTCTGTTATTGGCGCGAATTAAATACTCTTCGGCATCTGTTTTAATATTTCCGCCTGTTACTAAAATATTAGCTTGACTAACAGCATCTGCAACCTCATTAAACGTTAAATTATACGCTAATAAATTAATTTCGTTAACGGCTATTTCAATCTCTTCTTCAGGATAACCGGTGGTTTCTACCTGAGATATACCATCAATAGTTCGTAAATCATTTTCTATTTGTCTCGCAATTTGTTTTAAGGTTGCCAACGGAATATTTTTTCCGCTAACCGCAAAAGAAATGGTTTCTCTAACTTCTTCGCGTTTAGCAACAATTAAAGGTTCCATGCCTGTTGGAAAAGACGGTACTCTGTCAACAGCATTTTTTACTTCAAGAAGCATGAAATCGATATTTTCTCCTTTTTGAATTTCAACCGTAATAGTGCCACTATTTTCGCGAGATACAGAAGTTACTCTGTCAATCCCTTTTAATCCCTTTAAGTTATCTTCTATTTGAAGCACAATTCCTTCTTCAATTTCTTGAGGCGATGCCCCAGGATAGGTAATGCTTATGTTGATTATTTTAGAATCTGTTAACGGAAAAAAAGAAGACTTTAATGATAATAACCCAATAATTCCAAATACAAAAAAGGCTAAAATAAATACGTTTACCGCAACATGGTATCTTATAAAATAAGCGATTAATTTTCTCATGTTTTATAAGTTTGCTTTGGCTTCAAAGGGTTTCACTAACATACCGGCATAAGCTCCCGGAACTGGTTTTTTAAGCAGAATCGTACCATTCGGCAATCCTTTTAATACCACTTTTGTTTCAGAAAAATAAACAGGTGTTACTGGCATAGTGTCTAATACCCCATCGGTTATTACAAAAACTTGCTGATCTTCTAACAACAAATTTCTATCTACCTCAATGGCATCCTGTTCGGTTTTCCCGGTAATATTAGCTTCTAAATAAACACCTTCTTTTAGGTTTGAGTCTTTAACATCGATATAAGCTGTAATGGTTTGCGTAGTTTTATCTATACTTCCATTTACCCTCGAAATTTTACCTTGATATGTTTCGGTTTTATTTAAATTCTTTAATTCTACCGTCTCACCTACTTTTAACAAATTAGCGTACGATTTACTAATGTTAACTTCCATTTCATACTCAGAAGGATCAATAAATTCACCCAGCTTTTGTCCGCTTCTAATCTAATGTCCCTTCGGTTACTAAGGCTTCTGTTAAAATTCCAGAAAAAGGTGCCGATATTACATATTTTGATAAACGTTGCTCTAGGTTTTTTAAATTATAATAGCTGGATACAATACCTCGCCCTGTAATAAAATAGTTTTCCTTTTCGGAAGACATTTCGGGTAATTTTGGTGCTGTTTTATTGAAATCGAAAGTATTCAGATAATTTTGCCATTTTTGGTGATACCTCAGGAAAATCTAGGCGTAAATCTGGCATGATCGCCGCAATAGCATTATACAAATTACTTTTTGAAGATTGTACACTGGCATTATGCTCAGAGGCATCAATTCTGTATTAAAGGTGCACCAGCATTATACTTTTGCCCGGGTTTATACAAAACATTACCGGTTCTTAAAAATCCCCTGAACTTCAGAATAAATTTCGACACGGCGTTTTGCCACTAAACTACCATTTGCAGGAATTTTTATTTGAACGTCGCCATTTTGAACCGTATCGGTAAATACGGTTTTAATAACTTTATCTAAAACAGGTTTTGGTTTGTTTTTATTAGCGATTAATGTTTTTGCTAAAAAAAATGAGGCAATTATTAAAATTACCCCAAGTAAAGAAAGTATAATTTTACGCATGAATTTAAAATTGATTATAGCGTATAAATTTACCTAAACCTAAACTAGCAAAAGTTAAAAAAACCTTAAAACTTAAAATTCGAAAGCATCAATCTCCATTTGAATTTCCTCCCATTTATCCATAAAATCCTGTAAATCAGATTTCATTTTTTGATACTTGTCAAAAAAATTAGGTTTTGAAGTAACCTCCTCATAATTAATAGTGAGTTCTAAATCTATTTTTTTTATATCGCGCTCCAACTGATTTATCTGAGCCTCAACATTGCTTAGCCTATTGTTTAGAGATTTAAGTTTCTTTTGCTCTTCGTAAGAATGCTGTTTATTTTCTTTAGGTGTTTCTTTAATAACGGTACGTTTTTCAACCTCTCGCAAACTTTCTACATTACGCTGCTCTAAATAATAATCTATATCGCCTAAATATTCTTTTAATTTATGGTCTTTAAACTCATACACTTTATTGGTTAATCCTTGAAGGAAATCACGATCATGCGATACTAAAATCAAGGTACCTCCAAACCTTTTTAAAGCATCTTTTAATACGTTTTTAGACTTAATATCTAAATGGTTTGTGGGCTCATCCATAATTAACACGTTAAATGGCTGTAGCATTAATTTTGCCAATGCCAAACGGTTTCGCTCACCCCCAGAAAGTACACGCACATATTTTTCGGCTTCTTCACCTCTAAATAAAAACGACCCTAATATATCGCGAACTTTACTTCTATTGGTTTCGTTAGCCGCATCAACCATGGTATCTAAAACCGTTTTGTTTCCGTCTAAATACTCTGCCTGATTTTGAGCAAAATAACCTATTTGCACGTTATGCCCAAGTTTTAAATGTCCGTCATATTTAATATCGCCCACTATAATTTTAGCTAGGGTAGATTTCCCTTGTCCGTTTTGCCCAACAAAGGCTGTTTTACTATCACGTTCTACTAACAAGCTTATATTTTTTAACACGTGATTATGACCATAATTTTTAGAAATTTTTTCCATTTCTACCACCACCTTACCAGGTGTAACAGAAACCGGAAAATTAAGCGTCATTACACTGTTATCGTCTTCATCAACCTCAATTCTATCTATTTTATCAAGCTTTTTTATAAGCGATTGCGCCATGGTAGCTTTCGATGCTTTAGCTCGAAACTTTTCAATTAGTTTCTCGGTGTGTTCTATTTGCTTTTGTTGATTTTTTTGCGATGCTAATTGCTGTGTTCTAAGTTCCTCGCGCAACACCAAATAGTTTGTATAAGACTTAGGGTAATCGTAAATTCTACCCAAAGAAATCTCTATCGTTCTATTAGTAACATTATCTAAAAACATTTTATCATGCGACACAATAACTACAGCCCCCGCATAATTTTTTAAAAACCCTTCTAACCAAATAATAGATTCAATATCTAAATGGTTGGTAGGCTCATCCAACAATAAAATATCATTATTCTGAAGTAATAATTTTGCCAGCTCAATTCGCATGCGCCATCCACCAGAAAAGGTGTCTGTTAATTTTTTAAAATCTTGTCGTTTAAACCCTAGACCCTGCAATATTTTTTCGGTATCGCCTTGATAGTTATAACCACCCAAAATTTCATATTGATGTTGAAGTTCGTTCACATCAACCATGAGTTGATGGTAACCGTCGCTTTCATAATCGGTGCGTTCGGCCATTTGAGTATTTACATGCTCTATTTTAGCCTCTAATTGCTTAATTTCAGAAAAGGCTTCATAAGCTTCTTCAAGCACTGTTCTTCCCAAAACAAAATCAATATCCTGCTTTAAAAAGCCAATTTTTAATTCTTTATCGGTAGCTATTTGGCCCGTATCAGGTTCCATTTCTCGCGATAAAATTTTAAGCATTGTCGATTTTCCCGCTCCGTTCTTTCCAATAAGCCCTATCCTATCACCATTACCCAGCTTAAACGTAATATCTTCAAACAGGTATTCTCCTTGAAACGAAATCGATAAATTATGAATGTTCATCATAGAAATGTAACTTTTGCTACAGAACTTTAATTATTAACTTTTACATTTGTTCTGTAATTGCGTTTGCAAAAGTACATTAAATAATATGTTTTTAAAAGGCACAAAATTATATAGTATAATTACCGGAACTTGCCCTAAATGTCATGAAGAATCTATGTTTAAAAACAAGAATCCTTACATACTTTCCGAGGCGCTTAGTATGCACGAAAGATGCAGCAATTGTGGCACAAAATACAAAATAGAACCTTCGTTTTTCTACGGTGCTATGTATGTAAGTTATGCGGTAGGTATTGCATTTGCAGTAGCGGCTTTCGTAATTTCATTTTATGTTTTTAACGCAAATATTAATATAGTTTTTGCGTCTATAATAGTAACGCTTATTGTTTTTTTACCCGTTATTTTAAGAGTATCTAGAAATATATGGATTAATATTTTTATGCATTACAACAAAAATTTGGCTAAGAAGGGTAGCGATTGACAATTCACAATTGAAGATTGACAATTGGCAATACTAAAAATAAGTTGCAAACTTAACGAAGTGTTCAGAAATCGTTAATCTTTAATCTTTAATCGTTATTCTTATTTATTTGGGCGTTACCCTAAAGGGTCAGGCTTTCCCTTACCCCCGAAGTCTCGGGGCTCGTTCCTGCGTCACTGTGGGCTTTCCTCCCGACGCTTCGGGACCATCCTTAACGCGCATTGTCATCACATTTTACTTTATTCAAAACGGGCAATGTCAATCTCTTTTTCTAAAGGAATATCTTTTTCAATAAAACTATAAAGTTGTTCTGCCACATAAGGTCCAATCATCACACCACGTGTGCCTAAACCATTAAGTACATACATGTTTTTATGTATTGTATGCCTGCCCACTAACGGACGCCTATCCTTAACCGTTGGCCTTATACCGGCAACTTGGTTAACAACTTCATATTCACAATTAATAAGCTTTTTAAGCTTGTCTACAAGTTCCTCTCTGCCATTTTCACTTACGGCATTACTTAAATCTTTCCATTCGTAAGTAGCACCAACAATATACAAATTGCCCCCCAACGGAATTAAAAAAGCACCCGCTTTTAAAACATAATCTATTTTTAAATTTGGCGCATGAATAATAAGCAACTCGCCTTTGGCCGGCACTAAAGGTAAATTATTAAAATATGGATTTTTATTAAGGCCGAAGCCTTCGGCAAATACTATATATTTTGCATTTATTGATTGATATACTATACTGTTATCAAGAACCTTCACATTATTATATTCAAAACCCGTTTCAAAAAAAAGGTCCTTTTTAAGCAAATCTTCTTTATAAGCATCAATCAATGTTTTTACATCTATTCGTCCAGTTTCTAAGACTTCCCCAAAACCAAAAGGAGCGTCTAAAAATTCATTCTCATTTTTAACGACTTTTGTTGAAAGATACTCAGAAAGTATGGGTTTATCGGATGCTGTAAACCAATCGTTTTGTTCTTCTAATGAAGCAAATTTTCTATAAACCGGGATTTTGTAATCAAGTACAACCTTAAGTTCATGCTCTAATTTAGCATACATTGCCAACGCTAAATCGAGTTGTTCTTTACATTTCCAAACGGGTGTAAATCGTTTTAAAACAACTGGGTTGTATAAACCGCCGGCAACTGTTGATGATTGCTGCGATGCATTATCATAAACTACAAAAGTTTTGTTATTGGCCTTTAATTGTTCGCAAAAGCTTATCCCTGCTAAACCAATTCCAACAACAATATAATCTACTTGATTCATGCTGCGAATATAACAACATTTACAACGAATTTTAAACTTCGACGGCAATCAAGCTCACATAATTAAATTTTAAGCAAAAAAAAAACGCCCACTATTTAAGTAGGCGTTTTTATTATTTTATAGGTTTTAAGAATTAATATGTCCACATATCTAATTCAAAATCTCTAATTTTCTCTTTTATCCTTTCAGATTCAAGTAGTTGCATCAAAGCATTATCAGAGATATACTCTGTAACTGCTCTATCGCCTTGTACGTTTTCTTCTTTGTAAATATACGCTTGAAAACGTCTCGCATTCAACATATGATCGAATGAAAATGGCATCGAACTATTTTTGTTATTAAACGATTTTGACTCGTGAAGAACTTCTCTTGCATCTGGGAAAAATATCCAAAACAATTCTACTAAATCTGGATTTTCAGATCCAATAAAGTTAACGTCTGGAGCTACTGGTGCAATTCCTAATAATCTGTATTTCATTTCAGCTTGACGCTTATCGAAATACCAAAGCCCTTTAATATGATATTCTGTAATATCTGCTGCAGTTATATCTCTTCTGTTAATATATTCAGCAGATAATGATTCACCGGCGTTTAATTGTTCCACACCTAATTCGGTGGTATCAATTTTAACTAATGAAGCTTCAATATCTTTTAAAGTACGTTTCGATTTAAAATAAGAATCATCGTAAATGTTTTTTATTCTTCCATTTTTAACGTTCTTCATTAGCACATCATACAGACAACGTCTGTCACTTCCAATATTGTTTGTATCTATTGGATAGTACAGTGGAAAATTTGCACGTTCATCCAAAATAACTTTTTCCCAAGTCATTTTAGCGAAAAGAATATCTCTGTCGTCAACGTAACCATATTCCAATGGTTTATCGTTATCGATGGCCTTTTGTTTTTCTGTTCTTACGCCTATTTCTTCAGGACTTTTAGCGTTCAATATATTAGCTTGAGCAAATACACTAGACACTGTAAAAACAGTTGTAACGGTTAATAAAAAACTTTTCAAATTCATGTTATTTTACTTTTTAATTATTAGAGAATAAACCCAATAAGCAATTCTAATATCTTAGTTCGTTATCTCAATAATGATAGGAGATACTTTTTTAAGTATAACGCTTACACCACTTGCCTTAGCCTCGATATCGAATATTTGAACATCTTCGCCTCTTTTTGCTTTTAATAGTGCAGATTTAGCTCTACCATCTAACTTATTGCCATTCACATCAATGGTTGGTTGTCCTGGAACTTTAAATTTAAATCCAGTTACGTTTAATGGTAATTCGAAATCGAAGTCATCAAACTTAGCACCTACCGTAGATATTTCAAGAGCGTTACGTTGCATTTTTACCGAACCATCTTCACCTCTTATGGTTCCTGTTGGTTTTGGTAAATCTTTAATTCTAAAAGTTGCTCTATCGCTAACAGGGTTTCCATCAGGTAGTTTTCCAGTAACATTAATAGTTACTTCTCTACCTTGAATTCTTGTAGCATCCATAATATATTTGCTACCACTAGCTCTTGATAATCCTTCAGCAGAAGCATTTACGTTATTATCAGGAATACCAGCAAATGAAATGGTCATAGGGTTTTTAACACCACGATAAACAACGTTCATTTTGTCTGCAGATATGGTGGCTGCATTTGGTTTTGGAACCGTAGCAAACGATGTTTTTACAGGCACTTCAATCTCTTCACCATCTTGAGCGAAAATTAATTTACCTTCAATTTTATGCTCACCTGGGTTACCAGTACCAACTTTTAATTTCACTTTACCATCTTCGATAGTATACTCTTTATCTGTAAGCTTTCTTCCATCTAAAGTTAATTCTACTCTGTTAGGCTTTGTTGTGGCATCTTTACGACCTAATACTATTTGACCATCGAATTGCTCACCATTAAAATAAGCAGATTTTGATGTTTCTAATAATGTTGTATAATTCGTCATAGATACTTCGCTTGCAAGCGTTCCTTGCAACATTGTAGATAAAATCTCGGATTGTGATGTTTTAATATCTGCTTGTATCTGAGTCATTTTTGTTAACGATGCAACTAAAGGAAAGCCTTTGTAATTATGGCTTAACCAATGTACAGTACCAGCACCACGTTTAACCGGGTCTGTATTAAACTTTTCTTTTACATCTTTAACAACAGATTCCATACCTTTTTCGTCTGCTAGAATTTTAGCAACACCATCTCTAAAGGCAGCTACTTGATCCATAAACTCTTGTCCGTCTGGTTTAAGCTTATCACCTTTAAAGAAATTCTCGTCTAGGTAATCGCCTTTATCCATAACTTCATAATCTGTTGGATCATCAATTTTTGCAACCATTTTACCTTTTAAACTTTCTAAATAGGTATTAAATTTTGTTGCTAATGCATCAATTTGTTCTGCTTTAGATTTTAAAGGTGCATACTTTTCTTTTTGATCTGTAGCCTTCTGATCTAAGTTGGCCATAAAACTATCATTTCGCAATGTAGTGGCTTCGTTAGACTCAGTAAGCTTTTCGTTCATTAATCCGAATGCTGAAAGCACTTCTTTAGACATATTTAATGCTAGCATAGCTATAAATATTAAATACATCAGATTAATCATTTTCTGTCTGGGTGATAAATTTCCTCCTGCCATGTTAATTAGGTTTTTTTAGGTTAATAAAATTTGGGCCTTTTAACCCCTAATTAATTTTTGTTCATAGCAGACAACATTCCACCGTATACGCCATTTAAAGAAGATAGATTTGTTGCTAAAGATTTCATTTGCTCTTTTAATTTAGCCGCATTTTCAATAGACTCTTCATTAATACTTGCTTGTTTATTAATGCTTTCTAATTGAACTTTGTATAGGCTATTTAAAGATTCCATTTGAGCAGCTGCTAAAGATAATTCTTCTCCATATTTTTTAGAAGCTTCTATAGAATTTGCCGAAGACGACATGTTTTTAGCTGCCCCTTCAAAACTTTTAATACTATCGCCTAAACTCGCCATTAATTCACTATCAATTTTAGCGTCTTTTAATAACTCATCTAATTTTTTCGATAATATTCCTTCTGGGTTTTCGTTCTTTGCTTTTTTACTAGTTTCTCCTCCAGCTAATTCTGGGTAAACTAACGACCAATCTAGTTCGTTATCAACTGGTTCGAATGCTGAGAGCGCAAATATAATTGCCTCTGTTACAAGACCTAATGTTAACATGAGGTTACCATTTATGAAGCCAAACTCCATATGCGTTATTTTGAAAAGAGCTCCAATAATTACAATTGCTGCCCCTAATCCGTAAGCCATATTCATGAACTTTTTACTTGCTTTTGACTGTGCCATAATTTTCGATTTTTAATTTAAGTAAATACTTAAGTAGGTTAATTAATAGGTTAATGATTTGATTTGATTAATTTTTGATTTTATTTCTTTTTTCCTGTTACGTGTGTCCCCATGTAATCTTGAACAGTTCTAAAACCAATATAACTTCTTGCAGAATCTGCATATTCGTAGTCTCTTGAGCTTACTTGTAGGAAGTACGCAACATCTTTCCACGAACCACCTCTTACAATTTTACGCTGGTTATTGTTGTCGTTAATACTCGGGTTAATGGTTGACGTATACTCATAGGATGATGGATCATAGGATGCATTTACCCATTCAGCTACATTACCAGCCATATTATATAAATTATAATCATTCGGTTCGTAAGATTTAGCCTCTACAGTATACAATGCTTGATCTGCAGCATAATCTCCTCTTACAGGTTTAAAGTTTGCCATAAAGCAACCTCTGTCGCTTTTAGTGTACGGTCCTCCCCATGGATATGTTGCAGCTTGCAGACCACCACGAGCGGCGTATTCCCACTCTGCTTCAGATGGTAATCTAAACGTGTTTACCATTGCTGCACCTTTTCTTGATTTTTGATACGAATTTTTCACGATGGTACGCCATTCGCAAAAAGCTTTTGCTTGCTTCCAAGTTACGCCAACCACTGGATATTCGCTGTAAGCATCGTGCCAAAAATAATCGTTATGCATTGGTTCGTTGTAAGAGTATGCGAAATCTCGAATCCAAACAGCGGTATCTGGATACACTTCTATTTGTTCTTTTACAATAGCGTCTCTACGTTTAATACCTCTGTTTTTTGCAGCTTCCTGGATATCCATAAAGCTATACTGGAATTTAAACTTTTTCACGTCCCAAGTACGTTGCCCATTATAAGAATCTTCTAATGGCAAATACATGGTATCCATTACTTCGGTGTAATACTCATCTGGATAATCTGAAGTATCAAAAATTAAGTCAATCTTATTATTGATTTTTCGACCTTCGTAACCAGTAGGTCCTAATCCGGTATAGTTTTCAAACATATACTTTTCATAAACAGACATATTAGCGGTATCTGCATCTTTAAACGCAAACTCTCCAATACCTCCGTCTTCTGGCACTTTTCCAACCTCATCTGCCAAAATAGCCAATTTCATTCTAATTATTGAGTCTCTAACCCAATGCACAAATGAGCGGTACTCGCTATTTGTTATTTCTGTCGCATCCATATAAAAGGCTCGAACGGTAACTGTTTTTGCAGGCGCATCTTGTACACCGGCAAGGTCGTCATCTCCTTTACCCATTATAAATGCACCACCAGGTATAAGTTCCATCCCATAAGGTTTTTCTGGGTGCCATTTTTTTCCTTTAACACCAACTAGCTCGCCCTTATCGTTAGAGCCACAACTAGCAAGTAATGTTAATACTGCGGTTAATAAAATAAACTTCTTCATATCCATAGAAAACTCGAGGTTAATTATTTATAAGCTTTATTTGAGAGCGTAAACATATTTATATATTTTTTAAAAAACAACTTTTTTAGAAAAAAGTTTACATTTCATCGTGAAAAAATTACATTTTACCGATGAAATCAACGTTTAAACCTTGTTTTGTGCTTAAACACAATTTTTTTGAAATGCCTTATACCATCTATCAGGCACTTTATTATTACACGCATCTAAATAATCTTGATGCATGCAAGGTAATAACGTATGTCTTTTTAATTTAGTATTAATTTCTGTTAAAAAAGGGATTTCGATCCACCACCTTCCGGTTTTATTGCTTTTATAAAATACCAATTCTTGAGAATCGACCAAAGTTATAAACTTTTGATAGCTTCGGTCGTCTGAGAAATCATCATCTTTTACTCTAAAATTTACACCTTCAATAAAATACCATAATATTTGCGATACCAACATGGATGTTATTTCGTCGTCTTTAGAAGGCTTGTATTCATAAATACCAAAAGAAGATACTTTATTACTTATACCTGCATATCGGGCAATTGCACAAATTTCCTTTCCATCTAACCCGTTTGGCGAGTACTTTTGATTTAAACTTACCTCTGAAGCTTTTACCGAGCTTAAATCGACACTTACAATATTAGCATCTCGCATTACAGGCTCTGCTATGGTAATATCTTTAGATACGGCTCCCAACCTGTAAGATTCGAAATAAAGACTATCCATTAAATCTTTTTCTTCCTGAGAATTGAAATAAGTTTGATACCCAATGGTTGCATAGTTAAACAGATTGTAAGGTTTATCTAAAATAATTTTTCCTACAAAGCTATCATTTTTTATAGGCTTTGCTGAATCTCCCAAATCGAACTTACAATCTACATTCACAATATTAACCATAGGCATTATAGTATCGTAAGCCCTGTAATTGGAATAGGTTAAATCTTGAGTACCACCAATAACAATAGGTATAATATTCTTTTTGATTAATATAGCAATAGTGGTTTTTAAGGCAAAATATGTGTCTTCAACACTTTCGCCTTTATTAATATCGCCTAAATCTGCAATAACGGAGTCCCAACTTCCTGGAAAAAGGCTATAAAACGATTTGCGTATTTCGTTTAACTGAAATTCTTCGCCAATATAATTTACATCATTGCGATTTTCTAAAACCCCAAGAATTGCAATATCTACACCCTCTAATTCTGGAATGCCATTTTGAGTAGAATGTATTCTAATTTTTCTGCCTAAGGCTTGTAAAGAAAGTAATTCGTTATGAGCTAAAACAATTTCTGAAACAGGAGAGAGAAAATTAAAATTCATAAAAGTTTAACGGATTTATCTACCAACTTAATATTCGTTACGATTAAAGACAAATATCGAAAGAATTTATGACTTACAATATGCCTATTTCATAAATTAATCAACAATAAAATAAGAATATATTAAATCTATTGAAAGAAAAGTATTTAATTATTAAATCTAAACTATATTACTTTTTCTTGGCTGCTGTTTTTTTGGTAGCTGTCTTTTTCTTTGCGGTTTTTTTCTTTGGTGTTTTTGCTTCAATAATAGCTTTTGCTTCTTCAAGAGTCATTTTTGAAACATCAACAGATTTGTCGAGTTCTACCTTAATTTTCCCTTTTAGCACATTATGCCTTCCCCAGCGTGCTTTTTCTACTCGAATACCATCGGCTTCCCAATTGTGAATAACTTTATCTATGTCCTTTTGAATCTTGGTTTCAATTAGCTCAACGATATCACTATCTGACAGATTATCCCAATCATATTTACTATTAACATTAATAAACATGTTGTTCCATTTTATAAAAGGTCCGAAACGTCCTTTCCCTTTTTGAACAGGTAGTTTTTTATACGTATAAATGGGTGCGTCTGCTTTTTCTTTTTCTTTAATTAATATGATAGCATCTTCAAGCTCCACGCTTAAAGCTTCTACCCCTTTTGGTAAAGAAACAAACGAATCGCCAAACTTCACGTATGGACCGAATCGTCCGTTATTAACTTCTACATCTTCGCCTTTATAGGTGCCTAACATTTTTGGTAGCTGAAACAAATCCATCGCTTCCTCATATGTAATGGTGTTTAATTGTTGGTCTGGACTTAAACTCGCAAATTGAGGTTTTTCTTCATCGTCTGGAGTTCCTATTTGAACCATGGGTCCGAACTTCCCTAAACGCACACTTACCTGTTTCCCTGTTTTTGGATCGGTTCCTAACACACGTTCGCCAGATTCTCTTTCGGCGTTTTCCTGAACATTTTCTACTTGTGGATGAAAATCTTCATAAAACTCTTTCATTAAGCTAATCCAATTAACTTTACCTTCGGCAATGTTATCAAAATCTTCTTCAACTTTTGCTGTAAAATTGTAATCTAAAATATGCTCAAAATGATTTACCAAAAAGTCGGTTACAATCATTCCAATATCTGTTGGCACTAACTTACCTTTATCGGAGCCTACTTTTTCGGTTAACAATTTATCTTTAACAACCCCTTTCTTTAAGGTTAGTTGAGAATAATTACGTTCTACACCTTCAACCGTTCCTTTTTCAACATAATTTCTATTCTGAATGGTTGAAATAGTTGGCGCATAGGTTGATGGACGACCAATACCTAACTCTTCTAATTGCTTTACTAAAGAGGCTTCTGTATACCTATAAGGTGGTCTGGTATAGCGCTCGGTTGCTGTGATGTAGCTATTAAGTAACTTTTCGTTTACTTTCATAGCTGGCAACATGCCTTCTTGCTCGATATCTTCATCGTCTGTACTTTCTAAATACACTTTTAAAAAACCATCAAACGTAATAACTTCTCCGTTTGCAGTAAACAATTCGTTATGTGTTGAAGCGCTAATTTTTACATTGGTACGCTCCAATTCAGCTTCACTCATTTGTGATGCGATGGCGCGTTTCCAAATTAAATCGTACAAACGCGCTTGGTCTCTATCGATATCTACAGAATGCAATGCAAAATCTGTAGGACGAATGGCCTCATGCGCTTCTTGTGCACCTTTAGTTTTTCCAGTATAATTTCTAGGCTTGCTATATTTTGAGCCGTATGCACTTTCAATTTCTGCTTTCGCCCCGTTACGTGCTTCATCAGATAAATTTACACTATCTGTTCTCATATAAGTAATTAAACCTGCCTCATACAAGCGTTGTGCCATGGTCATGGTTTTACTTACTGAAAAATATAATTTACGCGATGCTTCTTGTTGTAACGTTGATGTTGTAAATGGTGCTGCTGGCGATTTCTTAGCTGGTTTATTTTCTAAATCGGAAACCTTGAAATTTGCCGTTGCATTTTGTTCTAAAAATTTCTGAGCTTCTTCTTTACTAGCAAAGTTTCTGGGTAGTTTTGCCTTAAAAGTCTGTCCTGCTTCATTAGAAAACTCTGCATCTATTCTATATGATGCCTCTGCCGTAAAATCTTGTATTTCGCGTTCGCGTTCAACAATTAAACGAACTGACACCGATTGTACACGACCAGCAGATAATCCGCCTTTTACTTTTCGCCATAAAACTGGCGACAACTCATAACCTACAATTCTATCTAACACACGACGAGCTTGTTGTGCATCAACTAAATCGTAATCAATACCTCTAGGGTTTTCAATGGCTTTTTGTATTGCGGATTTAGTAATTTCGTGAAAAACAATACGTTTTGTTTTCTTTTTATCTAATTTTAAAGTCTCTGCCAAATGCCATGCGATAGCCTCTCCTTCACGGTCCTCATCACTTGCTAACCAAACCATATCGGCACCTTTAGCTAAATCTTTCAGTTTTTTTACTACTGCTTTTTTGTCTTTTGAAACTTCATATTTTGGTTTAAAATCACCTTCTACATTCACACCCAATTCCTTCGAAGGAAGGTCGGCAATATGCCCAAAGCTAGATTCTACCTTAAAATCTTTACCTAAAAATTTTTCGATAGTTTTTGCCTTTGCAGGGGACTCAACAATTACTAAATTCTTCGCCATACTTAATTTTTTGAAGGTACAAATGTATATGAAAAAAAGTTTATCTGCCTAATTTTAGGGATTATCTGTATTCTATATAAATAAAAAAGCCTGCATTTTTAAACTAAATCACAGGCTTTTTTTAAATAAATTGCTACCTATTCGTAAGACATTCCATAGGCTTCGTTATCGTTGTTTTCATCAAACCCAACAGAATCTTTATATATAAAATACGCTGGTAAATACGCGAAAGATGCTGTTACTAAAATACCAACACAACACATTAACAACCCTATAATTTCGGCAATTAAACCAGAGATTATAATTAATCCGAAAGTTAACAACCATTTTTTGTTTCCTAATCTAAATCCTGCCTTTATAATTTCCGAAGTACTTAAGTCTGGGTTAAAAGCAAATATTACATTCATTAAAGTTACAGGAACTATTACATAAAAAACAGGAAGCACACATAGTAATACAGCTACCAAAGTGATGCCAAAAGTGGCTAATGATAAACCTATAACTTTTGCCAAATATGGCTTTTTTAAATAGAAAAAATAATCGTCGGCTGTGGCTTTATTCAAATCTTTAATCTTACAGATTCTATAAAAGGAAGCTTTCATTCCAAAAGCAATTACCATGGCGAAAACTACAAATAGAATCATAAATAATATAAACGGAATCATGAGCAGCACATTAAATTCTTCCATATTGTTTAAGGACTCTGGATCGAATAAACCCATAGCAATCATAGGCAAATACAAAATCACATAAAACGGTATCATTAACAACATGGTTAATAGTAGCATGACTAAACCTTGTACCCATGTTTTTTTAAATAATTCTATTGATTGATTAAAAATTGTTCCGAAATCTAAACTTGGAGCGCGTTCTATTTTTTCTAAAAGTGTGTCGATGGCATTCATATTAATTGGTTTGGTTAATTTTGATTACTGAAACTAAAAGTAAAATAATTTTAATTGAATGCACTAAAATTACTATTAAAAGAAAAAAAATCCTACTCTACGCAGGATTTTATCATTTAATTATTTCGCTTAAATTTAATTTAAAGAGAATGTACTTATAAGTTGCACGCCATTTTGCACATATACATATTGGTATAAGGTTTCTCCACCAATCATTAATAATTTATCTTCTAATGGAATGACATCTTTAGATTGAATATTTTTAAATTGATTTATTATAGATATGTTTAACGGATCTTCTTTATTAAAAAGTTTTAAACCCGCTGTTCCATCACAAACAAACAAGGTATTGTTTTTTATGCCTAAACCGTAAGGGTTATCTAAGGTATGTCTGGCAGCCAAAGTTGGCTTTGTTTTGTCCTTAATATCTATAACTTCCAGCACACTTTCCTGTTGCCCACAATTATTCCCACCACGCAAAGTTAAATAAGCATAGTCGCCATCAACAACTACGGGGTCACAGCCTGTCCAATGCACAAATTCAGACACATAAGCTGGGTTTTCTGGGTTGACCAAATCATATATATACATCCCATCCGTACTACCTATGTACAAATAGCCATCTGCTTGAAATAACGTTTCAATGTTGTTCCCGGCATAAAGTGTGTTTGCCAATGTGGGTTGTAACATATTACTGATATTGAAAATAATCATTTCGTGAGAGCCAACAGTATATAAATAATTATTAACTATTTGGAAACGGGCTAAAGAACCACCTTGCCCCGTCGTAGAACTTTCAGATGCAGAGTTAAGTGCGGCACCGTCAAACATCATATCTATAAAACGAGTATCTATTTTCTCTCTTCGTTCTTTAGTAACGGTCCATCCTACAATAATCTCAGTTTGACTATTGAATTCCTTATAATCTACAAAACTTATACCTGATGGAATTTGAAAATTATAGACGTAAAACACATCTTCTAACCTTTCTTTTAATGAAATTGAATTGATATTCGAAATATCAAAAACCAACAAATCGGTGGCACTATCTGCATATAAAAAATCATTCTTCACAGAAATATCTTCATTACCAGGTATTTTTAAATATTTTAATTTTTTTGGAAATTTAGGATTCGAATTATCAATAACATGAACCCCTTTATTTAAATCGTTCACAAAAATATAATCTTTATAAGCATAAATTTTACCTGCATTTTCAATAGCCCGGGGAGTAGTAATTGAAACCGATTTTCTAAATTCATCTTTACTCATTATTTGCGGCGTAGCAACATCTACGAGTTCGTAATTATTTTCGTCTTTATCACAAGAGAATGCTGTAATAAAAACAAGGAATAATAAAAGGTATTTTAATTTCATGATGGTTTGATTAAATTATTTCGTTTAAAATTTTAAAGTAGGATATCCGTTTAAACACTCTACACCTGTTGGTTCTCTAGGCATATCGCAAGTTGAAAAAACTCCCCATTTTATATTATAAGTATGTTCTGCTTCCGTATAAACAGCGACTTTTTGCAAAAAAGCAACTTCTATTTCTTTAGGATAAGCAATGTATCCTTGCGGACCTCCACATGCTTTCGAGCCATAAGGGGTGTACGCCCAAGTACTGGCATTATTACAAGAAAAATTTGCTTTCAACTCGTATAACGCATCAAATAAACTCATTAAATCCCTAAAATCATTTTCCTGTTCGGTTAATTCTCTTTTTACAACCAATTCCGTTTTAGTTAAAGAAATAATTCGCCATGCGTAATTATTTGGATATAAATGTTCTTGTGTTATCAAAATCAACGAATCTTCCAACTGCCACTGTCCTGTATAATCAAAAAAACTTAAAGGTGGCGTGCCACACCAGCCAGAAGAACGTTCAACAAGCACCCCGTTTAAATTAAACGATATGCCATAATCATTTTCAGGTAAAGCTAAAGCTCTTTTAAAAGTGGTAGTCTCTCCATCATAAATTGGCTCAACCCAACTGCCAATTAATAAATCATCAGATATTGGTATTTCTGCATCATTGCTGGTACAAGAAACTATACTTAAAAGAAAAAAATACAATAGAAGAAACTTCCTGTTCATGTTTATAATTGTTTTATTTAAAGATACGTAAATCAGAAAAAGGTTGCGCCGACTGCACACAAAATATAAACTGTCATTATGTCATAAAATACAAATTAATTGTATCTTTGCACACTTATTGAATTTGAAGCCAATTGAAGTTAGATAGTTTATATGGAAAAAATAATTGACGAAAATAAACAAGGTGAGTCTTTAGTTCTTGAGCAAAAAGAAGGTAACGTTCGTAAACTTTTTATTGAAAGTTATGGTTGTGCCATGAATTTTAGTGATAGTGAAATTGTAGCGTCTATTTTAGCAGATCAAGGATTTAATACTACCCAAAACCTAGAAGATGCCGATTTGGTTTTGGTGAACACCTGCTCCATACGCGATAAAGCAGAACAAACAGTACGCAAACGTTTAGAAAAATACAATGCTGTAAAAAGAGACAGCAATCCAAAAATGAAAGTAGGCGTTTTAGGCTGTATGGCAGAGCGTTTAAAAACAAAATTTCTGGAAGAAGAAAAAATAGTAGACTTGGTTGTTGGACCAGACGCATACAAAGATTTACCAAATCTGTTAGCCGAAGTTGATGAAGGCAGAGACGCTATAAATGTTATTCTATCTAAAGAAGAAACCTACGGCGATATTTCACCGGTGCGTTTAAACAGTAATGGTGTAACAGCCTTTGTATCTATTACTCGCGGATGCGATAATATGTGTACGTTCTGTGTGGTACCTTTTACACGAGGGCGCGAGCGCAGTAGAGACCCTCAAAGTATTTTAGAAGAAGTAAACGATTTATGGAATAGAGGTTTTAAAGAAATTACGCTTCTTGGTCAGAATGTAGATAGCTATTTATGGTATGGTGGTGGATTAAAAAAAGATTTTGAAAAAGCCAGCGATATGCAAAAAGCAACAGCCGTAAATTTTGCAAAATTACTGGAACTATGCGCCAAAGCACAACCAAAAATGCGTATTCGTTTTTCAACTTCAAATCCGCAAGATTTAACCTTAGATGTGGTTGAAACTATGGCAAAATATCAAAATATTTGCGACCATATTCATTTACCAGTTCAAAGTGGAAGCAATCGCATTTTAAAAGAAATGAACCGTTTGCACACGCGTGAAGAATACATGACATTAATTGATAACATCCGTCGTATTCTTCCAAATTGCACCATTAGTCAAGATATGATTGTTGGTTTCCCAACAGAAACCGAAGAAGATTTTCAAGATACCGTATCCTTAATGAATTATGTTAAATACCATTTTGGATATATGTTTACCTATTCTGAAAGACCCGGAACAATGGCCGAACGCAAAATGGAAGATGATGTGCCTGAGGAAGTTAAAAAACGACGATTACAAGATATTGTAGATTTACAAAGAGAACACAGCGAAATTAGAACAAAAGCATTTTTACACGATACTGTGGAAGTTTTAATTGAAAAAGAATCGAAAAAATCTGATTTACACTGGTCTGGAAGAACTTCACAAAATCTGGTAGCAGTTTTCCCTAAAGAAAACTATAAAGTTGGAGATTTCGTGAATGTAAAAGTTACAGATTGCACAAGTGCAACGCTTATTGGTGAAGCTATTGGTTTATCAGAGAATAATTAACAACAATAAATAACAAGTTCCCTGCCATTGCAGGTACAACACTATGGAATCAGTACAAGCTATAAAACAACGTTTTGGTATTATTGGCAATACGCCAGCTCTAAATCGTGCCATAGAAAAAGCGATTCAGGTTGCTCCTACCGACATTTCGGTTTTAGTAACTGGTGAAAGTGGTGTTGGTAAAGAAAGTATTCCAAAAATAATACATCAACTTTCACATAGAAAACACAACAAATATATAGCTGTAAATTGTGGTGCTATTCCAGAAGGAACCATTGATAGTGAACTTTTCGGACACGAAAAAGGCTCATTTACAGGTGCTACACAAACGCGTGAAGGCTATTTTGAAGTTGCCGATGGTGGTACTATTTTTTTAGATGAAGTGGGCGAACTTCCATTAACAACACAAGTACGATTACTTCGCGTTTTAGAAAATGGCGAATTTTTAAAAGTAGGTTCTAGTAAAGTACAAAAAACCAATGTCCGCATTGTAGCTGCCACCAATGCAAACATGTTTCAATCTATAGAAAAAGGAACGTTTAGAGAAGATTTATACTATCGTTTAAGTACCGTAGATATTCATTTACCTCCTTTGCGCGAAAGACAAGAAGATATTCATTTGTTATTTAGAAAATTTGCCAGCGATTTTGCCCTAAAATATAAAATGCCAACGGTTAAACTTTCAGATTCTGCTGTGCAAATTCTTTTAAATCATCGCTGGAGCGGAAATATTAGACAGCTCAGAAATATTGCTGAACAAGTATCTGTTTTAGAACACAATAGAACCATAACTGCCGAAACCTTAAAAAGTTATCTGCCAACTTCTGGCTCTAATTTACCTGCGGTTATCAAAACATCTAAATCTGAAAGTGATTTTAGTAGCGAACGCGAAATCCTCTACAAAGTGTTGTTCGACATGAAAGCCGATTTAAACGATTTAAAAAAGCTAACATTAGAACTCATGAAACATGGCAACACCAAGGATGTAGAAAAAAATAATGAAAGCCTGATTCAGAAAATTTACGGAAACGAAGACGAAGTAACCGATTATGAAGAAGATGCCCTAGAAAATAATGAGGTTTTATCGATAGCAGAACACCAGGTAAATAATATTAACACAGATTCTCAAGTAGATAAATACCACTTTGCCGAAGAAATTGAAGAAGAAGAAACCTTATCATTACACGATAAAGAATTAGAATTAATTAAAAAATCGCTTGAACGTCACGGTGGAAAACGTAAATTAGCTGCTGCCGAATTGGGCATAAGCGAACGTACATTATATAGAAAAATAAAACAATACGATCTTTAAAAAATTGACAATGCCTAGTTGCAGCAATCAGTATATATTATTGCAACAAAAGTGTCAACAAGTCGTTTTAAAACAAATAACAAAATAGCAATCAGTCTAGTTTTAGAGTTGCAATAGCATATGAAAAAAATACTAATTTACTTTTTACTTTTTATTTCTACCTTTTCACTTTCAGGTTGTGGTTTTTACTCATTTACTGGAGCGTCGGTACCTGCTGGAACTAAAACTTTTCAGGTAAATCGGTTCGAAAATAACGCTCTTTTGGTAGAACCAGGTTTAGAACGTGATTTTAAAATCGCATTAGAAGACTTAATTCAGAATCAAACCAATTTAAATCTAGTAACCTCTAATGGCGATTTGGTTTACGAAGGTGAAATTACAGACTACCGTATTTCACCAACAACCGCGACTTCAGAAAACACGGCGGCACAAAACAGATTAACGATAAGCATTAAAGTGCGCTTTTTTAACAGAAAAAAAGAAGACGACGATTTAGAACAAACCTTCTCCTTTTTTTACGACTATGCCGCAAGTGCACAACTTGTTGGTTCACAAAAAACAACAGCCCACGAAGAAATCTTTGAACGCCTAACACAAGATATTTTTAATGCAACTTTAGCAAAATGGTAATTTAATGAATCCAAAAGAATTTTCATACTTATTACAAAAACCACAAGCTATTAACCTTGAGCAAACCGAAGGAGTAAAATCTATTATCGATGAGTTCCCCTATTTTCAATCGGCACGTGCCATTTATCTTAAAGGGCTAAAAAATGAAGGTAGTTTTAAATACAATCAAGAATTAAAAACCACAGCAGCTTACACAACCGATAGAAGTATTTTATTCGATTTTATTACTTCAGAAGATTTTAAACAAAATGAAATCTCTCAATATATTAAACAAAACACGGGGCATTTAAATGATATTGAAATTGATGTAGAAGACATTTCGGTAAATAAAAAAGTAATTATAGATGACGACTTAAGCCGGCAAATTTCTGAAAGTTCAGATATTTTAGATCCTGTTTTATTTGAACCAAAGCATAATTTATACAACAAAATAGCATATTTTGATTTAGACGCTTCTGAAGATATTCAAGAAGAATCTTTAGAAAAAAACCCTCAAGAAGCTTCGCCAAGCGAAATACTAGAACTTGGAAAACCTCTCGAATTCGATACAAAAGAAACACATTCGTTTAATGAATGGTTAAAATTAGCAACGTTTAACCCTATTCAAAGGAATGAAAACGAAAGTGAAGAAACTACGCAATTAGAAACAATAACGTCGCCAGATAAGAACAAAAAATTCGAATTAATCGAGAAATTTATCGCTGAAAATCCAAAGATAAATCCAATAACTGCCACATCATCCAAAATAAATATTGCCGAAGCACAAATGATTCAACCCGAAGCATTAATGACAGAGACTTTGGCGCGTATTTATGTAGAGCAAAAAAACTTTAAAAAAGCAATTCAATCTTATAAAATATTAAGTTTGAAATATCCAGAAAAAAGTAGTTTCTTTGCAAACCAAATAAAAGCAATAGAACAATTACAAGAACAAAATAATAAGAAATAATGAGTACGTTTACAATATTTTTAGCCTTAATAGTTATCGTAGCATTTTTGCTAGTTGTGGTAATAATGGTTCAAAACCCAAAAGGCGGTGGTTTATCATCTTCATTTGGTGGGGGTGGTACGCAACAATTAGGTGGCGTGAAAAAAACCACAGACTTTTTAGATAAAAGCACCTGGTATTTAGCAACACTTTTGTTGGCACTAATTTTACTTTCAAATGTTGCGATAAACAGAGGTAGTGAAAGCACAGACTCTAAAGCATTAGATTTAGATGCTACAACAAGTCAACCATTACCAACACCTGCTAAAACATCAAACGAAACGGCACCAGTACAGACTCCTGCCGAATAATTTGAAGTTAAAATAGAAACAAAAAATGCCAACTTACATAGTTGGCATTTTTTGTTTCTACCAACCAGTAAATAGGTCTGCAAGTTTGTCAGTTAATCACTCATGGCACAATTTTAGAATAATATAAAGGCGTTAACATTAATTTTTAAACTTAAAAATATATTACAAATGGCATTGAACATTAAACCATTAGCAGACCGCGTTCTAATTGAACCTGCTGCTGCTGAAACCAAAACAGCTTCAGGTATTATTATTCCTGATAACGCTAAAGAAAAACCACAAAAAGGAACTGTTGTTGCTGCTGGAAAAGGCACTAAAGACGAGCCTATAACCGTAAAAATTGGCGACACTGTTTTATACGGTAAATATGCTGGAACAGAACTAAAATTAGAAGGTAAAGATTATTTAATTATGCGCGAAAGCGACATATTGGCGATTATCTAAAAGCTATACGCTATAGACTTTAAGCTATAAGCATGAGAGACTTTAAAAAGTATCATGTTTGGGAATTGAGTCATGAATTGACATTAGAGATTTATTTGATTACTAATACATTCCCAAAAGATGAAATTTACGGCTATAATATCTCAATTAAGAAGATCTTCAGCCTCAATACCAACCAACATTTCAGAAGGTTGTGGCAGAGATTCAGATTTGGAATTTAATAGATTTCTAACTATAGCATTAGGGTCTGCAAGCGAAACCGAATACTTAATCATTTTAGCAAAAGACTTAGGTTATATAGAAGATAATCAAGCTAAAGTACTTATTGAAAAAGTAAACATAATTAAAAGTAAAACACATCAATTAAAACTAAAATTAAAATAGCTTATGGCATAAAGCCTAAAGCATAAAGCAAAACAATATGGCAAAAGATATAAAATTTGATATTGAAGCACGCGACGGTTTAAAACGTGGTGTTGATGCATTAGCAAATGCAGTAAAAGTAACTTTAGGTCCTAAAGGACGTAATGTAATTATTAGTAAATCATTTGGTGCACCTCAAGTAACTAAAGATGGTGTTACTGTTGCAAAAGAAATAGAATTAGAAGACGCACTTGAAAATATGGGTGCACAAATGGTAAAAGAAGTTGCTTCTAAAACCAACGATTTAGCTGGTGATGGAACAACAACTGCAACTGTTTTAGCACAAGCAATTGTAAAAGAAGGCTTAAAAAATGTGGCTGCTGGTGCAAATCCAATGGATTTAAAACGAGGTATTGACAAAGCTGTTGAAGCTATTGTTAAAGATCTTGAAAAACAAGCTAAAAAAGTAGGTAACTCTTCTGAAATGATTAAGCAAGTAGCATCTATTTCTGCAAATAATGATGATACTATTGGTGATTTAATTGCAAAAGCATTTGGTAAAGTTGGTAAAGAAGGTGTTATTACTGTTGAAGAAGCTAAAGGAATGGATACCTATGTTGATGTTGTTGAAGGTATGCAGTTTGACCGTGGTTATTTATCTCCTTACTTTGTTACTGATGCTGATAAAATGATTGCTGATTTAGAAAATCCATACATTTTATTATTCGACAAAAAGATTTCTAACTTACAAGAAATTCTTCCAATATTAGAACCAGTTGCACAATCTGGTCGTCCATTATTAATTATTGCTGAAGATGTTGATGGTGAAGCCTTAGCAACTTTAGTTGTAAACAAATTACGTGGTGGACTTAAAATTGCAGCTGTAAAAGCTCCTGGATTTGGAGACAGACGTAAAGCTATGCTAGAAGATATTGCTATTTTAACTGGTGGAACTGTTATTTCTGAAGAAAGAGGTTTTACTTTAGAAAATGCCGATTTAAGCATGTTAGGTACTGCTGAAACTGTAACAGTTGATAAAGACAATACAACTATTGTTAATGGTTCTGGTGATGCAAATGATATTAAAGCAAGAGTAAATCAAATCAAAGCTCAAATTGAAACTACAACCAGTGATTACGATAAAGAAAAACTACAAGAGCGTTTAGCTAAATTGGCTGGTGGTGTTGCTGTTCTTTATGTTGGTGCTGCTACTGAAGTAGAAATGAAAGAGAAAAAAGACCGTGTTGATGATGCATTACATGCAACAAGAGCTGCTGTTGAAGAAGGTATTGTTGCTGGTGGTGGTGTTGCTTTAGTAAGAGCAAAATCTGTTTTAGAAAAAATTACAACTGAAAATCTTGATGAAGTAACAGGTATTCAAATTGTAGCACGTGCTATTGAAGCGCCTTTACGTACCATTGTTGAAAATGCAGGTGGCGAAGGAAGTGTTGTTGTTTCTAAAGTTATGGAAGGTAAAGGTGCTTTTGGTTACGATGCCAAATCTGAAACCTATGTAGATATGCTAAAAGCAGGAATTATCGATCCTAAAAAAGTAACTCGTATTGCATTAGAAAATGCAGCTTCGGTTGCAGGTATGATCTTAACTACTGAATGTGCTTTAGTTGATATTAAAGAAGAATCAGCTGCGCATGCCTCCAATGGGTGGCGGTATGCCAGGAATGATGTAATGGCGAATCGCCATAGATAAATTACAAAAAACGCCTCATGTTACATGGAGGCGTTTTTTCATACTTAAATTTTTAATTTGGAGTTTTACATATGAATACTATTTACCCTTCACTTGGATAACAATTCACTTTTTAGTAAAAATCTACTCAATTATCAAATTACGATTCTTCGGATATTTTACTGAATATTTTAATTCAAATTTTTTAAGTTCATTCGGATTAATCGAGAAATCCCATTTAATTTCACCTGTTTCAATATTGTGTTTTGCTCCCGAAATTTCTAAAACATCTACTTTAATTTCTTCTAATGTTGAAACTGGAACTTGATCGAAAATAATCATGTCTATTTTTTGATTCTTATTGTTTTTTACATCTATAGCCCAAACTCTTGTTTCTTCTTTTCTAGTACCAATTAATTGTTTTGTTGTAAAGTTTTTCACTTTTTCACGCTTTACAGACACATTTTTATCTCTTCCTAAAGAAATCTTTAAAGTATCACTGGCATACCTAACATCTAATAATGTTTTACCAATATACGTGTCTTCAAAAAATATATTTGCTTCGCCTTCTAGCAAATTATATTTTTCCCAATCTGAAATATTCGCTATTAAAAAGGCATCTTTATCAATTTTAGGAACACAATAATATTTATAATTTGCTGGTAAATTGTAACTCACCATATCTACAGCATAACTTTTATTATCTGATTTTATGGAATATGGCATATCAATTTCAAAATCTATTGTAGTTTGTTTTGCAACTTGCTCAATTGGAATTTGAAGGCTTTGAGTAGAATTCTGACCTCGAATTTGCAATCCCGCGACTTTACCGTCTAAAGCAGAGGAAATGGATTTTCTTTTGCTGCTTCCATAACCAACAACAACAACTTCATCTAAAGCTTGCGTATCTTCTTTTAAATACACATTTAAATTAGCGCTTGTTACAGATAAAGTTTGGCTTACATAACCTATGTATGAAAATTCCAATTGGCTTGAATTGTTAGGTAATGTAATGGAATAATTGCCATCGAAGTCTGTTGTAGTTCCAATGGTGCTACCTTTCACGATAACATTTACTCCAGGAAGTGGTAATTGCTGTTCGTCTACTACTTTTCCTCTTACTTCATTAGAGATAAGATTATAAGTTGGTGGTAATGTATTATAGTTTAAAAAGTATGTTTTTAATTCTGGCGCAACTCCAGAAACATTCGGGTTTGCTGATGATAATTTTAGTTTCACATTATTCCAATCAACTTTTGTGTCTTGTTTAATATTTGCTTTATATATTATATCAATGGGTGAGTTTACATTTTTTGCTCTTATATCGTACGTCGGAAACCAACCTGTATTACCCACTAAATAAGCCAGTTCGAAATTAGATTTGGTGTAGTTTTTAGCATCAACTTTAACCAATATTTCGCCATTAGGAAAATCTCTCTTACTCGTTATGGTTTTTATTTGATTGTCTAAATCCGATTTAGATTTATATAAATCATGCAACCTGTTATTAATCTCGATCTCCTTAAGCTTTAAAGACGTTAATTTAGTGCTATAAAAATTGGAAGCTTCCTTTAAATTTGCTACACTCAATTCCTGATTTTTTCCTCCTATTGTTCTATTTTCTTGTAAAAACACCAATTCTTCTTTAAGAATATCTAAATAGGTTTTCTCAAGATTAATTTTATTTTCGAGTGCTTGAAACTTTACCTCTAAATCTAATAATTCTTGTTGTTTTTCAAGCTTATCGATATAATTTTGTTGATGATTGACAGATAAAACCGTGATATCGCCGCTGGCTTTTACCTGAATACTTTTAGCATCTATAAACGGCGATAAATTAATGAATTTCAATATGGTTGTACCTTGTTTTAATTCAACCGATTTTTTCCTAGTAATTTGTGCGTCACTAATAAAAACAGTTACTTCATTAACTTCTGTAATAATTTTCTTCTCCGATATTTCTTGTGAGTAGGTTTTGCTTCCAATTAAGCAAAGCATTAAAATCAATAATTTTTTCATTTGCTTGATACTTTTGTCTTATAGTTGTTATTCGAATTTAGTGTATTTTTCTCACAGAGCAAATCAATTATATAAAAAAACTCCAAAGCCTCTAACTTTGGAGTTTTATTAATCTGTTTGATATTTTTTATTTGCCTCCTGGTGGGCAATACATTTTTAAATAATTCGTGAACAAGGTGTTTAAATGCTTACTGGTTCCTTCGCCTTCTCTAATACCATGTGTACGGTTTGGATAAGCCATAAATTGAAATTGTTTGTTGTATTTTACCAACTCGTTAATTAGTTGTTCCGCGTTTTGATAATGTACATTATCATCGCCCGTACCATGAATCAACAGCAAATTACCTGTTAAATTTTTGGCGTAAGTTATTGGCGAGCCCTTTATATAATCGTTCATATTATCTTGAGGCAAGCCCATAAAACGCTCTTGGTACACATTATCGTAAGTCAATAAATTTGTAACTGGCGCAACCGATATTCCGGTTTTATAAATTTCTGGATACTGAAACATTAAATTTAATGTCGCAGAGCCACCTCCACTCCATCCCCAAACAGCAACACGTTGTGAGTCTACAAAATCCCATTTCAAGATTTCTTTGGCTGCCATGGCTTGGTCGTGAATATTTACCTGACCTATTTTTCTATAAATACTTTTTCGCCATGCTCTGCCTTTTGGTGCTGGTGTTCCGCGGTTGTCTAAAGAAATATAAATATACCCGTCATCGGCCATATTGCCAATGTAATTTCTATTATTGCCGGCGCCATACTCGTCTGTTACCGTAGTAGAACCTGGTTCGCTATACACATAAAACACTACAGGGTATTTTTTAGTAGCGTCAAAATTTGGTGGTTTTACCATCCAACCGTCCATTTCAACACCATCAGCAGTAGTTACTTTTATAAATTCTACCTTTTTAGCTTCAACTAGTTTATCTAAATTAGCTTCTATACTATACGCTTCATTTATTGGTTTTTGGTTAGCAAATGATATCAATTCTGCGGCCGGTTTTGTAAAACTATTAGAAAAAGAATGTGTTGCAAATGTTCCTGTTGGCGATACATTATAATCGTGTGTTCCTTTTAAAGCTTTCGGACTAACCAATTCTAACGAACCTTTACCATTTAACTTGGTTTTATACAAATAACTTTGCGTAGCATTGTCTGGTGACGCCATAAAATACACCTGATTATTTTTATAATCAATATATTTTAAATCGATAAAATCATATGCACCGTTGGTTATAAGTTGTTCCCCTTTACCTGTTAGAGATACGTTGTATAAATGTCTCCACCCATCTTTTTCTGTAACCCATAATATATTATCTCCGTTATTCAACCAATTAAAATTATTGGTAAAATACACGCCATATTTCAAATTTTCTTGCACGTATACATTAATCCATGCCGCATCTTTTTCTTCATAAACTACTTTTGAAGTTCCTGTGTTCGGCTCTGCGATAAACAGTTTACTATGATTTTGTTTTCTATTTAATTGCTGAATTAATAATTTTTTAGTTGCAGGAATAAATTCCATTCGCACTAAGTAATGTTGACGCGCATCACCAGGAATTTGCATCCATGTGGTTTTGGCATCATCAATAGTTACCACACCTACTTTACATGCAGACGGTGTTTCTCCTGTTTTTGGGTATTCAATAGGAATAATTTTAGAGTAAATAGAATCGGTATTATTAACCATGTAAAACGTTTTAGTTTCGCTCGCATCTATTTGCCAATAGGCAATCGATTTACTGTCTGGACTCCAACGAAAGCCATCGCGACAATAGAATTCTTCTTCATAAACCCAATCAAACGTTCCGTTAATTAAGGTAGACGTGCCATCGGTAGTAAGCGCTTTTACTTTAGAGGTGCTTAAATCTTCTACATAAATATTATTACCACTTACGTAAGCAGCCAGTGCTCCATCGGGAGATAATTTAGCAAACATAAGCGACGATTCTGGTAAATTTGTACCCAATTGTTGCAATTTACCCGAAGCAATATTTAAAACCCAATAATCGCCTCTGGTATTAATGCGCCAAACACGTTTGGTATTTGTAAATAGTAATACTTTTTGCTCATCATCCGAAATATCAAAATAACTAACGCTTAAAGGTGTTTTGCTCCCTACCGGAGTTAATTGTTCTTTTGAAAATAATATTTTATAATCGTTGGAAGGCAGCGTATATTGAACGATGCCTTCGCTTTGAATTTTATAATATGAATTCCCATCGTTAGACCATTTAAAGGAGCCCTGAGAATAACTTTGAAATGAAATAAAAACAAAAAAGGCTAAAACCAATACCGGTTTTAGTGCCCTTTTAAATTTGAAAATATGCATATAATTGTGTTTAATTTGAATGTTTCTCAATATTACTATTTTTATTCAATTCTGCTACAACTTTCTAAGCGTTTAACAGAATCTTAAGACATCGCGAAAAACAAAAAAACCCAAAACAAATTGCTTGGGTTTAATTTTTACTTTTTTATGAATATTAATCTTTATGATCGTCTTTTACATCGTTATCGCGATATTTACAACATGCATGTACCGAAGCATAAGCTTTATCGGTTGCTTTTAAATCTTTGGTGTCATGCCCCACAGCCGCAATATTTTTTTGAATGGTATTTAAGCTGGTTTTATTTTCGTCGAAAAACAAACGTAACTGATGCGTTTTTACATCCCAATTGGCACTTTTTACACCTTTTGTGCTTAAACAGGCCTTTTCAATTCTACTTTTACACATTAAACAAACACCATCTACTTCTATAGTTACTTTGGCGTTTTTGTTTTGTGCGAATGTTACTGTTGCCATTAATACGGTTAATACAATTATTAATTTTTTCATACTTTTTGTTTTTTTGTTTGGTCGAAACAGTCTAGTGCTTCTAATTACTTCACGACTTTGCTCGAAGCGACCTACTAAATTTATTTAATTTTAAATCTTAATCCTGCATAATACATGCTTCCAAATATTGGTCCATATACAAAAGTAGTATCAAAATTTGAACCAAAAGGATTTTCAGCATCCAAAATAGGATTGGTTTGTCTTACATTAGTAATATTTTCTCCGCCTAAATATACTTCAAATCTATGTAGAAAACACTTTTGTTATTTGCGCATTTAAAGTGCCAATGGTTGGTGTGTATTCAGGTAATTGAAATGCCACTGCATTAGTATTTGTGGATGAAAACCGTTGCTTACCCAACCAATTATAAGTGGCATCAAATTTCCAATATCCGGTGGCGCCTTCATGCATGTGAGTTTCATAAGACGCATTGGCAAATAACCGATGTTTTGGTGTTAATGGATTTTCTAGTTTTCCAGAATTATATTGCGTTTTTACTTCATAATACTTGTATGCCAAGCGAAAATCAAAATTTTCAAATGCATTATAATTTACTTCTGTTTGAAAACTGTTTGCATAACTTTTTCCGTCCAGATTATAAAAATTAACTTCTTGCGGGTTTTCAAAATCTACTACCACTTGATTTGTAAAATCGGTTTTATAGTAATCTAGTGTAATATCGGCTTTTCTTCCAAAGAGATTAAACCCTTGCAGGTAAGACACACCATAATTCCATGCAATTTCTGGGTCTAATCCATAAACCTTACCTGCTGTATTTAAAATATTAATGCTTCTAGATGTTGAAAACATATTTTGGTTTTCGGCAAAAATATTCGCGCTGCGTTTGCCACGACCTATAGATGCTCTTAAGGCTGATTTTTCCCAAGGTGTATAACGGGCATGAACTCTGGGAGTTACAAAAGTTCCTAATAAATTATGCTCATCGATTCGAACACCTGCTGTTAAATTCAATTTATCTAAATTATCGTAATTGTATTCAAAAAAAGCACCCACAGACCGCTCGGTTCGTTCGTAATCTGAATCTAAATTTGGCGTAACTAAAAACTCATCATAATGATCGTAGGTATAACTAATTCCTGTTTTTATTTTGTGCCGAGAATCGCTAATAATAGAATTGTAAATAATATTAGAATACAAACTATTATGCAAAATATCATATTGTTTTAAACCAAAATAAGAATCTTGTTTATGACTACTAAAAGCCGTTTGCACTCCTAAACTTTGCCATGGAATTTCAGGATTTACATAACCTAATTTTGCCGATACCTCATAACGTCGTGTATCAATTTCACTTCCCCAAGCATTGGTGGTTAATTTATCGGTTTCAGGATTAAAATCCATTTCGACCTGTTTGTTTTTCATCATTTAAAAATTTTAAGTTTATAAAACTTACGAAGCCTTTTTCTGGATTGGTATATTGCCAGCGATTCATAACATTTATTTGTTTGTACTTCGGCATATCTAAAAACCCATCATCATTTACATCGTGTGCTTCATTAAGCGTGTTTCCATGTATGTACAATCCCGTGTGCCATTTTTCGCTTAACTTCCGTATTAACATGTGTGTTTAATTCTAAACGCTCGTTGCTTGCCTGCGTACAGATTTACAAACAATTTATCATCAGTTGATGGCTTTACTAATTCGGCATTTATTTGTCCTGCAATACTTTCGTAACCATTCACAACACTTCCTGCACCTTTGGTAATTTGAATACTTTCTACCCAAGTGCCAGGTATAAAACTCAACCCAAATGCTTGTGATGCACCACGAATTGAGGGAATATTTTCGGTAGCAATTAAAATATACGGACTGGTTAATCCTAACATTTTAATTTGTTTTGTACCTGTAACCGCATCGGCAAAATTCACATCAATGGACGGGTTGGTTTCAAAACTTTCAGACAAATTACAACATGCTGCTTTTAAAAGTTCGTCACTACTTACGGTAAATACGTTTGCCGCTTGTAAATACGATTTTGATGTGGCTTGTTTTCTAGAAGTAATTGTTACAGCATCTAAATTATCTATAGGTTGCAACCAGTGGTGCACCATCTGTGGTTTAGTAATTGTTAAGGTATCTGTTTTAAAACCCACATAACTAATTACCAAGTTTTGTGCGTTCTTTAGAGTAGGAAAGGCTAAATTTCCCATCAATATCTGTTACAGTACCAATCTGAAGTATTTAGCCAATACACATTGGCACCAGCTAAACCGCAGTGCTCATTTTTTTCATTTGCTTCCATAATCATCCCGTTTATTTTATCTTGGAAAGCATAAACATGGAAGCATTAATACTATATATATAAATTTTTCATTTTTTTTAATTTACGTTACGCATGCACAAATAATTCATGAAAATATTCGTGAATTAGCAGCTGTTCTTAAAGTTTAAAAGCATAATAATAGCCATAACAATCATAATGCTGTTTTCAATAAAAGTAGCTTTCGTCATGGGTAGTTTTAAAGCAGTTCCTAGACACGCACATTGAATCGATTTTTTATCTAACAATGTTTTAGTAACACCAATAGTGGTAATTCCTAAAACAATAAGTGTGATAATTAGAGCAATGGAAATTTCAATACGCATTAAAAACATAATACCCAAGTGCTACTTCTATAAAAGGATAAACCCAGCCATAAACAGGAATAACTTTAGCTAATGGGTCGTACATTTTAAACGATTCTGGAAAACCTTTTAAATCCAAAAATTTAAAAAAGCTAAAAACAATATAAAATAAACCCATAAAATCGAGCATAAATCCGTGTCCATTCCACGGGTTATAATTAAGTAAAACAGCTGAAATAGTAATGTATCCAAAAATTAAAAACAAAGGAAATAATTGTTGTAAATCGCTTTTTTTAGCGTTCAGCTAAATTGAGTTTTTGCTTTAAAAATATTTTTTTCAGAAATCGAATATTTACTCGAAAGTAGCGTTTTGTAAAATGTCAATTGAAATGTGATTGAGTCATTGTAACTGAGCTTCAGCTTTTTCTAAATTAACCGTAGCATTTATAACATGATCTAGAGCATTCGAGTTTTTCTTCAACCGATGTTCTGCAACCATTACAGGTCATGCCTGTAACTGTATATGTATGTTTCATTTTAAATATAATTTGATTTAATAAATTTTTTATTTCCGTAAATGCAGAAAGGTTATCATTCCCTACTTGCGAGGAAACAATAAAAATCTAAAAATCAAATTATAAAAACTTGGTCTAAGAACCTGTATGTCGGCAACCAAATTTGGTGGAGAATAATTTTTATGAGGAATTATATGCTTGTGGTAAACTTTCAAAAAGATTAAAAAAGCATAAGTAAATGTGGAAATAAAAAATTGTTGATGAAAATCTAAATCATCAAAAGATGAAATTTTTAATTCATCTTGTCCTTTAATAACATTCAACTTCATCTTTACAACAAGATTTTTTTGCAAGGTTTCTTGTAGCCATTTCCAAAGCTTCCATACCACATTTTTGAGCTTCAGCAAATACTGAAACATCTACTAAAACATCACCACAAAAATGCTTTTCAATAGTAAAAGATACTGTTGAAAACAACACAAGCAATGCTAAAAGCATTGAAAAAATTTTATGTACAAATTGTTTTATCACTTTGCAAAAGTACAAAAAATTAAGATCTAAACCATGTCTTTTACAATAATGATTAACATTTAACTCTTTAAGTTTATGATAATAAAAAGCAGGTAATAAAACAATTAAAATAATAGGTTGAATTAAAAACCGACGCATATTAAAAAACAAATAATAATCTTCTTGTCTTGGGTTAATTACAAAATACAAATAAATAGCAATAAGTATTACAAATGCAATACATAAATAATCGTCGAAAATTTAATAATGCTTTTGTCTTTAAAAACCACATACAAAATTCCTAATGAAATGACCGTATTTAACAATATACCGAAGCGTTGTAAATAATGTCACTTTTAAAACTTCTCGTCTGCGGACTATCAATATACAAATAGTCGTTTTGAAAAAATGTTAAATACGGATCGTAAAACAATTTGTTCTTCAAACACTCGAATTAAAATCAACAACCAAAACAACACAGAAAAGCAGTATGTATTTAAATAGATTTATTCATGTTTATTTTTTATTTTAGAAAATCGATTCACCCAAAAAACCCATAATAAAAAAACCATTCCGTAAATAATGGCAGGAAAAACAACCGTATGAAAAATATCTTGCTGATTAGGATAATGATACAATCCAATTGTTAAAAACACAATTCGAAATAAATTTACCGAATAAATTAAAACACTACCCGAAAGAATATATAAAAAAGTAGTTTTAAACTTTGCCGAAAAAGCCACAATAAAAGAAACAAATAAAATAATTACACTAATAGAATTACAACCTTCAATAACTCGAGCCAAATACGTATTATTTAAATATAACTTTCATGGAAGGCTCATCTGGATGCGGTAATACTTGCGCATTATAACCAAAAGCATTTAATAAGGCTTCGACTTTGTTTTGCCACTAAATGCGTCATGTAATCTGGATAAAATTTAGATCCATCAGAAAATTGCAAATAAAATTTATAAGTACAGATAAAGCAATATACACCAACAAAAAAGTAAGTATAAATTTTATAACCAATTTATATTTTACAAAAAGTGTTTTCAAAAAATAATTAAATTTTATAAGGTTAAAATTATGCAAACCAAACATATAATTCATGTCTTTTTAAATACTTTTACCAAAACTTTTGAATTTATGACTTTTGAAAAACTAAAACCCCAAGTAGAAACCATTGTTTTAAACTCTAAAAAAACAGTTGAACGAACGCTTTTAAATATTTGTGAGCTACTTGAAAAACATATTGAATATTACAATTGGGTAGGTTTTTATTTTAGAAATGGTAAAAAAGAAGAACTTAAATTTAGGACCTTATGTTGGTGCACCAACAGACCATACCGTTATTCCTTTTGGAAAAGGTATTTGCGGACAAGTAGCCGTAAGCAACCAAAATTTTGTTGTACCCGATGTGGCTGCTCAAGATAATTATATTGCATGCAGTATTACTGTAAAAGCAGAAATTGTAATTCCCATTTTTGTAAATGGAGAAAATATTGGTCAGATTGATATTGACTCCAATACACCAGACCCATTTACCGAAGCAGACGAACGTTTTTTAGAGTTTGTTTGTACCAAGTAGCTTCAATACTTTAGAAAATTTCAGTATTTTAAAATTCTTGTTAATAAATCACTGATTTAGTTAAAAAATCGCCTTGTTTTTTGCTTTTTAAACAGTTGTATTTTAGTTGAAATAACTACTTTTGCAACTTCATATATAGACACAACAAAAATGAGCAACGAAAAAACAGTAAAATCTGCATTAATTTCTGTATTTAGTAAAGACGGATTAGAACCTATTGTTAAAAAACTAAACGAACAAGGTGTAACTATTTATTCTACTGGTGGCACTGAAACATTTATTAACGATTTAGGTATTGATGTGGTTCCTGTAGAAGAAGTAACCTCGTACCCATCTATTCTTGGTGGTCGTGTAAAAACATTACACCCAAAAGTGTTTGGTGGTATTTTAAACAGACAAAACCATGAAGGTGATATTGCTGAATTAGAAGATTTTGAAATCCCTCAAATTGATGTGGTTATTGTTGATTTATATCCGTTTGAAAAAACAGTAGCTTCTGGTGCTAGTGAACAAGATATTATTGAAAAAATTGATATAGGTGGTATTTCTTTAATTCGAGCTGCTGCTAAAAATTATGCCGATGTTATTTGTGTGGCATCTGTTGATGATTATGCTGAGTTTTTAAATTAATTTCAGAAAACAACGGAAGCATTTCTGAAGAAAACAGAAAACGTTTTGCTGCAAAAGCTTTTAATGTATCATCGCATTACGATACGGCTATTTTTAACTACTTCAACAAAAATAATGAAGAAACGGTTTTAAAAATTAGCGAAACAAACGGAAACGTATTGCGTTACGGTGAAAATCCACACCAAAAAGGATTTTTCTTTGGCGATTTTGATGCCATGTTCACCAAACTAAACGGTAAAGAATTAAGCTATAACAACTTACTTAGATGTTGATGCTGCTGTAAACTTAATAAACGAGTTTAAAAGATGAAGCACCAACTTTTGCTATTTTAAAACATAACAATGCTTGTGGTTTTGCACAAAGCAACACCATTCACCAAGCTTATGTAGATGCTTTAGCAGGCGATCCTGTTTCTGCTTTTGGTGGTGTTTTAATAAGTAATACAGAAATTGACAAAGCAACTGCCGAAGAAATTAGCAGCTTATTTTGTGAAGTTGTTATTGCACCTTCGTACAATGCAGAAGCTTTAGAAATTTTAAAAGGAAAGAAAAACAGAATCATTTTAATTTTAAATGATGTTGAATTACCACAAACCAACGTAAGAAGTTGTTTAAATGGTATTTTAGTTCAAGATAGAAATAATGTTACTGATACTATTGAAGGTTTAACAGTATGTTACAAACAATAAACCAACAAAAAACGAGTTAGAAGATTTAATTTTTGCTTCTAAAATTTGCAAACACACCAAATCGAATACCATTGTTTTAGTGAAAAATAAAAAATTATTGGCTAGCGGAACAGGACAAACCAGTCGTGTGGATGCTTTAGAGCAAGCCATTCATAAAGCAAAAACTTTTAATTTCGATTTAAACGGTGCTGTTATGGCAAGTGATGCCTTTTTTCCGTTTCCAGATTGTGTTGAAATTGCAAAAAATGCAGGTATTACAGCGGTTATTCAACCAGGAGGTTCTATTAAAGACCAATTGAGTATTGATTATTGCAATGAAAATAATGTGGCAATGGTAATGACTGGAACACGTCATTTTAAACATTAATTAATTCCTGCGAAAGCAGGAATCTCAAAACGGGTTTTTACTGAATATCAAAAACTTTGGTATTTCTGAATTTTGGCTGATGATTACGCTAGGGATTGAAGTGAAAAGCCCACAGCAACCCCGAGGTTTCGGGGGAAGCGCGGACTTGTAACGAAAAGCCCGACCCTTAGGGTAGCGCCAAAAAAGTTATCGCTAAAACGCATGAAAAGAATTGACTAGTGACTTAAAAATAAAATAAGAGTCCTATTAAACATTAAAATATTTATTAACTTTTATTACATTTACGGAATCCGTTTATTAAACCTCTAATATCACTTATAGCTTATGGGCTTTTTTGACTTCTTAACCGAAGAAATTGCAATAGATTTAGGTACTGCAAATACTCTTATTATACATAACGACAAGGTTGTGGTTGACGCACCTTCGATAGTTGCTCGCGATAGAATTTCTGGAAAAATTATTGCCGTTGGGCAAGAGGCAAGTTTGATGCAGGGAAAAACGCATGAAAACATTAAAACCATTCGCCCATTAAAAGATGGTGTTATTGCCGATTTTGATGCTTCTGAGCAAATGATTAGTATGTTTATTAAAAATATACCTGCGTTAAAAAAGAAATTTTTTACGCCAGCACTTCGAATGGTAGTTTGTATTCCTTCTGGAATTACAGAAGTTGAGATGCGTGCGGTAAAAGAAAGTGCTGAGCGTGTTAACGGTAAAGAGGTTTATTTAATACACGAACCTATGGCTGCGGCTATTGGTATTGGTGTTGATATTATGCAACCTAAAGGAAATATGGTGGTGGATATAGGTGGTGGTACTACCGAAATTGCTGTAATTGCTTTAGGAGGTATTGTATGTGATAAATCGGTTAAAATTGCGGGTGATGTATTTACAAATGATATTGTTTACTACATGCGTACACAACACAACTTATATGTTGGTGAGCGTACTGCTGAAAAAATAAAAATTCAAATTGGTGCTGCAACTGAAGATTTAGATTTACCTCCAGAAGACATGAGCGTTCAAGGACGTGATTTATTAACTGGGAAACCTAAACAGGTATCTATCTCTTTTAGAGAAATTGCAAAAGCGTTAGATAAATCTATTTTACGTATCGAGGATGCTGTAATGGAAACCTTATCGCAAACACCTCCAGAATTAGCTGCCGATATTTACAATACAGGTATTTATTTAGCAGGTGGTGGTTCGATGCTTCGCGGTTTAGATAAACGTTTGTCTCAAAAAACAGATTTACCTGTTTATATTGCCGAAGATCCGCTTCGTGCAGTTGTACGCGGTACTGGAATTACTCTTAAAAATTTAGTGAAATATAAAAGCGTTTTGATTAAATAGGCTTATAAAACATGCAACAAATTATTAACTTCATAATAAGAAACAAAAACTTTTTGTTATTCTTGTTGCTGTTTTCTATTGCTTTTGTTTTCACAATCGAAACACATACTTACCATAAAAGTAAGTTTTTTAATTCTGCAAATTTTTTAACGGGAGGTATCTATAGTTCTGTAAATAACTTTACTGGCTATTTGAATTTAAAATCACAAAACCAATTGTTAGCAGAAGAGAACAATCGCTTAAAAATGATTCTGTTTAATTCTGAGAACAAAAAAGACTCTACCTATTTAGATACCATTACCTATAGCGGAACCTACAAGTTTACTATGGCTAATGTTATTAGAAACACCTATTCTGGAGCCAACAACGTTTTGCTTTTAAATAAAGGAAAAAACGACGGATTAAAACAAGATTTAGGTGTTATAAGTTCTAAAGGTATTGTTGGGGTAATAGACAAAACCAGTAAGCATTACGCTACGGTTATTTCTGTTTTAAACACAGCCAACAAACTAAGTGCACAACTAAAAAAAACAAATCATTTTGGCACCCTATCGTGGAATGCTAAATCACCTTACTTTGTACAACTTATAGATGTTCCTAAAATTGCTCCAATAAAAAAAGGAGATACCATAATAACTTCTGGCCGTTCGTCTATATTTCCTAAAGGAATTCCAATTGGACTAATTCATGATTTTAAACTGGATGCAGCTGAAAATTATTATGAAATTAACATAAAACTTTTCAATGACATGACGAATATCGAGCATGTTTACACCATTGAAAATATTGATGCCACAGAAATTAGTAATTTATTAAATAGTAGCATTAATGAATAATTCTGTTTTTACACATACCTTCCGATTTATATTACTCGTTTTATTACAGGTTTTACTGTTTAATAATATTAATTTTTTAGGCTATATAAATCCGTATATCTACATAATATTTATTGCATTATTTCCTGTAAAAAACAATCGTGCCGTTATCATAATTTTAAGTTTTTTAATTGGCTTATCGATCGATATATTTTCAGACACTGGTGGCATTCATGCCGCTGCATGTGTTTTCGTAGCCTATGTAAGACCCCTAATTTTAAAATTTTCTTTCGGAATGATTTACGAGCATCAAACTATAAAATTTAATGCGGTTGAATTTGGAGAAAAACTAACCTACATCTCTATACTTACCGCAATACATCATTTTGTTTTATTTTCTTTTGAAATATTTAGCATTTCTAAGATAACTTTAGTTCTTCAAAAAACTTTATTTCAAGTATTTTTACTATTTTATTAATTATTTTAATAACCACTATATTTAGTAAAAGAACAAAATGAGACGATTTTTGCTTGTAATCTCTATCGGAGTTGTAGGGCTAATCTTTATATCAAGACTTTTTTATCTTCAGATTTACGAAGGCGGAGGCCGTAATTTATTTGAAGATAATGCCATTAGAAAAGTATATGATTATCCTAAACGTGGTTTTGTGTTCGACAGAAACGGCGAATTGTTGGTGTCGAACCAACCATCATACGATGTTATGTTTATTCCTCGAGAAGTTAAACCTTTCGATACATTAGAATTCTGTTCTTTATTGAAAATTAACAAACAGACTTTTGATAATATATTTGAGAAAGCATACCACTATTCTCCGTGGCTACCATCTGTATTTGTCCCACATTTATCCAAAGAAGATTATGCCAGTTTACAGGAAAAAATGCGAAAATTTGAAGGTTTTTACATTCAAAAACGATCTTTAAGACATTATGAAACATCTATTGGCGCCAATGTGCTAGGTGATATTGGTGAAGTAAACGATGCCATCATAGCCCGCGATCCCTATTACAAGATGGGGGATTTAATTGGAAAACAAGGTATTGAATTATCTTATGAAAAAACCTTACGAGGCGTAAAAGGTATTAAATTTATTCAAAAAGATAGATTTAATAGAGATTTAGGTCCTTATAAAGATGGAGTTTTCGATACCTTACCAAAGCCAGGGAGCGATGTTACTATTACTATCGACGCCAATTTGCAGGCTTATGGCGAACTCCTAATGCAAAACAAACATGGTGGTATTATTGCTATCGAACCAGCAACAGGCGAGATTTTAGCAATGGTTTCTACGCCAACATACAACCCAAACTTATTAGTGGGTCGTCAACGATCGGTTAATTTTTCAAAACTATATAACGATAGTATTAATAAACCACTATACGATCGAGGACTTCAAGCGATGTATCCTCCCGGATCGCCTTTCAAAATTATTAATGCTCTTATTGGTTTGCAAGAAGATGTAGTGACTACCGAAGACCGATTTTCTTGTGCCCACGGATATAGTTATGGAGGAAGAAAAATGGGTTGTCACGGACACCCGAGTCCGTTAGCAATGAATGGTGGTATTTACAACTCCTGTAATGCGTACTTCGCCAATGTATATAGACGTATCATTGATAAAACGAAAAAACCAGGCGAAGGTATGGATGTTTGGAGTAACCATGTAAAAAGTTTTGGTTTGGGTAATTATTTGAATAACGATTTATCGGTAGGCCAACCAGGTAAGATTCCATCTAGTAAAACATACGATCAACTTTATGGTAAAAACAGATGGGGAAGCACCTTTAATTTATCAAATTCTATTGGTCAGGGCGAGGTTTTAACAACGCCAATACAATTAGCAAATATGTCTGCCGCAATTGCGAATCGCGGGTATTATTACACGCCACATATTATAAAACATATAGAAGGCCATACTATAGACGCGAAGTACACGACGCCTATACACACAACTATAAATAAAGAACATTTTGAACCCATAGTACAAGGCATGTTTGATGTATATAACCATGGAACGGCAGCGAGTGTTCAAATTAAGGGTATTGAAATATGCGGAAAAACAGGAACTGCCGAAAATTTTGTGAAAGTTAATGGTCAACGTATGCAACTTACAGACCATTCCATATTCGTTGCTTTTGCTCCCAAAGACAACCCTAAAATTGCCATGGCTGTATTTGTTGAAAACGGCTACTGGGGTGCTCGATTTGCTGGTAAAATAGCCAGTTTAATGATTGAAAAATACCTCACTAAAGGCGAAACTACCAGAAAAGATATGGAAGACTGGATTTTATGGCATACGCTAGAACACGAATATTCAAAACCTTATTCTGGAAAACCTTTTGGAATTAATAAGAATACAACACTTGAATTAGTTGACGAAAAAGAATACCAACACCTAAAAGAACTATTAAATCAGATTAACATTAAAATAATGGGTAATCCTGAAGAACTAAAAAAGAACCAAGGGGCTAATTTATAAATGAAACTTAAAAACTTAAAAAAATCGGCTGAATAAAAATATGGTAGAAGCAGGTAGATATTACAAATTTGATTGGATTACCATTATTCTTTTCCTATTACTTATGGTGTTTGGCTGGCTAAATATTGTTTCGGCTTCTCACACAGGAGATACTGTAAATTACTTCGATTTTTCCCAACCTTACGGAAAACAACTTATGTTTATCTTTTTAACCGTAGGGTTAATTATTCTTATTTTAGCTATAGAAGCTAAATTTTACGAACGATTTTCGAGTGTTATTTACATTATATCAATGCTGTCGCTAGTCGGCCTTTTTGTGTTTGGAAAAAGTGTTAACGGTGCAACATCTTGGTACGGCATTGGAGGCATGACCTTGCAACCAAGCGAATTTGCAAAAGCAGCAACAGCACTTGCCGTTGCAAAATACGTAAGCGACTTAAATACTGATATCTATAAAATTAAGGACCAGCTATATGTTTTCGGAATTATTGCACTACCAGCCATATTAGTCTTGTTACAAAAAGACGCTGGGAGCACCTTAGTTTACGGGTGTTTTATTTTTGTTTTATATAGAGAAGGTTTGAATCCAATTTATTTAACACTTGTTGCCGTTTTAGTAGCTATTTGTCTTATTTCTTTAAAATTTGGCGTCCTAATAACCTCCATTTTATCTACCGTTTTTATTCTAGGGCACCATTTTACCAGAAGAAGAAAACCATTATTAATTCAGCCAATATCACTAGTAATTATTAGTATTTCAATAGCCTTTGGGGTTAAATATTTCTACGATAATATTTTACCTTTTCATCAAAAAGACCGTATTACAATTTGGTTAAGTTTAGAAAAAGACCCTATAAAATTGGAGCGAATGAAAAAGACTATTGCTTACAATTTAAACGAATCTGAAAAGGCTATTAGTTCGGGTGGTTTAAGAGGCAAAGGCTTTTTAGAAGGCACCAGAACTACAGGGAAATTTGTACCAGAGCAACATACCGACTATATTTTTAGTACCGTGGGCGAAGAATGGGGATTTATTGGAAGTACCGCGGTTATAATTGTGTTTGTTTTGTTACTATTAAGAATTTTACATTTAGCCGAATTACAGCGATCACAATTTAGCCGCATGTATGGCTATGCTGTGGCATCCATTATTTTTATGCACTTTTTTATAAATATAGGCATGGTAATGGGTATTATTCCTACTATTGGAATTCCGTTACCGCTTTTTAGCTATGGTGGTTCCGGTCTTTGGGGGTTTACTATTTTATTATTTATTTTTATTAAATTAGATTCTGAAAGAATTAATCAATGGTAATAACCCTTTGAAAACGAATTGTTTTAATGAAAATAATTTCTAAGCTTGGAATATTACTCTTGTTGTTTTGTGGATGTTCTGCGATAAAGTCAACAAAATCTAATTCCTTTACAAAAGCACAAATTTCACTTATTAATGCATCCGACTCGCTTACACCTATGCGGGTTTTTAAAATAACAAGTAAAACAGACTCTCTCTTATTACGAACGAAAAGCGACTATATTAAGGCAGACCCGAAAGACAAGCTTTTACAAAAATTTGTAAAGAGACTCTATAAAACTGTAAGAGATAGTTCGTCTTTAGGCGTTGGTATTGCTGCGCCACAAGTTGGAGTTTTAAAAAATATTATCTGGGTTCAAAGATTCGATAAGGAAGATTTTCCGTTTGAAGTTTATTTAAACCCGATAATTTCTGAATATTCTGAAGAAAAACAAACGTATAAAGAAGGATGTTTATCTATTCCAAAACGCTCCGACATTGTAAATTCTCGAGCATTCTCTATTACTTTAACCTACGATACTATGCAGGGAGAACACTTAAGTGAAACTGTTGAAGGATTTACAGCAGTTATTTTCCAACATGAAATAGACCATTTAAATGGCATTTTATATCTAGACCATTTGGAAAAGGAAGTAAATGATGCGACTAAGTAAACATGTGAATAAATCTCGATAAGATCAATCTAACTTTTCTTTAATCCCTTTTAATCTCCAGTTTTTCGGCAAAATAATCGCAAAAATCTTTCATTGTTGCGGTCATTTTTTCGTCTTGGGTTGCTCTATTAAAGGTATCACTCATGGCTACCAAGGTTTGATGAAAAAACACTTTCATTTCATCAACAGGCATATCTTTTGTCCATAAATCGATACGCAGAGTTTCTTGAGCTTTAGAATCCCAAACAGCAAGCATCATGGCTTTTGCTTCCTCATTAGTGATGCCACCATCTTCTGCAGTCCAAAATAATTTTTCGGGTATGCGATTTTCGTCAAGTTCAACGTTTAATTCTATTTTGGAAGATATTTTTTTAGACATTATTTTCGTGGTTTAAATTTCGAGTTATTAAATATTTCTTCAGCATCTGTAATTAGCATATCTTTTAACAACACCTCATTGCGTTCCATATACGCTTTTACAATTTGCCATCCTATATATTGGCCCAAACGCCCTGGCGATTCGCCATCAATATCTTCTAAATAAAATTTAGAAAATGGCGCGGGTGTAATAAATCGTCCAGATAATTTGGAGTCGGTACTAAATAATAATTCGCGTTCTACAAAATAGCGCCAAACATCATTTTCATTTGCAATTGCCCAATCTAATTGCTCTGGGGTATAGCCTATACGCGAGGCTTCCGATTTAAAAGGAATCATAACCTCCTTAAAATACAGCTGTTTTCCAAAATAAATCATTTCATCTAAAAAGGTTTTACTTTGCGTTTGATAAATATACTTTTTGGCATATTCGCCCGCTAAATCAACTACAATTTGTTCCTTTTTTAAATCTTCCCGAATATATTTTGGAATATTTTCATAAAACTCATGAGTAGATCCCAAATAATTATCTATTCCAATTACAACTATCGTATCGGTAACAATAACCCGATTTCTATAATCAACATCGCTTGTTGTTGTAATAACCCTAGGTGGATTAAATTCGGAGAAATTATGTTTTAAATGATTGAACAACGATTCAATATCATGTTGCGTATCATCAAAATTTAGAAATGTTTTTTCAACTTCTTTAAATAAATGCCTTTGTAATGTATCTGAAACTTTAGCTATCCAAAAGGAATCTGCATATTTTTCTGAAAACATAAAAGGATATGCTTTCTTTAAATCCGGTAAAGTTTTATAGGTAACATTTGCAAATAATAAATCGAATCTTTCTACTTTAACCTTAGTATTAATTTTGGCTATTGTACTTTCTAATTTACTCTCATTTTTACACGAAAAAAACAACATAGTAAAAACTAAAAAAAATAATATATTTTTCATACAAAACTTAAGGCTATAAATTTTTATTAATTAAGTGTTTCGTTTATTTTTGTTAACAAAGGTACTATTCTTAGATTTAAATTCATTTATTATGCACACAGAAAAAGTTGTAAATTATATAGTTAATTGGCTAAAAGATTATGCCACAAATGCAGGTGTTAAAGGATTTGTTATTGGCATTTCTGGAGGTATAGATTCGGCCGTAACATCCACCTTATGTGCAAAAACAGGATTTCCGCTTCTTTGCTTAGAAATGCCGATACATCAGGCACCCTCTCAAGTAAACAGAGCATTAAATCATATAGATTGGTTAAAAAACCAACACCCAAAAGTTAGTATGACTCATGTAAATTTAACGCCAGTTTTCGATAGTTTAATTACTGCATTGCCAAAAGTGGAAAACGAAGAAGATCGTTTTATGTCTTTAGCAAATACCCGAGCCCGATTACGTATGACGTCTTTATATTATTTTGCTGCATTAAATAATTATTTAGTAGCAGGAACTGGAAATAAAGTTGAAGATTTTGGTGTCGGGTTTTATACCAAGTATGGTGATGGTGGCGTTGATTTAAGTCCGATAGCAGATTTACTTAAAACAGAAGTTTACACGATTGCGAAATATTTAGGCATTAATAAAGAGGTTATAGACGCTGCACCTACAGATGGTTTATGGGGTGACGACAGAACAGATGAAGACCAAATTGGCGCTACCTACCCAGAGCTTGAATGGGCAATGAAAATGCATGAAGCGAGCAAAAAAGCTGAAGATTTTGGTGGTAGAGAACAAGAAGTATTTAAAATATATAAGCGGTTTAATACTGCTAATAAACATAAAATGATTCCCATTCCTGTTTGCGAAATTCCCAAGAACTTACTGTAATTTTTGCATATTATTTAAAAATATACTACTTTTGGAGCAAGCTTATTCTCTCAAATAATTATCTCTCAATAATTATCTCTCTAACAATAAACCATAAAATGTAAGCTTAAAAAAATTATGATAAAATTATTAATAGCAGACAACCACCCAATCACAAGAAAAGGTCTTGAAGTACTTTTTTCAGCCTCGTCAAACATCAAAATTGTTGCGAGTGTTGATAATGGCGAAGCCATATTAGAATACATCAAGAATAACCCTGTAGACATTATTTTAACTGAAGCCGACCTACCTAAATTAAACGGTTTAACAGTTTTACGTCATTTAAAACATGATTACCCTAACGTTAAAACAATCATTTTTAGTGGACAACCCGAAGAAGTGTATGCCATTAACGCCATAAAAGCTGGTGCGCATGGATTTATTCACAAATCGGTTAATGTTATAACTATTAATGAAGCGATTTTAAAAGTTAATGATGGCAGTATTTATTTAAGTAACGATTTAACGCAACAATTAGCTTTTGGAAACCGCGTTAATAAAAGCGGTACTTTTTACAAAAAGCTTTCTACCAGAGAAGCAGAGGTATTAAAGCTTCTTACTATTGGTCGAAAAAACAAAGAAATTTCGAAAGAGCTAGATATTAACGAAAAAACTGTTAGTACTTACAAAGCACGTTTAATGCGTAAATTAAAAGTAACTAATTTAGTTGATTTAGTTAATCAGGCAAAACTTAACGAATCGTTGTTATAATACGCGGTTTAGCTTTCTAGACAACAACATTTTTAGACTCGAATAGTCTTTTACTTCTTCAAGTATATTTCTATTCGAGTCTATTTTGTTATGTAATGTTTCCTGCTGAAATTCTTTAACCTTTTGATCTATTAGAAAACAGCGAAGACTTAATATAGTCTCGCTTACCAATTGGGCTACACTGTGCATTTTTTCTTTTGGATAGATATTCATGCGTTGCCAGTTATCTAAGGTGTAACGCTCATCTTCCATTAATATATGTGATATTTCGTTGCCCATTTCTGAATCAACAGAATTGATGAAGTTTTTAAGTTCGAAGTCTGGGTTTTGATTAAGCTTATCTATAATGGTATAATACAATGTTTTAAAATTGGCATTCGTAAATTCCATTTCATCTTCTTGAAGATCTAAAAACACCTTTTCGAATACTTTAGCTTCATTAACTACTGGTTCTAAAACCAAGTTTCCTTGATCGTTTTCTTTTAACACCAAATCTTCAAAACGCTCGGTTTTATTTCCATAAAGTAATAACACTTCAATTATTTTTTTTTCTAAAATATACTGAACATTTACTTTCTCTACAGGTTGTTGATGTCTAATAACTTCAAACGCTTTTTGCTCGCTTTTAAATTGTTTGTTCTCTTCTTGAAATTCCTTTTTATTAATTTGAGCCAAGGTACTAAATAACACTTCCTCGCTAATATCCATGATGCGGGCACACTCCTGTATATAGATTTCCTTCTTAATCCGGTCTGGTATTTTAGCAATGCTATTAACAATTTCACGAACAGTTTCTGCTTTTTTTATGGGATCGTTTTTAGATTCTTCGTATAAAACAGAGGCTTTAAATTGTATGAAGTCTTTGGCGTTGTTTTCTAAATAAATCGAAAGTTCTTCAAGCGTGTTTTGTTTCGCGAAACTATCGGGATCTTCGCCTTCAGGAAACGTACAAACCTTTACATTCATACCTTGTTCTAAGATAAGGTCGATGCCTCGAAGTGATGCTCTTAAACCTGCCGCATCGCCATCAAAAAGCACCGTTATGTTTTTTGTAAGTCGGTTTACAAGACGTATTTGTTCTGATGTTAAGGCAGTTCCGGAAGAAGAAACCACATTTTTTATTCCTGTTTGATGAAACTGGATAACATCTGTATACCCTTCCACCAAATAGCAATTATCTTCTTTTGCAATGCTTTGTTTGGCATGAAAAATACCGTACAAAACATTACTTTTATGGTATATATCGCTTTCTGGTGAGTTTACATATTTGGCCGCCTTTTTGTCGTTAATTAATATACGCCCGCCAAAACCCAAAACTCTTCCACTCATACTTTTTATAGGAAACATAACGCGCCCCTTAAACCTGTCAAATCGTTTTTCTTCTTTAACAATAGTAAGACCCGTTTTCTCTAAATAATCGATATTGTAACCTTGTTTTAAAGCTTCGTCGGTAAACGCTTGCCATTCGTTAAGCGAATAACCTAAATCGAATTTTTTTATAGTTTCTTCTGTAAATCCGCGCTCTTTAAAATAACTCAAACCTATCGACCTTCCTTGGTCTGTTTTATGCAATATTTTCTGAAAATATGAACTCGCAAATTCACTTACCAAATACAAACTTTCGCGCTCGTTGGCCTGATCTTTTTGTTCGTTACTTTGCTCTGTTTCTTCAATTTCTATATTGTACTTTTTAGCAAGATACTTTATGGCTTCCGGATAGGTAAAATGTTCGTGTTCCATTAAAAAGGCCACGACGTTACCACCTTTTCCACTAGAAAAATCTTTCCAAATTTGCTTAACAGGCGACACCATAAAACTTGGCGAACGCTCGTCGCTAAACGGACTTAAACCTTTAAAGTTACTTCCCGATTTTTTAAGATTAACAAAATCGCCAATAACCTCCTCTACACGAGCGGTTTCAAATACTTGATCTATGGATGAAGGTGATATCAATTCGAAAAAATATAATTAAAATGTAAATGTAATTATAAACTATTGATTTTTATAATTTGGATTATTTTGAAATTTGACTTTGTAAAAAAAATCGCTAACTTCGTTTAACAATCGATAAGGTTCATTGAAACGTAACTTTATCTATTCTTTAGCAAACATTATGAAAAAAACACTCATACTATTAATTTATATTTTAAACACGATAGCTTATTCTCAAAATAAGGAATATGTAAATGATTTTGGAAAATCTCTTTCAAAAACAGAATTTCAAAAAATAAGAAAAGATGGTGGTGTAGTCATTAAACTTAAAAATAGTAAACATTCTAAAAAAGGAATTATCCCAAAGGAATATAATGGACAAATATCAGACTCTCTAAGATTAAAAATTGTAAACTTTTTAGAATCAAATTGCAACTTTAAAATAAATAATACGGATAAAATAATTATAGATTATGCAATTGATCATAAATGCAATGTAATAAATAATATTAATTTCAATCGCTATATTAAAACTATAGAAGAAAATGAGGATTTAGCTTTGTTTCTTGTCATAGACAATTTCGATGATAAAGCGAAAAATCAAATTGTAGACAACTCGGATTTAATAAAAAATAATTTTTTCAAATACATCTATTGGAATTTAGACAATCAATACAAATGTGGTGGAGTTCTTTTAATTTATCCTGACAATTCATTTCTAAGAATTTATGGTGAACACAATCCTATGGATATATTTGATAGCTTAAAATAACATTTGCTAAAACCATTTATAGTTCATTACTTCTTACCTTCCTCTCGGAAAGTACTCGTAGATTTTAACCCAACGCAAACTATGACAAACACATTAAACAAAACATCAAAAAAATAGACTTCTTCCGAAGTCCTTTTTAATTATACAAAATTCAACTAATCCATATCAAACCGTAGGCCGATAGAAATATTATTTTGCTTTATAGCTTGATCTTTAAAAATGGGTGACAAATCGTATTTAACATACAATGCCACATCATCAAAAGCAATATAACTGCTTAAACCATATACCAAATTACTGGTGTTAAAACTTTGTTTTTGCTTTTCCTTAATGCGTTCGCCATCAAACTCGTATTTTAATTTTTGACGGGTTCCAATATTAAAACCGCCATACCCACCAATGCCAATTTTAAATTGATTATCGGTTGAATATCTAAAATAGCTGTCTTTTTCTGTTTTTTTAGAAGGCCCGAATTCAAAATGAACAGGAAAAACTAAATTGGTAATTGTCAATTTAGATTTTTTAAGTTCTTCAGGAAATTCTTGCAAAACCGTTTGGTTACCATCTTGCACAAAATAATTATTATCGGTTGGTTTTAATCCATTAAATTGAAACGAATAGCCATATTTAAAACGCATAAAATTAGACTCTTTAAACACGCGTGTTTTCCACGCCCAACCTATTTCGAAAAATCGTGAACCTCCAAATTTATATGGAGAATCGTCTAATGTTTTCGCCCTCAATTAAGGCGTTGTTTAGGCCAAAAGCTAACACAAAATCACTGGTAGTGCGTCTATCATATTTTAAATTTTTTGGCTTGTCGTTTTCTTTAGCACCTACATAAATAAAATTTTCACTTGTGTGCTCGTTAGCACCTCCAACTCTTACAATTCCATTAATAGGTGCTCTCTCATCAAATTCATAACCTTCTTCATTGCGTTCTGAAAGTGCTATTTTATTATCGATAATAGCCATTCTATTTTCAATATTTAACGCGCGCTTTTTTGCTACTTCTTTTTTTAATAATTCTGCTTCTGCACTTGTAATTTCTCCTTTTTCTAAACGATTGTTAATTGCTTCAACTTCTACTTTTAAAATATTACGTTCTTCATTTTGAATTTGCTCTTTAATTTTCTGTAAAGTTTCAATTTTGCTCTTGTTGTTTGGATTCTGAATTGTGTCTTGTGCCTTGATGAATTGCACATTTAAAATTAGCGTGATAATGCTAAATACTTAGTAATTGTTTGCATAACTGTTCGTTTTTTGCCCCTTTGGGGTTAATTGATGATTGATTGATGATAATTATTATTTTTTATGAATGAGATTCCTGCTTTCGCAGGAATGACAACTAATTATTGCGTTGTGCTACCACTGTTTTTACGGTTCCAAAACTGGCTTTTATCGCATCAAAAACTTTGCTTCTAAACGATTGATCTAAATCGGTTTCCACCTCTTGAAGCAGCATATTAGCATCAACAATTCCCGTACTATTATTATATGATTTGTTAAATCTGATTTCCTTTTGAGCTTCAAGCAGCAATGCGTCAATAACCTCGTCTGTAACTTCTTGATTTTTCGATTTTAATTTTTCCACTTTAGCTACAACCTCATGTTATTTTCTGCTCTTCAAAAGTTAAAACCTTCTGTTGCAATACTGTTTTTTTGGTTACTACACTTGTATTTTCTCTGCCATTTAAAACAGAATTATCATTAATCTTATCTACCTGCTCTATTGGTTTTGTTGATTCTTGAAACATCGTTTGCAACTTTAATAGCTTCAACGGCAACTTTTTCTGTATGCATTATCTGTTTTTCGAGTGGCGTATCTACTATTATAGGCACCACCGGCTTTGTGTTGATAAACTGGAAGTGCTACAAATAAAATTCCAATAATACTTGCTGCAATTCCTATATACCAAAAAGCATTGTTTTGTTTCTTTTTAGCGCCTATATCTAAACGGTTTGAAAGTTTTTCCCAAGCATCGGTTGATGGCTGCAACCTTCTATTATCTAGGTTTTCTTTTATCTGTTCATCAAATTTATTTTGTTCCATAACTTGTTTTATTTAATTCTTGTAGTTTTTCCTGAAGCATTTTTCGTGCTTTAAATAATTGCGATTTTGAAGTGCCTTCTGTAATATTGCAACATACTTGCAATTTCATGATGTTTATAGCCTTCAATGGCATACATAACAAATACCATTTTATAGCCTTCAGGAAGTGCATCTATAAGTTGTTGTAATTGGTCTACTTCAATATTTATATTGTAGCGTGTTATCATAATCATTATTAAATTCAATGTCTTCAACCGGAAATTCAATATGTTTTTGCTGCCGTAAAAACGAAATAGATTCTCGCACCATAATGCGTCGTATCCAACCTTCAAAACTTCCTTCAACTCTAAAATTTTTTAAATTTGAAAACACTTTAAAAAAACCGTTTAGCATCGCTTCTTCGGCATGTTGCATATCTTTAATATAATATCTGCAAACACTCAACATTTTTGGCGCATGCATACTCATACAAAACGTGTTGCGCTTCACGATTGTTTTTAACGGCGCTTTTTATAAGAGTCGATTCGTTTTTATGGAGTTGTATAACTTTCAAAAATGATTTTATCTTTTGATTAATATTACTTTTCATCGGTTAACATTAACATTAATTTTGTTATTTCTTTCGTCATTACAGAACTTAGATATGAATGTTTCAATTAACCTTCTACTTATAAAGACGCTATTTCTATACCAATGGTTGCCTGATACTACAATTAATTTTAAAAAATCAGTAAATTAATCATGCGGATTTAATCCTACTAAATTATTTAATACACAATTAAAAACCAAAAAAAAGAGTTTGTTAATAAAATTTCGAATAATTTTTAACAAATTAAAATAAAGCTTAATTTATATTTACTTAAAAAGTTAAATCAATCAAAATTTTTTAACAATTTATTATATTTGGTTTTATAGCTGTAACATATGAAAAACACTCATCTTTTCTCTTCTTACGAAAAACTTCCAAGTACTTGGGATGAAATGTACTCTGACAATGAAGAATTTAGAACTCAATATTCAGGATTTATTGAGTATCTAAAAAACACATCACCAGAAAAACTAACAAAAAAAGAAGACCTTTCTAAGCAATTATTTATGAGTCAAGGTGTTACTTTTACGGTTTATAATGACAATGAAGGTATTGAAAAAATATTTCCTTTTGATATTGTTCCAAGAATAATTACTGCCGAAGAATGGGATAAAATTGAACGAGGTATTAAGCAACGTCTTAAAGCTTTAAATTTATTTATTAAAGATATTTATAATGAGCAATTTATTATTAAAGACGGCCTTATTCCTGCTGATTTAATTTATTCTTGCCCTAATTTTTTACGGGAAATGAAAGGTGTAAAAGTGCCTTACGATGTGTATGTACATATTTCTGGAGTAGATTTAATACGAAATAACGATGGGGAGTTTTATGTACTTGAAGATAACTTAAGAACACCTTCTGGCGTTAGTTACATGCTCGAAAATCGAGAAATTTCTAAACGTTTATTTCCAGGTATTTTACCAAAAAATCAAGTGCGATCGGTATCAAATTACCCTAACATGCTTTATAAAAAGCTAAAAGAACTTTCAGATAAGGCGAATCCAAATATTGTGCTTTTAACACCAGGTATTTATAATTCTGCTTATTACGAGCATACCACTTTAGCTCGATTAATGGGTATTGAATTGGTTGAAGGAAGCGATTTGGTTGTGAAAAATCATTTTGTTTACATGAAAACCACCAACGGTTTAAAACAAGTTGATGTTATTTACAGACGTGTTGATGATGATTATTTAGATCCTTTAGAATTTAATGCAAAAAGTGTTTTAGGTGTTGCAGGTATTATGGCTGCATACAGAAAAGGCAATGTAAATATTGTAAATGCTCCTGGAACAGGAATTGCAGATGATAAAGCCATCTATATTTATGTGCCAGACATGATTAAATATTATTTAAACGAAGAACCCATTTTAAAAAATATTGAAACCTACCAATTAGGCAGACCAGACGAGTTAGATTATGTTACCAAAAACATAAAAGATATGGTGATTAAAAAAACCGATGGTAGTGGTGGTTATGGTATGCTTAATGGGGCATGAAGCACAGTGAAGCTGAAATAAAAGACTATTTAGACAATGTAAAGAAAAAACCCGAAAATTTTATAGCGCAACCTATTTTAAGATTATCTACGGCGCCGTGTTATATAAATGGTCAATTATCACCACGATGTATCGATTTACGTCCGTTTGCACTTTCCGGAAAAGATGGTATCGATATTTGTCCTGGCGGATTTAACCCGTGTTGCTCTTAAAAAAGGCTCGTTGGTTGTAAACAGTTCACAAGGCGGTGGTAGTAAAGACACATGGGTATTACAATAATTTAAAAAAACATTTAAAATATGTTAAGTAGAGTAGCAAATAATCTTATTTGGTTAGACCGATATATGGAGCGAGGCAATGGAATTTTAAGTTTACTAAAGGTAAATTTTATTGCAAATCAAGACTCTCCCGAACTATTTTCATGGACACCAATAATTAAAAATTTCACAACTTCTGAAAACGAATTTTATACTGAAGATGCTATTGAGTGTATTGATTTTATGGTGTTTAATACTGGAAATTCAAATTCCATTTTAAATATTGTTACAAAAGCAAGAGAAAACGCTCGAAGTGTGCAAGAACATATTTCTAGAGAACTTTGGCTATGTATTAATAATTACTATTTATACCTAACAAATAAAGATTTACCTAGAAGATTAAGAGAAGAAGATCCTGTGCAGTTTTTAGAAGATTTAAGAAAGCATCATTTAATTTATTATGGCACTTCTGAAGTCACTCAAGAACGTGGGCCTTCCTATTATTTTATGAGTATTGGTAAATTTTTAGAACGTGTTATTCAAATTTCAGATTTCACATCTTTTAAACTCATGGAAATTGGAAATACTTCCGATAGCTTAGAAAAAAGTTTCTACTGGAAAAACTTATTACTTTCTATTGGTGGGTATCAGTTATACTTAAAAACCCATAAATCAACTTTTAACGAAGAACACGTTATTCGAATGGTTTTTCAAGATAAGTTATTCCCCAGATCGGTTTACTATTGTGTAAAAAAATTAAGCTGGTATATTGACTAAGCTTATTGAAGCTAACGAACTTGAAAAAACCAATCTGGAATTTTTAATCGGGAAGCTGGAAAGCACCATTAAATATACAACTATTGAAAGTATAAAAGAACAAGGTTTACATAATTATATAGATGGCATTAAACAAGATATTAGAAATATATCTATGAATATTAATGCCGTATACCTTTCAAACATTAACTGATTTTAAAAAAATATTATGCGCAACATTTTTTATAAAACATGTTACTAAATTCAGTTATAGCAATACTGTAATTGATGGTGCAAATTTAATTAGATTACACCCTATAAATGATGAGTATCAAAAAGTAGTATCCCATTTTATTTCGGTTACAAACAATCCGTATGTAGAAACGTTTAACGATTTTTATAACAATCGCGTTGGTACTTTTTTGATTACAGAACCGCATGACGAATTAACAATCACTTCTGATGTTGAAGTTATTATCTACGATAAAATATTCCCTGAAGATACTGTTGATGCAACTACACAATGGGAAGAGTTAAAATCTAAAAAATACAATGCCGATATTATCGATTTTGTAAAACCAGCACCTTTTAGTGGCTCTGAAGACGTGTTAAACTTAATTAATTCAAAAAAACTCGCCACTAAAACACCATATAAAGTTGTTTTAGAGCTTTGCGAATATGTCTATAACAACTTTAAATACACTAAAGGCGTAACCCATGTAGATTCTACCTTAGACGAGGTCTGGGAATTAAAAGCTGGTGTTTGTCAGGATTTTACAAACATCTTACTTCAAATGGTAAGATTATCAGGCATTCCTGCACGTTATGTTAGTGGCTATATATGCCCTGCAGAAGATAACACAAGAGGTTTAGGTGCTACGCATGCCTGGATTGAAGCCTACATTCCATTTTATGGCTGGTTTGGAGTAGACCCAACAAACAATGCCATCGCCAACGAAAACCATGTGCGTTTAGCAGTGGGACGAAGCTATGCCGATTGTTCTCCTGTAAAAGGTGTTTTTAAAAGAAAAGTAGAATCTGATTTATTTGTAAATGTTGAAATAAGCTCAACAAAAAACAAAGAAGCTATTGAGGTGCCACCAAATACTTTTACAGGCTCTAAAACCAATAACAGCTACCAACGTAATTTAGACCGCATACAGCATCAGCAACAGCAGGTTCAACAAAACCAGCAGCAGCAGCAATAGCTTTATTCTTTATAAACAACTAGAAAATCCCTGATGCATAATGATTTATATCATTTTGTATTAGGGATTTTAGTTTTAATTTTTATTCTTAACAGACAGCAAATAATACAACCCGCGGATTAAACAGGAATATATTGGCGGTATACTATTTATCTTGATTGTGTTAGGATTTAGTTAGTGTAAATTCTATTTATAAAAAGTCATAAAAAAAAGAATCTTTAGCAGGTTAAAAACTGAATAATAACCCGCTATTTCCTTCTGTCAATCACATAATTCACCATTAATTCCAGCGAATTTCTATACTCTGATTCTGGGTATGTTTTAAGTATTTGTAATGCTTCTTCCTGAAATGCCTTCATTTTAGAAATGGCATAATCTAAACCACCATTTTCTTTTACAAAAGCAACCACTTCTTTAACACGCTTTGTGTCTTTATTGTGGTTTTTAATAGAATTAATTAACCAATTTCTATCCTTTTTTTCTGCTTGGTTAAGCACATAAATTAAAGGCAAAGTCATTTTTTGTTCTTTAATATCGATACCGGTAGGTTTTCCAATTTGCTCGTCGCTATAATCAAATAAATCATCTTTAATTTGAAATGCCATACCTATAAGTTCACCGAACTTACGCATAGACTCCACATGAAGGGACTCTGGTTTTACAGAGGCAGCACCTAAACTACAACAAGCTGCAATTAAGGTGGCTGTTTTTTGGCGAATAATCTCGTAATAAACAGTTTCGGTAATATCTAGTTTACGTGCTTTTTCTATTTGCAACAACTCGCCTTCGCTCATTTCGCGAACGGCAATAGATATTATTTTTAGCAAATCGAAATCGTTATTATCGATGCTAAGAAGTAAGCCTTTAGATAATAAATAGTCGCCAATTAAAACTGCAATTTTATTTTTCCATAGGGCATTTACAGAAAAGAAACCACGGCGCCGGTTACTATCGTCTACCACATCGTCATGAACCAAGGTTGCGGTATGAATTAATTCAATCACCGAAGCTCCACGGTAAGTACGCTCGCTTACCTCACCATTCGATACCATTTTAGCAACCAAAAACACGAACATAGGCCGCATTTGTTTGCCTTTCCGGTTAACAATATAAGTGGTGATTCTATTAAGTAAAGCCACTTTACTAGACATTGATAATAGGAACTTTTGCTCGAAAAGATCCATTTCAAAATCTATAGGTTGTTTTATTTGCTCTACTACTTTCAAATTTCTAAGTTATACGTTTCAAATATAAGTTTTACAACTTAAATTTTAACTTTTATTTGCTAATTGTCCGCAAGCCGCATCAATATCTTTCCCTCGGCTTCGACGCACATTAACCACTATTCTATTTTTTTCTAATGAAGCAATATAATTTTCTAAGGCTTCGTTTGATGCTTGTTGAAACTCTCCGTCATCAATAGGATTGTATTCAATAATATTAACTTTGCAAGGTACATATTTACAGAATTTCACAAACGCATCGATATCTTTTTGAGTGTCGTTAATACCTTTCCAAACTACATATTCGTAGCTAATTTTACGCTTTGTTTTAGCATACCAGTATTCTAAAGCTTCTCTTAAATCTTCTAACGGAAAATTCTCATTAAACGGCATAATAGCAGTTCGAACCTCATCAATTGCCGAATGCAAAGACACAGCTAAATTAAATTTAACCTCATCATCGGCCATTTTTTTAATCATTTTTGGCACACCTGAGGTTGAAACCGTAATACGTTTTGGCGACATACCTAAACCTTCATGGTGAGGTAATTTTATCGATAGCCTTTAAAACATTATTATAGTTCATGAGTGGTTCTCCCATGCCCATAAAAACAATATTGCTTAACGGGCGATTGAAATACAATCTGCTTTCGTTATCTATGGCGACTACTTGATCGTAAATTTCATCAGGGTTTAAATTACGCATACGCTTTAAACGTGCCGTGGCACAAAATTTACAATCTAAACTACAACCAACTTGACTGGAAACACATGCCGTGGTTCTTGTAGCTGTTGGTATTAAAACCGATTCTACTATTAAACCATCGTGCAATCGAACCGCATTTTTAACCGTACCATCTTTACTACGCTGCATGGTATCGACCTTTATATGGTTGATAACAAAATTATCTTCAAGCATTTGACGGGTTTCTTTTGAAACATTCGTCATATCCTCAAAAGTATGTGCCGATTTTTGCCACAACCATTCGTAAACTTGATTTCCTCGAAAGGCTTTATCGCCTTGTTTTTCAAAGAATTCTCTAAGTTGTTCTTTAGTAATGCCCGAATGTCTTTTTTTGTTGTTGCCATAAGTGCTGCAAAAATAGTGAAACGATTAATGATTACCGATTAACGATAGATGAATTTTGATTGATGAATATGAATTGAAAATAGCAAATTGCATTAGCGATTGCAGCGGCATCCTTGTTTTGAGGCACGAAAAAAAGCATATAGCGGAAAGCGCGACCCTTTAGGGTAATGCCCTAAAACAAATCTCAAAAAAAAAGCCTTGAATTAACAAGGCTTTTGAAATTTATATGATTAACATGGCATCACCATAGCTGTAGAATTTGTACTTTTCTTTTACAGCCTCTTCGTATGCTTTTTTAATAAAATCGTGACCTGCAAATGCAGACACCATCATTAACAGGGTTGATTTTGGTGTGTGGAAATTGGTAATCATGCAGTTTGCAATACTAAAATCGTAAGGAGGGAAAATAAATTTATTTGTCCATCCTTCAACTTCATTTAACTCACCATTTGAAGACACCGAACTTTCAATGGCTCGCATAGCCGTGGTACCTACAGCACAAACGCGTCTTTTATCTTTTATACCTTTATTTACTATGTCTACTGCTTTTTCGTCTATTTTAAGCTCTTCACTATCCATTTTATGTTTAGAAAATCTTCTACCTCAACCGGATTAAAAGTTCCTAAACCAACATGTAAAGTTACTTCAGCAAAATTTACACCTTTAATTTCTAAACGTTTTAATAAATGTCTTGAGAAATGAAGTCCTGCTGTTGGAGCTGCAACAGCACCTTCGTTTTTAGCATAAATGGTTTGATAACGCTCTTCATCTTCTGGCTGCTACTTCTCTTTTTATATATTTTGGAAGTGGTGTTTCGCCCAATTCGTTTAATTTTCTACGAAATTCTTTATAAGAACCATCATATAAAAAACGTAAGGTACGACCTCTAGAGGTTGTATTATCTATAACCTCTGCAACTAAAGTATCATCGTCTCCAAAATATAATTTGTTACCAATTCTTATTTTTCGAGCTGGATCTACTAAAACATCCCAAAGACGTTGTTCTTCGTTTAATTCTCTTAATAAAAATACTTCTATTCTAGCTCCTGTTTTTTCTTTATTACCATATAATCTGGCAGGAAATACTTTAGTATTATTAAGAATTAAAACATCATCCTCATCAAAATAGTCTATAATGTCTTTAAACATTTTATGTTCAATAGTTTGCTTTTTTCTATCTAAAACCATTAAACGAGATTCATCTCTATTTTCTGCAGGATATTCTGCTAATAATTCTTCTGGCAAATTGAAACCAAAGTGTGATAATTTCATGTAAAAGATTTATATGTTTATTTGTTTATTCGCTTATAAAACAATTCTTATAATTATAAACGGCTGCAAATATACAATCTGAAAGTAGGCGTTGTCAAGTAAATACGTGATTATTATTTAGTTATTTTAAAACCAATAGATTTTAGGTCTTCCCAAAAGGTTGGATAGGATTTTGAAACCACTTCGGCATCTTCAATTATTATTGGTGTTTTAAGCGCTATTGGTGCAAAAGCCATGGCCATTCTATGGTCGTTATAGGTTGCAATGGGCACTAATTCTTTAATCTTATTTGAAGCTGCAAGGTGTAAGGATTTATCTGTTATTCTAACACTGTCCTCCTAATTTTTCAATTTCGGTTTTTAAAGCCACTAACCTATCTGTTTCTTTAATTTTTAGGGTATGAAGTCCTGTTAAATCGCAGTCTATTCCTAATGCAAAACAAGTTACAGCTATGGTTTGTGCAATATCTGGTGCATTTGTTAGGTTATAAGAAAACGGTTTTAAGTCTGTGCTAATTTTTTCTAACACCACTGTATTATTCTTAAAACTAGTTTGTACTCCAAAATGCTTATAAATTTCAACTAAGACTGAATCGCCTTGTAACGAATTTTCTTTATAAGACGATAAGGTAATTTTTGTACCAACTTCACTTAAAGCAGCCATACTAAAATAATAAGATGCCGAAGACCAATCGGATTCTACGGTTAAGGTTTTAGGCGTTGGTTTTTGGGTGTTCGGTTTTACTTTGATGGTATTACCCACGAAAGACGATTCTACACCAATTTCATCTAATAAACTCAAGTGTCATTTTTATATAGGGCACTGATGTAATTTCGCCTTCAAGAGTCAGCTCAATACCGTTTTCAAGTTTAGAAGCAATAAGCAATAAGGCCGAAATATATTGACTGCTAACATTTGCCTGAAGCGATACTTTATTGTTTGTTAGTTTTTTACCTTTTATTTTTATTGGCGGAAAGCCTTCATTTTCCACATAACTAATCTCTGCACCAAGTTCTTTTAAAGCTTCAACCAAAATTTGAACAGGACGTTCTTTCATACGTTTAGATCCTGTAAGAGTAACTTCTCTACCTTCTTGAATAGAGAAATACGCTGTTAAAAATCGCATAGCGGTTCCTGCGTGATGAATATCAACAATATTAGAATTTGTTTTTAAAGCTTCAGTCATTAAAACACTATCGTCTGAATTTGAAACATTTTCAAGTTGGATAGTTGGATACAAGGCTTTTAAAAGTAATAATCTGTTTGATTCACTTTTTGAGCCCGTAATTTGAACTGAAGATTCCTTTGCTATTGCAGATTTTTGAAGCGTAATATGCATACTTATAAATATCTATTTTTTAGAAGCAGCAAATTTACTTTAATTTTTCATTATTATGGTGTCTATCGTGGTCGCGATTGGTTTTTATATCCATTTTTTTATCAAAAGCCGCTTGAAGATCGATACCTGTTTGGTTCGCTAAACATAATACTACAAAAACTACATCGGCCAATTCTTCGCCTAAATCTTTATTTTTATCGCTTTCTTTTTCACTTTGTTCGCCGTAACGACGGGCTATAATACGTGCTACTTCGCCCACTTCTTCGGTAAGTTGTGCCATATTGGTAAGTTCGTTAAAATACCGAACACCATGATCTTTAATCCAGTTATCTACTATAAGTTGTGCGTTTTTTATGTCCATTTATACTTTAGTTAAAACAATTGGTTCTGCTTCTGTTTCAATTATTTTGCTAAAATAAGCTTTTAATGATTCATAGTAAAGAGAAGATATTATGGGTTGACTAATTTCTGATTCTATAATTACCTGAATTTTATTATTGTTAACTGTTAAATTATATTTATAGCTTCCTAATTGATCTGGTAGCGCTAAAACCGCAGGTTTTGGAAACGTTTCAATTTTAAAACCTTCTGGTATATTTATAACAACCATGTATTTGGTAAATGTTGGAAAACCAAAATCGATCGGGAATTCTCGTTTTTCTAATTTAAAAGGGTTTTCTGTGGTTTTTAAAAATAAAAGTGGTGAAAAATAAATTTTATCTCCAATAATATCTGCCTGATTTTCTTTTTCAAATTTATAAGTTTCCATAACGGGTTTCGATAAATCCGATTCATTGTCAACTTTAAAATCTGAAATCTCCATGCCTTTATACTTGTTCTCTAGCCTTTCTAAATACTGCTCTTTATTAGTTTCAACATATTCTTCTCTGTATAACATGGCGCTATGATTGGTTTTTATGGTTCGGAAATCGCCTGTAATGGCACCCTGATTGTCCATATTAACCATGAGATAGGTTGTGTTTTTTGATGCTTCTTTTGGGAACAAATCAATCAATTCAGAACCACCATGTTCTGCCATTACTCTACCTTGCCAGTTTAAAGTTCTAAAAGGCAGGATATTTGGTGCGCTATATTTATTAGTAGCATCTAAATATACCACTCCAGTTGGTAAGTTAACATACGTAACAACGTAATTATACCCTTCTCGTGTTGGAAATATAGGAATCCCATTTTGCCTTGTACTTACCAAAATAGGAAACGCTTTTAATACCTGCATAACGCAACATGGAGGTGAGCATCAAATTTATTTCGGCCACATTACCTACTTGTTCTTTATAGGCTTTACGTACACCATCATCACAATACTTACTATAATATCCATTCCATTTTACTTTTGCTTTTACAAAATCATAAATTAAAGCACACTCTTGTTACAGGATCTGATATACTGCCAATTATGGCATCAATATCTTTTTCAAAATAGCCTGTTTTATCTAGTTCATCCACCAAAACTTGAATTTTCATAAATGGTTTTGACCACGTCTTCCCAGGTAGTTGAATAATATTTTATTGGAGTTTGTGGAAAATTAGTATACGACAATTCATATTGAATTGTCGAACGGTAATTATTTATATTATTTACAAAAGGCTCTTCTTTTAAAGCGGGTACATTATCTAAATTATATATGGATACGTTATTTGTGAAATCTATATTTGATGAACTATAAGTTAGTTTGTAGTTGCACTAAATCCATCAGTCCCAGTTCTGGTTTTATTATTTAAAGTAATAATATCCTCTTTTAGTTTCGTTCTTTGGATTAATTGGATAAAAAACCCTTCATGTTTACTTTAAAATTAAAGTACTCGGGGGTTTCAAATATAGCTTCCATTTTTTTTACAGGAATATCGTATTGAAACACAAAATCGTCTACGCTCCAGTAAAAAGGTGAATAAATTTTATATTTATATTCGACAATCGAGCCTTCTTTAATATCGGGCATAGTGAATTTTGTTTCGTTTCGGTACTTAGATTGTTCCGTATCAAAAATGCCGTTTTTCTCCAACTTTGTTTCCTCTATTTTTCCATCTTGTAAATTATAAGTGTAAGCTTTTAAACTATTTAATTGTTCTTCATCGCTGCCATTTTTATGAAGATAAACTTTTTTAGTTGCATACTCAAAACCTTCTTTATTGTATATTTTTATGCGCTCTTGAATCTCGGTAACTAATTCAAACCCTTTTTCTTGTTTGTATTCAAAGTATGTCCTTCTATATTTATATAAATAAGTGGCACTTGCCGAGGAATCTAATGGGTTAAATTTTTCTTGAAGTTCTTCTTTTGATACTTTTCCAAAATCGTAGTTTTGGGTGAATACTGAAACCGAAAAACATAAGCTAAGTAATAATGTGGTGAATCTCATTGAAAGTTATTTTTTAATTAATGCTATTTTTGAATTGTCTTGAATTGAAACGTCTTTATAAAAATCTCTAAAAGCTTCGTAATCTTCTTTAGGAAACTCGCCATTATCAACCATAAATTCTCTTGTCTACTGTTTTTTGAGCATTTTGTATGTCCATTAAATTTTGGTTAATACAATTTGTGTTGATTCCACTTCAATTATTTTACTAAAATAATCTTTCAATGCATTATAATGAATAGAGGATATAATTGGTTGATTGATTTCTGTTTCTATTGAAAGTTGAACAGAATTTGAGACGGCGGATATATTGTACGTATAAGACCCCAAATTATCTGGTAACTTAATCATTATTGGATCTGGTACGGATTCTATTTTATATCCCGCTGGCAAACTAATATTGACTAGGTACTTATTGTTTGAAGGATATCCAAAATCTACTGGAAATTCACGTTTCTCTAATTTAAATGGATTTTCTTTTGTTTTTAAAAAGAACAAAGGGGAAAAGTATATTTTATCATTAATAATATCTGCCTGATTTTCTAATGTGAATTTAAATGATTCTACAATAGGTTTTGATAAATCTGTTTCATTTTTAACTTGAAATTCATCTATGTCTGCTCCATTATATTCATTTTCTAGCTTTTCTAAAAACTGACTTTTTTCAGTTTCAAGATAATCTTCTCTATACGACATTGCTAAGTGGTTTGTTTGCGTAGTTCTAATTCCCCCTGCAATAGTACCTTTATCATTTAAGCTAATTATCAATGAAACTTGCTTTTTAGATTTTTCCTTAGGGTATAAATCAATGTTGGCGGAGCTATTATCTTTTCTAATAATTCTTCCTTCCCAATTTAGAGTTCTAAAAGGCAATACATTTGGAGCACTATATTTACTGGTAGCGTCTAATAGCATAACTTCATTATCCGCTTCGACAGCAGAAATAACATAATTATAACCATCAACTGTGGGAAATAAAGGCATGCCATTATGCCTAGTACTAAGTAAAACAGGATTTGCATTTAATCCTGCATATCTTAACATAGCTATAAGCATTAAATTTATTTCGGCAACATTTCCTGTATTAGCAATAAAAGCCTTTTTCACACCATCACTTGTGAATTTTCCGTAATAACCATCCCATTTTATTTTATTCTTTATAAAATCAAATATTAATGTCATTCTTATTAAAGGGTCAGTTTCATTAGCTATTAAATCATCAACAAGTTTTTCAAAATATCCTGTTTTATCTAATTCTGCATCAAAACTAGTCGTTTTGTATATGGTTTTAACAACATCTTCCCAAGTTGTAGAATAATATTTTATAGGTGATTGTGGAAAACTTACGTAAGACAATTCATATTTTACAGATGAACGATAATTGTCAATATTATTCACAAATGGTTCTTCTTTTAAGGCTGGAATATCGCTTAAATAATATACACTTTTATTAATAATAAAATTTAGGTTTGAAGAATTGAAAGTCCCTTCTGACGAATTACCCCCATAGTTATAATTAGGCCTATTTGTAGAAGTAAATGTTACTTGTCCACTCTTATAATCTGATTTGGGATTTAAGCTCAAAAACCCTCTCTGAACAGGTTTAAAATTATAATATTCTGGAGTTTCAAATGTCGCTTCTAAATATTTTACAGGTATATCATGCTGAAATAAAAAATCATCAACATTCCAAACAAATGGCGATGTTATTTTATATTTATATTCAATAATAGTACCTACCTTAATATTTGGCATTGTAAATTTTGTTTGATTTCGATACTTAGATTCTTCCATTTTAAAAATCGCATCTTTTCCAAGCTTAGCTTCCTCAATTTTATCGTTTTCTAAATTATAGGTAACTCCATTTAATGAAGAGACACTTTCATTGTCATTTTTATCTACATATAAGTTTATTTTACGTGTAGCATTATCAAATCCTTCTTTATTATATATTTTAATACGCTCGTGGATATCTGTTATTAAAACAAATCCGATTCCTTGTTTGTATTCAAAGTATGTCCTTCTATATTTATATAAATAAGTGGCACTTGCCGATGAATCTAATGGGTTAAATTTTTCTTGAAGTTCTTCTTTTGATACTTTTCCAAAATCGTAATTTTGAGCGAATACTGAAACCGAAAAACAAAGGCTGAAGTAATAATGCGAATGAATCTCATTGAAGGTTATTTTTTAATTAATGCTATTTTTGAATTGTCTTGAATTGAAACGTCTTTATAAAAATCTCTAAAGGCATCGTAATCTTCTTTAGGAAACTCGCCATCGTTAACTATAAATTCTCTTTTGTACAGCTAATGTGTTTTCATCTATCGTTTCCAATTCCGCTTTATAGCTTCCAAATTTATTTTCTATCACAACATTTTTAGGTGCCGATTCTATTTTAAAATCTGATGGCAATTTTATTTCAACTTCATCAACATCTTTAAATCCTCTTTTAATTTTTAGAGGTAATTTTCTGTCTTTGTATCGGTCTGGAATTTCTAAATTTCTATTTAAAGCATTTACGGTTAAGTAACATTCTGTCGCCCGCTTTTTTGGTATAGTTGGTTGCCTGAAAACTAATATCTTCAATAAATTCTATTGCTGTTTTATCATTGTTAATGCGCATGGTATTCATATTAATACCGTTTATATACTTCCATCTTTTTTTATAATAGGTATCTAAATCTCTTTGAGTTTCGGTTTCTAACCAATATTTATCATCATATTGAATGCCTTTTGAATTTACATTAACTACTACATCTATATCGCCTTCGTTTGAAACGTTATAAGTGCCTTTGATAATTTGTAAATTTTCGTTCGTAGTATATTTTTTTGTATGCTGAATTTTTCCACCTTCGGGTGTAATTACTAAAGCATCTCTATCATCAGTAAAATCACCAATAAATCCAAATGGTAGTTTTTGACTGGTACATTCCAACCAAATAGACTCATCGTTATCAAATGGGATATTTAAAATAACGTGGTTACCTTGCATCGATGCAAATTCGTTATCAATACTTCTTTGCGAACTTTCTGCATATATCACCGTGTAATTAGATTTTATACCTACGGCCTGTAAAAGCGACATGGTATAATTGGTTAACGCTTTGCAATCGCCATAACCTAATTTATCTACTTCTGAAGCTTTAAAGGGTTTCCAACCTCCTATACCTACTTGCACACTTATATAGCGAACTTTATCTTGCACGTATTGGTATATCTTTCGTGCTTTTTCAATATCATTCGTTTCGTCTTTAACCAATTCCTGAATCGCATTTATGGTGCTTGCTGGTAAATCGTGAGTATCTTTTATTAAATCGTTATACATCCACTTACCAAATTGTTCCCAATTTTCTGCTTCAGATTGAACACCTTCTAACGAAAATTTATTAGAAGACACTAAAACTTTAGGTATTATATCGATTATAGATGGACTGTAATCTTCAGGTTTTAAGGCCTCAATATTCTTAACATTAAAACTTATTTTATTAGGAAGTTCTTCTTTTGTGAAGTCAATATTTTCAAAATTCTTTTCCTTTGATTCTAATGGATAAATCTGCAGGAAAACTAATGGCATACGAACTGTTTTCGAACACTTACAAAAAAATCGTACACTGGCATAAACGATCGTAAAAATGCTGTATTACTTGTATTAATTATATAATTGAATTCAATGGTATATGGATAAGAAATTGGGGTGTATTCTAACACTTTTACCCTAGAATCAGAATATAAGGTTCCGCCATCTACGGCACTTATATCTTTAAAATCGCTTTTCTTTATTTTTTTTATTACTTCGCCAAGTTGATTATAAACTAAAACTTCTAAGTCTTTTATTTTTATATTATAATCGTAATGTAAATAGGCATCAACATTTTTATCGCCCTCTTTATTTAAAACAGTAATAATCCTTTTATCAGAGACTTCCATTTCGTTAGAAGATTTTAATAAAATCTCTGTTTGCTGATTTCTAATTACAGCATTTGCGTGCTGTTTAAGACTATCAGGTATCGTTAAACTGGTATGGAAATTATCTTGTGAGAATCCTGAGGATATAGCGAATACAACAAATAAATATACAATGCTCTTTACCTTCATATAATAGTTTAAGGAAAGTTAAAAGACTAAATATAAAATTTGTTTACACTAAATTATATGAGAAAAATCATATTTTATTATCAAGCATATCTTTTAACTTAAAAAATAAAAATCTTACAACTAATATAATAAAACATGGTAGAAAAACATATTTAAATTCACTTAAAATAACTTGTAGCACCCCATTCAGAAAAAAACTTGCTAATACCTAACGGAGACACCTTAATACCGGTAAAAGAAAAGAAAAATCGTTCGTTATTAAAAGGTATAAAAAACCCAATCCCTTTTCCTCCAGAAGTCATCGCATCCAATACCCCATGAGAAACAGTTGATAATAAAACAACTAAAAACCATATGAGTTTATTTTTTCTACCAAGTAGATATACTAAAACTAATGCCCATAAAATAGCGAATAAGATAGAATGTGTAAAACCGCGATGCCCCAACGGATGTTCATATGGAATTCCAAAATAAAAAGCGATTATATCAAAATCTGGTAATATGGCAGAAAAGATAGCCGCAAAAAGTAGCCACTTTGCGTTTTTAGAATCTATAACTTTTGTTAACGTATACCCAACAACACCATGCCCAAATACAGAAGCCATTATTCTTTGTTTTTAGAATCTATTATGATGGTTACTGGACCGTCGTTTAATAATTCCACTTTCATATCGGCACCAAATTCGCCAGTTTGAACTGTCTTACCAAGAACAAGTTCTAATTGCTTCACAAAGCCTTCATACAATGGAATGGCAATATCTGGTTTTGCAGCTTTTATATAACTTGGTCTGTTTCCTTTTTTGGTTGAAGCATGTAATGTAAATTGACTTACAACTATAACATCGCCATTTACATCTAACAAGGATTTATTCATAACACCATTTTCATCACCAAATATGCGAAGATTTGCAATTTTGTTTGCCAACCAGTTAATGTCCTCTAATGCATCGTCGTCAACAATTCCTAATAGAATTAACATTCCGTTTGCTATGGATGCCACAATACTTTCTTCTATCGTAACACTAGCTTTAGAAACTCTTTGAATTACAACTTTCATGTGTTTTTATTCATTGCTTTTTATTTGTCACATGCAACATCTTTATTCAATATCCTGTTCTACTACAATCATTTTTGCTAAAGATGTTTCATTCTTTTTCCCAGTTATCGGTTCTGTAATGCTCATCTTCACCTTCTAAAATTTGCAAATAACTTCTGTATCTCGAAAAAGCTATTTTATCGTCATCTAAGGCTTTTTTTACAGCACAATGCGGTTCGTGAACATGTAAACAATTATTAAACTTGCAGTCTTGTTTAAGTTTAAAAATCTCAGGAAAATAATCGCCCACTTCTTCTTTATCCATATCTACGACTCCAAAGCCTTTAATTCCGGGAGTGTCGATAATTTTGGCTCCAAAACTTAAATCGAACATTTCGGCAAAAGTGGTCGTGTGTTGCCCTTGCATATGTAACGTGGATATTTCTTTTGTTTTAATATCTAAACCAGGTTCTATGGCATTAATTAAGGTGGATTTTCCAACACCAGAATGACCAGAAAACATACTTACTTTATCATGCATTAGTGCTTTGACTTTATCAATGTTTTTACCTGTTACCGCAGAAACACCAATACATTCGTACCCAATTTGTCTGTAAATATGTGCTAAATATTTCACTTCATTAAGGGTTTCCTCGTCGTAAACATCAATTTTATTGAAAAGCAATATTGTTTTTATGGAATATGCGTTAGCGGTTACTAAAAACCGATCGATAAAACTGGTTAAGGTTGGCGGATTATTAATAGTAATCATTAAAAAAACCAAATCTATATTCGAGGCTATAATATGTGTTTGCTTTGAAAGATTAACCGATTTACGAACAATATAATTACTTCGGTCGTGAATACTATGAATAACTCCGGAGACCTTGTCATTATCGGTTTCTAATTCAAAATCCACATAATCACCTACCGCTATCGGGTTCGTACTTTTAATACCTTTTAATCGAAATTTGCCTTTTATTCGGCATTCGTAAGTTTCACCCAATTCGGTTTTAATGGTGTACCAACTTCCTGTAGATTTATAAACGAGTCCTGTCATAAATTATAAAATACAAATTAACAACTTTTCAATTTAATAAAAAGTAAGAAAAAAACATATATTAGCTACTTAATCTTAAAAATCAACAACATGAAAAAAATCTTATTTTTAGCCGCAATTGCTCTTTTAGCTTTTTTTGAAAGCAGTGCTCAAGTAGAGTACAAAGTTATTACAAGTGTAGAATCTATTGTTCCGAATGGCTTAGGTCGTTCTAGAATAGTAAGTGCGAATGAAGAAAAAAACTATAAAGAATACACTAGTACACAAACAGAAGACGATAACGAACGAAACAAATCTGATAGAGGAGACATTCGAGTAAAAGATTTTGATGAAACCAAATTGCTAAACTTTTACAACATTGCAGGTATTCGTTTTCAAAATATTGCTGCCAACGATGCCCTAATAACTTCAAAAATAAACACTATGGTTCAAGAAGGCTGGGAATTGGCATTTGTAACTAGTGCCGTTGAAAGTGATGCTGGTAAAAGCGACAATCAAGGTATTTTTATTACGCGCTATATTTTTAAAAGAAACAAATAATATATACTAAAAACGCCTTACAATTGTAAGGCGTTTTTTAATTTTATCCGTTAATAATTTTTTCTTGATGATTAATAGATTCCTGGTGAATGGCTTTAAACATTTTTAAAACAAACTCTTCACTTAAGCCTCTAGACTCGCCTTCTAAAACCATATGTCCTAAAATTTCGTTCCAACGTTTGCTTTGTAAAACAGCTACGTTTTTAGACTTTTTTAGTGCGCCAATACCATCGGCCGCTTTCATACGCTTTCCTAACAAATCGATAATTTGATTGTCTACTACGTCAATCTGTGCTCTTAAATTATTCAGTTCCTTATTGTATTCGGCTTCTGGATCTGATTCTTTTTTAATTTTCAAATCTCTCATAATCTGAATTAATGTTTTTGGAGTAACTTGCTGTGAAGCGTCACTCCATGCATTATCAGGATCGAAATGTGTTTCTATCATTAAGCCATCAAAATTTAAATCTAAGGCCTCTTGAGACACATCAAAAATCATATCTCTTTTTCCTGTAATATGCGACGGATCGTTAATTAAAGGGATGTCTGGATATTTATTTTGAAATTCGATGGCTAATTGCCATTCTGGATTATTTCTGTATTTTGTTTTTTCATACGTTGAAAACCCTCGGTGAATTGCTCCTATATTTTTTACTCCCGATTCGTAAATTCTTTCGATACCACCTAACCACAACGCTAAGTCTGGATTAACCGGATTTTTAATAAGTACCGGTTTGTCTGTTCCTTGAAGTGCATCTGCAATTTCTTGCATGATAAAAGGACTCACGGTTGAACGCGCACCAATCCATAACATATCTACATCATGTTCTAAAGCTAATTTTACATGGGCTGCATTAGCAACTTCGGTACAAATTTTCATACCCGTTTCTGCCTTTACTTTTTGTAACCATTTTAAGCCTAAAGCGCCAACACCTTCAAACATTCCTGGTCGTGTTCTTGGTTTCCAAATTCCTGCTCTAAAATAACTTACATCAGTATCTTTTAACTCATGTGCTATTTTTAAAACTTGCTCTTCTGTTTCGGCACTACAAGGTCCTGCAATTACCAAGGGATGACTTAAATTTAAATCATCTAACCATGTTCTCATTTCTTTTTTGTTTTCCATTTTGTTTATTCTTAACTAATTCCTTTTAAAATATCTTTTATATAATTGGTGCTTTTCATTTCTTCAAAAATAGCATCAAAATTATCTTCTTTCATTAATTCCTTAAAATGTGTAAGATTGATTATATACTCTTCTAAGGTTTCAATAACATTATCTTTGTTTTGTTTGAAAATGGGTGTCCACATTTCTGGTGAACTTTTTGCTAATCTTACCGTAGAGGCAAATCCACTTCCGGCCATATCAAAAATATCGCGTTCATTTTTTTCTTTTTCAATCACTGTTTTACCTAACATAAACGAACTTATGTGCGATAAATGGGATACATATGCAATGTGCTTGTCGTGTGCCACGGGATTCATATAGCGAATGCGCATCCCGATACTTTTAAATAATTCTAATGCCTTTTCCTGAAGTTTAAAAGTCGTTTTTTCAACTTCGCAAACAATATTTGTTTTCCCAACAAACAATCCACTTATTGCTGCACTTGGTCCAGAATGCTCTGTACCTGCAATAGGATGCATTGCTAAAAAATTTCTGCGCTTCGGATGATTTTCTACACATTGACAAATAGCTTCTTTTGTGGATCCTGCATCTACTACCAACCCTGTATCGGGTATTCTATCTAAAACCGATGGTAGCAATTTAACAGTTGCATCTACAGGAATAGAAATGATAACCATATCGGCATGTTCTATATCATCTAAGCTTGCTTTTTTATCGATTAAATTAAGTGCTAAGGCTTCTTCGAGCGTAGAATCTTTTCTACTAATACCATGAATAACCACTTCTGGATATTTGTTTTTAATATCAATAGCCAGACTTCCGCCTATTAATCCAACACCTATCATGTAAATATTTTTCATCTGATTCTTGCTATTGCTTCTTCTAAAACTTCGGTTGAGGCACATAAAGAAAACCTAATATACCCTTCTCCTTTACTTCCAAAAATGGTTCCCGGCGTAATAAATATATGGTTGTTTTTAAGTACCAAATCAATAAACTCTTCAGACTTTACAAAGGGCTGGTAATTTTGCCCAAACAAATAATCCTGTCGCATTTTTGTCGTACGTGCAATTTAATGCGTCAGCTAATTTCCATACTAAATCTCGTCTTTTCTTATATACACTATTTAAAGTGCTAAACCACATTTTAGAACATTTTAGTGCTTCAATCGCGCCTTTTTGAATGCCATAAAACATCCCCGAATCCATATTACTTTTTACCTTTAAAATATTGTTAATGTGTATGCTATCGCCAACAACCATCCCAACGCGCCATCCGGCCATATTAAAGGTTTTACTTAACGAATTAAGTTCTAAACAAACCTCTTTAGCACCTTCAACCTCTAGAATACTTCTTGGATTATCGTTTAACACGAAGCTGTATGGGTTATCATTAACAATTAATATATTATGCTTTTTACCAAAAGCTACCAGCTCTTCGAAAACATATCTGCTTGGTTGTGCTCCTGTTGGCATGTGCGGATAATTTACCCACATTAATTTAACTTTACTTAAATCTAACTTTTCTAATGCCTTAAAATCTGGCATCCAGTTATTCGCTTCATCAAGCTCATAAAAAACAGGCACTGCCCCTACTAAATTTGTTACCGATTGGTAAGTTGGATAACCTGGATTTGGTATTAAAACCTCGTCGCCTTCATTTAAGTATGCCATAGAAATATGCATAATCCCTTCCTTGCTTCCCATTAGTGGCAAAATTTCGGTTGACGGACTTAAATGCACTTTAAAATGTTCTTTATAAAAACCTGCCATGGCTTCTCTTAATTCTGGAAGCCCTTGATAACTTTGGTATTTATGGGCATTCGGACTAGAAAATCCTTCATTTAATGCGTCTATTACTTTTTGTGGTGGTTGCATATCTGGGCTGCCAATACCCAAATTAATAATGGGTTTACCACTAGCAATAAGAAGATTTACTTCTCTTAATTTTTTTGAAAAGTAGTATTCTTCAACCGTATTTAATCTATTAGCTGCCTCAATCATAACTTTGCGTTTTTATACTCGCCCAATACTTTAAATCCTTGAGCCATAATATTTATAATAGATTTTGCCTTCTTAAAATCTTCGTATGTTTCAAAAGTAACATCCACAAAAAAGGCATATTTCCAAGGTGTTTCAACAATAGGTAACGACTGTATTTTGGTTAAATTTAATTTACAATCGCTCATAACATTTAAAATAGCAGCCAAACTTCCACGCTTATGGTCTGCTTCAAATTTTACAGAAGCTTTATTTATTTCGATTTCTGGTATTTCAGAATTTACTCGGTTTACAATCACAAAACGCGTTTCGTTATGCTTTATGGTTTGAATACTACGCGCTAAAATATCTAGCTCAAAAATCTCTGCAGCCATCGCACTTGCTATCGCACCTACCCCTTTTAACTGTTTTTCTTGTATACGTTGTGCAACCTCAGCAGTATCTTTATCTTCTACCAATTTAATATGCGGATACAATTTAAAAAATTCAATACATTGCAATAATGCCATGGGATGTGAGTACACTTCCTTAATCTCCATGATATTTTGCTTTGGTAATGCCATTAAATTATGCTGAATATCTAAATAATGTTCTCCAACAATATGCAGCCCAAATTTATTGATTAAGGCATAATTGGGAATGATAGATCCTGCAATAGAATTCTCTAGAGCCATTATTGCGGCGTCACATTTTTTAGTAATTAGAAAATCGACTACCTGATCAAATGTTAAGCACTCCAGAACATCAACAGGTTTTTTAAAAAACTGCTGTGACACAATATGATGGAACGATCCTTTTACACCCTGTATTGCTACTGTTTTAATCATATACAAAAAAAAGTCCCGATTTTCATCGAGACCTTATATTTTAAATTTATAATGATAAATTACACATACAACGCCTCGTTTTTTCTGCTAAAGAAAAAATAAAAATTGCTAAAATATGTATAACTTACTGTTGCTTTCATAATTATGAGGCTAAAGTAATTAATATTTTAAGAAAACAAAATAGGATAAAACCTTTTTTTTATTTTTATTAAAAGTTTTAAATATTTTACAGCAAAACTTACTTTACATTAGATAATCATTATTTTTGAACAAAAAAACTAACATGTCTATACAGGTAGAAGGCATTACCAAACTATACGGAAATCAAAAAGCATTAAACAATATTACGTTTAAGGTTGAAAAACCAGAGATTGTTGGGTTTTTAGGACCCAATGGCGCTGGCAAATCTACCATGATGAAAATTTTAACCACGTATATCAATGCGAATGAAGGTACTGCACTTGTAAATGGATTTGATGTAAATCAAGAAAAACAACAAGTTCAATTAAGTGTTGGTTATTTACCCGAACATAACCCGTTATATTTAGACATGTTTGTTAAAGAATACCTTTCTTTTAACGGCAGTATATATAAGGTCACCAAACAAAGAATTAACGAGGTTATAGAACTTACTGGATTAACACCCGAAGCGCACAAAAAAATCGGACAACTTTCTAAAGGGTTCCGTCAGCGTGTTGGGTTAGCAAATGCCTTATTGCACAATCCGGATGTTTTAATACTCGACGAACCTACCACAGGCTTAGACCCAAACCAATTGGTAGAAATTAGAAACCTCATAAAAACTATTGGCAAAACTAAAACTGTATTCCTCTCCACACATATTATGCAGGAAGTTGAAGCTATTTGCGACCGAGTTATTGTAATTAATAAAGGTGAAATTGTAGCCGATAAAAAATTAAACGAGTTACGAGACAGCAAAGAGCAAACCGTAATAGTAGAATTTGATTACAGGGTAGAAGACGCATTTTTAAATAAATTACCTAAAGTTAAAACAGTTGTAAACACCCATGGGTTTGTTTATGAAATTACATTTTCGACTTCTAACGATATGCGATCTTACGTATTTGATTTTGCGCACGATAATAAATTAAAAATTTTGCAGCTTAATCAAAAAAACGCAAGCTTAGAATCGCTTTTTAGAGATTTAACATCGGTATAAAAAATCGTCAATACTTTTAAATGATTAAAATTCCTTTTAAAAGTTATAAATTTTGTGGCGAAAACATGACTAATATCATCTTTACTAAACTATGTAGATGCTAATTTTGCGGCATCAAATTATATTATATCATTAATAATTAAAAGCAATGTTATCTGAAACATAAGATGCGATAACGATTGCGGAACTACAAAAACACTAAAATGAGTAAAGGAATTTATGTAGCTACTATTGAACCAAACAGCGGAAAATCTGTTGTGGTGTTAGGTTTAATGCGTATGCTTTTAGGTAAAACAGCGAAAGTAGGTTATTTTAGACCTATAATTGAAGATTTAGAATCTGGTGAAATGGACAACCATATTAGCACTGTTCTTTCACATTTCGAAATTGATATCAATTACAAAAAAACATTTGCCTTTACTAGGAATGAAGTGCTGGATTTATACAACCAAGGAAAATCTGGTGAAGTAATTGACGTTATCATTAAAAAATACAAATATCTCGAAGAACGCTTTGATTTTGTTTTAGTTGAAGGAACCGATTTTTCGCATGACAACTCTAGTTTAGAATTAGATTTAAACATTCTAATCTCCAAAAACTTAAGCCTTCCAGTTATTATCGTAATGCAAGGTGACAAAAAAGAACATCGCGAAATTGTTGATGGTGTTCAATTAGCATACGATACTTTTAGAAGTGAGGTAGATGTACTTTCTATAATGACCAATAAAGTAGATCCGAAAGACACAGATACTGCTAAAAGAATTATTAAAAAATAGAATTAATGATAACACCGATATTTCGGTGATTCCTAAAATTCATAGCTTATCAAGTCCAACAATCAAAGAAGTTATAAAATCCTTAGACGGAGAAGTACTTTTTGGGAAAGACTTGTTAAATAATTTAATCGACAGCTTTAGTGTTGGCGCCATGCAATTGCGTAATTATTTAACGTATTTAAAAGAAAACGCATTAGTGATTACGCCAGGTGATAGAGCCGACATTATTTTAGGCGCCTTACAAGCCAATATATCCAAAAATTATCCAAAAATCTCTGGTGTTATTTTAACTGGGGGTTTAATTCCTGAAGAACCTATTTTAAAATTAATTGAAGGTCTATCTAGCGTTGTTCCTATTATTAGCGTAAAAGGAGGTACTTACTCTGTAACCAACAGTATCGGTAATATAAAATCTAAAATATACGCCGAAAACATAGAGAAAATTGAAACTTCTATTGCAACTTTCGACCTAAATGTAAATTCAGATAAATTGGCTGAACAGTTAATTACTTTTGAATCGGATATTTTTACCCCAAGAATGTTTCAATACAATTTATTACAACGTGCTCTTAAAAACAAAAAACACATTGTATTACCAGAAGGTTACGACGAGCGTGTTTTACAAGCAGCAGCAAAATTAATAAATGCGCAAGTTGTTGAATTAACATTAATTGGTGAAGTAGAAAAAATTAAAGAACGTATTGAAAGGTACGATATAGCTCTAGACATCAATGACATAAATATTGTTCACCCTAAAACATCGCCTCATTTTGAAGATTATGTTAATACTTTTTATGAACTAAGAAAACATAAAAATGTAAACTTAGAAATGGCAAGAGATGCTATGTCTGATGTGTCTTATTATGGCACCATGATGATTTATAAAGGGCATGCCGATGGTATGGTTTCTGGAGCAGTTAATACCACACAACATACCTTACTTCCAGCATTACAATTTATTAAAACGAAACCGGGAGTAAACATTGTGTCTACTGTATTCTTTATGTGTTTAGAAGACAGAGTATCTGTTTTTGGAGATTGTGCCATCAACCCAAATCCGAATGCAAAAGAATTAGCTGAAATAGCTATCTCTTCTGCCCAAACAGCTAAAGAATTTGGAATTGAACCTAAGGTAGCGATGCTTTCGTATTCTTCTGGTGCTTCAGGAAAAGGTGCCGATGTTGAAAAAGTTAGAGAAGCCACCGAAATTGTAAACAAACAAGCTCCTACACTTAAAAATTGAAGGTCCAATTCAATATGATGCCGCAGTAGATATGCGAATCGGTCAAAGTAAATTACCAAATTCTGAAGTTGCCGGACATGCAAGTGTTCTTATTTTCCCAGATTTAAACACAGGAAACAACACTTATAAAGCGGTACAAAGAGAAACAGGCGCTTTAGCCATCGGACCAATTTTACAAGGATTAAACAAACCAGTAAACGACTTAAGTAGAGGCTGTACTGCAGACGATATTTATAGTACTGTAATTATAACCGCAATTCAAGCACAAGAAATTTAAACATGCAAGTATTAGTATTAAACTCGGGAAGTTCTTCTCTAAAGTATCAATTATTTTCAATGCCTAGTGAAACCATTTTATGTTCAGGAATTATAGAACGTATTGGTTTTGATGATGCTATTTTCAAATTTAAAACTGAAAAAAACACCATTGAATTTGAATCTTATATAGCAAACCACAAAGCTGGATTAAAACTGGTAGCCGACCATCTTTTAGATAAAAATACTGGCATTATAAAATCGCCAGACGATATTGCTGTTGTTGGTCATAGAGTTGTACATGGCGGTATTTATTTTAGTAATACCACAGAAATAACCAATGAGGTAAAAGAGAAAATAAAAGAATTATCATCTTTAGCACCTTTGCACAACCCTGCAAATTTAGAAGGTATTGAAGTTGCTGAAGATATTTTTCCAAACGCGAAACAAGTGGCTGTTTTCGATACTGCATTTCATCAGTCGATTCCAGAAGTTGCTTATAAATATGCCATTCCGAATGAATTTTTAACTAAAAAACATATTCGTTTATACGGTTTCCATGGAACAAGTCATAAATATGTTTCAGAAAAAGCAATTGAATATTTAGGTAAAAAAGAATCAAAAATTATTACTATTCATTTAGGAAATGGCTGTAGTATTACCGCTGTAAAAAATGGAAAAAGTATAGACCATTCTTTAGGTTTTTCACCGGTTAGCGGATTAATTATGGGAACACGTTCTGGAGATATCGATCCTGCCATAATTTTCTATTTAGCAGATAAATTTGGTTATTCTTTATATGATATAAATACCTTTTTACAAAAGAAAAGTGGTATGCTAGGACTTACAGGCTATAGTGATTTAAGAGATATTGAAAACGAAGCCGCTAAAGGTGATAAAGATTGTATCCTGGCTTTACAAATGAATGCCTATCGTATCAAAAAATACATAGGAAGCTATGCATCGGTACTAAACGGTGTAGATGCTATTGTGTTTACCGCTGGTATTGGAGAAAACTCTAAATATATGCGTAGACTAATTTGTGAAAATTTAGACTTTTTAGGCATTGATTTAGACGACGATAAAAACAATTCTAAAGAAAGAGACATCAGAGCCATTAATAAAGAAGGTTCTAAAGTTAAAATATTGGTGATTCCAACAAATGAAGAATTGGAAATTGCTAAACAATCGGTGGAATTAATTAAAAATTAATCGCCCTTTATATACTTCTTGCACATCTACAATTGGCGGATATGATACAGCAATAACATTGCCTGTTCCTGATATTTTGCCAGTTATAGATTGTTGTGGATTCACAATCATATCATTCGAACTTCTATTCCACAACACCACATGTTGTGCAATAAGATTTTCGCCTTCAAAACGCGATGTCCCTGCTGCAAAGGTTATATTGAGGTTATTGGTTTTTCCTGAAATAAAACAATTCGATAAATTATTGAAAACCAAATTAAAAGCATCATTATCAATTTGTAATCTAAAATTGCCACTTGTAAACGTATCAGGCGCATTATAATCTTCTGCCAAAATAGTTAAAGCTAGGATAGGTTAAAACCCCATCAGAACTTACATCGTATTGTGTTGAACTTCTAATTTCTGTAATATTTGGCGACGTTATATATATTTTAGTAACCCCATAATTACGCACATAATTACACGAATTATTATCGGTTAAAATCAATTTTCCATCAACAACAATGGCATCAACATCATTTAACAAATTTTTTCCTGTTTCAATAACAACCTTTTCTGTTACTACCTTCTTTTATAATTAATTCAATATCTCTGTTTACTAATATTTTATCAAAACTAGCAACCGTAATTTCTTGCTGAATAATATGTTCCTGTTGTTTGAAAACAATCACCTGCATTTTCACTATTGCAAGCAAAAAACAATAACAGATTAATATGTAAATTAGTTTTTTCATCTTTGTCATTCCTAAAAAGTAGGAATCTAGTTATAATTTTATTCATAAGATTCCTGCTTTTGCAGGAATGACATTACAATCTAACCCCAATTCCAATTTCAACAGCTTCTGCTTTAGCACCATGCGTTTTTAAAGTTAAAGCACCAAACCATTTTTCTCTAAAATATCGCTTTAACCCAATTCTTGAATAAACTCGTACCTTCAAAATCAAAAGGATAATACACGTAATACCCTAATTGTGTTTCTAAAGACGTTTTATTGATAAACAATTCATGTCCTACAAAAACACCAACACGTTTATAATCTTCATCTCCAGAAACATTTTCTTCTGGAAACGATACACTTTTATAATAAATAAGTTCTTTTAAAAAGTTTGAAAAAAACACATCTGTCCCAAATTGAAAAGCGCTTTTTACATTAATACGTTTATCGGCATACGCAGAAACAATATAAAATGGAAACTGACCACTTCCAACCACATCACTTTCATTAACACCACCTCTAAAAACAAGATTATATTTTATAGGTTGGGTAAATTTTTCTTTTCCACCATCTGCTATTGTTGTAATATATTCTGGTTCTTCAGTCATCTAAATTATAGGTAACTCCTAAATTAAAAGCAATGGTATTAACACTCGCATTTGGTGCTTTTACATTGGCATTAGAATAATGAATTAACGAAAATCCAGCTTGCAACCCAAATTTATCAATAATACGTTCCTTTTTATAATTAAGCATCATCAGTGGTACTGCTTAAAATTTCGATCCAAAAGCAATGTTTCTATAATTAGTTTCTTTATCGTAAGGATTTGATGTATATCCAATACCTTGTCCAATTCGAAACATTAAATTCCGATTAAAAAAATAGAAATTATAATGTGCATACAATGACGCATTATTTCCTAAAACATCATTTTTTAAGTTTTGATAGGCGAATGATACACCATAATCGGGATAATTATAACGTTGTTCCCAATCGTTAAATCCGTAGGTTTTTTTATTCCAACTTAAAATAACACCTTCTGGATGCCCTTTAATTAAATGCAGAATATCATTATTATGTAAGGCAATATTTCCTTTAAAATAGTTGACATCAAAAGTACGATGTATATTGTTTTTCCTGTGAAAAAACAATAGCAGTAATATACTAAAAAAGTGTAGGTTAAAAATAATTTCATTAATAAATTTCCTAAATTGTAAAAGTATCCGATTATTTAAAACAATGCCGATGCAATTGCTTTTATATTATCACTTTTACCCATAGAATAATAATGCAACACCGGAACACCAGCCGCTTTTAATTCTTTCGATTGTTGAATAGCAAACTCAATCCCAACCTGTCTTACCGCTTTATTATCTTTACAAGCCTCTACAGCTTCAATAAGTTCTTGTGGCAAATCTATTTTAAAAACTTGAGGTAATATTTGTAAATGACGTTTTACCGCAATAGGTTTTATTCCTGGAATAATTGGCACGTTAATACCTATGGCTCTTGCTTTATCAACAAACTCAAAATACTTTTTATTATCAAAAAACATTTGCGTTACCACATAATCGGCACCAGCATCAACTTTTTCTTTTAAGCGTTTTAAATCGGTATACAAGCGATGGTGCTTCCATGTGTTTTTCAGGATAACCAGCAACACCAATACAAAAATCAGAATTATGTTCCACCACCACATCGTCGTGCAAATATTTGCCTCTATTTAAATTCGGCAATTTGTTTTACCAATTCACTCGCAAAGGCATTCCCACCCTGTACTGGTTTAAAATACGGTTCATCTTTCATAGAATCACCACGCAAAGCCATCACATTATCAATACCTAAATAATGACAATCTACCAAAACATATTCGGTTTCTTCTTTTGTAAAACCACCACATAACAAATGTGGAATCGCATCTACATTATATTTATGCATAATAGATGCACAAATACCAACCGTTCCCGGACGCATACGGGTAATTCGTCTTATCTAAAAGTCCGTTACCTTTATCAATATAAACATACTCTTCTCGAGAAGTGGTTACATCAATAAATGGTGGATTAAACTCCATTAACGGATCTATATTATTATATAAATCCTGAATATTTTTTCCTTTTTGCGGCGGAATAACTTCAAACGAAAACAATGTTTTTCCGTTGCTTTTTTTATGTGATCTGTTACTTTCATCAATTACCTTTTGTCATTCCCGCAAAGGCAGGAATCTCATCAATATTTATCTATTTATTTTTGCGTTACCACAAGGGTCGCGCTTTTCGTTACAAGTCCTCGCTCCCCCGAAGCCTCGGGGTCGCTGTGGGCTTTCCTCTGCAATCGCTAACGCAGGTTAAACCAATAGTTTTTTTACCTCGTTATAATCTTCTTCATACTCCCAATAAATCCATCGGCCATCAACATAATCGGTTAAAATATATTTCTCGCTAATCGATTTAATCCTAGAAACAGGAATTAACTTTTTTGCGAAATTCTCAGAAGGTTATCGACTCCATTATTTCTTTATTTTTGGCACTAAAACCATGAGAAATAATATAGCTTCCTAATGTTAATTCTATAAATTTATCTTTCACTTTTATGTTTTTGTTTTGTTATTGCGAATCACCTTTCGTGATGAAGCAATCTGTTCTTAATTATGAGATTACTTCGTCGTTCCTCCTCGTAATGACGTATCTTTTTATTCTTCAGCGATATTTGGATGCAACCATTTACTAGCTTTTTCTTTTGTGATGCCTTTTCGTACCGCATAATCTGTTACTTGGTCGTCTGTAATTTTTCCTAAACCAAAATATTTCGCTTCCGGATTTCCAAAATAATATCCAGAAACGGCGGCTGCTGGCCACATGGCTAAACTTTCGGTTAAGGTTACACCAATAATTTTTTCAACCTCTAACAAACTCCAAATGGTTTCCTTTTCTAAATGATCTGGACAAGCAGGATATCCTGGTGCCGGACGAATGCCTTTATAACTTTCTTTAATTAAATCGTCGTTCGTTAAATTTTCATTTTCAGCATAACCCCAATGTTTGGTTCGCACTTGTTTGTGTAAATATTCGGCTAATGCTTCTGCAAATCTATCGGCAATAGCTTGTGCCATTATCGCATTATAATCGTCGTCTTTTGCCTTATAACTATCAGCTAATTCTTGTGCGCCAAAAATAGCCACACAAAACGCACCCATATAATCGGTTTTTCCAGTTTCCTTTGGTGCAATAAAATCTGCTAAGCGCAATATTTGGAATCCCTTCACGCTTACTTAATTGCTGACGTAAGGTTCTAAAAACTGCTAACTCTTTGCCTTTTTTCTGAACCGAAATATCGTCATCATTAATGGTGTTCGCTTCAAACAATCCGAAAACTGCTTTAGGTTTTAATAGTTGTTTTGCAATGATGTTTTCAATCATAATTTGAGCTTCTTCATACATCGTTGTTGCTTGTTCACCCACCAAATCATCTTTTAAAATATCTGGAAATTTACCATGTAAATCCCAACTTCTAAAAAACGGACTCCAATCTATATACGGCACTAATTCTTTTAAACTTAATTGTTTAAACATCTGAATTCCTAATTCTTTAGGTTTTACAATTTCAGACGTTTCCCAATCAATTTTAAATTTACGTTTTCTGGCTTCGGTTATTGAAATATATGATTTCTCTTTGCCGCGTTTTAAAAATTTCTCACGAAATTCATCGTAATCTATTTTTATATTCGCAACATAATCGTTTGCCGTTTTCTTATTTAATAAATCGCCAACAACGGTAACTGCTCTTGAGGCATCATTTACATGAACTACCGCATTTTTATATTGTGGATCAATCTTAACGGCGGTATGTGCTTTTGAGGTAGTTGCTCCACCAATAAGTAAGGGCACTGTAAAATTTTGACGCTCCATTTCTTTTGCCAAATACACCATTTCATCTAGCGATGGTGTAATTAATCCCGATAAACCAATAACATCTACATTGTGTGCTTTTGCTTCTGCAATAATTTTTTCTGGCGGTACCATAACCCCTAAATCAACAATCTCGTAATTATTACAAGCCAATACAACACTCACAATATTTTTACCAATATCGTGCACATCGCCTTTTACGGTTGCCATTAATATTTTACCAACAGGCTCTTGAAATTCACCTTTTTCAGCTTCAATAAATGGATTTAAATAGCCTACAGCTTTTTTCATAACACGAGCAGATTTTACTACTTGTGGTAAAAACATTTTTCCCGCTCCAAACAAATCGCCAACCACATTCATTCCAATCATTAAATGCCCTTCAATAACATCAATAGGTTTTTCGGCTTCTAATCGTGCTTCTTCAACATCTTCAATAATAAAAGCATCAATACCTTTTACCAAGGCATGGGTAATTCTATCTTGAAATGGGTTTTCTCGCCATGATAAATCGACTCCTTTTTCAACCTTCGAACCTTTTACAGTTTCGGCAAAATCTAATAAGCGTTCGGTGGCATCATCACGTCTGTCTAAAATAACATCTTCAACATGCTCTAATAAATCTTTAGGAATATCATCATACACCTCTAAAAGTGCTGGATTTACAATACCCATATTCATACCTGCTTGAATAGCATGATATAAAAATACCGAATGCATGGCTTCACGAACACCATCATTTCCTCTAAAAGAAAACGATACATTACTTACACCACCACTTACAGAAACATTGGGTAAATTTTGTCGAACCCAACGTGTTGCTTCAATAAAATCGATAGCATTTCTGCGGTGTTCATCCATTCCTGTTGCCACAGGAAATATATTTAAATCGAAAATAATATCTTCGGAAGGAAAACCTACTTTGTTGACTAAAATATCGTAAGAACGTTTTGCTATTTCTATTCTTCGATCGTAATTATCGGCTTGTCCAACTTCATCAAAAGCCATTACTATAACTGCAGCACCATAACGTTTTATTTGTTTTGCTTCCCAAATAAATTTCTCTTCACCTTCTTTAAGAGAAATGGAATTTACCACACATTTCCCTTGAACCACTTGTAAGTCCAGCTTCTATAATTTCCCATTTAGAACTATCAATCATGATAGGCACACGAGAAATATCAGGTTCGGCAGCTATAAGATTTAAAAAACGCACCATAGACTCTTTACCATCTATTAGTCCGTCGTCCATATTAATGTCGATAATTTGCGCACCACCATCTACTTGATGACGAGCAACTTGCAAAGCTTCATCGAATTTTTCTTCTTTTATTAATCGTAAAAACATACTAGAGCCAGCAACGTTTGTACGTTCTCCAACATTTATAAAATTGCTGTTTTCATTCAGGACTAGGGGTTCTAATCCTGATAAACGCATGTATTTTGTTTGTTTAATTTTCATAACTCTTAATGTGACCCTTCGACTGCGCTCAGGGTGACAGTTCGTGGTTTATATTTAGCTGCTATATCTGCAATTACTTTAATATGTTCTGGAGTGGTTCCGCAGCATCCGCCAATAATGTTTATTAAATTCTTTTTTAGATATTCTTCAATTTGCTCGCCCATATCTTCTGGAGATTCATCATACTCACCAAAAGCATTTGGTAAACCAGCATTAGGATGCGCCGAAATAGCAAAATCGGTTTTATTCGCAATGGCTTCTAAATGTGGTTGCAATAAATTAGCTCCTAAAGCACAATTAAAGCCAATGGATAATAACGGAATATGAGACACAGAAATTAAAAATGCTTCGGCTGTTTGACCGGATAAAGTACGTCCGCTAGCATCTGTAATAGTGCCACTTAACATGATAGGAATATCAATATTTCGTTCTTCTTTAACTTCTTCAATAGCAAACAACGCTGCTTTAGCATTCAAAGTATCAAAAACCGTTTCAACCAATAGTAAATCTACGCCTCCATCTATTAATGCTTCAACTTGTTGTTTATAAGCAATTCGCAATTCATCAAACGTTACCGCTCTAAAACCTGGATCGTTTACATCTGGCGACATACTTGCGGTACGGTTTGTTGGCCCGATAGATCCTGCTACAAAACGTGGTTTATTTGGTTCTCTTTTTGTAAACTCATCGGCAACTTCTTTTGCTATTTTAGCCGATTGATAATTTAGTTCGTAAACCAAATCTTCCATCTGATAATCTGCCATGGCAATTGTAGTTCCCGAAAAGGTATTGGTTTCTACGATGTCTGCCCCAGCTTCAAAATATTTACCATGAATAGTTTTAATAGCTTCTGGCTGGGTTATGGACAACAAATCGTTATTTCCCTGTAAAGGAGTTGGGTAATCTTTAAAGCGTTCACCACGGAAATCTGCCTCGGTAAATTTATAGCGCTGAAGCATTGTTCCCATAGCACCATCGAGCACTAGAATACGTTCTTGTAAAGCTTTTTGTATGTTTGACATATTGATTTTTTTATCTCTGTATGTCATCAAGAAAAGTAAAAAAAACACTTTTCGTTATCTTTCCAATATACTATGATATATTAGTAGAACGTAGCACCTTCTTTAATAGCATAAAGGGTTGCCAAGGCTTCAACGGGTCTATTCCCTCTACCTTTCTTGATAACACTATTAATACGTTTATGAACTAGCGAGCAAAAATACTAACAATATTTTTTTTAATCGCAGGATTTTAATAAAATCTCCCTATTTATTCAAATAATGTAGAGGATAAATATCGATCTCCTCTATCGCAAATAATGGCCACTATTACCCCTTCATCAATCGTTTCAGCAATTTTCAAGGCACAATACACCGAACCGCCACTGCTCATTCCTGCAAAAACCCCTTCTTCTTTAGCTAATCGTTGTGTTGTTGTTTTAGCATCGTTTTCACTTACATCTACCACCACATCAACTTTTGACCTATTAAAAAACTTAGGCACATAATCTGGCGACCATTTTCTAATTCCTGGTATTTTAGCACCATCTTCTGGTTGTGCACCAACTATTGTATATCGTTATATTTTTTTCTTTTAAATACGTTGACACACCCATTATGGTGCCTGTTGTTCCCATAGCGGACACAAAATGCGTTATTTTACCATCCGTGTCATTCCAAATTTCTGGACCTGTGGTTTTATAATGTGCTTTCCAATTATCGTCGTTTTCAAATTGATTTAGTAAGGTGTATCCTTTTTCATCACGTAATTGAAACGCTAAATCTCTAGAGCCTTCAATACCAGCATCGGCAGGTGTTAAAATAACTTCAGCACCATAAGCACGCATGGTTTTTACACGTTCTACCGTAGAATTTTCAGGCATAATCAACACCATATTTAAACCAAATAAATTAGCGATGAATGCCAAGGCAATACCTGTATTTCCGCTGGTTGCTTCTACAAGATAACCGCCTTTTTTAATATCACCACGCTTAATCGCTTCGTTAATCATATTAAAGGCCGCACGATCTTTTACGCTTCCTCCTGGGTTATCGCCTTCTAATTTCAAGTACAGTTTTACACCTTTTTTTGAAATGAGATGCGATGCCTCAACAAGTGGCGTATTTCCTATTTGATCTAATATACCTTTAATTGATGCCATTTTTTTTTGGTCTGATTTTTATTTCGGTTTGATAGGTAACTAACGAATTTTCTGGAACCGATTGCGTTATCCAAACGTTTGCTCCAATGGTGCTATTTGCTCCAATTACAATATCGCCACCTAAAATAGTTGCGTTAGCATAAATGGTAACATTATCTTCGATGGTTGGGTGACGCTTGCTCGATTTCATTTCCTTTTTCACCTGAATACCTCCAAGTGTAACCCCTTGAAAGATTTTTACATTGCTTTTTATAATAGACGTTTCGCCTATAACGATACCTGTTCCATGATCGACAAAAAAGGATTCGCCAATAGTTGCTCCCGGATGAATATCGATACCCGTAATACCATGTACATATTCACTCATCATACGCGGAATAATAGGCACTTTTAAGACATATAATTGATGACTTAACCGATATACCGAAATAGCATAAAATCCGGGATATGCCAAATAGACTTCCTCAATGCAGGTTGAAGCAGGGTCGTTTTTCAGAAAAGACGCCGCATCTAAATCGAGCTTTTTTCTGATTGTTGGAAACTGTTCTTGAAAATCATTCCATAACCCTTCACCGTTTTCGATAGCAAGTTTAGATGCTATTTCTATAAACGTTTTTTTTAAGGCTATGGTTTCTTCTTCTAATTCATCAAACAGGTTATAAAACAATCGTTTTGTAAATGTTTTGATAACCTCTTTTAATCGGATGTTATAATTTTTCATGATTAATTCTCACAATTGAAGCTGTAAAAATACGCAATAAATAATTATTTATTAGATAGATTGTACTACGGCTTTTGGAGCCTCTTTACGCGAACCATCAAAACCATCAATACCACTTACAGTCGTGTATTTTAAAACATATCGCTTCCCCGGATTAATAATTCGGTAAGCCGCTTGACACATTAAAGTTGCCTCATGAAACCCACAAAGTATTAATTTTAATTTTTCCGGATAGGTATTCACGTCACCAATAGCAAAAATTCCTGGAATATTGGTTTGGTAATTAAGTGAATTATCTACTTTAATAGCGTTTTTCTCTATTTCTAATCCCCAATCTGCGATAGGGCCTAATTTTGGTGATAAACCGAATAACGGAATAAAATAATCTGTTTCTACACGGAAATCTTCACCTTCGTTATTTACGGTTAACGCTTCAATTTTTCCATCGCCATGCAATTCGGTTACCTCTGCAGGCGTGATTAAATTTATTTTTCCAGCCGCTTTTAATTCACTCACTTTTTCGACTGAATCAAGTGCTCCTCTAAATTCGTTTCTTCTATGAATTAAAGTAACTTCTGATGCCACATCGGCAAGAAATATACTCCAATCTAAAGCAGAATCGCCACCACCACATATCACCACGCGTTTATCTCTATAAACTTCCGGGTCTTTAATAAAATATTCCAATCCGTTATCTTCATACATTTCTAAATTATCCAACCCTGGTTTTCTTGGTTCAAAAGATCCTAAACCACCCGCAATAGCGACTACTGGCGCTTGGTGTTTGGTGCCTTTATTAGTCGTTACAATAAAAGAACCGTCTTCTTGTTTTTCAATAGTTTCGGCACGTTCGCCTAAAGTAAATCCTGGTTCAAACTGTTTGCCTTGTTCTAACAAATTTTTTGTTAAATCGCCCGCTAAAATTTCTGGAAATCCTGGTATATCATAAATTGGTTTTTTAGGATAAATCTCTGAACATTGTCCTCCAGGTTGTGGTAATGCATCAATTAAATGACATTTCAATTTTAGTAATCCTGCTTCAAAAACAGTAAATAATCCTGTTGGTCCCGCGCCTATTATAAGTATATCTGTTTTAATCATTTTTCTTTTCAATTAATCCTTTAGTAAATTCGTTTAGAGTTTCCACTTTTTGTTCGAAATCACCTTTTATTGTTTTTCTATATTCATTTAAATTTTTAACCAAATCGTCTACATTTTCAGGGATCACATCCTCGAAAAACTGGCGTAAACGTTTAGCTGTAGTTGGCGACTTCCCATTGGTTGAAATAGCCACTTTTACATTGCCTTTTGTGACAATACCACCCATATAAAAATCGCAATACGGTGGGTTATCGGCCACATTAACTAAAATGCTTCTTTTTCTACAGTGTTTATGTACTTTAATATTGACTTTAGGAACATCGGTCGTGGCAATAACAATATGCTTACCCTTTAAATAGCGTTTACTATAACGACGCTTAATTAATGTAACATCGCCTTTTTTAGCCAATTCTATAGTGCCTTCTCGAAACATAGGCGCCACCATGGTTACCTTGGCATCTGGACTCGATTTTAAGAGAAATGTTAGTTTTTCTTCCGCTACGTTTCCACCGCCCACAATAAGCACATTAAGATGCCCTAGCTTTAAAAAAATAGGGTATAAATTATTCCTTTCCATCATTTCAATTGAGATTATACTTTATGAAATTCTTTAACTATTGAAGTTAATTGAACCCGCGCTTTAACGACCTCGCCAATAATAATTATGGCTGGATTTGACAATTGTTTTTCCTTGACAATTTCGCATATTGTACTAATGGTGCCGAAACCTGATTTTTCGTTTTCGGTAGTGCCTTCTTGAATTATTGCAATAGGTAATTCTTGTTTGTTTTCTTCTGAAAAAACACGCACAATCTCTTCTAATTTACCCATACCCATCAAAATAACAATGGTTGCTGTTGATTTTGCCGCAATGGCAACATCTGCAGACAATTGATGTTCTTTAGTTGTTCCTGTTATTACCCAAAAACTTTCTGCGGCTCCTCGTTTGGTTAGAGGAATACCTTGATATGCCGGAACAGCAATAGATGATGAAATTCCAGGTACTACAAATGTTTCTAAGCCAAATTGTTGGACATAATCGATTTCTTCAGCACCTCTTCCAAAAACAAAAGGATCGCCACCTTTTAAACGAACTACATGACCTTTTTCGGTAGCCTTTGATAACAATGAGTTCATTAATTTGCTCTTGCTGAAAGGCATAACATCCTTTACGTTTGCCTACAAAAATAAGCTCGGTATCTTTTGAAGCATATTTTAAAAGTGCTTCATTTATAAGCGCATCATACAATATCACATCTGCAGATTCAATCGCTTTAATGGCTTTAAGCGTAATTAAATCTGCATCGCCTGGTCCCGCTCCTACTACTGTTAATTTTGGAATATTAATACTCATTTGTATTTGCTGTTCTATATCGTAGTTTGATTCAATTTAGTGTCCTCGCCTCTAAAAGCTCTAACTTTGGATAAAAATGCATTTGCATTATCAATATATCTGGAAGCAAACTCTTCGGTAGGTGCAAATTTATTTATTTGATAAATTAATTCAGAAAACGAAGTTCCTAAATCTATTTTTCCACTGCTTACAAATAATTCATCAAACTGACTTACAATACCGGCATGTGTATTGGTACTTTTGTTTTCAGCTAATAACATAGCTTTCGCAGAATTCACCATAGACGTATACGCATGATAGATAGCTCCAGAATACACTTTATTATTAAATGCTTCTTGGGCATTTTCTATTTTCTCTTCGCTTTCAAAAAACAAAGTCGCAATTAAATCGATTACTACACCAGCACATTCGCCAATACCAATTTCTTTTTCGTATTTTTCATTAGAACCCCAATCAATAAAATCCTCTTGAGTTAAATTTGTTACATCTTGAAGGTCGTTTAATAAATCATAAAAATAACGTTCTCCAGTCACTTTATAATACTCAACAAACGATTTACCATTTGCATTAGTCTTCAAAATCATTTAAAATTCGACGTAATGCTTCTGGTCCTCTTTTACTTGGTACTTTAACTACTTTATCGGCAAATTGCCCATTACCATCTCCTAAATTTCCTCCACCAATTAACACTTGTAAGCGCTGGTGCCACTAATTTATCTGGCGTACGAACAGACATTCCTTGAAATCCAATATTCGCCATATTATGTTGCCCACAAGCATTCATACAACCACTAATTTTAATAACTACATCGTTATTTTCTAAATACTGTGGATATTCTGTTTTTATAACGCGCTCTAATTCTCCGGCAATTCCTGTACTACTTGCAATTCCTAAATTACAGGTATCTGTACCAGGGCAAGCAGTAATATCTACAGCTTTATTATAACCAGCTTCAGCAAACCCTAATTTTTCTAATTCTGTATAAAAGAACGGTACTAAATCTTCCTTTACAAATGGAATTACAATATTTTGACGTAAGGATAAACGAATTTCACCAGCAGCATATTTTTCAACTAAATCTGCTAATAATCTTGCTTTATCTGTATAAAAATCTCCTAAAAGCACTTTAATTCCAATGGCCACATAACCTGCTTGTTTTTGCGGAATTAGGTTAGTTGATTTCCAAAATTCAAAAGCTTTTTGATCTTTAATATCTACTTTTGGAGCTTCAACCGAAACAGGTTTAGAAGGCACATAAGCATCGGCATCAATTGCAACCGATTTAAATTCAATAGCATTTTGCTCTTGGTTTACTAAGTCTCTAAAAGCATCTAATCCAATATCTTTAATTAAGAATTTTAATCTGGCTTTGGCACGAGTTTTACGCTCGCCAAAACGATCAAAAACTCTTAAAACACCTTCCATGATTGGAATAATTTTATCGGTTTCAATAAAATTCATAAAGCACATCAGCATGACGTGGTTGCGAACCTAATCCACCACCAATCATTACTTTAAACCCACGAACACCATTTTCAATTTTAGCAATAAAACCTAAATCGTGCATGTATGAGAGCCCTGTATCTTCATCTGAAGATGAAAAAGAGACTTTAAATTTACGTCCCATTTCTTGACAAATAGGATTTCTTAAGAAGAAATCGAAATAAGGCATCTGCATAAGGCGATACATCAAACGGTTCGTTAACATCTATACCGGCAAGTTCTGATGCTGTGACGTTTCTAACCGTATTTCCACAAGCTTCACGTAACGTAACATCATCTTTTTCTAATTCTGCCCAAAGTTCTGGTGTTCTATTTAAATCCACATAATGAATTTGAATATCTTGACGTGTTGTAATGTGTAAACGCCCTCGAGAATATTCATCAGAAACATCAGAAATTCTTCTTAATTGGTTACTCTTTACTTTTCCGTAAGGTAATTTTATACGAATCATTTGTACGCCTTCTTGACGCTGACCGTAAACACCACGTGCTAAACGCAGACTTCTAAATTTTTCTTCGTCAATTTTACCTTTATTGAATAGCTCAATTTTTTTTGCTAATTCAATAATATCTTTTTCGACAATCGGATTTTCTATTTCTGTTCTAAAACTTTGCATCTCATACCTGACCTTCTTGGTAGAAGGAATTTTTTTATAGTGTTTATATTTAAATCAATCTGCTATTATTGAATAAATCCAGCTCCTACGGTATTATTTGATTGTGTATCTATTAAAATAAATGATCCGTTTGTTCTGTGATTTTTAAACTGATCAAAAAATAATGGTTTATTTAATTTAAAAGTAACCGAGGCAATATCATTCACACCTAAACCTTTAACATTCTTTTCTATACCAGAATAATCTGGATTAATTTTATGATTGATTGTCTCAACTCTCGCTAAAACTTTATTAACACCATGTTGTACTACATATTTTGAACCCGCTTCTAGATGGTGTTGAATCCATCCAACAAATATTGGCTGTAAATTGTTTATCGATGGTTGGTAATTCACCTTCTTTTACAATCATATCACCTCTACTTACATTAATATCATTTTCTAAAGTGATTGTTACTGAAGAACGTCTTGAAGCGGTCTGGTATTTTTCATCATAGAAATAAATATCTTTAATTTTAGATCTTGTTTTTGATGGTAATACCAAAATATCATCACCAACACTTAATTCGCCACCATATACTTTTCCTGCATATCCTCTAAAATCGTGAAAATCTTCTGTTTTTGGACGAATAACATATTGCACCGGGAAACGTGGTGTACCCACATTATAAATATCTTTTTTATCTAAATCTTCTAAATGTTCTAATAAGGTTTGACCTTTATACCAAGGCATATTTTCTGATTTGTTTACAACATTATCTCCTTTTAAAGCACTTACAGGAATAAATGTTATTTTTTGATCTTGGTAATCTCTTTTGCTCATTAATTCTGAAAATCTGCTTTGATTTTATTGTAAACTTCTTCAGAATAATCAACCAAATCCATTTTATTAATGGCAACAACAACATCTTTAATTCTCAATAAATTATTGATAAAAAAGTGACGATTGGTTTGCTCAATAACCCCTTTTCTAGCATCAATTAAAATGATAGACGCTTGTGATGTTGAAGCTCCAGTAACCATGTTACGTGTATATTCCACATGACCAGGAGTATCTGCAATAATGTAACTTTTCTTTTTGGTTGAAAAATAAATATGAGCAACATCAATTGTAATTCCTTGTTCTCTTTCGGCAACTAAACCATCGGTTGCTAAAGAAAAATCTAAATAATCATATCCTTTTTGTTTACTTGTTTTTTCAATAGCTTCTAATTTATCGGTAGTTAATGATTTTGTATCGTAAAGTATTCGTCCAATTAAGGTGCTTTTTCCATCATCTACACTTCCTGCTGTTGCAATTTTTAATACTTCCATTTTTTTATGCTTTATGCTTTATGCTATTACGCTTTAAGCATATTTAACTTTATCTTAATTTTTAATTTAGCTTACGGCTTAACTAGCCTATAGCTTACTGCTAAAAGTACCCTTGTTGTTTACGTTTTTCCATGGCTGCTTCAGATCGTTTATCATCAATTCGGGCACCACGTTCTGAAATAGTAGAATCTCTAATTTCTTCAACTACTTTAGAAATTGTTGCTGCTTCAGATAATACTGCTGCAGTACAACTCATATCACCAACAGTTCTAAAACGCACCATTTCTTCAATCACTTCTTCATCTTCATCTCTGTAAACTACTTCGTCTTCTGCAGACCAAATCATGCCATCTCTTAAAAATACTTTACGTTTATGTGCAAAATAAATTGAAGGAATTTCAATATTTTCTTGTTCAATATAAGACCAAACATCTAATTCTGTCCAGTTTGAAATTGGGAACACACGCACATTTTGACCTAAATTCAATTTGACCATTCAACATATCAAATAATTCTGGACGTTGGTTTTTTTCATCCCATTGACCAAAATCATCACGAACAGAAAAAATACGTTCTTTTGCTCTTGCTTTTTCTTCATCACGACGTGCACCACCAATACAAGCATCAAACTTAAATTCTTCAATAGCATCTAAAAGTGTTGTTGTTTGCAACTTATTTCTACTGGAATATCTACCAGATTCTTCTTTTACTTTTCCTTGATCGATAGAATCTTGAACATTTCTAACAATTAATTCCAACCCTAATTCTTTAACCAATCGGTCTCTAAATTCAATGGTTTCAGGAAAATTATGCCCTGTATCAATATGCATTAATGGAAAAGGAATTTTAGCAGGATAAAATGCTTTTACCGCCAAACGTACCAAAGTAATTGAATCTTTTCCTCCAGAAAATAACAATACAGGTTTTTCAAACTGTGCAGCAACTTCTCTCATAATGTAAATTGCTTCGTTTTCTAATGAATTTATATTTGATGTATCTTTCTTCATAATCTTATTATAGTTGATAGTTCTTGGTTGTTAGTTGTAGGTTTCGAAAACTAATAAATAACAACTTTAAACTTTGTACTTTTTAATTTTTAAATTGCTTAGGCATGCAACCCACACTCTCTGTTTTCTAATGCTTTTGTTGGGTCGAAATATTTAAATTCGTTTGGTAACTTATTTTCTTCTAAATATGTATCTAAATCTGCATCTGACCAATAGTAAAACGGACTTACTTTTAAAACGCCATCTTTACTTACACTAAAAATACCAATACTATCTCTAAAAGCTGTTTGCCCTTGACGTAAATTTGTAAACCAAACTTTCGGTTTATGTTCTTCCATAGCCCGTTTAAAAGGCTCTAACTTTACTTGTTCTGTAAACAAAGCGTGTTCTGGTGCATCTACAGTTGGAATTCCCAAAACAACATCTCTATGTGCTGTTGTTTGTTTTGGCACATATAAAAACATATTCAACTTTAAATCTTTTATTACTTGCTCTGCATGTCTATAGGTTTGTGGTGTATTATAACCTGTATCGCACCAAACTACTGGTATATTAGCTTCAACCGAACTTACTGCATGCAAAATAGCAGCTTCGTAAGGTCTAAAATTTGTTGTTACAACAGCCTCATTATTAAGTTCAAAAGCCTTCTTGATAATTTCAGAAGGCAATTTATCTTTATAAAGCGTATTTAATTCGTTTATTTTTTCTTGTGTTATCATCTTCAATTTTATTTTCCCCATTTTATGCCATTCCAAATTCGTTCATGAAAAAAGTATAAAACCATTTTTGTTACTAACTCTACAGATCCAATTGAAAATGCCAATGTTAAGCTGACCGGTAATAACCCATGAAATTAAAATAGTATCTAAAGTTCCTATAATTCTCCAGCTAATTGATTTAACAACACTTCTTGCTGGCTTTTCTTTAGCAGTATCTGATTTATAGGTGGTTTTCTCGCTTTGATTTGAATTTATTAACACTTGCTCAATCATTTTTACTTAGTATTACATTAATCCTATCGATTTAGTAGGAATTGCAAATTTAGAACTTTTTATTTTAAATCAAACTATAATGTAAAAAAATTAAGAAAACGCATTGTTTTACTTATTTAAGTTAAAAAAAATAAAAAAAAGTCTAGTATTTTAAGAAAACCTCAATTATGAAGAGCCCGATAAATCTTCTAAAGTATTCTCTCTTAGTACTTTTAAGGTATTATCGCGAACCTGAATCATAAGTTTATGAACACCACAAGCATGTTCATCTGGGCAATCATCGCATTTCTCATAAAAATTCAAACTCACGCAGGGCACCATGGCAATAGGACCTTCTAAAATACGCATAACGTCTGCCATTTGAATATCTGCCGGTTTCTTAATGAGATAATAACCGCCATGCTTTCCTTTTTTAGAGCCTAAAAACCCCGCCTTCCTTAAAGAAAGCAAAATACTCTCAAGAAATTTTTGTGGAATGTTCTCGCCTTTAGATATTTCGCCTACCTGTACGGGTTGACTTCCTTCTTTTTTAGCGATAAAAGTAAGCGCTTTTATTCCGTATTTTGTTTTTTTAGATAGCATGATGCTAATATAGTTAATTTAGGGCTTGCTTCAAATCATTAATAATATCATTTACATGCTCTAAACCCACCGAAATTCGCACCATTCCATCGGTAATTCCTGCTGCTGCTTTCACTTCTTGCTCTACCTTGGCATGCGTTGTGCTTGCAGGATGCGTTACTATGGTTCTAGTATCTCCTAAATTGGCAGATAAGGAACACATTTTTATAGCATCTAAAAATAATCGCCCACCTTCTATTCCACCTTCTACTTCAAAGGCTATGATATTACCACCTAATCTCATTTGCTTTTTGGCAATATCGTACTTAGGATGCGACTTTAAAAAAGGATATTTTACCCATTTTACTTTAGGATGCGCTTCTAAATATGTCGCCAATTTTAAAGCATTTTCACAATGTTTTTCTGTTCTAACCGCTAACGTTTCTAAAGATTTTGATAAAACCCAAGCATTAAAAGGACTCATTGAAGGACCTGTAAGACTGCGAGAACAAATATATTTCGCGAATCAATTCTGCTTTTCCAACCGTAATACCACCAAGTACACGCCCTTGTCCGTCCATTAATTTGGTAGCGGAATGAATTACCAAATCGGCACCATATTTTATAGGATTTTGCAAATAAGGTGTTGCAAAACAGTTGTCGATCACTAAGAGTATATTGTGTTTTTTACAAAGAGCACTTAAATAGTCTAAATCTAACACATCAACTCCTGGATTTGTTGGCGTTTCGGCATACAGAAACTTCGTGTTAGGTTTAATTAACTCTTCTGCACTTTCAACATCGTTTACATTAAAATAAGAACACTCTATATTCCATTTTGGAAAGTATTTTGTAAATAAACCATGGGTTGCACCAAATACAGAACTGCATGACACCACATGATCGCCCGCATCTAGCAATGTTGCAAAGGTTGAAAACACAGCAGCCATTCCACTAGCAAAAGCAAAACCTGCTTCGGCGCCTTCCATTAAACAAACTTTATCTACAAATTCGTTGACATTAGGATTGCTATAACGACTGTACAAATCGCGTTGCTTCTCTTCTGCAAAAGAGGCGCGCATTTCTTCGGCATCATCAAAAACAAATCCTGATGTTAAATATAAAGGAACCGAATGCTCTGAAAACTGTGTGGTTTCAGACTGTGTTCTTATCGCTAATGTTTCGAATTTTTTATTACTCATATTTTTTTGTTTTACCTAAACCATTCAAGGCATTTTTATCAATCTGTTTTAAAGCTTCTAAGCAGCAAAGTTACAAAGTTACAGCGCTATTAGATTTCTTTTATAGACAAAAAGCCCCCTCTCTTAACGACTTTAAAACTTTGAAACTTTGCGACTCTGAAACTTAATTTATATGTTTAGACAACCTTAAAATATCACCAAAAACACCACTTGCTGTTACTTCTGCACCAGCTCCTGCACCTTGAATTACTATGGGTTGTTCACCATAACTCTCGTAAATATTTCAAAAATAGCATCCGATCCTTTAATTTGACCTAATGTACTATCTCCTGGAATAGATACTAATTTTACTTCTAAATTGCCTTTGTCTTGTGATAAATCGCCCGATAAATCACCAATATATCTTAAAACATGCCCCGGTTTTTGTGCTTCTTTTATTTTTTGAAATTCATCATCTAACACATGTAACTGACTTAAAAATTCAGTTACAGCAATATTTTGATATGCTTCCGGAATTAAATTTTGAACCAAAACATCTTCAAATTCATTTTGTAAATCTAATTCTCTTGCTAAAATTAATAATTTTCTAGCCACATCATTTCCAGAAAAATCTTCTCTCGGATCTGGTTCTGTAAATCCTTTATCAATAGTTTCTTGAATGATTGTCACTAAACGGCTTGTCTTGAACCGAAAAATTATTGAACAAATAACTTAATGTGCCTGAAAATACACCTCGTATTCTGGTAATATTTTCACCTGATTCATGCAATAATTTAATGGTATCTATTAAAGGTAATCCAGCACCAACCGTGGTTTCATATAAATATTGCTTATTTTGCTCTTTTAATTTTGCGCGTAAATCGGTATAAAATTCATGCGAAATGGTATTGGCTATTTTATTTGATGACACTAAATCGAAACCAGCTTCAACTAAGCGAAATATAATTGTGTAAAAACCAGAACTTGCTGTATTATCAACCGCAATTAAATTTTCTAAATGATTCGTTTTCGCAAAATCAATTACGTTCTGAATAGAACTTTCTAATGAAGACGATTCTAATAGCCTCTTTCCAGTTTTCATCAACACCTTTTTTGTTTAAAAGTACTTTTCTAGAATTTCCAATTGCAAAAACATTCAGATTAATCCCTTTTCGTTTTTCAATATCATCTTTCGATTTTAAAATCTGATTAATTAAAGCGCCTCCAACCAATCCATGACCAAAAATGGCAATATTTATTTTTTTTGAAATACCAAAAATTTCACCATGAATCACATTCATAGCTTTATGAAATTGGTCTTTTTTAACCACCAAACTCACATTTTTTCCAGTAACTGTATTATTAAATAATAACGGTGTAATTTGGTTTTTTATAAGCGCATTAAATGGTTTATGAAATGAACTTAACTCTATTCCGATAATTGAAATTACCGAAACATCGTCAACCACGCCAATTTTATTGACGTCTTGTGAATAGAAATCGTTTTCAAATTCACGTTCTAAGGCAATAACCGCTTGAGTAGCTTGGTCTGCATCAATAATTAACCCAATACCACGTTCTGAAGATCCTTGAGAAATAATACTTACACTAATATTTTGTTTTGCTAATGCCCCAAAAATACGAGCATCTACCCCACTTTTACCTAATAATCCACGACCTTCTAAATTTAACAAGAGCCACATTATCTAAAACTGATAACGAGGTTACTTCTTTAGAATTTGGTTTTGCAGTAATTAAAGTTCCTTCATCTTCTGGATTAAAAGTATTTAAAATTCGTAGGTTGATATTTTTTTCAACTAACGGAATAATGGTTTTTGCGTGTAAAACAGTAGTGCCAAAATTGGCTAGTTCATTAGCTTCACTAAATGATAATTCTCTAATTTTTTTCGCATCTTCAACCAAATCTGGATTTGCTGTATAAATTCCATTTACGTGCGTGTAATTTTGTAATTCTTCAGCATCTAAAAAATTAGCAATTAATGCTGCTGTGTAATTACTTCCATTTCTACCTAAAGTTGTGGTTTCATTTTTAGAATTTGACGCAATAAAACCAGTTACAACATTTACAACATTGCCGCCATTTTTCTTATAAAAGTTTTTAACATTTTCTTTTGAATAGTTGCAAAATTGGTTGTGCATTTCCAAAAGCGTCATCGGTTTTAATTAACTCTCTCGAATCAACTGCATTCGCTTTTATTCCTTTGCTATTTAATATAGCTGCAATTAATTTTACCGAAAATAATTCGCCTTGAGCTAAAATTTCATCTTTGGTTTTTTTGCTGTAATCACCCAACAAACTAACACCTTCAAACAATTTATCTAAAATTGAAAATTCAGCTGAAAAATCAACTTCCTTAAATGGTTCTGTTTGATAGTTTTTAAAAACTTGTAAAACTTCTTTATACGGATGCCCCTTTACTGCTTTATTTAAAATATCTTCTAAATCATCTGTAGCAGAACTTCTTGCCGAAACTACCACAGTAATTTTTTCTCCTGCATTTACTTTATTTTCAATAATTGAAATAACGGTATTTAATCCTTCGCCATTTGCTAAAGATTTTCCTCCAAACTTTAATACTTTCATTCTTCTTTTTTTCGAATTTGGCACAAAAATGCCTTCTACTATTTTTTCTAATTGTTCGTATTCCATTAAAAAGGCATCGTGCCCATGTACCGAATTTATCTCATTATAGGTGACATTCGGGTTTGATAACTGCCAATTGTTTGTGTGTTTGCCTATTTTCTTCGGCGGTAAAAAACAAATCGGAATCTACTCCAACAATATGAATGTTACCATGAATATTTTCTAACACATTAAAATCGGTCGGTCTGTTTTTTGTAACATCAATGGATTTTAACAATTGATTCATTAATTTATATGCCGATAACTGAAAACGTTCTTGCAATTTTTTACCATGATGCAACAACCAACTTTCTACATTAAAAATCTCTAATTCTTCATTTTTTGAACGCTGAAAACGCTCGTTAAATGATTCTGGTGTTCTGTAACACAACATAGCATGCATTCTGGCATCATGCACCGGATTTCTGGAATTTAATAAAAATTGTTCTTGAATTTGACAGTTAGCAATTAACCAATCTGTTGATTTCCAATCGGTTGCAACAGGTATTAAATGTTCGGTAATATCAGGATTTAACACCGCCATTTCCCAAGCAATACCACCACCTAATGAACCACCAATAATCGCAAAAAGTTTATCGATTTTTAATTCTTTTAAACCAATTAAAAACAAATTTGCAATATCTCGAGCCACAAAATCTTTATAGTTGTCAATTACAAAACCATCAAAACCATTTCCAGGAATATTAAACGACAAAACTGTATAAAGTTTGGTATCTATAACTTTGTCTTCGCCAACCAAATCTTGCCACCAACCATCTTTTCCAGCAACATTACTATTTCCTGTTAAAGCATGATTTACCAACACCACAGGTGCCGAATCCAATAGGTTTACCAAATACTTGATAGCTTAAGTTTATATCAGGATTAACCACTTTACTTTCTGTAATAAAGTCTTCAATGATTATATGTCGCAAATCTTTTTTCAAGAGTAATGTGTAATTTATATTTTGCTAAAAGCTTCTTTTAAATCTGCTTTTAAATCTTCAATATCTTCAATCCCAACAGACAAACGAATTAAATCTTTTGGTGCACCTGCAGCTGCTTGTTCTGCTTCTGTTAATTGTTGATGCGTTGTACTTGCCGGATGAATAATAAGTGATTTTGTATCACCAATATTTGCTAATAAAGAAAACAACTTCGTTTCATCTGCAATGGTTTTTGCGGCATCAAAACCACCTTTAGCACCAAAGGTAACAATTCCACTTTGACCTTTTGGTAAATATTTATCTGCTAACGCTTTGTATTTACTGCTTTCTAAACCAGGATAATTTACCCAAGCCACTTCTGGTTGCTGTTCTAACCATTTTGCTAATTCTAATGCATTCTGACTATGTTGTTTTATTCTTACTGGTAAGGTTTCTAATCCTTGAATAATTTGAAATGCATTAAACGGACTTAAAGCGCCTCCAAAATCTCTTAATCCTTCTAAAATTAATTTGAATGTATAGGCTGCAGCACCTAAAGCTTCATGATACACTAAACCATGATAACCTGCTGAAGGTTCTGTAAATTCTGGGAATTTACCATTCGCCCAATCAAAAGTTCCTGCATCAATAATAGCACCTCCTAAAGATGTTCCTTGTCCACCAATATATTTTGTTAATGAATGAATAACGATATTTGCTCCATGTTCAATAGGATTTAAAAATGCAGGAGTTGCTACCGTATTATCTACAATAAATGGTACTCCTGCCGCTTTTGCATGCACTGAAATTGATTTTAAATCTAACACATCTAATTTTGGATTTCCTAAAGATTCTACAAAAAACGCTCTGGTATTTTCTTGAACTGCAGCAGCAAAATTATCAGGATTATCTGCATCAACAAAGGTGGTTGTAATACCTAATCTAGGTAAGGTGACTTTTAATAAATTATAAGTCCCTCCGTATAAACTACTAGATGCTACAATATGATCGCCTGCCTTTAATAAGGTTAATAAACCTGTAGAAATTGCTGCAGTTCCAGAAGCAAAAACAACGGCTCCAATACCGCCTTCAACAGCGGCTAAACGTTCTTGTAAAATTTGATTTGTTGGATTGTTTAAGTCTGGTATAAATAAACCCTAATTCTTTTAATGAAAATAGGTTTGCAGCATGATCTGAATTATTAAAAACATACGATGATGTTTGATAAATAGGCACTGCTCTTGTGCCTCCATTTGCTTTAAAATCATGTCCTGCGTGTAATGCGTTTGTTGCTAATTTTTGTGTACTCATTTTTCTGTTTTTTTTGAGTTAATAAATTGATTAAACCAAAAGCCAAATGCATCATATTACTGACGTACTTAAAATAGAAAAATGTTAAAAAGAATAATATAACTATAATTAAAAAAATAGTTTTGGGTTATCTATCCAATTTTTAATAAATGAATTAAAAATTAAGTAGAATTTAGCACCTTCTTTAATAAATTTAAAGGGTTGCTAAGGCTTCAAAGGGTCTAATCCCTCCACCTTTCTTGATAACATTTCAGTAAGTGTTTGAACTTTGTGAGTGCAAATATTCAGTTAGAAAAATTTAAAATCCAAATTTTTTTTAAAGAATTTTTTGAAAAAAAATTAGAATCACCCTCTAAATCACTAATAATCACTTATTAAAACGCATGTCGTAAAACTTGTTTTGAATGACTAAACTTATTGCCCTATTTTGAATTTTCGATTCTAACCACGATATAATATCTAAATATAAAAAGGCACGACTTTGGTATGGGTCGTTTTCAAATTCTTTCAGCTTTTTATGTAATTTTATAAATTCATTTCTAACTTCGTGTGGATAAATATCTCCTAGACCTCTTAAAAATTTAATAAACTCTCGTTGCACATCGTACAAGTCTTCCATTTTAATTAAAAATTTATAGGTGCTTCTTATTAACACATCTAAGTTATAATCCATACCCGCTTCGTAATGTGCTACTAAATTTAAAATTCTCGCAAAACACAATAAATCTTCACGCATTTGTAAGGATTTATTATCTATTATTTTTTCTAAATAAATAATACACTTTTTATGTTCGCCAGCACCAAAATACATACTAGCAAACTTATAGTAAAACACCATAATATGGTGTTCGTCAATTCTATCGTTATAATCTTTTAAGCGCTCTAAAACTTCATCAACTAAAGGCAAACCTTCTTTAAAGCTACCCTCCATAAAATGTAAATTGAACTTATTGTTGTAAATATATAAAAAGGTTAATCCATCAATATTATCGTCAATTGGAAACCATTTTTCTTTAGTTATTGTTTCGAATCTAATAAGCGACTCTTTAAACTTATCATAATGTCTTAAATAAAAAAGCGCTTCTAATAAATAGTGATTCCCTCTTAAAAAAAAGACAGGATTTAAAATGATTTGATCTTTGTTTTCATAAAAAAGATCGACCCATTTGGATGCATATTTATAACATGATAAAAAATCAACCGTTAAAAAGCTATACCACAAGTAAGCTTTATACAACCAAAGTTTTTCTCGAAAACCTAAGGCATTAATATCGTATTTAGGAAGTCTTGCATTAAAATACTTTATAACCCGCTTACTTTCCTTGTCATTCTTTACATAACCTGTTTTTAAAAATAAGCCGTACAGCTGTAGCGATAAATTAGACAATTTACTGGCCAACACATTTTGCTGACTTAATTCTTTTGCCTGAACAGATAGCTCATCGGCACGATTACTCAAACTCCGGGTGATATATTGTGATTCTATTATTTTTTCTAACTCAACAATTTCATAAGCCACATTTTTTTCTTCGTTTGCAATGGCTAAATTTTTTGCTTTGTCTAAAATTTTTAAACTTTGTTTATATAAACCTTTATGGTATAAAATAGTAGCAAAATCTAATTGTTCACGAATTTGAATTCTTATATTTTGATGTGACGGATTTAACCGTAAACTAATTAAAATCTGCTTGTATAGATGTGCTTTTAAATTAGATAATTGTTCTTTTTTTACAATACCTTTTTTTAGAATAGCAGTTTCGTCGTAAACAGAAAGTTTTTCAAGAATATTGAAAAGTGTCAAAAACTTTGAATCTTCATTAACTCCCAATCGACCCACGTATAGTTTAAATTGACGCTTTTCCGACTTAGAAAGCGATTTTACCAATACAAACAAATTATCTTTTTGCTCTTTTGTCATAGTTACAATAACAGTATCAATTATCTGATTTTCAATTATTTAATAGGTTTGTAAGCGGGTTAAACATCGTAAAAAAAGTGAGTTGCATTATCATTTAAGCAAACCAAAATATAAATTCGTATTACAAAAGAAAAATTTATTTTATTAAATGTCTAATACTAACGTACAAATTTTTGACACAACGCTTCGCGATGGCGAGCAAGTCCCTGGCTGCAAATTAAACACCGAACAAAAATTAATTATAGCCGAACAGCTCGATTTATTAGGTGTTGATATTATTGAAGCTGGTTTTCCTGTTTCAAGTCCTGGCGATTTTAAATCGGTTGAAGCTATTTCTAAAATTGTAAAACATGCAACAGTTTGTGGATTAACCCGCTCTGTTGAAAATGATATAAAAGTAGCAGCCGAAGCATTAAAATATGCTAAAACGCCTCGAATCCATACCGGTATAGGTACATCTGATTCACATATAAAATTTAAATTTAATTCTACAAGAGAAGCTATTCTTGAACGCGCTTTTAAAGCTGTAAGTTACGCAAAATCTTTTGTAGATGATGTAGAATTTTACGCCGAAGATGCAGGAAGAACCGATAATGATTATTTAGCTCGTGTTTGCGAAACCGCTATTAAAGCAGGTGCTACCGTTTTAAACATTCCAGATACTACAGGGTATTGTTTACCACATGAATATGGTGCTAAAATTAAATACTTAAAAGAAAACGTAAAAGGTATTGAAAAAGCCATATTATCTTGCCATTGCCATAACGATTTAGGTTTGGCAACTGCAAATTCTATTGAAGGAGTTATTAACGGTGCACGCCAAATTGAATGTACTATTAATGGAATAGGCGAACGCGCTGGAAATACTGCTCTAGAAGAAGTGGTGATGATTTTAAAACAACATCCTTATTTAAAATTAGACACTAATATTAAAACAGAAATGTTGTATGGTATTAGCCAGTTAGTGTCGGATAGCATGGGTATTTACACACAACCAAACAAGGCTATTGTTGGTGCCAATGCATTTGCTCATAGTTCTGGAATTCATCAAGATGGAGTGATTAAAAATCGTGAAACTTACGAAATTATCGACCCAAAAGAGGTTGGTGTAACAGAATCTGCCATTGTATTAACAGCAAGAAGTGGTCGTGCTGCATTAGCTTATAGAGCAAAAAATGTGGGGTATGAATTAACTAAACTTCAGTTAGATGAAATTTATCTTAATTTCTTAGATTTTGCCGACCAAAAGAAAGAAGTTACTGATAACGATATTCATTATATTATAGAAAATAGTAAACTTTATAAAGAGATAATTTCAGCATAATAGATTATATTTCCATTTTCTAAGGAAATAACTAAAAACCATTTGAAATGAAATTAAATATTGCTGTTTTACCGGGTGATGGCGTTGGACCAGAAGTAATAGTTCAGGCCGAAAAGGTGTTGAAAGCTATTGCTATGGAATTCAACCACGTTTTTACCTTTCAGCATGCTTTGGTTGGTGCCTGTGCGATTGAAAAAACAGGCAATCCGCTACCCGAAGAAACTGTTTCTATTTGCGAAAAAGCCGACGCTATTTTATTTGGAGCGATTGGCAACGAGGCTTTTGATTTAGATCCTTATACTAAAATAAGACCAGAACAAGGATTATTAAGACTTAGAAAATCGTTAGGTTTATACACCAATATTAGACCGGTAATAGCTTATGAAGATTTGCTAAACAAATCTCCTTTAAAGAAAAAACAAATTATTAACACCAATATTCTTATATACCGAGAACTTACTGGAGGTATTTATTTTGGTGAAAAAAAATTAAGCGAGGACGGCAATACCGCATCCGATATATGTGAATACACCCGTTTTGAAATTGAACGCATTGCGCATTTGGCCTTTAAAGCGGCTCAATCTCAGAAGACGAAAATTAACGTTAGTTGATAAAGCCAATGCCATGGAAAGTTCTCGCTTATGGCGTCGTGTTATTCAGGAAATGGCCCCACAATATCCAAACGTTCGATTAAATTTTATGTATATCGATAACGCTGCCATGGAACTTGTAATGAATCCGAAACAGTTCGACGTTATTTTAACCGAAAACATGTTTGGTGACATCTTATCTGAAGAAGCAAGCGTTATAGTAGGTTCTATCGGTTTACTGGCATCGGCTTCTTTAGGTGAAAAACATGCTATGTTTGAACCTATTCACGGAGCATATTCAAAAGCAGCCAATAAAGGAATTGCAAATCCGATTGCATCTATTTTAGCTGCAGCCATGTTGCTAGACCATTTTGGACTAGACGATGAAGCCGCCTTGGTGAGAGAAGGTGTTGATAAAGCCTTAAAACTTCATATCACAACACCGGATTTAAACACCAAATACGATAATATTACCACCACAAAAGTTGGAGATTTTATAGAAGATTTTATCAATCATCCAGACGAAACCAACTTAAACTTTACCAATATACATTTGGGGCAATCCACAATCATATAATTATTGAGTTAGTCACCAACCTATTGAAAATTACTGGAATGTCCTTAAAAGCGTATTTAACAATACGCTTTTTTTCAGCGGTATCATTAAATATTGCTTACTTCTTGGAAATCTGGCTTTACAAGGAGTTTTTTCAAAGTTTAACTAAAATGCAAGCGGAAGATTACATACTTTGCAACCAATCATACAACCTATCGGTCCATGTTTGCAAATAGCCTTTTCCTAGGCCCAAGCTATAACCATGGCCTCCCTCTTGATAAATATGCATTTCTGTTTTAACGCCATTATCCTTTAAAGCTTTATATAAATTCAAACTATTCTCAACAGGCACTGCAAAATCATCGCTAGAATGCACTATAAATGTTGGAGGTGTATTTTTTGTTACTTGTAATTCGTTTGAATATTGATTAATTAAATCATCACTGGGGTTTTCGCCTAATAAACTCAATCGGGACCCTTTATGCGTATAATCAAGTTTCATGGTAACAACAGGATACACCAATATCATAAAATCTGGTCGCGCAGAAATGGTATCTATAGTCATTTCTTTAAATTTATTTGGAGTACTAAATTGTGTTCCTAAGGTGGAAGCAACATGCCCTCCTGCCGAAAAACCCATAATACCAATTTTGTTTGGGTTTACATGCCATTTTTCTGATTGTGAACGAACTATTCTTAATGCACGTTGCGCATCCTGCAACGGTGCTTCATAAGACACTTTTACCGATTTTGTATTGGGTTGTCTATATTTTAAAACAAAAGCTGCAATTCCTTTAGAATTAAACCATTTGGCTATATCAGTCCCTTCCCAATCGTAAACAACATTATGATAGCCACCACCTGGGCAAATTATAACAGCTTTTCCTGTGTTGCTTTTTTTGGTAGGCAGAAACACTTCTAAAGTAGGTGTTTGCACTAATGAAATTCGTATTGCATCTGTACTTAAAACAACTTCTTTGTCCTCTGATTTTTGACTGTTCGGAATGTCGTCATTCCATAACCGAATTATTTGATTTTGAGAAAAACCACTAAGCATAACTATAAAAACACATAAATTTAAAAAGGCTCTACTCATAACTATGTTTACTTTTATTCTATTTAAAGTGGAAACTTAGCCCTAATTTTATCTAAACACAAATTATGAATACTACCAACATGCGTATGTTTTTTAGAGGTATCTGGTTTATAAGTTCCATCTTGCACTTGTCCGCCAATTTTTTGATAAGCTTCTCTAAAACTTTGCCCTTCAACAACCAAGGTATTGATATTATCAACTGTAAATAAGTATTTATACAAATCATTATGAACATCAACATCTTTAACAATGGCTTGTTTAATTGAGAAATTAAAAATATCTAAAATATCTTTTACGTCTTCAAAAGCAGCAATCATATTTTCTTTTAACAACTGAAAATCTCTGTGATAACCACTTGGTAAATTATTGGTTATTAAAATCATTTCAGTTTGTAATGCTTGTATTTTGTTACATTTTCCACGAATTAATTCAAACACATCTGGATTCTTTTTATGTGGCATGATGCTACTTCCTGTTGTTAATTCATCTGGAAATGAAATAAATCCAAAATTCTGACTCATATACAAACACACATCCATAGCAAAACGGCTCATGGTGTTACATAAACTCCCTAAACTGGCGGCAATGGTACGTTCACTTTTACCACGACTCATTTGTGCAGCAACTACATTGTATTTTAGGGTTGAAAAATTCATTTCTTTGGTTGTCATTTCTCTATCAATAGGGAATGAACTTCCATAACCAGCCGCAGAACCTAATGGATTTTGATCTACCGTTTTTAAAGCTGCATTTAACAAATACACATCGTCAATCAATACCTCTGCATATGCCGAAAACCACAATCCAAATGATGATGGCATAGCCACTTGTAAATGCGTATAACCAGGAAGCACTTTGTCTTTATAGGTTTCTGCTAAACCTAAAAGGGTTTCAAAAAGTGTTTTGTGTTTTCTCTTTTACAATGCCTAAATTTTCTTTGTAATACAATTGTAAAGCCACTAAAACTTGGTCGTTTCTTGAACGTGCTGTATGGATTTTTTTACCAACTTCACCTAAAGTTTTTGTTAATTCGAATTCAATTTTAGAATGTACATCTTCAAATTGAGCATCAATTACAAAAGTACCATTATCAATTTGAGCTTCTAATTTTTTTAATCCACCTAATAATTCAACCAATTCATTCAGCTGATAAAATACCTATTTTTTGAAGCATTTTAGCATGTGCTCTTGATGCAATAACATCGTATTTTGCAATATGAATATCAATTTCTCTATCGTTTCCAACAGTAAATTGTTCTATTTTTTTATCGATTGATATGCCTTTATCCCAGAGTTTCATTTTTTTTGGTTTTTGGTTTTTGGTTTTTGGTTTTTGGTTGAAGGCATTCCTCCATCAACTAACAACCATTAACTAACAACTATATTAATACCCGATTCAACAATTCAACATATATTTTTATACCTTCTTCAATTTCATGCAAATAAATAAATTCATCTGCTGAATGTGAACGTGTGACTATCGCCAGGTCCTAATTTTAATGATTTACATGACAACCATGCTTGATCTGATAATGTTGGCGATCCGTACGTAGTTCTTCCTAAGGCAATTCCTGCTTTTACCAATGGATGATCTATTGGAATAGATGATGAATTTAAATGTAAACTACGCGGTACAATGCTAGAACATGGTGCGTTTTTTTGTAAAAATTCAGCAATTTCAGCATTGGTATATTTATCGTTTACACGTACATCAATTACCAATTCTACATCGGCAGGCACCACATTATGTTGTTTTCCTGCATTAATTTGTGTTACCGTTAATTTTACATCGCCTAAAGCTTCAGAAGTTTTTTCAAACTTCAAATCTTTAAACCATTGTAAGGTTTCAATTAATTTATAAATGGGATTGTCATCGTTTGGATGTGCTGCATGACTTGCGGTTCCTTTTACTTTGGCATCAAAAACTACCAAACCTTTTTCGGCAACCGCCAAATTCATCAAAGTAGGTTCACCAACAATAGCAACATCAATCTTAGGAATGATTTTCAACATGCTGTTCAATCCATTCGGTCCGCTACTTTCTTCTTCCGCGGAAGCGACCAATAATCAAATTGTATTTTAAATCTTTATGATTATAAAAATGGGTAAATGTTGCAATTAATGACACCAAACAACCACCTGCATCATTACTTCCTAAACCATATAATTTTCCATCTTCAACAATGGCTTTAAACGGGTCTTTGGTGTAAGCTGTATTTGGTTTTACGGTATCGTGATGCGAATTAAGCAACATGTTTGGTTTGCTTGCATCAAAATACTTGTTTACTGCCCAAACGTTATTTTGTGTTCGTTTATATTCTATGTCATATCGTTTAAACCAAGCTTCTATATGCGATGCTGTTTGATCTTCTTCCGAAGAAAAAGAAGGTGTTTCTATTAATTGTTTTAATAGTGCAATCGCATCGTTTGTTAATTCTTGTAAAGCCATTTTATAATGTTATTCTTGTAAAATTATCATTTTCTTGGGTTAACATATTTGTGTTTCCCATATTGATGGTGTTTACACCATTATTGAGAGCATCGAAACAATTTTCCAGTTTTGGAAGCATCCCATCGGCAATAATACCTTCTGTCTAATAATTCTGAATATAGCTTGGTATTTATATGTTTAATTACCGAATTTTTATCGTTAATATCTTTTAAAACACCATTTAATTCAAAACAATAATAAATGGATGTTTCGTATAAATTACTCATACCAACTGCCAATTGTGATGTAATGGTATCGGCATTGGTGTTTAATAATTGCCCGTTGCCATCATGCGTTATCGCACAAAAAACAGGTGTAAAATTTGCTTGAATTAATTTATCTATGGAATTATGTGCAACTTTTTTAACATCGCCAACAAAACCAAAATCAACCTCTTTTACGGGTCTTTTTTCGGATGAAATACTATTGATATCGGCACCTGTTAAACCTATGGCATCTATCTTCAACGCTTGTAATTGCGCTACCACATTTTTGTTTACCAAACCACCATAAACCATGGTAATGACTTCTAAAGTTTCTGCATCGGTTATGCGTCTACCATTTACCATTTTAGATTCTATTCCTAATTTAGAAGCAATAGTTGTAGCTCGTTTTCCACCACCATGGACTAAAATTTTCTTTCCTTTTAAATTAGCAAATAATTTTAGAAATGCGCTTAATGATGCATCGTCTTCAATAATATTTCCTCCTATTTTTACTATGGATAGTTTTTCTTTCATTTTATTTAGTCATGCTGAATTTATTTTCAGCATCAATTTTTTTGGTTGAGATGCTGAAACGAGCTTCAGCATGACAAATGATTTTATTAAATCTTCCAATATTTTTTTCAACACCAATTGTGCTGCATAAGTTCTGTTGTTTGCTTGCTCGTATCACTAATGAACTATCGCTATCTAACACCGCATCTTCAACAATTAAATTTCGTCTTACAGGCAAACAATGCATAAATTTAGCATCACCTATTTTTTCTTTGGTAATCATCCAATTTGGATCGGTATTCTATACTTTTCCGTAATCGTTATAATTACTCCAGTTTTTCACATAAACAAAATCGGCATCTTTTAAAGCTTCGTTTTGATTGTAATTTACAGTGCTATCTTTAATAATTTCCGGATTTAAATCGTAGCCTTCTGGATGTGTAATAACAAATTCTACATCCATTTTTTGCATAGCTTGAATAAAACTGTTTGCTACAGCATGCGGTAATGCTTTAATATGAGGCGCCCAACTTAAAACAACTTTTGGTCTTTCTTTTTTAGCATTTTCGGAAATGGTAATAGCATCGGTTAAGGCTTGTAATGGATGTCCCGTAGCGCTTTCCATATTTACAATAGGTACAGACGCATATTTAACAAAAGCGTTCAGCACCTGTTCGCTTTCGTCTTTTTCCTTATCTGTCAACGTTGGAAATGCTCTAACGGCGATAATATCGCAATATTGTGATACCACAGCAGCGGCTTCCTTAATATGTTCTGCCGTGTTTCCGTTCATGATAGTACCATCTCCAAATTCAATACCCCAAGCATCTCCAGACACATTCATAACAATAGGATCCATGCCTAAATTTAATGCTGCTTTTTGAGTACTTAAACGCGTACGTAAACTGGAGTTAAAAAACAATAAGCCTAAGGTTTTATTTTTTCCTAAATCTTTATAATTAAGAGGATTTCTCTTTAATGCTTTAGCTTCCTGAATCCAAACATTGATATTATCTATATCTTTTATGGAGGTGTAATGTTTCATCTTGCTGTTGTTTCTTTTTTACACCTACTAGGTTTTAAAACCTTGTAGGATTATTTTATTTTGGTAAACGGAATAATGTTTTCGAAGGCATTCAAAATGAAATTATCTTCTAATCCGTTTACTATCCATGTTTCTATATTTGCTTTTTTTGTTACAGATGCTGCTTCAATTTTTGATTGCATTCCGCCACTTCCATGAGAGGATTTTGAATTCACTACTTGTTTAGCTAATTCCTCAAAATCTTCCACTAATTCAATGGTTTTTGGCGTACCATTTTCCATAGATTCTTTGGTATAAATCCCGTTTGTATTTGTGGCTATAATGAACAAATCTGCTTTTAAAAGAGAAGCTGTTAACGCTCCTAATTTATCGTTATCACCAAATTTAATTTCATCAGTCGCTACGGTATCATTTTCGTTGATTATAGGAATGAAATTATTAGCAACCAACACATTTATGGTGTTTACAATATTTGTTCTGCTTTGTTCCTTTTCAAAATCGGAATACGACAGTAAACATTGTGATGTTGCCAAACCACATTCTCTAAAAATATCTTGATAAATACGAATTAAATGCGGTTGACCAATAGATGCCAAGTGCTTGTTTTACCTTAATTTCTTTGCCTTTGCTTTCCAGTTTTACAAACTGTTTTGCGGCAGCAATAGCACCAGAACTTACAATAATAAACTCGCAAGTATCTTGAAGTTTTGCTATTTGATTTGCTATATCCTCAATTTTACCCCAAGAAATATTATCGGTTTCTTTGGTAAGGGTGTTAGACCCAACTTTAAGTAATATGCGTTTTTTCTTCATCTATTTAAAACTTCGCTTCTTAATTGTAATTTATAACAAGCGTTTGCTTCTTTATTAAATGCCCATTATGGGCTTATCTTATTTGTCCATTACCATGAACATACCATTTATTAGTAACTAAATGCTGTAAACCAATTGGGCCACGTTGGTGTAATTTATCGGTACTGATAGCTAATTCGCCACCTAATCCCATTTGACTACCATCGGTAAAACGTGTTGATGCGTTATGATACACCGCCGCTGTATCTACATTTGCCATAAATGTTTCGGCAACTTCATTATTTGTTGTAATGATAGATGATGAATGACCACCAGAATATTTATTAATCATCGCAATCGTATCTTCATTTGAATCGATTTCTGCAATCGCAATTTTATAATCTAGAAACTCTTGATACCAAATATCGTCCGATTCAATAGCTTCCACACCTTCATATTTCGAAATAGCTTTATCACCTAAAATCTGTACGTTGAATTCTTTTAATTTTGAAATCAATGTTTTTATAAAAGCTTCTTTATTCGGAAGATTTTTATCAATCAAAACTTTATCTAAAGCATTACAAGCTGAAATTTTCGCTGTTTTTGCATTGATAATAACTTTTAAAGCAATATCTAAATCGGCTTCTTTATGAACGTAAACAAAATTATTTCCACGACCACTAATAATTACCGGACATGATGCATGTTCTTTTACAAAAGCAATTAAACGTTCGCCACCACGAGGTACAATTAAATCGAGTTTTTGAGTTGGTTTTTCTAAAAATGCTTGGGTTTCGGTTCTGTTGAATTGTAAATATTCCACCCAATCGGTTGAAGCATCTTGACTTTCTAATGCTTGATGCCACAATTCAACAATCTTTAAATTTGATTTTAAAGATTCTTTTCCTCCTTTTAGTAAAATTTTATTTCCAGATTTAAAAGCAATTCCTGCAGCTTCCACGGTAACATCTGGACGCGATTCGTAAATAATCAAAATGGTTCCAAAAGATGCCGTTTTATTGTAAACCTGCATGCCGTTATCGTGTTTAAAACTAAAACGTTCTACACCAACTGGGTCTTCTTGCGACGCCAAATGTGTTGCAGATTTAATCATTTCATCTACTTTAGAATCATCTACTTTTAAACGATCGTACATAGAAATATCATCACCATCATAAGCATCTAAATCGGCTTTATTTATCTTAATAATCGCAGCTCTTTCTTGTTCTAAAAGTGCAGCCATTTTAAGTAATACGGCGTTTCTTGTTTCTATGTTTAATAAGGTATTCATTTTCTTTAAGTTTTCAGTCGCAGTTGCAGTTTTCAGTAAAACTTAATTCATTTTTAGTTTGGCTAAAAACTACGACTTTGCAACTTATTTTTTTTGAACTTTAAATCTCAGACTTTCTAAGTTTTAGTTCAGCATTTTACTATACATGTTAGCCTAAAATCTTTTTCAAGGCTTCAAAAAATTGATCAACGTGTTCTTTTTTAATAGTTAATGGTGGCAAAATTCGAATCAGCTTTTTGTTAGATGCGCCTCCTGTAAATATGCGATGTTCGTAAATAAGTTTTTTTCTTAGGTCGCCAACTTCAAAGTCGAATTCTAATCCAATCATTAAACCACTTCCTTTAATATTTTTTATCTGCGGAATGGTTTTAGCCACAGAAATAAAATACTCTGAAATCGTCATTAACATTATCAATCAACTTCTCTTCTTCAATGGTATTTAAAACCGCTAAACCAGCAGCACATGCCAAATGATTACCGCCAAACGTAGTTCCTAACATACCGTGTTTCGCTTCAATATCTGGATGAATTAAAATACCTCCAATCGGGAAACCATTCCCCATACCTTTGGCTATTGAAATCACTTCCGGTGTTACGTTGTAATACTGAAACGCGAAGAATTTACCTGAACGTCCGTAACCCGATTGCACCTCATCGGCAATAAAATAGGTGTTGTTTGCTTTACAAAGTTTATCAACTTGTTCGAAAAATTCGGCAGTTCCTTGATCTAAACCACCAACACCTTGAATAAATTCTACAATTACCGCACAAACATCACCTTTTTCCAATTCTCTGTTTAACACCTTCAATATCATTCAACGCTAAAAAAGTTACCTGCTGTTGTGCATTAATAGGAGCAACTATATTTTTATTATCGGTTGCCGCTACCGCTGCCGATGTACGCCCATGAAACCCATTTTTAAACGCAATAACACGCGACTTACCTGTTTTAAAAGATGCTAATTTTAAAGCATTTTCGTTGGCTTCGGCACCAGAATTACATAAAAATAATTCGTAGCCTTTACACCCTGAAAGCGCTTCAATTTTATCAGCTAACTCAACTTGTAACGGATTTTGAATCGCATTCGAGTAAAACCCTAAAGTCTTAACTTGATTTGTAACCGCCTCAACATATTTTGGGTGCGAATGCCCAATAGAAATTACGGCATGACCTCCGTAAAGGTCTAAATATTCAACACAATTTTCGTCGTAGACATGCATGTCTTTACCAGAAACTGGTGTTACATTATATAATGGATAAACGTCAAATAATGGCATTTTAATTCTTTTTAATTTGATTAATTTTCTCGAAAGAAGCAACAATACCTTGTATCAAAGCAGAGCTTAAACCTTGATGTTCCATAGCATTTAACCCTTCAATGGTACAACCACTTGGTGTTGTAACACGATCTATTTCCTGTTCTGGGTGTTTACCAGATTCAATTAATAAACTCGCGGCTCCAAAACACGTTTGCGTTGCCAATTGATGTGCTTCGTGGGCTTCAAAACCTAATTGAATAGCTCCTTGAGTTGTAGCACGCACAAGGCGCATCCAGAACGCAATACCACTGGCACAAATTACGGTTGCTGCTTGAATTAAATCTTCAGGAATTACCAAGGTAGTTCCTAATTGGTTAAAAACCTCTTGCGCTAAACCAACCTTATCTTGTGCTTTATTATTAGCCGCAATACAGGTCATGGATTTCCCAATAGAAATCGCCGTATTAGGCATTACACGAATAATGTTTTTATCTTTCCCAATAATGCCTTCAATTCTTGGAATTTCAACACCAGCAGCCACCGAAATAACAATATGCTTATCCGTTATTTTCGATTGCCACACTTTCCAAAACCGCATTAATATGCTTGGGCTGAAGCGCAAAAATAACCATATCGCTATTCTCTACCGCTAACACATTATCGTTTGTAACAGTCACATGATCAACTGTATTATACACATCAACATTCGTTGTGTTTTTATCAGCTAAATACAGAGATGTAAACGATTTATTAGTAATAAGTCCTTTCGCAATAGAACTTCCTAAATTTCCAGTTCCAATAATGGCTATTTTCATTTTTTATCTATTTTTTTTTGCGTTACCCAAGGGTCGCGCTTTTCGCTATATCTTTTTTTTCGTGCCTCAAAAAAGGATGCCGCTGCAATCGCTAACGCACCACTCAAACTCTAAATCCTCCCCTAACCCCTCCAAAGGAGGGGGACTCTCACTCAAATTATTTTTTTAACCGCAATCCATTCCTCCCCTTTGGAGGAGGTTAGGTGGGTTTTTAAAAATAAGTCGCTTTTAATTGCAATCCTGTTGTTTCTTCAAACCCAAACATTAAATTCATATTTTGAATCGCTTGTCCAGACGCACCTTTCAATAAATTATCAATAATACTGGTTACTAGTAATTTATTGTTATGCTTATGTAAATGAATTAAACACTTGTTGGTGTTAACCACTTGTTTTAAATGCAACACCTCATCAGAAACAAACGTATATTTAGCATCTTTATAATAAGCTTTAAACATAGCTTTAGCCTCTTCTAAAGTGCCTTCAAAATCGGTGTATAATGGTTGCAAAAATCCCTCTCGAAAAATTCCCACGATTAGGCATGAACAAAATTTCAGAAGCAAAATTGTTTTGCAATTGCTTAACCGACTGATTAATTTCGCCTAAATGCTGATGCGTAAACGGTTTGTAATACGAAAAGTTATTATCTCTCCAAGGAAAATGCGAGGTTTCAGACAAGGAGGTTCCAGCACCAGTAGCCCCTGTAACCGCATTAATATGTACATCGTTATGCAACAATCCTTTTTCCGCCAGCGGTAATAATGCTAATTGAATGGCAGTTGCAAAACATCCCGGATTTGCTATATAATCTGCTTTTTTAATAGCTTCTCTTTGCAATTCTGGCAAGCCGTAAACAAATGTTTTACCGTTAAAAACTTTATCTTTTTCAAATCGGAAATCATTTCCTAAATCAATAATTCTAGTCGTATCTGAAAATGCATTAGCCGATAAAAACTTAACCGAGTTACCATGACCTAAACATAAAAATAACACATCAACATTGGGGTTGATGGTATCGGTAAATTTCATATCCAAATCACCAAAGACATCCTGATGAATTTTGCTAATTTTGTTTCCTGCATTGGATGTACTGTATACAAAATTCAGTTCTACGTTTGGGTGATTAATTAACAATCTAATTAACTCGCCCGCTGTATAACCTGCACCTCCAATAATACCTACTTTTATATTTTTCATATTAGTTAAAATTCTACAAACCTACAAGGTTTTGAAAACCTTGCAGGTTGTGTTTTTCTTGCAAGTTTTCGTTTTTTTTTATCTTTAAATTAAGAATTTACTTGATGATATATTTTATTCTGGTTTCCAAAGATTTTAATAAATCCTTTCGCTTCATCGGCTGTCCAGCCTTTGTTTTCTTCACCGTAACTTCCAAACTTCGCACTCATTAAATCGTGTTCAGAACTAATGCCATCTAATGTAAAATGGTATGGTCTTAAAGTAACCGTAACATCACCACTTACCATCTCTTGACTGCTTTGTAAAAACGCTTCAATGTTTCTCATTACTGGATCTAAATACTGACCTTCATGTAAATGCATTCCATAGAAACTTGCTAAATATTCTTTATGTTGCAATTGCCATTTTGTTAGTGTATGCTTTTCCAATAAATGATGTGCTTTAATAGTAATTAATGCGGCAGGAGCTTCAAAACCAACACGTCCTTTAATTCCAACAATAGTATCGCCCACATGAATATCGCGACCAATAGCGTATGCTTTTGCTAAGTTATTTAAAGTTTCAATATTAATTTCAGGATCATTCTCAATACCGTTTACAGCTACTAACTCGCCTTTTTCAAAAGTTAATTTTACCTTTTCTTGTTCGGTATGTTTTAATTGCGAAGGATAGGCAGTATCTGGCAAAGGTTTATCTGATGTCAAGGTTTCTGAGCCCCCAACACTGGTTCCCCAAAGTCCCTTGTTAACAGAATATTTCGCTTTTTCCCAAGACATATCAATTCCATTGGCTTTTAAATAGTCAATTTCTTGTTGTCTGGTTAATTTTTCGTCTCTAATAGGCGTGATGATTTGAATTTCTGGTGCCAATGTTTGAAAAATCATATCGAAACGTACTTGGTCGTTTCCAGCTCCCGTACTTCCGTGAGCAATGTATTCTGCACCAATACTTTTTGCGTATTCAACAATTTCAATAGCTTGAATAATACGTTCTGCACTTACCGATAACGGATAGGTATTGTTTTTTAAAACATTTCCAAATATTAAATACTTCACTACTTTCTGATAAAAAGTCGCTACGGCATCAATATTTTTATAAGTAGTAACGCCCATTTTATAGGCGTTAGATTCTATATGTTCTATTTCCGTTTTTGTAAAACCACCTGTATTTACACTTACTGCATGTACATCAAATTCTTTTGATAAACTTACTGCGCAATACGAAGTATCTAATCCGCCACTATATGCTATTACTAATTTTTTCATTGAAACTATTTTTATTATTTCCGCGAAAGCGAAAACATTATTATTTTTTATCTTTTTTTAAGAACATGGTTTCTTTAATATGTTTCAATCTATTAAAAACCTTTTCTGTTATTTTTCTTGGTTCGATTTTATCTTTAGACTTAGGGTCGTACAACATTCCTGTACATAAACACATTTTTCTATTGGTACGTGTTAAAACATCGTAATTTTTACAGGTTTGACAACCATCCCAAAAGGTAGGATCGTCTGTTAATTCTGAAAACGGAACGGGTTTATATCCTAAATCGGTATTCATTTTCATAACAGCCAATCCTGTTGTGATACTAAACACTTTGGCGTCTGGGAATTTTGTTCTAGAATGCTTGAATACTTTATGCTTTATCTTTTTTGCTAAACCTACACCTCTGTAATCTGGATGTACAATTAAACCTGAATTCGCTACATATTTACCATGACCCCACAATTCTATATAACAAAAGCCTGCAAACGTATCGCCATCTAATGCAATTACGGCGTTTCCATTGACCATTTTCTTGGTAATATACTCTGGTGTTCTTCTAGCAATCCCTGTACCTCTAACAGCTGCAGATTCAGCAATAGTTTCGCAAATAATTTCTGCGTATTTTGAATGTGATATATCGGCAATTACAATTTCCATTATAATTATAAAATGATTTAAAAATTAAAGTTGATTTTTATCTTCTAGCCTTTGCTAGTATATTAAATTGAAGTACACCCTTACGGGCGACGTGGAAAAATATAGCCAAAGAAACGCTTGTTAATTAAAAAACTAACTGAATTTTGAAATGCTATAAATGATATTTTGTACACTAAGAATAAAAATTAAAATTACGTTTGGGTTTTGCTATTACAATAAGATTAAAAGCGGCGGCGATTGCACGCTGGCAAACCGGGAATAGAATAACGTATTTTATTTTTTAAAATTTTCATATTGTAAAACTATAATTTTATTTAATACAATTTTAAAAAATAAAATACTTTTTTATAAAAATTATCAATATCTATTTAATTACATTCCTTTTCTTATAAATAACTCATTTTAAATATATTTCATTGAATATATTTAAATTAATTACAACGAGATTTCGTTCCAATATTTACAATTTTTACAATATATAATCGGTGCTTATAAAATTAGATGTTTTCTTGTCTAACAATTCCTTTAAAATAGCATTATTATAATCGTTATCTTTTGATGCCACAAAGGTTCTTATTGAAAACGAACGTAAGGCATCATGAACACTTAGCGTGCTATAAGCCGAATCTTTTCTTCCTGTAAAAGGATACACATCTGGACCACGTTGACAAGAACTATTTAAATTAACACGACACACCAAATTAACCAAGTGTATCAATTAATGGTGATAGCGTGTAAATGTTTTTTCCAAACAAACTTACTTGCTGTCCGTAATTTGATTCAGCCATATCATGCAAAGGCTCTTCAATATCTTCAAAAGGAATTACGGGAATTACGGGACCAAATTGCTCTTCGTTAAACACATCCATATCTTTATTAACAGGATATAAAACCGCTGGAAAAATAAAATTTTTAGTTATTTCACCACCTTTTTTGTTTAATATTTTGGCACCTTTACTTAATGCGTCGGCAATTAAATCCTTAATATACCCCGGTTTTTCAACTTCTGGTAGCGGTGTTAATTTAACGCCAGACTCCCAAGGATTTCCAAACTTAAGAGTGATCTACTTTTGCTGCAAAACGTTTGTTAAATTCATCTACAATCGATTCATGAACATATACTAATTTTAATGCTGTACAACGTTGCCCATTAAAAGATAAGGTACCTGCAATACATTCATCGACGGTTAAATCTAAATCGGCATCGGGTAAAACTATGGCTGGATTTTTAGCTTCTAAACCTAACACCATTCGCAACCTGTTCCCTTTTGGATGTTGCGATTGCAAGGCATTTGCAGATTTACTGTTTCCAATTAATGCCAATACATCAATTTTTCCAGATTGCATAATTGGTGTCGCCAATACCCTTCCGCGACCATAAATAACATTTACAACGCCTTTTGGAAAACTGTTTTGAAACGCTTCCAAGTAATGGTGAAATTAATAACACACCTAATTTAGCAGGTTTAAAAATTACAGGATTCCCCATTATTAAAGCAGGAATTAGTAATGTAAATGTTTCATTAAGCGGATAATTATAAGGACCTAAACATAAAACAACCCCAATTGGTCCTCTTCGAATGTGGGCATAAACACCATCGTTTTTTTCAAATTTGGCAGAATCTCGGTCTATTTGCTTATAAGCTTCAATGGTATCATAAATATAATCGACTGTTCTATCGAATTCCTTTTGTGAATCGGGTAAATTTTTTCCAATTTCCCACATTAAAAGTTTTACAATTTCCTCGCGTTTGGTTTTCATTTGATTTACAAACTTCTCCATACAAGCAATACGATCTACTACTTTCATTGTTGGCCATAAGCCTTGACCTTTATTGTAAGCCGTTAAAGCAGAATTTAAAACTTCTAAAGCTTCTTTTTCTCCTAATTGCGGAATAGTCCCTAATAGTGTTGGCTTATAATCTTCTGTTGATGAAATAGTTGAATATATTTCTGCTGTTTCACCTTTCCATTCAATTAATTTACCCTCTGATAAATATGTTTTTTGATGAAGAAGTGAATCGATTTTATATAGGTCTGGAATTTCCATAAAACTTGTACTCATTTTTAAATAGATTTTTAGTTAAAAAACAAAGCTAAGATACTTATAATATAGCTCAAAATTGTTTGAATCAAATGGCATGAAACAAAAAATAGCATATTCTTAATCTATAAAATACATTTACTTAAAATGTATAAAACTCAAACGATTTCGGCTAACAAATCTAAAACAACACTTTTTTAAACCAAAAACTGAAACAATTCTGGCTTATTATTTAAGTAGTCGCCATAAAAATTATGCTCCTTCATTCTGGCAATTAAAGGCTCTAAATCGGCTGCAGATTTTAACTGTATTCCTACCACTGCCGAACCATTCTCGCGATTGGTTTTCTTTGTGTATTGAAAATGTGTTATATCGTCATTAGGCCCTAAAATATCAACCACAAATTCTTTCAAAGCTCCTGCGCGTTGTGGAAAGGTTACAATAAAATAATGTTTTAAATTGGCATATAAAAGGGCTCGTTCTTTAATTTCGGCGGTTCGCGTTATATCGTTATTACTGCCGCTAACAACGCAGACCACATTTTTACCTTTAATCTCTTCGGTATAAAAATCTAAAGCAGAAATACTTAAGTGCTCCCGCAGGTTCCACAACAATAGCATCTTTATTGTAAAGCTCTAAGATTGTTTCACATACTTTTCCTTCTGGAACTTTTAGTATAGTATGTAAATTAGCCTTACAAATAGGAAAGGTAACATCGCCAACACGCTTTACGGCAGCACCATCAACAAATTTTTCGATAAACTCCAGTTCGGTGTTTTTGTTGTTTTTTATGGAAACAGCCATAGACGGTGCACCTTCTGGTTCAACCCCAATAATTTTTGTCTTGGGAGATAATTCTTTAAACACCGTAGACAATCCAGCAGCTAAACCACCACCACCTATAGCAATAAAAACATAATCGATTGGTACTGTTGCCTGTTTTAGAATCTCTAACCCTATAGTTGCCTGACCTTCAATTACTTTCTTATCATCAAAAGGATGAATAAAGGTTTTGTTATACTTTTCACACTCAAGCATAGAAGCATGATATGCATCATCATACGTATCGCCAACCAACTTAATATCTATATATTCTTCTCCGAACATTTTCACCTGTTCAATCTTTTGATTAGGGGTTGGGGCAGGCATGTAGACAGTACCTTTAATTTTTAATAATTTGCATGACAGTGCCACACCCTGAGCATGATTCCCAGCACTTGCACAGACTACGCCATTTTGAGATTCTTCTTTGGTAAGCGAGCTAATTTTATTATACGCGCCTCTTATTTTATAAGACCTTACTTGTTGAAGATCTTCACGCTTTAAAAAAACCGTAGCATTGAATTTATTTGAATATCTGAGGCTAGGGCTTAAAGGCGTAACTGCCGATACTTTTTGAATGGTATCGGCAGCTACTTTTATATCTTTAATACTAGGAAAATATATAGATTCCTCCTTCATTAATGATTTTTTATTAAATCCTACAAGGTTCTATAAACCTTGCAGGATAATCTATTCTTAATTAAACTATTGGCTTCATAGCTGTCATCGACGCTCTTAAAAATGCTCCGATTTTTTCAACAGGATGCTCTCTTAATGCTTTATTAACAGCAATTAATTTCGCATTATCAACCGCTTTACCGTTGTCTTTTGCATAAGCTTTTCCAATAACATCGGTATCAATCTTCGCCATGAAATCTTTTAATAATGGTTTACATGCATGGTCGAATAAATAACAACCGTATTCTGCTGTATCAGAAATTACACTGTTCATTTCGTATAATTTACGTCTAGCAATGGTGTTTGCAATAAGTGGTGTTTCGTGTAATGATTCGTAGTATGCAGATGCATCAATGATACCTGATTCTGTCATGGCTTCAAAAGCCAATTCAACTCCAGCGCGCACCATAGCAACCATTAATACGCCATTATCGTAATATTCTTGTTCTGAAATTTCAACATTACCAGCAGGTGTTTTTTCAAACGCTGTTTCGGCCGTTGCTGCTCTCCAGGTTAATAAATCTTTATCATTATTAGCCCAATCTGCCATCATTCCGCTAGAAAAACGACCTTCCATGATATCATCCATATGCTTTTGGAATAACGGACGCATGATGTCTTTTAATTCTTCAGAAAGTTCGAATGCTTTAATTTTTGCCGGATTTGAAAGACGATCCATCATGTTGGTGATACCACCATATTTTAGACCTTCGGTAACAGTTTCCCAACCGTATTGGATTAATTTTGAAGCATAACCTGGTTCAATTCCTTTAGCAATCATTTTATCGAAACAAAGAATAGAACCTGTTTGTAATAGCCCACAAAGAATGGTTTGTTCGCCCATTAAATCAGATTTCACCTCAGCAATAAAAGAAGACGCTAACACCCCTGCTTTATCACCTCCAGTAGCTGCTGCATAAGCTTTTGCTTGTGCCCAACCTTTTCCTTCTGGATCGTTTTCTTCGTGAACTGCAATAAGTGTTGGCACACCAAAACCACGTTTATATTCTTCTCTAACTTCAGAACCTGGAGATTTAGGCGCCACCATAATAACTGTTAAATCTTCACGTACTTGTGTACCTTCTTCAACAATATTGAAACCGTGAGAATAAGATAATGTTGCCCCCTTTTTCATTAAAGGCATAACCGCTTTTACTACACTTGTGTGTTGTTTGTCTGGTGTAAGATTTAATACTAAATCGGCTGTTGGAATCAACTCTTCGTAAGTTCCAACTTTAAATCCGTTTTCTGATGCATTTACGAAGGATTTACGTTTTTCTGCAATAGCTTCTGCACGTAATGCATAAGAAATATCTAAACCAGAATCTCTCATGTTTAATCCTTGATTAAGTCCTTGTGCACCGCATCCTACGATAACAATTTTTTTTCCTATTAATGCATTTACGCCATCTTCAAACTCAGAAGAGTCCATAAATCTACACTTCGACAATTGAGTTAATTTATCTCTTAACGATAGTGTGTTAAAATAATTTCCCATTTTTAATTTTAGTTATTATGATTATTGAAGGCTAATAGCGCTTCGGTTACTTTCATTTCATCTTTTGTTACTGCAATACGTCCTGATCGAACAAATTGCATGATGCCAAATACGTTTAAATCTCGACGTAATGCTTCAATTTCGTTTCTTCTTCCAGATTTTTCCAAAACAAAAAACTCCCTATTTACCGTAACAATTCTCGTATCACTTTCTTTTATAATGTTTTGAATTTGAGGCTCATCAAACAATAAAGACGACTTAATTTTAAACATACAAGATTCTGTAAAAATCGTTTGATCTTCAGTGTGATAATATGCACGAATCACTTCGACTTGTTTCTCAAATTGACCAATAATTTTTTTAGCTTGATCTTCGCAAATATTCACTACGATTACAAATCGATTAACGCCTTCTATTTCAGACTGTGAGGTTGTTAAGCTCTCAATATTAATATGTCTTCGCTGAAAAATAGCAGAGATACGATTTAACAAGCCGATGTTATTTTCGGTATAAATTGATATGGTGAATGATTTTATATCTTCCTTCATGTTCTTTAAATTATTTAGCTTAATCGTATATCTGAAACCGATGCTCCCGATGGAATCATTGGGAACACATTATCTTCCTTTTCTACACAAACTTCAAGGAAATAAGCACTTTTAGATGCTATCATTTCTTTAATGGCATCGGCTAATTCCTCGCGTTTTGTAACACGCTTGCTTTCTAAGTAATAGCCTTTAGCAATGGCCACAAAATCTGGGTTTGTCATTTCGGTGGACGCATAACGCTTATCGAAAAACAATTGCTGCCACTGGCGCACCATTCCTAAAAATCCGTTATTTAAAACCACTACTTTAACAGCCGCTTTTTGTTGAAAAATAGTGCCTAATTCTTGAATATTCATTTGAAAACCACCATCTCCAATAATAGCTACAACTTCTCTATCTGGTGCAGCCATTTTAGCGCCAATTGCTGCGGGTAACGCAAACCCCATAGTTCCTAATCCGCCTGAAGTAATATTACTTTTGGTTGTAGTGAACTCTGCATATCTACAAGCAATCATTTGATGCTGACCAACATCTGAAACAATCGCCGCATCTCCTTTAGTTTCAAGATTAATTTGTTTTAAAACTTCTCCCATCGTTAATCCTTCTTTGGTTGGAGTTAAATCTTTTTTGATAATATTTTCAAATTCGATGGTGTATAAATCTTTGAATTTTTGTATCCATTCTGAATGTGTATTCTCATTTAACAATGGCAATAATTTGGCTAAACTGTCTTTAGAATTTCCAATTACAGCTACATCTGTTTTAACATTTTTATCAATTTCGGACGGATCGATATCAAAATGAATAATCTTAGCTTGTTTAGCATAGGTGGCCAAATTTCCAGTAACACGGTCGTCAAAACGCATTCCTATTGCAATTAACACATCGCATTCGTTCGTTAATTTATTAGGTGCATAATTACCATGCATCCCCACCATACCAACGTTTAACGGATGTGCTGTAGGTAAAGCCGAAGCCCCTAAAATTGTCCATGCAGCAGGAATTCCCGCCTTTTCTACAATCGCTTTTAATTCGTTTTCTGCTTTTCCTAAAATAACGCCCTGCCCCCAAACAATCAATGGTTTTTTTGCATTATTAATTAATTCGGCAGCAGCCGAAACAGCTTCTGGTTTTGTTTTAGGAACTGGCACATAACTTCTTACTCCTGTACATTTTTCATATTTAAAATCTAACTCGCCAAATTGAGCATCTTTTGTAATATCGATTAAAACAGGTCCTGGTCTTCCACTTCTTGCTATATAAAACGCTTTTGCAATAACTTCAGGAATTTCTGAAGCTTTTGTTACTTGATGATTCCATTTTGTAACTGGCGTTGATATACCCACAATATCGGTTTCTTGAAACGCATCGCTTCCCAATAAATGGGATGCCACCTGCCCAGTAATACACACCACAGGCGTTGAATCTATTTGCGCATCGGCGATTCCTGTTATAAGATTCGTTGCTCCGGGTCCTGAAGTAGCCATTGCGACACCTACCTTTCCTGAAATTCGCGCATAACCTTGTGCAGCATGAGCGGCACCTTGTTCGTGACGTGTTAATACATGGTGAATTTGATCTCTAAATTTATATAACTCGTCGTAGACAGGCATAATTGCCCCTCCTGGATATCCATAAAGAATATCGACTCCTTCTGCCATTAAGCATCTTATTATTGCTTCGCTTCCTGTAATTCGAACGGTTTCTTGTGCCACTTCTTGTTTTTTATTTGCTGTTTCTGTATTCATATTCTCAACGTTTAATGATGAGATTCCCTCTTTGGAAGGAATGACTAAATATTACTGTTTAAAAGGCATCAGTAACACAGCCTTTTGATGCCGAGGATACTGATTTTGCATATTTATATAAAATACCTTTTTTATGTTTTAATTCTGGTTGAATCCATTTTGATTTTCTTTCTGCCAATTCTTCTTCAGAAAGTAATGCATTGATGGTATTATCTTCTGCACTTATTCTAATACGGTCTCCTGTTTTTAATACTGCTATGGTACCGCCATCTTGTGCTTCTGGAGTAATGTGTCCTACAACAAATCCGTGAGTTCCTCCAGAGAAACGACCATCGGTAATTAATGCAACCGATTTACCTAAACCTGCACCCATAATAAGTGATGTTGGTTTTAGCATTTCTGGCATTCCTGGTCCGCCTTTTGGACCCACATAACGAATAACAACAACATCACCACGTTTTACTTCGCCATTAGAGATACCTGTATTTGCAGCTTGCTCGCCATCATAAACTACCGCTTTTCCTTCAAACAATAAACCTTCGTTTCCAGAAATTTTTGCGACAGCACCTTCAGATGCTAAATTTCCATAGAGAATTTGAAGGTTTCCTGAAGTTTTTAAAGCTTTATCTTTCGGATAAATTACATCTTGATCATTTTCGAATGTAAGAGGCGCTACATCTGCTAAATTTTCAGCCAAGGTTTTTCCAGTTACTGTTAAACAATCACCGTGTAAGTAGCCATTATCTAATAAATATTTCATTACCGCAGGAGTTCCACCAATACCATGAACATCTTCCATTAAGTATTTTCCACTCGGTTTTAAATCGGCAATTAAAGGCGTTCTATCACTTACTCGTTGAAAATCTTCTAGTGTAAACTCTATATCGGCCGCATGCGCAATTGCTAAGAAATGTAATACCGCATTTGTAGATCCACCTAAGGCGTTTACTAAAGCGATAGCATTTTCGATAGATTTTTTAGAAATAATATCTAATGGTTTTAAATCTAACTCCAATAAATTTTTAATAGCCCTTGCGTGACGCTCACTTTCTGATAATTTATTTGGGTTTTCGGCTGGTATTGAAGAGTTATAAGGTAACGCAAACCCCATACACTCAATAGCTGAGGCCATCGTATTTGCGGTGTACATACCACCACATGCGCCTGCTCCTGGAATTGCACTTTTAATAATTTCTCTATACTCTTCTTCATTGATTTCGCCCGCTACTTTTTGACCCAAAGCCTCAAAAGCAGAAACGATATTTAGCTTTCTTCCTTTGTATTTCCCAGACGCTATGGTACCTCCATACATCATAATTGAAGGACGATTTAAACGTAACATGGCAATTACTGCTCCTGGCATATTTTTATCGCAGCCAACAACAGAAATAAGTGCATCATAGCTTTGAGCCTGCATGACTATTTCTATGGAGTCGGCAATCACATCACGAGAAGCTAAAGAATAATTCATCCCAGAAGTTCCCATAGAGATACCATCACTAACACCAATAGTATTAAAACCTAACCCTACTAAACCCGCTATTTTACACTCAATCTTTACTTCGGCAGCCAAATTATTTAAATGCATATTACATGGGTTTCCATCATACCCAGTACTAGCTATACCTACTTGCGCTTTTTTCATATCATCATCAGTCAAACCTACCGCGTATAACATGGCCTGAGATGCTGGTTGAGATTGATCTTGTGTTAACCTTTTGCTGTGTTTATTAAGTTCCTTCATTTTTACTGTAGATAATTTTAAGCTTTATCTTGTTTTAATATGATATTTTAATGAGTTTAGGATTTTAGTTACAAACTCCTCAATCTTCCTGATTTAATGTTCGAAATTAAAATATTAGGATTTTACATAATCTAAAATTTATTATTCAAGGTTAAATCCACAAGGATTAAAAATATTATATCTTTTTGATTTTCAATATTTTAATTGTTATTTTTTATGATGTTCAAAACACTCAAAATATTACAGAATTAATATAATAAAGCTACTGTACACCCCGAAATATTGCTCCGTTTTTGATTTATCACAAGTTCTTCTAATTAGCAAGCTATCTCACATACCAGAAAAAATCGGTATTATTTCATTTTTTTAATTTGTTAAAAAATCAAAAATATATTCTCTATCCCTTTTATTTTTTTACTTTTGCGGCTGTAAATAACAGAGGAAAGATTTGACTGATTGCAACCTCTTTGTACTAAACTGGTTTCTTCTTAATTTTAAGAGATACTAAATCAAGTTCGGCACAAGTAAAAATGCTAAAGGCAGTGTAAACTACCTTCGACGTTTTCGTCAGATCTCCTCATTAATATATAATAAAATGGCTTATTTATTCACTTCAGAAAGTGTTTCTGAAGGACACCCGGATAAGGTAGCAGATCAAATTAGTGACGCCTTAATTGATAATTTTTTAGCGTTCGATAAAGAATCGAAAGTAGCTTGCGAAACTTTGGTAACAACTGGTCAGGTAATTTTAGCTGGAGAAGTAAAATCTACTACGTATTTAGATGTTCAAAAAATTGCCAGAGATACCATAAATAAAATTGGATACACTAAAGGTGAATACATGTTTGATGGTAATTCATGTGGCGTGCTATCTGCAATTCACGAGCAATCTGATGATATAAATCGTGGCGTAGACAGAGCGAGCAAAGAACTTCAAGGTGCGGGCGACCAAGGAATGATGTTTGGTTACGCAACCAACGAAACCGAAAATTTTATGCCATTGGCGTTAGATTTATCGCATAGAATTTTAATAGAACTTGCTGATTTACGACGTGAAAACAAAGACATTCCATATCTAAGACCAGATTCTAAAAGTCAGGTAACGATTGAATATAGCGACGATAATATTCCATTACGTATAGACGCCATTGTGGTGTCTACACAACATGACGATTTTGCTGACGATGATACCATGCTAGCCAAAATTAGAAAGGATATTGTAGACATTCTTATACCAAGAGTAATGGCTAAATTACCAGAAAACATACAAGCCTTATTTAATAGCGATATTAAATACCATATTAACCCAACAGGGAAATTTGTAATTGGGGGACCGCATGGAGATACCGGACTAACAGGAAGAAAAATAATAGTTGACACTTATGGCGGAAAAGGTGCTCATGGTGGTGGAGCTTTTTCGGGTAAAGATCCAAGCAAAGTAGATAGAAGTGCTGCGTATGCAACCCGGCATATTGCAAAAAACTTAGTTGCAGCTGGTGTTGCCGATGAAGTTTTAGTACAAGTTAGTTACGCCATTGGTGTAGTGGAACCAATGGGTATTTTTATTAATTCGTATGGCACCTGCCCTTTTAATATGACAGATGGTGAAATAGCCGTAATCGTATCGAAATTATTTGATATGCGTCCATTTGCAATTGAAGAGCGCCTGAAACTGCGAGCACCTATATACAGTGAAACTGCCGCTTACGGACACATGGGGCGTAAAAATGAAATAGTAAACAAAACCTTTAGCCAGCCTTATGGTGAAACAATAAACTTAGATGTTGAGCTATTTACTTGGGAAAAACTTGACTACGTAGACAAAGTAAAAGAAGCTTTTGGCTTGTAAAAAATACTTAATCTCGAATAAACACATGAGGCTGTCTGAAAAGGCAGCCTTTATTTTTTTAAACCACAAAAGTTTTAGCCTTTATAATTTTAATCCATCAAAAAAATGAAAAATTAATTTTGATTTTATTTTTATTCATCGTAATATTGCAATGTAATAATATAACAAAATAATGGGAATAACAAAAACCGAAATATTTAGCGACGAACAAAACGAAATTTCATTGTTCGCCAAAGCGTTTGGGCATCCTGCCAGAGTTGCAATTCTCCAGCAATTATTCAAAACAGACAGTTGTGTATGCGGAGATTTAGTAAACGAAATTGGGCTTGCACAACCAACCATATCGCAGCATTTAAAAGAATTAAAGCTGTTAGGCTTAATAAAAGGTAATGTTGAAGGCACCAGTGTTTGCTATTGTATTAATGGCGAAAAATGGACAAAAATGAAAGAAGTTATATCACAATTTTTAGACCAGGACATTATAAAAGGAGATTGCTGCTAAAATTATTTTATCCTGCTAACCGTATAAACGCAATAAACATATATAAAAATGAACCTATCTGAAGTAAAAAACATACTAAAGCAATCTGAGAAGATAACTTTTCAGTTACCAAACGGGCAACTAGTGCCAAATCATTTTCATGTTACAGAAGTTGGAAAAATCACAAAACATTTTATTGATTGTGGTGGAACCGTGCGCCATGAAGAAGTTGTAAACTTTCAATTATGGAATGCAAATGACTATGACCATAGACTGCATCCAGAAAAATTATTGAATATCATCGAACTTTCTGAAAAAATTTTAGGAATTCCGAATTTGAAAATTGAAGTTGAGTACCAAGGGGAAACTATCGGGAAGTTCGGATTAGATTTTGATGGAACAAACTTTTTGTTAACCACAAAACAAACAGACTGTCTCGCAAAAGACCAATGCGGTATACCTACTGAAAAAACTAAAATAAAACTATCTGAAATAACGAGCGAACCTTGTTGTTCACCAGACGGAAATTGTTGCTAACACATTACATGAACTCGAATAACATGCAAAAAACACAATCAAAACTATTTACGGGAATAGACCGTTTAATAACAAATTTAAAACCCGAATCGATTACTAATGAACGTAAAGAAGTTTTACAACCATTAATCGACTTTATTCAATCTAAAGTTGAAAGCAATCAAGAAATTAGAATCAACTTTATCTGTACCCATAATTCTAGAAGAAGTCATTTATCCCAGACCTGGGCTCAAACCATGGCTTACTATTTCAACATTAAAAATGTGTTTTGCTATTCAGGTGGTACCGAAAGCACCGCGCTTTTTCCAATGGCTGCAAAAACACTTCAAAATTCAGGTTTTCAAATAGAGACACTTTCAGAAGGAAATAACCCGGTTTACAGTATAAAATATTCAGAAAACGAACATCCAATAATTGGGTTTTCTAAAAAACTCGATGATGATTTTAATCCGAAATCAGAATTCGCAGCAATTATGACCTGTTCTCAAGCAGATGGTGGTTGTCCTTTTATTGCCGGAGCAGAAAAGCGTATTCCAATAACATTTGAAGACCCAAAGGCGTTTGATAACACCCCGCAACAGGCCGAAAAATACAACGAAAGAAGTTTGCAAATTGCAACAGAATTATTTTATGTTTTCTCACAAATCAACTCTTAATAATGGCTGAAAAAAAATTAAGTTTTCTGGATAGAAATCTAACATTATGGATTTTTGTGGCCATGGCTTTTGGGGTGGGTCTTGGATATTTTATTCCAACATTTCCCAACCTAATTAATTCTTTTAATAGCGGCACTACCAATATCCCTATTGCAATCGGGCTAATTTTAATGATGTATCCGCCATTAGCAAAAGTTAATTATTCGCTATTACCAAAAGTTTTTAGAAACACAAAAATTCTATCTATTTCATTAATTTTAAATTGGATATATTGGTCCGGTTTTAATGTTTGTTTTGGCTATTACGTTTTTACGCGATTATCCAGAATATATGGTTGGTTTAATTTTAATTGGCTTAGCGCGTTGTATTGCTATGGTGTTAGTATGGAACGACCTTGCAGAAGGCAGCAGTGAATATGGCGCTGGCTTAGTGGCTTTGAATAGTATATTTCAGGTGTTTGCGTATAGTTTTTACGCATGGATTTTTATAACTGTTCTGCCTCCCTATTTTGGATTTGAAGGTGCTATTGTAGATATTTCAATCGCTACCATTGCCGAAAGTGTCGCCATTTATTTAGGAATTCCATTTTTATTGGGGATTTTAAGCCGATTGATTTTAGTGAAACAAAAAGGCGAACAATGGTATACAAACAAATTTATTCCCACTATTTCGCCACTTACTTTAATTGCACTTTTATTTACAATTGTAGTTATGTTTTCATTAAAGGGAGAATTAATTGTTGAAATCCCGTTGGATGTTCTTATTATAGCGGTTCCTTTATTAATTTATTTTACGCTCATGTTCATCATTGGATTCTTCTTTACCAAAGCTATGGGTGCAGATTACGACAAAACAGCTTCGGTAGCATTTACCGCTGCAGGAAACAACTTTGAATTAGCCATTGCAGTTGCTATTGCTGTTTTCGGATTAAATTCCGGGCAAGCATTTGCGGGTGTTATTGGCCCTTTAGTTGAAGTTCCTGCATTGATTTTATTGGTAAAGGTCTCGTTTTGGCTTCGGAAAAAATACTTCCAAAAAGAGCTTGCATAAGGCATCACTTTTAAATTTAAAATACCTCAACAGAAAGCATAAAAAAAGCAAGCTAAATTTTTAGCTTGCTTTTTAGTAATTCGTGGGGAGAGCAGGATTCGAACCTGCGAAGACGTAGTCAGCAGATTTACAGTCTGCCCTCGTTGGCCGCTTGAGTATCTCCCCAAAACCGACGGCAAATATATTATAGTTTCTTAACTATGCAAAATAAAAATGCGCTATTTTACAATTCGTAGCGTAATCTAAACGACACAAACAAAGGTTGTATAAAATATTCGGTGGCACTCACAGACACGGTTCCAGTACTACTTGTATTTTGTGATTTGGTATTGAACAAGTTAGTCGCTTTTATTTCGTATTCAAACTTAGCATCTTTATCTTTTTTATAGGACAACGATGCATTTAAAAACTCGTAACTATTTATTGTTTTCTCTGCATCGCTAAAATTATTATACGAATAGTCTGATTTAAAAGTTATCGTTTTAAAAATTAAAGCATCAACTTCTATAGACGGTGATTTTGTATAATATTTTGTATTTCTATCACCTTGATTATTATCTTGAATAGAATAGCGATATCCTAGTTCGAAATTTGGTGCTGTTTTAAAACTAGTCCGCAATTCACCTCTATACGTTTGTGAAAAACTTTCACTTACTGAAACGATACTTTGAATAAACTGGTTAAACTTAGAGTAATTAAAATTACCACTTACCGAAGCTCTCACTTTACCAAAGGCGCGCTGAAAACGACCATTAGCACTTGCACTTTCATCGGCAAGACCAGAATTAAACGGCGTACTAACACGTATAACACTACCTGGTTCAAAAACAGAAGTGGTTCTTATGTTATCGATACTCTTAGTATAATTTAAACTTGCATAAACGTTTGTGTAATTAAACATATTAAAGCTAAAATAAGACAAGTTTAGGTTATGAGATAATGCACTCTCTAATTCAGGATTACCAGAAAACAACGAACTATAACTATTCAACACTAAACCACTTGCAAAATTAGAAACATCGGTAAATTGTGTTTGCATTTTATAATTAAAATTAATTTGTTCGCTCTTTTTTAATTGCATAATCATATTAAAATCTGGTAACAATCGGAAAAAATTATCGGTAACTTTCGTGTTAAACTGTTTATTTACGGCACTATAGGCATGCGCTGAAACACCTGGTGTTAAAGTGAAAATTCCAGATTTCAACCTATAATGAACACCTAAATAAATGTCGCTAAAATTATAAGTTATATCATTAGCATCTAACCCATCATTAATTGAAGGAGTTGGATTAAACACGGTCCCATTATCTAAAAACTGAAAAATATTAGAATTAAACTGCTGATTGCTCAAAATGGTTCCGTAAGTAAAATTAATATCGCTTTTATTGTTTAAAATATTCCAGTAATCAAGTTTCGCATCCATTTGATTAGATTTTACGCGTTTATCTTGAGCAAGATTATAATCTATTTGGGCACCGTCTAATCCTAGATTATTTGCGGTATCATCATAGTTATCCTTATCCTCTAAAATGGCATTGTAAAACGGATCTTCGTCTTGCAATAAATGCTGAATTTCCAGAGCAAAAATATTAGTCGCATTAAGCGTATAGTAATAGTTTAAATTTTGACTGATACTATACGGACTTGAGCTCTCGAACTCAGTAATAGCTCCAATTTGAGTAAGAATTCACATTTTGATCTTGCGATTCTTTAGAAATACGCCCTAAAATATCATAATCTAACTGGTTATTGGTGTTTGGTTTATATTTGGCCGATAGTTTTAACATCCCCAAATCGCTACGTTGGGTTGTGTTGCTCTCGGTACTTTCATCTGGAATCCCTAAATCTGGATCTGTATACTGTACGTCTTTGTTTTCGGCTAAATCGGTTCTGTTACTAGAAAAAATAGCGAAACCACTTAAATCTAATGCCTTATTTGGCGACCAACTAAAATTAGCACCTCCAAACTTGGTGTTAATATCTTTAGCTCGATTATTTTGAACCGTTAAAAAATTTAAACTGTTGCTTCCTAAATTAATATTGGTACCACTGCTACGGCTCGGGTTTCTAAAACCCCCTGTAAAATTGAAATAATCGCGACGCGTAAAAGCAACTTCACCTATATTATTTAAATCTGTTATCGTATTAATACTGTAATTTGGACTGTAATAAAACAGTTTAGGTTGAAATAAATAAAGCTCATTTTGGGAGGAAGCACCACCACCAACGGTAACATTACCAAACCAAAAATTTGTTTTTCCCTCCTTTAATTTAATGTTTATTGCAACATTATCTTGATTGTTAGTAACCCCACTTAATTGTCCAACTTCTGAATAATTTTTAAGAATCTGAACTTTATCAACAGCATTCGAAGGAATATTTTGTGTAGCTAATTTAGAATCGCCATCAAAAAACTCTTTGCCTTCAACCATCACTTTTGACACTACTTTACCTTCAACCTGTATTTGTCCATCATCATTTATTTCAACACCTGGTAAATTTTTAAGCACGTCTCCTAACTTTTGTTCGGTACCTTTATTAAACGAATCGGCATTATAAATTAATGTATCGCCTCTTACTACGACGGGCATTTCGTAAACTAAATTTATTTCATCTAGCTTATTATCGTCTTGTAACGTGAAATTTTTTGTGACATCAGTTTCTTTAGATTCTAAAAACGATTCATTGGTTTTCATGCCAACATAACTCACCTGAATTTTATAGGATGCATTTTTTTTCAAAACGAGCTTATATCGCCCTTGGTCGTTGGTAATACCATAGGCATCTAAAGATTTTGTTACTTGATTGATAGCAATTACATTCGCTAATTCTAAGGGATTGCCAATGCTGTCTTTTATTACACCTTCTAGCCTAATTTGAGCAAAAGAAGAACAGGCAATTAACATTAAAAGGACTGTTAATTTTAGTTTCATTAATTATAATTTTAAGAATATTAAATACTGTTATTAATGTCTTCCACCGCCTCCAGGACCACCGCCTCTAGACCTGAAACTTTCACGCATTTCTTCGGTTTTCTTTTTAACAATATCCTCATATTCTTCTTTTGTAACCACCTTTCCTTTCGAAGGTACTTTTATTACATCCTTTTCCTCTGGATTCAAAACAATTTTAGAACATAAAATAACTGTTTTATCGGCACTTACTTCTAATATTAATCCAGGTAACCCCCAATAGTCTCCAGGGCCTTGACTCACTGGAATTTGCATCGTATACCAAGCTACTATCTGAATTTCTTTTGTGGTTTCCGTTTCCTTTTCTTCAGTATCCGAAGGTCTTCTAAAACTTGTAATATCTACTGCATCAACAGTTTTGGTAGCAGTAGCCTTAAAACAGGTATATTGCCCAATTTGTTTGGTCTCGCCTTCCATTTTCCAATTTAATTTTGGAAGCGAATCTTTTATTAAAAATTGCTTTCCAAAAAACTCTTGTTCTTGCAATAGTAACTGACTTTTTATGCTTTTATATTGTGGACCGCCACTAAAACTACTCATCATCATACCAAAACGGCCACTGTTATCTCCTGGAGCATCTAGTTTTTCCTCTTCTTTATAAATTGATTCTGATTGATTAAAGCTTAAAATAAATGTTTTTTCAAACATAGATTTCATACGCTCTGCCATTTGTTTTTTCTGGTCTTCGCTCATGCCGGGTCTTCCAAAATTGCTCATATCTACAGATGTTTTAGAATAATAATAAGCTTTACCTTGAAAATCTTTTTGAGCAAATGAATACACCGAAACAAAAAGCGCTAAATAAAAAACACTTCTTTTAATTGAATTAAATCTCATTATATATTGAATTATAGTTAGGTTCTTGTAAAAATATATGTTTACATAGAACTTAGACTACGTGTATGATAATTAGTTTAAACAAGCATATGTTAAAGTGTTCTTAAATTTTAAAATTTCATTCACTATTTATATGTTAAAATTTTTCTGTCGAAACTAATTTGATTTTTGTATTTTTCCATCCTGTATGAAACGTTTACATTTAATTTTATTTTTATGCTCGATTACAATGAATTCGCAAGAATTTATAGAGGCCACTTTTGTTAAAAAAACAGAATTAACTGCCGACACTTTTGTGAGCACCAATAACTTCGAGACTACATTTTATATTTTAGAAAATGTATTGTTTAAAAACAGTAAAGAACTAAAAGGTATCGATATTGGATACAATAATTTTCAATTGGGAAACATAACTTCGGTAAACACATTTAACCCTTTAAAAATCAATGTTTTTTACAAAGACTTTAATACCGTTATAGTTCTTGACAATCGCTTAGCAGAAATATTTAAAATAGATTTTAATTCGCAAACCGATTACAAAAACGTATCGCATGTGTCAACCGGATCGGATAATACTTTATGGATTTTCAATCAAAACACACAGCAAATAGAACTTTTCGACTATAAAACAAACACAACACGTGCTAAGACTTTACCTATTGAAAGCCCTGTTTTAGATTTAAAAAGTAATTATAATTTTTGCTGGGTACTTACTGAAAAGCAACTTATTATCTATGATTATTTTGGAAACTTAGTGAAGAAAATAAAAAATGACGGATATACCTTTATTGTAGTAGACAATGAGAATGTTATCTTAAAAAAAGAAAATGCTTTGTTTTATTTGAAAAAAAATTCAGAGGTCATCATCCCTATTAAGCTTCCTAATTTGTTAATAAATCAGTTTTCAGCAACCAACGAAACCTTGTATCTTTACACCAACGAAACGCTTCAGCAATTCCAATTAAAAAATCTCTAAATTATGCACATTGCGATAGCCGGAAATATTGGCGCAGGAAAAACAACCCTCACTAAATTATTAGCAAAACATTATAAATGGGAACCTCAACTGGAAGATGTTGTAGACAATCCTTATTTAGATGATTTTTACAACCAAATGGAACGTTGGAGTTTTAATTTGCAGGTTTATTTTTTAAACAGCAGATTTAGACAGGTTTTGCAAATTCGCGAAAGCGGGAAGGACATTATTCAAGATAGAACTATTTATGAAGATGCCCATATTTTTGCACCCAACTTACATGCTATGGGTTTAATGACAAATCGTGATTTCGAAAACTATAAATCGCTTTTCGAATTAATGGAATCGTTAGTGAAAGGTCCAGATGTATTAATCTATTTACGAAGCACCATACCAAATTTAGTATCACAAATTCACAAACGTGGTCGTGATTACGAAAACTCGATTAGTATTGACTATTTAAGCCGACTAAACGAACGTTACGAAGCTTGGATACACGGTTATAACAAAGGCAAACTTTTAATTATCGATGTCGATAAATTGGATTTTGTAGAAAATCCAGAAGACTTAGGCTTTGTTATTAATACCATTGATGCTGAAATAAATGGATTATTTTAGGCTGCCAATTATTTTACTACAAAACGACTTTTAGTACCATCAACATCAACTACGTAAACACCTTTTGAAAATGATTGAACATCAATTTTCGTGGTGTTTGAATTAATGGTTCTTTTTAAAAGTATTTTACCTGATACATCAAATATTTGTAAAGATTGCATAATCCCATTTTGAGAAGAAATAATCAACTCCTCTTTAGATGGCACAGGATACAGTTTAAAAGTCGCTGTTTCGTAAACTTTTTTATTATTAGACAATGTGGTAGAAGCACCAAAACCAACTTTTACCCCAACATCCGATTGCTTGTAAGGCACTATTGATCCTCCAGCACCAAATTCTTCGGCACCAGCATCAAAAGCTACTTCTCTATTGCCTCCAAGAATATCTTTTGTTAAAAACGTATAAGAACCAGCCCCGTAATCTATAGCAACACTTCCCGCTACTATATTATAAATATCGGTGCTTGAAGCTAACAATCCTGAAGTAACGTTAATATTACCAGTAGCCGTTACAAACCCAAACGAATCGAATGTGCCGTTTTGTTTTATATTATTCTCATACTTTGAAGACACTCCGGTAAGCTGAGTGGTAACCTGAATCGCTCTGTTAGTATTTTCATACATAATATTATTTCCAATTACTACATTTTGAGGTGCCTGATCTTGAGTAGAACTAAATGTCGCACCAACTCTAATACCCAAATCACAATTTACAAAGGTGTTATTTACAATAGTTGCATTTTTAACTTGATAATATCCATTTAAAGCGCTATTTAAAATGCCATTATGAATATTAATACCTGCAAGTCCGTTAGTTGACGAATTATTTGGGTATTTAGCTACGGTGCCTTCAACATAATTATTATAAATTTTATGATTTTCACCCATAACCCTCACACCTCCACTAAACGAGTGGCTATTGGCTAAAAAGAAGTTATTATAAACCTCACAATTATCGCCATGTCTCAACGTTAATGCTCCTGAATAATCTGCGAATGTATTGTTATAGTACTTATTGCTTCCACTTTTGTTAGAAATAATTTCAATTTCACCGACAAAATTGTAAAAATAATTGTCATAAACTTCCGTAAAGGAGTTTGATAAAGACGTAGAACTACTACCAATTCTTATGGCATCTTGGTCGTTATCATCATTCACAGAAGACGTACCTTGCGGAGTTCTGTTCGCAAAATAATTATGATGTATTTTGTGATAATTCGGATTAGATGTATCTCTATTATCGTTAATGATACTACCTACTCCATGTTTACCAAGAAATGAAGAATAACTTACCTCATTATTTGCACCCCGCAATAAAATCCATTTAAAAACACTGGTTTGCTGAGAAGCACCTTGATTAAAAGCATCTATTTTTATGTTTGTTACTTTACAATTATTACATTCAGAACTGCTAGATGTTCTAAAATCTATTAAAGCAGTTCCTGTACTAACTGATGCTGGAGGATTTCTAAACACAACACCTTCAAAATAAATATAACTTCCACCTAATTTTACATTGGTAACACCTTCAAAAAATACGCTTCCGGGTGTTTCTGCCTTAATTGTGATTGGATTTGTTAAGGTACCAGTTTTATTTATGCTTATTTGAACATTTGTCCATGTCTGGTTTTTCAATATGATAGTGGTTCCTGCTGAAGCAGCACTTATAGCACTAGAAAGTTCGGTATTGGTTGTAACATATTGTGCATTAACATTGTAAACAAACAACAGAAGTATGATTAAAACTCGGTTTTTCATAATATTATTAATTTTAACTGGATAACCAAACTGGTTAACCAATTCAAATATAATAACTTTTAGAAATTTCCAACGATAAAATAGCTATAAAATAAAAAACCACGCTTTAAACGTGGTTTTTTATCGGAATATGAAAGTATTTACCTAATATTCCTATATGTATATAATTGTTTATTTAACTATTTTTTTGTCTATAGCTCCATCTGTCTTTAATGCTTCAATACTTGCATTAACTTCGGCTTCAGTACCTTTAAAAGTTTCATAACTTGTTTGTTTTTGGTCATTTTCAGTGGTTATGGTTGTAACTACCGCCTGAAACAAACCGTCTTCACCTTTGGTCATTTCCACTTTAACTTCTTTTGTTACTTCAACCGTTTCCGGTGTATTATTAATTGCATATGCCGAAACATTCTCTGCATCTAAAGCAATACTAGGTGCAATCACCAAGGCTACTACCGACATTAACTTTAATAAAATATTCAATGAAGGTCCGGATGTATCTTTAAATGGATCACCAACAGTATCACCAACAACAGCGGCTTTATGTGCATCTGTTCCTTTTTTACCTTGTTCTTCAATTGTTTTCTTTGCATTATCCCAAGCACCACCAGCATTCGATTGGAAAATTGCCATTAACACCCCACAAGTTGTAACACCCGCTAACAAACCTCCTAACATTTCGGCACCACCAATAAATCCAACTGCAACCGGAACGACTATGGCTAATACGCCTGGTAATACCATTTCTTTAATAGATGCTTTTGTAGAAATAGCAACACATTTATCATATTCAGCATACCCATCGGCAGCATCAAAAATGGCTCTGTCTTCTGCAGTGGCTTTAGTCATATCAGAATCATACTTACGCATCACTCCTAAAGCTGCTTTTAATTGTGGAATATCTCTAAATTGGCGACGAACTTCTTCTATCATTGCCATGGCCGCACGACCAACAGCATTCATTGATAACGCAGAAAATACAAATGGCAACATTCCGCCAACTAATAATCCAGCCATAATATCTGGTTTTGATACATCAATTGATGTAACATTTGCTGTTTCCATAAAAGCAGCAAATAAGGCTAATGCTGTTAATGCAGCTGATGCAATGGCAAAACCTTTACCAATAGCGGCTGTAGTATTTCCTACGGCATCCAATTTATCTGTACGCTCTCTTACTTCTTTAGGTAATTCAGCCATTTCAGCAATACCTCCAGCATTATCTGAAATTGGACCATAAGCATCTACAGCTAATTGAATACCTGTATTTGCTAACATTCCTACCGCAGCTATCGCGATTCCATATAATCCGGCAAAATAGTGAGAAACTAAAATAGCAGCAGCAATTAAAATAATTGGAATCATAGTAGACATCATACCAATACCTAAACCAGCAATAATATTAGTTGCTGCTCCAGTTTCCGATTGTCTAACAATAGAATTTACCGGTCCTTTACCAGTTCCTGTGTAATATTCTGTTACTTTACCTACAGCTAATCCTGCCACTAATCCTGCAATGGTTGCCCAAAAAACGCCCATAGCTCCATACTCCACACCTTTAAAAACATAGGTTTCTGGTATAAAAGCGGTAATTATAAAATAAGAAGCAACAACCATTAATCCAGCTGAACCAAATTCCCCAATATTTAATGCTGTTTGAGGATTACCACCATCTTTTACTTTTACAAAAAATGTTCCGATTATAGACATAATGATTCCAACGGCAGCTAGTACCAATGGTAAATACACTGCACCCATTCCGCCAGCAACATCTGGAGTTATAATTAATGCACCTAAAATCATTGTTCCTATTATAGAACCTACATACGATTCAAATAAATCGGCACCCATTCCAGCAACATCACCCACATTATCACCCACATTATCTGCAATGGTTGCAGGATTTAACGGATGGTCTTCTGGAATACCTGCCTCCACTTTACCAACTAAATCGGCTCCAACATCGGCAGCTTTAGTATAAATTCCTCCACCTACACGTGCAAATAACGCAATAGAAGACGCTCCTAATGAAAACCCAGAAAGCACATTTAATACTAGTGTAACATTTTCCTCACCTGGCCATATTTCTTGATAAATTGCAAAAAGCCCGCTTAAACCTAAAACCCCAAGACCTACAACTCCTAAGCCCATAACGGCACCTCCTGCAAAGGCAACTTCTAAAGCTTTTCCAAGCGAAGTTCTAGCTGCTTGTGTAGTTCTTACATTCGCTTTAGTAGCGACTTTCATTCCAATAAATCCAGCTAACGCAGAACAAATAGCTCCAACAATAAATGATATTGCAACCATTCCATGAGATCCTGATTCTGCCGTACCTTTAAAGTATAACAATACAGCTACTGCTACTACAAATATTGCCAATATTTTATATTCTGCTTTCAAAAAAGCCATAGCACCATCTGTTATGTTTTTGGCAATACGAATCATTTTCTCTGTTCCTTGGTCCTGTTTAGTAACCCAAGCACTTTTAATGAACACAAATGCTAATGCCAAAACACCAAATAGCGGCAAAAATTTTACTATTAATTCCATATAAGTTTAGTTTGTTGTTATTAAATAATTTAGTTTGTTGTAATTTTTTCTAAAGGGCCAAAAATAGCAAAATATAAGTGATAAAAAAAACCACCTTTTATTAAAGATGGCTCATTTTATCTTTTGAATTTTAAGAATCTGACAATTAGATGGTGAAAGTTCGTTTTTTCTTGTGTTCACTTTCTTCGTAACGTTGTACGCATTCGTGATAGATTTTTATGGCTTCTGCAGCATTTCCCCATCCTCCGGTATCAACTTTCTTTTCTTCTAAATCTTTATATACTTGAAAAAAGTGTTCTATTTCCTTTAATCTGTGCGGATTTAATTCTGAAATATCATCTCTATTACTCCAAACTGGGTCTGAAATAGGAACACAAATTATTTTCTCATCTGGTCCTTTTTCATCGGTCATGTAAAAAACACCTATTGGTTTTACTTCCATAACCACCATAGGAAATGTCGGCTCTATACCTAATACTAATACGTCTAATGGATCTTTATCCAAAGCCAGAGTTTCTGGTATAAAACCATAGTCCCCAGGATACATCATCGATGAAAACAAGGTTCGGTCGAAACGGATTTTATGTAAGGCAAAATCGTATTCGTATTTATTTCTACTTCCCTTTGGTATTTCTATCAATACATCAAAAGTTACTCCTTTTTCTTTGCTCATTGTCTGTTTAATTTATAAAACAAAGGTAATTAACCGTTAAACTTCATGCAATAAAAATTGAGTTTGTTTTATATTAATATTTAGTATCTTGTTCGTGACTAATTCAAATAAACATTCATAATTCTATGCGAATCTATCTTTTAGCGCTATCACTTGTTATATTCCTACCAAGCATTTATGCACAAAACCAACCTTGGAAAGGAAAATTTGAACCTATCGATAATTTAATGGCGCCTCCAAATACCTACCGAACTGCTAGTGGCGCGCCTGGAAAAGATTATTGGCAACAACGTGCAAACTATACCATAAAAGTTGTTTTAAACGAAAAAGACAACAGTATTTCGGGTGAAGAAACCATAACTTATTTTAATAATTCGCCAGACGATTTAAATTACTTATGGATTCAGTTAGAGCAGAATGTTAACAAAAAAGGGAATGAAGATTTCGGTTCTTTTAATAATGATATACAAGATTCTATCTCCGCACGACAAATGCAATTCCTTACCAGAGCCATTGATTTTCCTGCGGGGTATTCGATAAAATATGTTAAAGATGCATTGGGAAATAACATGAAAACTATGGTTAATAATACCATGATGAAAGTAAAACTAAATACAATCCTTAAATCGGGTGAATCGATTAGCTTTTCCATTTCCTGGTCTTATCCGATTACTGATAGAAGTATGTTTCTATTATCTAGAGAAGGATACGAATATTTTCCTGCCGATAACAATACAGTTTACTTAATAGCGCATTGGTTTCCAAGAATGGCAGTATATAATGATACCGAAGGATGGCAAAATCAGCAATTTCAAAAATTGGGTGAATTCGCATTAGAGTTTGGCGATTACGATGTTGAAATAACAGTGCCTGAAGACCACATAGTAGCATCAACTGGCACCTTGCAAAACAGCGAAGAAGTACTTTCTAAGACGCAACGCAACCGACTAGAAAGCGCCAAAAAATCATTTGACAAACCCGTAATGATTATCACCAAAGAAGAAGCAGAAGCTAACGAAAAAACGAAAGCCACAAAACTAAAAACCTGGAAATTTAACGCCACCAATGTTCGTGATTTTGCCTTTGCGTCATCCAGAAAATTTCTGTGGGATGCGCAAGCTGTAAAACTCCCAACAAATACCGTTATGGCGATGTCATTTTATCCGAAAGAAGGACTTACCTGTATGGCAAGAAGAATCTACGAAGGCTATAAAACATGCTTTAGAAGTGTATTCTGAAGCAACCTTCGATTATCCTTATCCGGTGGCAATTTCGGTAAATACCTCAAATATTGGCATGGAATTTCCCATGATTAGTTTTAACGGTGGACGACCAAAAAATGGCAAAATTAGTGATGCCGCAAAACAAGGCATGATTGGAACAATTATTCATGAAGTAGGCCACAATTGGTTTCCTATGATTGTAAGTTCAGACGAGCGCAAATGGATGTGGATGGACGAAGGTTTAAATACCTTTTTACACCAACGCACAGTGGCCGAAAGATACCCCGGTTTTAATAGCACAACGCCTAAGAGCATTGTGCCTTTTATGAGTGGCGACAAAAATGTACTGCGTCCAATTATGACGACTTCCGACAACGAATTATTCAACCAATTTGGTGCCAATTTCTACATAAAACCTACTGCTGGATTACAAATGTTGAGAAACTCCATTATTGGAAAAGAATTATTTGATGAAGCGTTTAAAGAATATGCCAATCGTTGGAAATACAAACACCCTAACCCAAGTGATTTATTTAGAACGCTTGAAGATGCCACTGCAACCGATTTAGATTGGTTTTACAGAGGATGGTTTTTTACAACCGACCATGTTGATATGGAATTAAGCCATGTTAAATGGTTTAAAGTAGACGAAAAAACTAGCAATATTGAAGACCAGAAAAGAAGCAAAAAAATGAAAATTGCTACTACCGAAAAAAACACCAATGTAGACCCAAAAGATTTTTCGAAAGGGGCCGAAGTTATTACCATGATAAACACACCAGAAAGTGCCTATGGCGATTATTTATCGCGGTTAGATGATAATCAGGTTAGAAAACAGCTGTCTGGAAAAAATATTTATGAAGTGACTATAAAAAATATAGGCGGTCTTGTAATGCCTGTAACTATAGAATGGCAATTTACCGATGGCAGCACAGAAATAGACCGATTACCTGCTGAAGTGTGGAGAAGCAACGAATATGAAATTAAAAAAACCTTTATTAAAGCAAAAGAAGTACAGAAAGTGACACTTAGACCCAAATTTTGAATTTGCGGATACCGATACATCAAATAATAGCTTTCCCGAAAACGGAAAAACAATCTGATTTTGAATCCTTTAAGAATAAACAGAACACTAAATAAAGGGAAAAAAATTTTAGTAATTCACAACAATTTTCTCGATAAACGTGAAATTATCAGTTATATCGTTTAAATTTTATTTGAAAGAAATTTCAATTTACTTTTGCTTTGCTATTAATCAACTTAATCTTCATGTACTATGAAAACAAAAAGCAAATTTTATTTAAAAAAACTAAGTTTGTTAGCTGCTATTTTAGCATTTACACTTAATGCATATGCTGGCAATGGTAACGACAAGACCAACAAACCCAACGGAAAACAATGGCAGTCGGTAATTATGATGGTCCTCGAACTGGTCCTGACTGGCACATACTGGTAACCAAGGAAATGACTAAACCTGTTGGAAATACTGGTCCTAAAAAAGACAAAACTAATGGAGACATCATTCCCTTAGATGGTGGACTTAGTATTTTATTAGCAGGAGCTGCTATTTTTGGAATTAAAAAATTACGCGAGAAAAAATAATTTAATTTTATCTCGCACGTTAAATTAAATTAAAAGAGGCTTTTAAAAAAGCCTCTTTTTTGTTTTATTATCGTCTTTATAGCCTCAAACAGTATTAAAAATGGAATCCAAAAGATCCGGTAACACCAAATTTTCTGGCATCGGGGTTTTCTACTTTATTTAAATAATTACCTCTAAAATTAAAGTCTATTCTAAATATTTTAAAAATATTTCCAACACCAACACTATATTCGTAGTAAGGTTTTTTATTTGGTGCTTTCAATAAAATAGCATTCGGATTGGTTGTGCTATTTAAAGCAATGTTTTCTTCAGAAATATCACCCATAACTCCTTTAAAACTAACAATCTCCCGTAAGATTAAATTTTCTTAAAAACGGAATTCTTGAAAAGAAACGTCCATTAAAATTATGCTCTAAATGTACTGACGCATACGTATCAGACACAAATTCATAGAAATCTAATTGAGAAAAGGTATTATAAATAGAGAAATAAGATTGATTTCCTGGAATTACACTTAACAACCCAAGTGGTACCTCTCCAAAAGTTTTACCAGCTTCAATACTGGTAGTTAATCTACCAAACCCACCAATTTGCATGGTTGAATGTAAGACATTTGTAATTTTGTGTAATCAAAATCACCGTTTAATATGCTTTTATCACCATAGGCTAACTTGTGCAAAAACACGTGCAAAATCATCATTAGCTTCTCTGCGTTCTACCCCAAATCCTGTCATTTTTCGTTTTGGAAAATAGTGCACCGAAAACGTAGATTCATATTGTTTAATTACAGACTCTTCTCCTTCTGTTGTATTATAATCTAAACTAAAGGTTGGTGAAGCCGATTCTAAGGTTCTGTAATTTCCGCCCAATCTAAAAACCACATTACGCCAAGGCTCTATCTCAACTGCTAAGGTGGTTAAGTTAATATTTGTAAGCTTGTCATTGGCGCCAGTTCCCACTACTGCCGACGATGCTAAACTACGTCCTAAAACATCGGTACTGGTTGTTAAACTAGCTCCAATTTGCTCTACATCGCGCCTGTTCCCACCCGATATAATAAAACGATTTTTCTTATCGATTAACCATTTTCCAGAGATGCCATATTTAAACTTATCGTCGTTAAAACCGTAAGCTAAAAATCCTTCTAAACGCCATAAATCGTTTTTCCCAAAATAGGTTCTGCCTCCTGCTCGTAGTCGCAGACCTTCAACTTCGTTAAATCCGAAAGTGGAAAAAATGGGTCCGTAATCTAACGGCAACTCATTAAATTCAATATAACCGGATGCTAAAATACTTCCCAGATTATAAAGCCGTTTAAACTTTTTAACCGTTTTTAAAGTATCTAGCATTTTATAAACACCTTGTTCGTCTTTATTTAAATCTTCTAAACGATTTTCCTTCCAAAACAGTCTCGTCTCTATCGTATACATCCTGATTGTAATTATAAACTTCTTCTTCGTAGAACTTTTTATTTAATTCCTTGTCAAACGTATAATTATTGTACAATGTGGTACGTTTTCCGTAAAGACCTCTAGATTTTTCCTTTTTATTCAAAGCAAAATCAGACATCATGTAATCTCGTTTTACAAGAAAAATAGAATCGTTTAATACTTCAAACTCCTGTTCGATGTAAATATCTTTTACCCAGTTAATATTGGCGCTTTTTGATGCTTGCAGGTTAATTTCTTTTATGGCATAGGTGCTATCTGCTACCCAAAAATCACCTTTAAAAGTTAGCTCATTTTTTCGTCTTGGATAATAAATTATATTGTAACACCATTTTTTGTCAATAAAAGCACTATCGTTTAAAACATAATTGTACGTCCCAATTCCTGTTCTGGATAAAGGACTCACGAAACTTTTATCGAAAAATTTCAAATAGTTATCATAAACATCAAAATCGGAATATAAATCATCTACAAAATCTATAACCATTTGATTATCACTAAACCCGGAGTTTTTATTTCCTTTTAAAACCTTTTTCTCTTTCTTAATAATATTGTCGCCATAAACCGTTGAAACCGCTTCGTTAATAAAAATAGGCAAATAGGTTTTTCCGGTAACATTAGAGGTGTCTACTTCATTAAAAACAAATTCCATCCCTCTAAACAATTTGCTTTTTATTAGCGCACTGTCTATAGTATTTATATCGAATTCTACTTTTTCGTATTTATTGTACTCGTATTGTTTAAAATGTTTTAAACCATTTGTACGCTTATGTTCCCATATTTTTCGCAATAAATCAATGGCAGGATTGTTCTTTTTGGGTTGTTTCCCCGATACAATTAAAACTTGATTTAACTGAGCAGCTTCTTCTTTTAAAATAAATTTTAAATCATAATTCACTCGCTTAACCAGTGGAATATCTAAGGTTTCATAGCCAATAAATGATACTCGTAAGGTATTCCAAACGCCAGAAGATTCTAAGTAAAACTTCCCGTTTTCGTCGGTAATTGTACCCTGATTAGAGCCTTTAAAAATAACATTTGCAAAGGAGATTGGTTCATTATACTCATCAAACACATAACCACTTACTTTGGTTTGTGCGTGCGATATAAATATTCCTAAGAATAAAAGTGGTAATAATAGTTTTGGGTTCATAAGACAAAAAAACTTCATCAGCATAATTGCTAATGAAGTTTATATAACGTAATAATTCTAATTTTATTTATATAATACTTTTTTTACCGCCTTAACAACTTCTTTGCTGTCTGGTAACCATTCTTCTAATAACACTGGAGAATATGGCGCAGGGGTATCTGCTGTATTAATTCTAACAATTGGCGCATCTAAATAATCAAACGCTTCTGCTTGTACAATATAGGTAATTTCGGTTGAAACATTTCCAAAAGGCCATGCTTCTTCTAAAATTACTAATCTGTTCGTTTTCTTAACAGATTTTAAAATAGCTTCTTTATCTAAAGGACGAACAGTACGTAAATCGATAATTTCACAAGAAATACCTTCTCTCGCTAACTCATCGGCTGCTTTGTAAGCTTCCTTTATTATTTTTCCGAATGACACTATAGTCACATCTGTACCTTCACGCTTTATATCGGCAACCCCTATCGGAATTATATACTCGCCTTCTGGCACTTCACCTTTATCACCATACATTTGCTCACTCTCCATAAAAATAACCGGATCGTCATCGCGAATAGCCGCTTTTAAAAGACCTTTAGCATCATATGGATTTGATGGTACAATAACTTTTAAACCAGGTGTATTTGCAAACCAGCTCTCAAATGCTTGCGAGTGTGTTGCTCCTAATTGTCCTGCAGACGCTGTTGGCCCTCTAAATACAATCGGACATTTAAATTGACCGCCAGACATTTGTCTGATTTTTGCAGCATTATTTATAATTTGATCAATACCAACTAAAGAGAAATTAAAAGTCATAAATTCTACAATCGGTCTGTTACCAGTCATAGTAGAACCTACTGCTATACCTGCAAACCCAAGTTCTGCAATGGGGGTGTCAATAACACGTTTTGGTCCAAATTCATCTAACATTCCTTTAGATGCTTTATAAGCACCATTGTATTCTGCAACTTCCTCGCCCATTAAATAAACACTTTCGTCGCGACGCATTTCTTCGCTCATTGCTTCACAAATAGCTTCTCTAAATTGTATTGTCTTCATTAAATATATTTTAATTCGAAGAGCAAAAATAAGAATAAAAAAAATACATACGTAAAAAAGAATTATTTAATATTTACTATGCATGCATAGTAAATATTAGAATAAAATAATTAACTTCGTAGCTTTAAAACAAATAATATTTATTTAATCTGATAAATTATGAAGATATTAGTGTGCATTAGCCACGTTCCCGACACCACATCTAAGATAAATTTTACCGAAAACGATACAAAATTTGACACCAATGGTGTGCAATTTGTTATAAACCCGAATGACGAATTTGGATTAACAAGAGCCATGTGGTTTAAAGAAAAACAAGGTGCTAATGTTACCGTTGTTAATGTGGGAGGTGCCGAAACCGAACCTACTTTGCGCAAAGCGTTGGCGATAGGTGCCGATGCTGCTATACGTGTTAATACGGTGGCTTCCGATGGTTTTTCGGTCGCTAAACAATTGGCAAATGTAGTTAAAGAAGGTGGTTACGATCTGGTAATTGCAGGCCGTGAATCAATCGATTATAATGGTGGTATGGTTCCAGGTATGCTCGCAGCCTTAACAAATGCAAATTTTGTAAATAATTGCATTAGTTTAGACGTAGATGGCACTTCAGTAAAAGCCGTTAGAGAAATTGATGGAGGCAAAGAAATACTTTCTACTTCTCTACCCTTAGTTATCGGTGGTCAGAAAGGTTTGGTTGAAGAAAGTGAATTACGCATTCCAAACATGCGTGGCATCATGATGGCACGCCAAAAACCACTATCAGTCTTAGAGCCTGTAGATGCAGCAAATGAAACTTCTTCGGTTAAATTTGAAAAACCAGCACCTAAAGGGGCTGTAAAATTAGTATCTCCAGATAATTTAGATGAGTTAATAAATTTACTTCATAACGAAGCCAAAGTGATTTAAATCCTTTCCTTAACTTTAATAAATTTAGGAATTAGGCCAAAAAAATAAACCGTTTGCTCTTAAACTTTTCTATTGGCAAGGAGTTGGAGTGAAGAAAAAAATTAAAGATTATGTCAGTTTTAGTATATACAGAATCAGAACAAGGAAAATTTAAAAAAGCAGCTCTAGAAGTAGCATCGTATGCCAAGGCAGTTGCTACTCAATTAGGTACTACGGTAACAGCCATTTCATTTAATGTAAACGACGCATCTGTTTTAGGAACCTATGGTGTCGATAAAATATTAAACGTTTCAAACGAAAAACTTTCAGCATTTAATGCGAACGGATATGCCGAGGCAATTAAACAAGCTGCAGAGAAAGAAGGCACTAAAGTTGTGATACTTAGTTCTAGCGCCGATAGCAAATATTTGGCACCCTTATTAGCCGTACATTTAAATGCCGGATATGCTTCAAACGTTATTGCTGCGCCCACCAATACCGCGCCGTTTACGGTAAAACGAACTGCATTTACCAATAAAGCATTCGAAATGACAACTATTAACACCGATGTTAAAATTATTGGGGTTTCTAACAATGCATTTGGCTTAGTAGAATCTAAAGGTAACGCTTCCGCGGAAGCATTTTCGCCTTCAATTTCAGACTTAGGAGTGACAGTAGAATCGGTAGATAAAGCATCCAATAAAGTAAGTATTGCTGATGCAGATGTTGTTGTCTCTGGTGGACGCGGATTAAAAGGTCCTGAAAACTGGGGTATGATTGAAGAACTAGCTACTGTGTTAGGTGCAGCAACTGCCTGTTCTAAACCTGTTTCAGATTTAGGTTGGAGACCACATAGCGAACACGTGGGGCAAACAGGAAAACCTGTAGCATCTAATTTATATATTGCAATTGGTATTTCGGGAGCCATTCAACATTTAGCTGGAATTAACGCTTCAAAAGTAAAAGTTGTAATTAATACAGATGCCGAAGCACCTTTCTTTAAAGCAGCCGATTATGGTGTTGTTGGAGATGCTTTTGATGTGGTACCACAACTTATTGAAAAATTAAAAGCGTTTAAAGCGCAACAGTAAATTTTTATTTTTTAAATTGTATTGTAATAAGAACAAGCTTAAATTAGCTTAAATTTTTTAATTCTGCATTTTGCAGTTTGGTAAAGTCCTAATTTAAACAGTTCTTTGCGTTTTAATACATTATGAGTTTAGTAAGATTAAATATAAAAGGAATATCCTATAGTCAAACACAAAATGGTGCTTATGCACTTATTTTAAACGAAGTAGATGGCGATAGAAAATTACCTATTGTTATTGGTGCTTTTGAAGCTCAATCTATTGCTATCGCCTTAGAAAAAGAAATAAGACCTCCACGACCACTAACACACGATTTATTTAAAAATTTTGCAGACCGATTTGATATCGTTGTAAAACAAGTTATTATTCACAAATTAGTAGATGGTGTTTTTTATTCTAGTTTAATTTGCGAACGTGATAAAATTGAAGAAATTATTGATGCTAGAACCAGTGATGCCATTGCTTTAGCACTTCGATTTCAACGCACCTATTTTTACTTACAAAAACATTCTTGATAAAGCAGGGATTTATTTAAAGGTAAATCCTAAAAAGGATGAAGAGGAAGATACACAAGATAGTATTTTGATGGATGAACTCATAGCTAATGAGATGGAACCAAGCGAACCAAAGGAAAGTTTTAAAAGTAAAACACTTGAAGAATTACACAACCTCTTAAACGAAGCAGTAGCAAATGAAGACTACGAAAAAGCTGCCAAATTCGTGATGAAATTTCAAAACGAGAATAATAATTACAACTCACCTCTTCTTTATGAAAAAAATATTTTTGTCAATTGTCATTATTTTAATCACATTTTACTCACCAATATCAGCCCAAGACACCGATAAAAATATAAATAAAGAAAAACCCACTACAGTTGTTCAGGAAACCTCTGTACTTAATTCGAATTCCGATTCATTAAAAACTAATTTTGATGATTTAAAGACTGAAGCTGCTTCAACAGCTACATCAGTTTCTTCCCCTATAATACCAAGTCAAGGATTCTCAATAGACAGTTTATGGCGAGGTGTTTTAGGAATGTTTTCACTAATATTAATTTCTTTCTTATTTAGCAGCAATCGAAAAGCCATCAATTGGAAAACTGTTGGTATAGGCTTAGCATTTCAACTTTTAATTGCTATTGGTGTTTTAAAAGTTCCATTTATTAAAGCTATTTTTGAATTTGTTGGAGGACTATTTGTGAGTATTTTAGACTTTACACGAGCCGGAAGTAAATTTTTATTTGAAGGCTTAGTGGTGGACATGGATACCTTCGGATTCATTTTTGCATTTCAAGTATTACCCACAATTATATTTTTTTCTGCCTTAACATCTGTACTTATTTTATTTAGGTATTATCCAACGATTGGTAAAAGGTATGGCATGGTTATTAACTAAAGCTTTAGAAATTTCTGGAGCTGAAAGTTTAAGTGTAGCAGGAAATATATTTTTAGGACAAACTGAAGCACCACTTTTAATTAAAGCGTATTTAGAAAAAATGAATAAATCTGAAATGCTTTTGGTTATGATTGGTGGTATGGCTACAGTTGCTGGTGCTGTTTTAGCTGCTTATATCGGATTTTTAGGTGGAGATGACCCAGTATTAAGATTATTTTATGCAAAGCATTTATTAGCCGCTTCTGTTATGGCTGCACCTGGTGCCATTGTAATTTCAAAAATATTATATCCACAAACGAAGATATAAATACAGATGTTGCAGTTTCTCAAGAAAAAATTGGTTCCAACTATTTTAGATGCCATTGCCAATGGAACAACAGAAGGTTTAAAATTAGCAGTCAATGTAGGTGCTATGCTTTTAGTTTTTGTTGCTTTTATTGCCATGATTAATGGTATTTTAGGTTGGATTGGCGATATTTCAACCTTAAATAATTGGATAGCTGAAAACACAGCTTATCAAAATTTATCTTTAGAATTTATCTTAGGATATGTTTTTGCACCACTCATGTGGCTAATAGGTGTGGCTAAAGAAGATATGATGATGATGGGTCAATTATTAGGAATTAAATTGCTGCTAGCGAATTTATTGGATATATTCAGCTTGCGAGACTTAAAAGATGTTGCAAATGCTGTACATTTAAACTATGAGAAATCTATTATTATGGCAACTTATATGCTTATGTGGTTTTGCAAATTTTGCATCTATTGGTATTCAAATTGGAGGCATTGGCTCATTAGCTCCCGGACAACGCAAAACACTTTCACAATTTGGCATAAAAGCTTTAATTGGAGGTAGTATAGCCTCTTTAGTTTCTGCAACTATTGCAGGAATGATTATTGGATAATTTATTGGCAGAAAATATAACTCTCATCAAGTTTAGTTAATAACTTTATTATATAATTTAGAGCATCAGCAACTAAGTTTTGGTGCTTTTATCTATTTTTAGCTTCTGAAAATTAAGTTTAATTAAAGCAATTTCCACAAAGTGGAAAAGATTTATGAAGCAATACCACGATTTAGTAAAACATATTTTAGAACACGGTAATGAAAAAGGAGACCGCACGGGTACTGGAACAAAAAGTGTTTTCGGGTATCAAATGCGATTCGATTTAAGCGAAGGTTTCCCAATGGTAACAACCAAAAAAGCTTCATTTAAAATCGATAGTTTATCGAATTACTGTGGTTTTTAAAAGGCGACACCAATATTAATTATTTAACCGAAAACGGTGTTCGTATTTGGAACGAATGGGCAGATGAAAAAGGTGATTTAGGTCCGGTTTACGGTCACCAATGGCGTAACTGGAACAGTGATGAAATAGACCAAATAAAAGAAGTTGTTGAAACCTTAAAAAATAACCCAAACAGCAGACGAATGTTGGTTTCTGCTTGGAATCCATCGGTTTTACCTGATACTTCTAAAAGCTTTAGTGAAAATGTAGCTAACGGAAAAGCGGCATTACCACCTTGCCATGCATTTTTTCAGTTTTATGTGGCTAATGGTAAATTATCATGTCAATTATATCAACGTAGTGCCGATATGTTTTTAGGTGTTCCATTTAACATTGCATCGTATGCACTATTCACAATGATGATGGCACAAGTTTGTGGTTATGAAGCTGGCGAATTTATTCACACATTTGGTGATGCACATATTTACAGCAATCATTATGAGCAATTGGAATTACAACTTTCAAGAGAGTTAAGACCACTTCCTAAAATGAAAATAAACCCCGAAATTAAAGATATTTTCGATTTTACTTTTGAGGATTTTACTTTAGAAGATTATAATCCACATCCACATATTAAAGGTATTGTAGCCATATAACAATAAAAAAGCGCTTTCAAAATATTGAAAGCGCTTTTTTTATTGAAAAACTAGACCTGTATTAAACGTTTACTACGCTATTATCAGCTGCAGCAAAATCATTCCATGCATAAGCATCGGCGGCATCATCATTAACAAATGCACCGTCAACTACATATTTAAATTCATAAGAATTACCTGTATCCAAATCTACAGTTCCTTTAAAAGTTCCATTTTTTAATTTCTTAAGTGGGGTTGCTTTCCATTTATTAAAACTTCCTACAAGTCCTACTTTTTTTGCATCTTCTGCTAGAATTGAAAACGTTACTTTACAAACTGGTTTGCTTTTTAAATATTGTTTTGAAATAGCCATAATTTAAATTGTTTTGTGTTGTTTACACTGCAAATTTATAAAACTAATTGTCAGTTTTTACCTTTTAAATTGGTAAACCATTAAGAATTATCAATTTAACAATATCAATTCATTATTATTTAAACCAAACTATTAATTATGCGAATAAATTGTATTATTATCAATCATAATACCTCACTTTTTATTGATAATCAGGGACTTTTAGCTAAAAAGACTCCACAAATTAAAGTTGTTTCAAACGGATATAATTATCCTTTAATTTTCACTAAAAAGCATTAACTTTACCATAATATTTCATGTTATATGTTCGGAAGAAAAAAAAGCATCCCTCAGATAGATAAAGAGCAGTTAGAGCTTATAGAAAATGCACAAAAAAGAATTAAACAAAAGAAAAAATTATACGTTCATTTTGTTGTTTTTTTAATCGGATCTGTATTTTTAATTCTCTTCAATTTAGGCTTAGGCTTTGGTAAAGATTTTAAGCCATTAGAAACTAATTGGTTTGTTTTTGCTATACTTTTTTGGCTATTTTTATTCCTATACCATGCATTTAATGTGTTTATTACCAATAAGTTTATGGGGAAAGCATGGGAAACCAAACAATTAAATAAGTTGGTTACAAAACAGAAAGAACGTATTGAAAAGTTGATTAAAACACTTCCTAGTGATGAGGCATTAATAACAAAAGCTAAAGCTGCTATTGCTCCCAATTCTAAAATTGCCAAACAAGTACTAACTATTATTGTAGCAGCGAGCGACAATGATGCGATAGGAATGCACAACAAATTAATTTGGCATATTAGCGACGACTTAAAACGATTTAAAAGTTTTACAAGCGGACATCACGTTATTATGGGAAGAAAAACCTTTGAAAGTTTCCCTAAACCATTACCAAACAGAACTCATGTAGTTATTACCCGGAATTTAAATTATCAGGTTCCAGAAGGGGTTATTTTAGTTAACTCTTTAGAAGATGCAATTGCTGCTTGTTCTAGCGATTCACAACCTTTTATAATTGGTGGTGGCGAAATATACAAGCAGTCCATGCTAATTGCTGATAAGATTGAAATTACCCGTGTTCATGAATCTTTTGAAGCTGACACTTTTTTCCCAAAGATAGACCCTTCAATTTGGAAAGAAACAGCCAATATTTTTCACAAAAAAAGCGATATAAACGAATACAATTATTCATTTATAACCTACGAAAGAAAATAATTATTTTGCAGTTTAAGCCTGCAAATTTTATAATTTACGCTCCTTCAAATTTGTCTGCGCCATTTAATAAACCAACTAATTCTTGAGGTTTGTGAATTAGGACAGGAATATGTTGTGGGCAAATATAAAATTCGCTCTTCTGGTAATAAAACTTTGTAACGGGTGTTTCATCGGATGATTTTTCGCAAACCAAACATTTCTTCTCATTGCTCATAACTTCTAATATTTTAATAGGGATAAAATTATCTTTAATTTTTTTATTAAAAACTAACTATTGTCATGTTTTCAAAATTTATTAGCTCAAAAAAAATCTTTTAATCTTCTATCCCAAATTTCATTAATTTTGCCACATGGTTAAAGAATTACAACTTCGGATTACACTCAAAGAAGAAGAGTACGATAATATTTTAATAACAAAATCGGCGAAGGCTTTAGATATTGATAAAGAAGATATCACGGGTGTAAAAGTGCTTCGAAAATCTATTGACGCGCGCAAACCAAAAATTATTATTAATTATAAAGTTGCTGTTTATATTAGAGAAGTTTTACCAAAAACATCAGAATATAAATTTGATTATAAAGATGTTTCTAAAGCGAAACCTATTCACATAATTGGTTTCGGACCCGCAGGCATGTATGCTGCTTTGCGTTGTATCGAACTAGGATTTAAACCCATTGTTTTAGAACGTGGTAAAAATGTAAAGGATCGTCGACGCGATTTAAAAGCCATCAACCAAGATCATTTTGTGAATGAAGATTCTAATTACTGTTTTGGTGAAGGTGGTGCAGGAACTTACAGTGATGGAAAACTTTACACACGAAGTTTAAAACGTGGTGATGTTCGAAGAATTTTCGAAAATTTAGTGTTTCATGGTGCTACAGATCAGATTTTAGTAGATGCGCATCCACATATTGGCACCAATAAACTTCCAAAAGTGGTTCAGAATATTCGCGAAACTATTTTAAAACACGGTGGCGAGATTTATTTTGAAACTCGCGTCACAGATTTTACTGTAAAAAACAACCAAATACAAGCTATTCAGTTGCAAAATGGAGAAGAAATGACTGTTAACAGAGTTATTTTAGCAACAGGGCATTCGGCTCGCGATATTTTCTATTTACTTCATGAAAAAGAAATTGCCTTAGAAGCAAAATCGTTTGCTATGGGGGTTCGTGTGGAACATCCGCAGCAGATTATTGACTCCATTCAATATCATTGTAGTGGCCCACGACATGAGTTATTACCAGCCGCTTCATATAGTTTGGTGCAGCAAGTTAACGAGCGTGGCGTGTATTCTTTTTGTATGTGCCCCGGTGGTTTTATTGTTCCCGCTGCAACCGCAAATGGTGAAATAGTGGTAAATGGTATGTCGCCATCCAAACGAAACAATTTATATGCCAATTCCGGCATTGTGGTTGAAATTGACGTACACCGCGATTTACCCAAATACGAACAATTTGGACCATTAAAAGGATTAGAATATCAAAAAAACCTGGAACGGATGGCTTTTACTGCAGGTGGACGCAGTCAAGTAGCACCCGCACAGCGACTAACGGATTTTGTTGAAGGACGCCTATCTGTAGATTTAAACCCAACTTCCTACCAACCAGGATTAAATTCGGCGCCATTACATTCACTTTTACCAAAATTTTTGGGAAGCAGACTTAGAAAAGGTTTTGAAGCCTTCGGACAAAAAATGAAAGGTTTCTACACACATGAAGCCAACATAGTTGGTGTAGAGTCCAGAACCTCATCGCCCGTTTGTATTCCTCGCAACGAACAATTAGAACACACTCAAATTAAAGGCTTATTCCCTTGTGGCGAAGGTGGTGGGTATGCTGGAGGCATTGTTTCGGCGGCTATGGATGGTGAACGCTGTGCCGAAGCAGCCATTAGAGATTTATAATTAAAATATGTTGTCAGAAAAACAAAAAATGTTAGCTGGAGAGATGTATAATCCTTCCGATCCCGAATTAATAAAATCACGTCATCGCGTACGCTTATTGTTTCAGAAATTCAATAAACTAAGTGAAACAAATTTAGCCGAACGTCAAAACATATTATATCAAATATTTGAAAATGCAGGTGCTAATCTATTTGTAGAACCTCCTTTTTATTGCGATTATGGCAGCAACATCAAAGCTGGGAAAAATCTGTTCATAAATTTTAATTGCTGCATCTTAGATGTCGCAAATGTTACTTTTGGCGACAATTGTATGATTGGACCACATGTTCAAATATATACAGCTACACATCCCTTAAAATTTAAAGATCGCAATAGTGGCAAAGAATTAGGCAGTCCTATAACCATTGGCAATAATGTTTGGATTGGCGGCAATGCCACTATTTGTCCGGGCATTACTTTGGGCAACAATGTTGTGGTGGCTGCCGGTGCTGTAGTCACAAAAAATTTCCCTGATGATGTGGTAATTGGTGGTAATCCTGCTAAAATTATTAAAACCATAGATAACAGCTAAAATTATAATTCCTATTTTTGCACAACAAAAAAACAACCAATTATGAATGCATACATATTTCCAGGCCAAGGCGCACAATTTACAGGAATGGGTTTAGACCTTTACGAAAAATCGCCTTTAGCTCAAGAATTATTTGAAAAAGCAAATACTATTTTAGGTTTTCACATCACAGACATTATGTTTGAAGGGTCTGCTGAAGACTTAAAACAAACCAAAGTAACACAGCCAGCTGTGTTTTTACACTCGGTAATTTTAGCGAAAACTTTAGGAGACAACTTTAAACCAGATATGGTTGCTGGACATTCACTTGGTGAATTTTCGGCATTAGTTGCTAATGGTGCTTTAACTTTTGAAGACGGTTTGAAACTGGTTTCTCAACGAGCTTTAGCAATGCAAAAGGCTTGCGAACTACAACCAAGTACTATGGCCGCGGTTTTAGGATTGGATGATGCTATTGTTGAAAAGGTATGTGCTGAAACTGAAGGAATTGTTGTGGCTGCAAATTATAATTGCCCCGGGCAGTTAGTAATTTCTGGCGATGTTGACGCAATAAATAGAGCTTGTGAAGCTATGAAAACGGCAGGTGCTAAACGTGCTTTGGTATTGCCTGTTGGTGGTGCTTTTCATTCACCGCTAATGGAACCTGCTCGGGAAGTATTAGCAGCGGCTATAGAAAATACCACATTTAGCAAACCAAATTGCCCAATATATCAAAACGTTACGGCGAATGCTATTATTAGTGAATGTGATATTAAAAAGAATTTAATTCTGCAATTAACAGCTCCTGTACGTTGGACGCAATCTGTACAACAAATGATTGCAGATGGTGCTGCATTATTTACCGAAGTGGGGCCTGGTAATGTACTACAAGGGTTAGTGAAAAAGATTGACAGAGAAGCGCAAACTGCTTCGGCAACTTTATAATTTTTTAATGAAAATAACTAAACGTTCAATATTCATATTAGTTGTTATTGTTGCTACTATTGCAGTAGATCAAATATCAAAAATATTGGTTAGAATCAATATACAACCGCGAACAGATATTAATTTAGGTGAGCGCATTTCGTTGATAGGCGACATGTTCATTATGATGAATGTTGAAAACGCTGGTGCCTTTTTAGGTATGGGCAGCGAATTGAATCCAACTCTAAGAATTCTCTTTTTACTTATATTACCAATACTCGTGTTGGGGTTTGTATTACACTATGTTTTTAAAGAAAAATCTTTGGACAACTGGTCGCTTTTTGCATTTGCCAGTATTATTGGCGGTGGCGTTGCCAACGTGTACGACCGTATTGTTTATGGCTCGGTTACCGATTTTTTCTTTATTGATTTAGGTGGCGTATTTAGAACCGGCATTTTTAATATGGCCGATCTTTCGGTAACTACTGGCATGATTATTCTTTTGCTAGTCAGTTTTAAAAAGAAGCAGGAAAATGACAATATAGAAAAGACTGTTTAAAAAATCTATTTAAACTTCATTTCATAAATAATAAAAAGGTTGCTAATTTTATTTAGCAACCTTTTTTATATCAAAATAAGTTAGTTTTTTGCTCTTACTTTTTGTTCCCAATTCCATGCAGATCGCATGGCATCATCTAATGTTAGTTTTGTTTTCCAACCTAATTCTTCATTAGCTTTCTTTGTATCGGCATAAGCTGAAATAATATCTCCTTCTCTTCTTCCAACAATCTTATAATTTAACTTTTTACCAGAAACTTTTTCGAAAGATTTAACCACTTCTAACACTGAGCTTCCTGTACCTGTTCCTAAATTAAAGGTTTCGTAATTGGCTTTGTTTTTATTTTTTAATAAACGTTCCAGAGCTACAACGTGGGCTTTAGCTAAATCAACTACATGAATATAGTCGCGAATACAGGTTCCGTCAGGCGTAGGATAATCATCTCCAAAAACAGATAATTGTTCTCGCAAGCCAATAGCGGTTTGTGTAATAAAAGGCACCAGATTTTGTGGCACTCCTATTGGTAATTCACCAATATTAACAGATTCGTGAGCTCCAACAGGATTAAAATAGCGCAAGGCAATCGCTTTTAATGTTGGGGTTACTTTACAAGTATCACTTATTATTTCTTCACCTATTTGTTTGGTATTACCATAAGGAGATTCTGCTTGCTTAACCGGAGCATTTTCTGTAATCGGTAATTCATCAGCTTGCCCGTAAACCGTACAAGATGAACTAAAAATAAATGCTGCTGATGGTAGTTTTCTTAATTCCTTTAAGATATAAATCAAGGTACTAATATTATTTTCATAATACAGTAAAGGCTCTTTAACACTTTCGCCAACTGCTTTACTTGCAGCAAAATGTATCACGCCTTTTATGTCGTTATGTTTTTTAAAAAACGCTTCAACACCTGCTTTCTCTTTCAAATCGAGTTTTTCAAAAAGTGGTTTTTTTCCTGTGATGGCTGTAATTCCATCTAAAACATCGATTGATGAATTTGATAAATCGTCGATAATAACAACTTCGTAGCCTTCGTTTTGTAATTCTACAACTGTGTGTGAACCTATAAATCCTAATCCACCAGTAACTAATATTTTATCCATTTATGAATTTTATAATTGTTGACGTAATAAATTCAATTTGATCATCATCCAATTCGGTATGCATCGGCAACGAAATAACATCTTTTACTAATTGATTTGTAACCGTAAAATCTTTTTCTTTATATCGAGCATCTAAATATGCCTTTTGTAAATGTAGCGGAATTGGATAATAAACACCACAAGGGATATTTTTTTCATTTAAATGTTTAACCAAAGCATCTCTATCAACGCCTCTTACTCGTAAAGTATATTGATGAAACACGTGGCAATCGCAAGAATCACATATAGTTTTACAACCATTTGATAATTTTGGCGTCACTATGTTTATATTACCTTCAAACGCTTTGTTGTATTTTATAGCTGCTTCTCTTCTATTTTTATTGTAACTATCTAAATGAGGTAATTTGGCATCTAAAACAGCTGCCTGAATACTATCTAATCGTGAATTCACACCTACCACATCATGATGATAACGCTCATACATACCGTGATTTACAATACCTCTAATGGTATGTGCTAAATCATCATCATTTGTAAAAATGGCACCACCATCGCCATAACATCCTAAGTTTTTAGAAGGAAAAAAAGACGTTGATGCTACATGACCCATCGTTCCTGCTTGTGCCTTTTTACCATTTTTAAAGGTATAGGTCGCTCCAATAGCTTGTGCATTGTCTTCAATTACAAATAAATTATGAGCTTCTGCAATTTCCAAAATGGCTTCCATATTAGCGCATTGCCCAAATAAATGTACCGGAACAATGGCTTTTGTTTTTGGCGTAATGGCCTTTTTTATGGCTTCTATATTAATATTAAAATCATCTTCATTAACATCAACCAAAACAGGTGTTAACTGCAGTAAAGCAATAACTTCTACGGTTGCCGCAAATGTAAAATCGGCAGTAATAACTTCGTCGCCAGGTTTCAAACCTAAACCCATCATAGCAATTTGCAATGCATCGGTACCATTGGCACAAGGTATCACATGCTTTACACCTAAATACTCCTCTAAATTTTTTTGAAATTGATGAACTTTCGGTCCGTTTATAAATGCGGTTGTTTCTAAAACTTCTTGAATTGAAGTATTAACTACTTCTTTAATGTCTTCGTACTGACCTTTAAGGTCGACCATTTGAATTTTTTTCATTTAAAAAATGTAATGCTATAAAATAAAGAAACGCATAATTTACGTACCTCTACACTATAAATTATAAGTCACGAAATTACGAAATTAGTACGCGGTAACCAATGAAATTATTTTAAAGAAATGTATTTTAGCATTAAAATAATTAAGATTTGGGTTTTATTTATAACATTGGTATTCATCTCACACATTTTGGTTTAAAATGTGCTTCGCTTTTTAACCAAAAAATTAAAAAAGGTGTTGTTGGACGCCAAAACACATTTAATGTGCTAGAAGAAAACATTCAGCCAAAAGACAAAACAATGTGGTTTCATTGTGCATCTTTAGGCGAATACGAACAAGGGCTTCCTGTTTTTAAAGAATTAAGAAATCATTTTAAAAATCATAAAATTGTTTTAAGTTTCTTTTCGCCTTCTGGCTATGAAATAAGAAAAAACTCCCCAATTGCAGATGTTGTGGTGTATCTTCCGTTAGACTCGAAAAATTAATGCCAAACGGTTTTTAGATTATGTAAATCCGGAGTTAACTGTTTTTGTTAAATATGACATTTGGCCTAATTTTTTAAATGAATTAAAAAGCAGAAAATTGTCTGCTATTTTAATTTCGGCAGCATTTAGAGAAAATCAGTCGTTTTTTAAATTTTACGGAAAACCATTGCGAGAGGCCTTATTTGCTTTTGATTATATTTTTACCCAAAATGAAGCTTCAAAAAAGCTACTCGAATCTATAAATTATAAACATGTAACTGTTTCTGGTGACACGCGTTTTGATAGAGTATCCAGTCAATTAGACATTGATAACACTTTAGATTTTATTGAAAAATTTCAAGCAAGACAAATTATGTGTTGTTGCAGGTAGTTCATGGCCCGAAGATGAAACTTTATTTATAAATTATATTAATTCTGAAACTAATCAAAGACGTGAAATTCATCATTGCTCCACATAACATTAAATCGTCTCAAATAAAAAATATTCAGGATAAACTTAAAGTTGAAAGTGTTTTATTTTCTGAAAAAGACAACAAACAATTAGAAAACGCAAAAGGTGTTTATTATTGATACAATAGGTATACTTTCTAAAATATACAGCTATGCCGATATTGCTTACGTTGGAGGCGCCATGGGAACTACAGGATTACACAACACCTTAGAACCAGCTGTTTTTGGTATTCCTATTATAATTGGACCTAACCACTCCAAATTCCCTGAAGCCCAACAAATGATTGATAACGGGGGCATGTTTGCTGTTTCAAATCAAATGGCATTTAATGACATTTTAAATGAATTAATTCTCGATTCTAAAAAACGATTGTCGACTGGCAATTATAATTATGATTATATTAAAAAAAATACAGGGGCTGTTACAAAAATTACAAGTTATTTAAAACTTTAATGATCTTATTTAAAAAAATTAAAAACCCGAATTTAATTACTAAATCCGGGTGTTTTTAAGTTTTAAAATCGTTTAAACACTTATTAATGAACAGGACTTTGAGTACAAGGACAATTGCTAATGCCTTGTAGGAAATCAATACCAATTGTTACTACATGCGTGCCAGAATTATATCCCGCCAATTGGTTCGTTGTAATTTGATACGCATAGCCAAAATAAAAATTATTCTTTTTAAACCCAGCCATCGGACCTACGTTTAAAGGTTTTAAAAACTGATCGTTTAAATAGCGGTATGATATCCCAGCCCAATAATAATCTTCATTTTTATTAAACTTTCTGTATTTAAAATTCACATCGGTACTTGATCGATTATCACTGCTAAACATTTGATAATAAATGGAAGGCTCGTACTCTATTCTACTATGCTTTGGCCCTTTAAAGGTATATCCAGAATATATCTGATAGTTTAAAAGCGTACTCGGTTCTGAAACTCTAATATCATCATCAACCTTTTTCTCAAGAATATTATTCGCATTAAAACTTGCAAAAAAGCCTTTGAATCGATACAACGCACCTACATCAAAATTGTAATTAGTACTTGCTCTATTATCGGTAACAAAAGGGTCGATAAAAGTTTGCTCGTAGGTAGTGTTAAAATTATTTATATCGATTTTGAAATGATTCATATTATACGAAATTCCAAAGGATAGATATTGCTTTGAATAATAATCTAAAATTAGATGGTGCGCAAAAGAAACTTTAGCACCTGTTTGAATCGTGTTTCCATTTTTATCATTATAAAGTGACAATCCAACACCAGAACGACTGGCAATTCTAAAATCGGCATAAAGCGATTGGTTATCTGGTGCATCCTTTAATGCCCACCCATTGCGTTAGTCCGTTTGCTCTAATTTTTAAATTATCGCCAATACCCGCATAGGTTGGAGAAACCACAAAATTATTATCGGCCAGATACTGAGTAAAAACAGGCAAATTAAGTTCTTGACCATAGCTATTTGCCATGATTACAAGAAGTAGATATATGAGAGATTTTTGCATATTATTTTTATTATTTAGTGATTAAATCCACTAATTATCATTTATCTGTATAGTGTAAAATGTCCAACAAAATCACGATCGTACTTTTTATCGTTTAGCTTAATAACGTACCAATAATCTCCTGATGGTAGTTCTTTTCCTTGGTATTTTCCATCCCATTTTTGGCCTGCTCTTAAAGTGCTTACTTTACGTCCGTAGCGATCAAAAATATTTATCAGCTATGTCTTTATATTGTCATGCACAACCTGGTCCCCAAGTATCTATAACACCATCACTATTTGGTGTGAAATAATTAGGAATACATAAATCAATAAATTCAAAGTATATCGTAGCAGAGGCAAAACAACCATATTTGTCTGTTACTGTTACTGTGTAATCACCCGATTTATAGATTATGAATGTATTAGTACTACCGTACGATTCGCCGTTTAAGCTGTATTCGTAATCGCCAGAACCACCTGAAGTAGCTGTAACTATTTGATTCAATTCACCATTATCTATCGCAATGGCTAATGGATCGTATTGTTCAATATCAAAAAGCTGCAGTTCTTTGAATACATCCATTTGTATGTCTTACATCAATATAATGACCTAATCCAGATGGTACATTTACAAACACATTACTTGTTTGGTATGCACCACCATTTAATGAATAATCTAAATCAGAAGTATTCGTAATACTTGCATCTACAGTAACTGTAACTGTATTTGTTGATATGTTATTAGTACAACCATATGTCAACAATCGCTTCAGGATTAATAGTAACAGATTCTGGGAAGGTGATATTCCATTCAGATTCACAATCCAAAGTTATCACGAACATAAACCATATGGTCGCCTCCACTCAATCCGGTAAAATCAAATTGAGTTTGAGTTAAAGTTCCTGTTGTGTAAACGCCGTTATAATCATCTAAACTCACACTATACGGTGCTGTTCCACCTGAAAGATCAACACTAAACTCTCCATCCATATCTCCAGAACAAACTTCAGGAATTAATGATCCCGGAACTATGCTCAACATTAATGGACTTGGTTCTGTAATTGTAAAATTGATTAATACAAAACAACCTAATTCGTCTTGAGCTATCACGTCGTAAGTTCCAGCCGCAAGATTATTAAATGTATTTGATTCAAAAAATTGATTCAATTGTGGAGAAATAGCATATTTAATTTGCCCTGTTCCACCAGACGCATTGACTACAAGCGTACCATTATTTGCTCCATTACATGTAACATTACTTGTTGTAAATGGCGCTATTAATGGTGACGCAGGTTCGGTAATACTTACAAGTGCAGACGTTGTATTACAATCGCCACTATCTACTCGTACTTGGTAATCTCCAGCAAAAAGCTGTGTAAATCTACCAGGACTTAATTGTACAGCTGGAATTGTATTTCCTAAAGCATCTTGTAATGTGTAAACATAACTTCCTAAACCACCTTGAGCCGTTGCTACAATAACACCAGTGTTATCACCGGCGCAATTAATAAAGGCATTGGCTACATCTAAATTCACCACCAATGTTGGTAGTGGATCAATCTTGATTTGATTAGTCGCATTCGCAACACAACCATTAGCATCTCTAACATAATAAACATATGTTCCTGGTGCCACATTAATGGTTGTTGATGACACAAATGCGCCTAAAGGACCTGCTGTGAAATTCACATCATCACTATAAGTATACGGTCCTGTTCCTCCTGATGCACTTAAGGTAAGTGTTGTACCAGTTGTACAAGTTTGAGATGTTGTTTTTACCAATTGAGACTGTATTTCAGTAGGTGCTGCTATCACAATATTTACTGAAGTAAAGGCACAATTATATCCATCGGTTATTACTACATTATAAGTTCCAGCTCCTAATCCGCTAAATACCGGAGATGCTTGCGGACCAGAGGCACTTACTGATGGTAATACCGTGTTAAGCGTATAAGAATAATTACTTCCTTGTCCACCTGTAACAGCACTCACAGTTATTGATGCATTTGTATCTCCAAAACAAGTCAATAATGTTGTACTCGGAGTAACTGTTGCATTTATTGGTGCCGGAATAGCAAGCGTTACATTTTGAGAAACAATACATCCACCAGCGTCTCTTGCATTTACCGTATAATTTCCTGCTGATAAGTTTGTAAATGTTCCATTAGATGAATATGCAACAGTTGCTGCTCCTGTTAATTCATATTCGTAAGTTCCCCAACCACCGTTAGCAGTTGCTGTAATGGTACCTTTATCATTGGTACAGGTTACATTGGAAGTTTCAGAAGCTAAAAGTGTTAATGCTGAAGCAGGCGATGCAATTGTAACCATATTAGATACCGTAGTACAATATGGACTCGCTGTTTCAGTAACCGTTACTGTATAATTACCTCCGATTAATCCTGTAATAACTTGTGGATTTACTGTTGTATTTGCTGCAACTATTCCGGTAACCGAAGCACCTAGACTATCAAATACTTCATAATTATAGGTTCCGGAATAACCAGTTACATTTATTTCTAATGCACCATTATTATCGCCAAAACAAGTAACCGGCACCGTTGCTGTCGCCACCACATCGATAGTATCGAATGGCGCCACTGTAAACGCCGGGGTTGCAATGGTACAACCTGTGGTTAAATCGTTTACTTGGAAATAGTAAGTCTCCAGGTAGCGTTATGTTAAATGTGTTAGAAACCTGAGCTGCTCCACTTGGTAACATTTGATATGTAAAATTACCTGATCCGCCAGACACTGTTATGGCCACTGAACCTGTATTATTACAATCTATAGGCGTTGCAATAGCTACTGTAGCCGCCGTTAATGTTGGAAGCGGTGCAATTACAACCGTGTTTGAATTTAAACAGCCATTGGCATCTTTAACATATATGGTTATAGTTTGAGAAACTCCTGTATCAATCACATCAAATGAATTGGTAGACAAATAATTAACACCATCTATACTATATACATAAGGTGCAGTACCTCCCGCTTCGGTTATGGTAACTGTAGACGTGTTTACTGAGTTATCTGGTGCACATCCAAATGGTGTTGCAGTTCCAGTAACTGTTAATAATGTTGGTTCTCCAACAATTACATTCGCTGTGGCAGAACAGCCTCTTCCTGAATTAACCTGAACAGTATAAGTTCCAGCAACCAATCCTGAGAATATACTAGAATTTTGTGCTGGTACCGTAATTGGACCCGCAGTAATCTCATAAGTATAAACTGGATTGTCATTGCTTGCTGGTAGATTAACCGTAATGATGCCGTCATTACCGCCATTACAGCTTACATCATCAACCGAAGTTGTAAAGTTTACCGGAGTAGCCGCTATTAATGTAATGCTTACATCTTTTGTACAAGAAGTAACTGTATCGGTAATGGTAATGGTATAAGTTCCTGATGGAACTCCTGAGAACACATTACCAGATAATGACCCAACACTTGGACTAATTGCATATGTATAAGCTTCCAGAACCGCCTGATTGCGATACAGTAATTACGCCGTCGTTATTAGCACATGTTGGTAATGCAGTAATTGTAGGTGTAAAATCTAAAGGCGCATATATCGTAACAGAAGTAGGGCTGATGGCCTCACAACCATTTCCATCTTTTACAGTTACGAAATAATTACCAGGTGTTAATCCTGTGAATGTTCCACTTGCTTGGAAACCACTTCCTACAGAATATGTTAAAGGAGCAATACCTGAACTACCTGTTATTGTAAATGAATACGGATCTCCAGTTAAATTACATTGGTTTGAAGCCATTGCTGGAACTGTAACCGTTGGCATAGGATCTAGTATAACCGTAACGGTATTCATTTCTGTACATCCATTAGCATCTCTTACATAGACATCCCAAACTAAGTCTGCTCCTGAATTAGTATCTACCGTAACAACATTATTTGTTCCATAAGCTGCTGCTAATGGTGCTGAGGCTCCTGTTATTACTGCTGCATACGTATAACTCGCTGTGCCTCCTGATGCTGTCACGGTTATTTGTGATTCATCATTGGTACAGAATACGTTTGTTGTAGTTGCAGTGAATGTTAATGCACTTGCTGGTTCAGTTACTATATTGTAAATCATGCTGTACATCCTGTGATGTCATCTGTTACTCAATTGTTGAGTTCGGCAATTGAATCCGTGAAATCAATCGTGTTTCCTGATTGAACCAAGTACCTGCCCCATTAAGTATCGTAGTTAACTATAAGTGCCTGCATAATCACTTACTGTAAATTCTATCGCGCCTGTATTATCGCCAAAGCAATAAACATCATTTAATTTTAAGTCCTGCAACTGTAATATTCGTTACTGGCACAACTGTATAGGATTCCTGATACGTACAGCCATTAGCATCGGTTACTTCAAACATATAAGTGTCTGGTGCTAAGCCTGTAAACAATCCGCTTGCTGCTCCTGTTACATTTCCGGTGGCTGCTGCTGGTGATAGTATCGCATAACTTAATGGTCCAATGTACCATTTGTTGTAGTTAATTGTACATCACTTGTTAAGGCTATACAGGTTACTGCTGTTGCACTGAAATCTAAATCCGTCGGTGGATCTAAGGCCGGTACATTTTCTGTTAATGCTACTGGAATTAAACATCCATTCGCATCTTTTATATACGCCGTTACTAATCCTGCAGTATACGTAGAATAGGTATTGGTAGTTGTGTAATTTACACCGCCATCAAAACTATAGGTATATGGGGCTGTTCCGCCACTACCCGTAACTGTTACTATCGCTGCTTGGGTGGCATTGCCTGCTCCACAGGTTAACCCTTGGGTTAAGGCTATAGTACCTCCAACTAATGCTGGTTCTGTAATTGGTACTAATGTGCCTGGTGATACACAACTTTTACTGTCTCTTACAACAACATTGTATACGCCTGCGGCATTTAATCCTGTAAATACATTCGATGCTTGGTAAGTCGCACCATTATCTATACTGTATTCATACGGTGCTACGCCTCCTGCTGCCGTTACTACAATACTTCCATCTGATCCGCCATTACAACTTACATTGGTATGACTTTCGGTAAACGATGGATTTGTTAATGGGTCGATGGTAATGATATTGGTTTCTGCCTGACATCCATTGGCATCCGTAATTCTAAATTGATATGTTCCTGCAATACCTGTAGTATATGTATAAGGGCTTACCACAGCTCCTAATGCTCCATATCCTGATCCATTTATATCTACTTCATAAGTATATGGTGCTAAACCTCCAGTTATTGTTCCGGTAATTTCTGCATCTGGTGTTCCTGTACAATCTAATTCTTTTGTTAAGGTTATCACTGAATTTAATGGTGCATATACCACAGTTGTAGTAGCACTATTTGCTGTACATCCATTGGCATCTCTAATGGTAACCGTATAGGTTCCTGGTGCATTTACAGTAAATGTCGGACTCGCTTGATATGAAGCCCCTCCATTGATACTATATGTAAATGGCCCAACTCCTGTCTCTCCGAATGCTGTAAAAGTAAATCCTGAAGTAACAGTACATTGATTAGACGCCAGAGGTGGTGTAGACTACTGTTGGCAAAGGATCTAGTATTACTGTAACTGTATTCATTGCAGTACATCCATTAGCATCTCTTACATAGACATCCCAAACTAAGTCTGCTCCTGAATTAGTATCTACCGTAACAACATTATTTGTTCCATAAGCTGCCGCTAACGGAGCTGGGTCTCCTGCTATTACAGCTGCATACGTATAACTCGCTGTGCCTCCTGATGGAGTTATTGTAATTTGAGACTCATCATTACTACAATATACGTTTGTTGTAGTTGCAGTGAATGTTAATGCACTTGCTGGTTCTGTTACTATAATTGTTGCATCTGCTGTACATCCTGTGATGTCATCTGTTACTCTAATTGTATAAGTATCGGCAATTAAATCCGTGAAATCAATCGTGTTTCCTGCTTGAACCAATGTCCCTGCACCACTAAGTATCGCAGTTGTATAAGTTCCTGCATAATCACTTACTGTAAATTCTATCGCGCCTGTATTATCGCCAAAGCAATAAACATCATTTAATTTTAATCCTGCTATGGTAATATTCGTTACTGGCACAACTGTATAGGATTCCTGATACGTACAGCCATTAGCATCGGTTACTTCAAACATATAAGTGTCTGGTGCTAAGCCTGTAAATAATCCGCTTGCTGCTCCTGTTACATTTCCGGTGGCTGCTGCTGGTGATAGTATCGCATAACTTAATGGTAATGTACCATTTGTTGTGGTTAATTGTACATCACTTGTTAAGGCAATACAGGTTACTGCTGTCGCACTGAAAGCTAAATCCGTCGGTGGATCTAAGGCCGGTACATTTTCTGTTAATGCTACTGGAATTAAACATCCATTCGCATCTTTTATATACGCCGTTACTAATCCTGCAGTATACGTAGAATAGGTATTGGTAGTTGTGTAATTTACACCGCCATCAAAACTATAGGTATATGGGGCTGTTCCGCCACTACCCGTAACTGTTACTATCGCTGCTTGGGTGGCATTGCCTGCTCCACAGGTTAACCCTTGGGTTAAGGCTATAGTACCTCCAACTAATGCTGGTTCTGTAATTGGTACTAATGTGCCTGGTGATACACAACTTTTACTGTCTCTTACAACAACATTGTATACGCCTGCGGCATTTAATCCTGTAAATACATTCGATGCTTGGTAAGTCGCACCATTATCTATACTGTATTCATACGGTGCTACGCCTCCTGTTGCCGTTACTACAATACTTCCATCTGATCCGCCATTACAACTTACATTGGTATGACTTTCGGTAAACGATGGATTTGTTAATGGGTCGATGGTAATGATATTGGTTTCTGCCTGACATCCATTGGCATCCGTAATTCTAAATTGATATGTTCCTGCAATACCTGTAGTATATGTATAAGGGCTTACCACAGCTCCTAATGCTCCATATCCTGATCCATTTATATCTACTTCATAAGTATATGGTGCTAAACCTCCAGTTATTGTTCCGGTAATTTCTGCATCTGGTGTTCCTGTACAATCTAATTCTTTTGTTAAGGTTATCACTGAATTTAATGGTGCATATACCACAGTTGTAGTAGCACTATTTGCTGTACATCCATTGGCATCTCTAATGGTAACCGTATAGGTTCCTGGTGCATTTACAGTAAATGTCGGACTCGCTTGATATGAAGCCCCTCCATTGATACTATATGTAAATGGCCCAACTCCTGTCTCTCCGAATGCTGTAAAAGTAAATCCTGAAGTAACAGTACATTGATTAGACGCCAGAGGCGGTGTAGACACTGCTGGCAAAGGATCTAGTATAACAGTAACGGTATTCATTTCTGTACATCCATTAGCATCTCTTACATAGACATCCCAAACTAAGTCTGCTCCTGAATTAGTATCTACCGTAACAACATTATTTGTTCCATAAGCTGCCGCTAACGGCGCTGAGGCTCCTGCTATTACAGCTGCATACGTATAACTCGCTGTGCCTCCTGATGGAGTTATTGTAATTTGAGACTCATCATTACTACAATATACGTTTGTTGTAGTTGCAGTGAATGTTAATGCACTTGCTGGTTCTGTTACTATAATTGTTGCATCTGCTGTACATCCTGTGATGTCATCTGTTACTCTAATTGTATAAGTATCGGCAATTAAATCCGTGAAATCAATCGTGTTTCCTGCTTGAACCAATGTCCCTGCACCACTAAGTATCGCAGTTGTATAAGTTCCTGCATAATCACTTACTGTAAATTCTATCGCGCCTGTATTATCGCCAAAGCAATAAACATCATTTAATTTTAATCCTGCTATGGTAATATTCGTTACTGGCACAACTGTATAGGATTCCTGATACGTACAGCCATTAGCATCGGTTACTTCAAACATATAAGTGTCTGGTGCTAAGCCTGTAAACAATCCGCTTGCTGCTCCTGTTACATTTCCGGTGGCTGCTGCTGGTGATAGTATCGCATAACTTAATGGTAATGTACCATTTGTTGTGGTTAATTGTACATCACTTGTTAAGGCAATACAGGTTACTGCTGTCGCACTGAAAGCTAAATCCGTCGGTGGATCTAAGGCCGGTACATTTTCTGTTAATGCTACTGGAATTAAACATCCATTCGCATCTTTTATATACGCCGTTACTAATCCTGCAGTATACGTAGAATAGGTATTGGTAGTTGTGTAATTTACACCGCCATCAAAACTATAGGTATATGGGGCTGTTCCGCCACTACCCGTAACTGTTACTATCGCTGCTTGGGTGGCATTGCCTGCTCCACAGGTTAACCCTTGGGTTAAGGCTATAGTACCTCCAACTAATGCTGGTTCTGTAATTGGTACTAATGTGCCTGGTGATACACAACTTTTACTGTCTCTTACAACAACATTGTATACGCCTGCGGCATTTAATCCTGTAAATACATTCGATACTTGGTAAGTCGCACCATTATCTATACTGTATTCATACGGTGCTACGCCTCCTGTTGCCGTTACTACAATACTTCCATCTGATCCGCCATTACAACTTACATTGGTATGACTTTCGGTAAACGATGGATTTGTTAATGGGTCGATGGTAATGATATTGGT
>CAVPHK010000005.1:0-28872 GCA_963704215.1 uncultured Flavobacteriaceae bacterium
CCTCGGCAAGATGTTTTAGCATGTCACTTTTGGTCCACGACAAGTTAGTATTGTTAACTTTATACATATCGTCTTCAAAAAGAATGCGTTCACGAAGATTCTCTGTTAAATAAAATAAATTAATTTCTCGTGGGTTAACTTGAATCCCATAATTAGATAATTTATTGATTTGCTCATTGGTTTCCGATACGTTTTTAAATGAAGTTTGATGTACCAACTCATCTTCCATAAAAGGAATAAATTGCCTTTTTAAATCTGCATCATTGGCATCTATAATTACCAATCCGTAGGCTTTGAATAATTCATTCGCCAAAAAACGTGTAGCATCGGCTAAATTATCATGCTTTATGTAAGCATTTTCAAAAAGTGTTTTTAAATAATTTGCATTGGCGCTACCACCCAATTCTAAAGCAAACAAATTAAAAACGGCCTCTAATCCATCTGTGGATAACTCGCCTACTGCGCCTGCTCCCACTTTATTCCAATGCACTTTTTTTCCTTTGAAATTGAAATAATTTATTTCTTCAAAATCATGGTCCTCAGTGGCCATCCAGTAAATTGGCACAAAATGATTCTCAGGATATGTTTCAGCTAGTACTTTTGAAAGATTTATGGTCGACACGATTTTATATAAAAAATAAAGCGGACCGGTAAACAGGTTTAACTGATGCCCCGTGGTAATAGTGAACGTATTTTCAGAATTTAAACTCTCAATATTCTTAAACGTAGTTTCAGAAGCTTCTAAATTCTGATATTGCTTTTTTAAAGCCGATACTAAAACAGTTCTAGATTTTGGTAGTCCTGACGACTTTCTTTCTTCAATCTGAGCTTTAAAATTATCGAGATTAGGATAGCGATTATAAAAAGCATGGAATTCTGGTTTTTCATCTAAATAATCACAGATAAGTGAAGAAAAATATCCTGTTTTTTTAAATGAAATATGTTCAGCTGGCATATTATTACTTGAAAATTAAAGTGTAAATATACGGTTATTCTAATTTTTGAATTCTAAAAATACGTTAAGAATTACATAAGATTGGAGTGCTATATAAAATGTTGTATTAATTTGTATTTCTTTTAATTAGTAAAATGACAAAACACCAAACGGACTCACTATTGTAAAACTTAATACTTCAGATTTAAATTTAACTTTACTTTTTGAAATAAAAAGAATAATTTCCGTATATTAAAAGTCAGGTTATTAGCATAATATAAACAAATCATGAAGAACAAATTTTACATATATATAGTTTTAACTTGCCTGATTTTTGCAAGCGGTTTTCAATCACTATCAGCTCAAATTACATCGTCATTTACAGAAGTAAAGGGTAAAATTATTGATGAACAATCTAAAGATGATTTAGTATTTGCCGATATAGTTATTAAAGATACCAATATAGGCACCATAACAAATTCAGACGGGATGTTTGCGATAAAAGTTCCCGATTCACTTGTCAACAAAACACTTATAATTACACATTTAGGGTATCAAAAAAAAGAGATTTTAATTTCTTCGTTTGAAAACGACTCGAAAATAACCTTAACACCAGCCATTACTACGCTTAAAGAAATTGAAGTTACGACGTTTAAAGACGCCGAAGCATTATTAAGATTAACTCTAAAAAATCGTAGTACAGTTTATAATAACAACAATACCTTAATGACTGCCTTTTATAGAGAAACCATAAAAAAAAGAAATAAAAATGCATCGTTGGCAGAAGCGGTTGTTCATATACACAAACAGCCTTATAACAATTATAAAGATGATGCGATAGACCTAATAAAATCAAGAAAAAAAACTGATTATTCGAGATTAGACACTTTAGCTATTAAACTACAAGGAGGTCCGTTTAGCAATTTATATACAGATATTATTAAGTATCCGGAATATATTTTTACACAAGAAGACATTCCTCTTTATCAATTTAGTTTTGATAAGTCTACACGCATTAACAACAACCTTGTTTATGTAATTAACTTTAAGCAAAAACCAAGTATTATTGAACCTCTTTATTACGGAAAACTATATATAGATGCAGAAACCTTGGCGTTAACCAATGCGGTATATAGCTTAAATGTTTCTAATAGAGAACTTTCTAGCAGAATGTACATTAGAAAGAAACCAAATCGTGTGGAAGTATATCCCACCGAAGCTACTTACAGAGTAAATTATAGAACGCAAAATGGCAAATGGCATTATACATACAGTAATATTTTACTCACCTTTAAAGTAAATTGGAAAGGCAAATTATTTAACAGCATCTACACATTGAATAGCGAGATGGCGGTAACCGATTGGGAAATATTAGATTCTAAATTAGATAGAAAAAAAGAACAAACAATAAAACCAACCACTATCCTCACCGAGGAAGTTTCTGGTTTTTCAGACCCTGAGTTTTGGGGCGAATATAATATTATTGAACCCGAAAAATCTATTGAATCTGCAATTGAAAAAATAAAAAAACAGTTAAATAAAGATCAAAATATTTAATCAAAAATCTTAATTAAACAGATTAATTTTAATTAATTTTACGACTTAAATTTTTATGCAGTGATAGATTTTCTACTTACAAGTGATGCCATAATGGCATTGTTAACATTAACTTTTTTAGAAATAATTTTAGGTATAGATAATATTGTCTTTATATCTATTGCGGCAAACAAACTTCCAGAACATCAGCAATCAAAAGCCACTACTATTGGTTTAATTGCAGCCATGGTACAACGTATTATTTTGCTGTTTTTTGTAAGCTTTTTAATTGGTTTAAAAGACCCCTTTTATCATCTAGAATTATCATGGCTAAATATTTCTGTGAGTTGGCAAGCTATAATTTTATTTGTTGGTGGATTATTTTTAATTTACAAAAGCACTTCTGAAATTCATGAAAAAGTTGAAATGCCTCACCATGACGAAAATGCCATTCAAGGAAAGAGAATTAAAAGTTTAATGCAGGCTATTATTCAAATAATGATTATCGATTTCATCTTTTCTATCGATTCTATTTTGACCGCCGTTGGTATGACAAATGGTTTACACCCTAACCACAATTACACGTTGGTTTTAATGATTATTGCTGTTGTTATTTCAATAGTTATTATGATTGCATTTGCTAACCCAATTAGAAAATTTATAAACACTTACCAAAGTGTTCAGTTACTTGGATTATCATTTTTAATATTAATTGGTTTTATGCTAATTACAGAAGCTGCTCACTTATCGCACACGCAATTATTTGGTAATACTGTTGGAGCCATACCTAAAGGATATTTATATTTTGCAATCGCATTCTCTTTATTTGTAGAATTTTTAAATCTTAAAATCGAATCAAAAAAGAAATCTACCAAATTGTAAAAACTATAAAAGGAAAATCAAAGTAACTAAGTTTTACTTATTTGCTTTATAGATACGATATAGGTAGTAGGCTATCAATACAAGTAGCACCACTATTACAACTCTAAATATCATAGACTTACGTTTTTAGAATAATTTTGTTTGCCCTTTGCCGTCTGATTTATCATCGTCATCGTCATCGCTATCATCATCATTATCTGAATTTGGGTCTTTTTGTTTTTTCTCACCGATTTCTTCGTTATCGCCACTGTCCTGCGAAATATCTTCTTCATCTACTACTTCCAAATCTTCGGCATGTACTTCTTCTGGTGCTTCATATGGTAGAGGATCTAATAAACTAATTTGATTTACTTTGTCTTTGGTAAGCTGATTTCCTAAAGCAGTAATACCTTTAATAGCAATAAATTCTTCTAAATTTATTACTAAATTATCTTTTCTATCTTTCCCTCGTTCTTTGGTAAATTCTATTTCGGCCACGGGAATCCAATCGGTAGAAACAATTTCTAAATGCGATTTATCATGACTTGTTATAAAACATTCTTCTTTATTTTCATTTTCAATAACAAAACGTTTTACAAAATAGCGTTCTTTTTCACCATCAAAATAAATGGCAGATATTGGTTTTTTTGGAATCCATTTTTCCATCACAATCATATCGTTATCAAAATGTGATAGTTACTTCTGGAATAATTGTTTTGACAATGCCTTTTTGATTGATAATTAAGATTCGGTCTTCTCCTCTAAATTCCCCAACAAGTTCGCCTCTTCCATCAACATTTAAGCGTTGTACAGCATCGTCAAACCAAATTTTACGTGGTTTTAAAGTAGAAATTCCTTTTTCTTTTAATTCTATTTTTTTTATAGAATATTTAGTTACCAGATTTCCTTTAGAGTTTCGTCCTTTTATAAGAATATCGGCAAAATCAATATCCCATTTTAACTTTTTAATGCTTCCTGCCTGACGTAGAATGATACTAACCACTTCTGCTTCTCCATTAGGATTTGCAGAAAAATATAATACTGTAGAACCTTTGTTGCCATTGGTTAAATCGTATTCCTTATCGCGTGTAATACTTGTTACAGCAAAACGTTTTATATATGATGGTCCACTTTTACCATCACGATAAATCATGTTATAAATGGTACGATTATCCTTCTTATCAAAAACTTCTACATGAATAATATCTTTACCAATAAAAGTTTTAGAATCTACTTTAGTAATCATCATTTTACCCTCTTTGGTAAACACAATAATATCGTCTATATCACTACAATCGCATACGTATTCATCTTTGCGAAGTGAGGTTCCAACAAACCCTTCTTCCCTATTTACATAAAGTTTTGTGTTTCGAATAACTACTTTAGTAGCATCAACATCATCAAAAGCTCGTATTTCTGTTTTACGTTCACGACCTGCACCGTAGTCCTTTTTAAGTCTTGTAAAATAAGCAATAGCATAATCAATAAGATTTGCTAAATGATGTTTTATTTCTGCAATTTGATCTTCTAGAGCATCAATTTTTTGTTGTGCTTTATCAATATCAAATTTTGAAATACGTTTAATTCGAATTTCAGTTAATCGTTCAATATCTTCAACTGTAATAGCGCGTTTTAAATGTTTTATATGAGGTTTTAATCCTTTATCGATGGCATTTATAACACCTTCCCAAGTTTCTTCTTCTTCAATATCACGATAAATTCGGTTTTCGATAAAAATACGTTCTAATGAAGCAAAATGCCATTGCTCTTCAAATTCATCCAGCTTAATTTCTAAATCGCTTTTTAGAAGTTGAACTGTATTATCAGTAGAACGACGTAGCATTTCAGTAACACCAACAAACAAAGGTTTATTGTCTTCAATAACGCAACCTAACGGAGAAATTGACGACTCGCAACTTGTAAAAGCATACAGCGCATCAATTGTTTTATCTGGTGATAACCCTGAAGGTAAATGCACTAAAATTTCAACTTCGGCAGCAGTGTTATCTTCAATCTTTTTAATCTTAATTTTCCCTTTATCATTCGCTTTTAAAATAGAATCTATTAGCGATGATGTGGTGGTTCCAAAAGGAATTTCGGTAATAACAAGCGTATTTTTATCTAACTGCGAAACTTTAGCACGAATACGTACACGACCTCCACGCAACCCATCGTTATAGTTAGAAAAATCTGCAATTCCTGCCGTTGGAAAATCGGGTAAAATTGTAAATCGTTTGCCTTGTAAATGCTTAATGGAAGCATCTATTAATTCGATAAAATTATGAGGTAATATTTTTGTTGATAGTCCTACAGCAATACCTTCGCCACCTTGTGCCAAAAGCAACGGAAACATAACTGGCAAATTAACAGGTTCTTTTCTTCGACCATCGTAACTAGCTTGCCATTCGGTGATTTTTGGATTATAAACAACGTCTAAAGCAAACTTAGATAAACGTGCTTCAATATAACGAGAGGCTGCAGCACTATCGCCCGTTAAAATATTCCCCCAGTTTCCTTGCGTATCTATTAATAAATCCTTCTGGCCAATTTGCACCATAGCATCTGCAATACTCGCATCGCCATGAGGATGGTATTGCATCGTATGACCAACAATGTTTGCTACTTTATTATACCGCCCATCATCCAAATCCTTCATGGAATGCATGATACGACGTTGTACAGGTTTAAAACCGTCTTCAATAGCGGGTACTGCACGTTCTAATATAACGTAAGACGCATAATCTAAAAACCATTCTTTATACATGCCCGTTACACGGGTAATAGTTTCTTTGGGTTCGTCTTGTTCGTTAATTAAATCATCACCTTCTTCAATCATTAATTACCTTTATTTCTTTCCTAGTCTTGTTAAAATTCTTTGTCCTTTCTTTTTGTTTTTTAGTAAATGTTCATTGCTAATAGGTGATCTTAAATGATCGTAAATACCTTTAATCTTTTCATCCTTATTGTATAACATAATATTTAGTTTTGTTCTTCTTTAATTATATCTAATTCAACTTTTAAATTGTCTATAATAAACTCTTGCCTTGTTGGTGTGTTTTTTCCCATATAAAACTCTAATAAATTTTCTATAGACATATTATCATCCAACATAACGGGGTCTAATCGAATATTTTCGCCTATAAAATGCTTAAACTCATCGGGCGATATTTCCCCAAGTCCTTTAAATCGAGTTATTTCTGGTTTTGGTTTTAATTTTTCTATAGCCGCTACACGTTCTTCTTCAGAATAACAATAGATCGTTTCTTTTTTATTTCGGACACGGAACAATGGTGTTTGCAAAATATATAGATGTCCTTCTTTTATTACTTCTGGAAAAAACTGAAGAAAAAATGTAATTAATAACAAGCGAATGTGCATTCCATCTACATCGGCATCGGTTGCAATAACCACATTATTATATCTTAAATCTTCTAACGATTCTTCAATATTAAGAGCTGCTTGTAATAAATTAAACTCTTCGTTTTCGTAAACTATCTTTTTAGTTAACCCATAACAATTTAAAGGTTTTCCTTTTAAACTAAAAACAGCCTGTGTATTTACATCGCGCGATTTTGTAATACTTCCAGACGCCGAATCACCCTCAGTAATAAAAAGAGTGGATTCTAAACTTCGATCGTTTTTTGTGTCACCAAAATGAACGCGGCAATCGCGCAATTTTTTATTATGAAGACTTGCAGATTTTGCACGGTCTTTTGCCAACTTACGAATACCTGAAAGTTCTTTACGCTCGCGTTCTGCCTGAAGAATTTTACGCTGAATCTTTTCTGCCGTTTCCGGATTTTTATGTAAATAGTTATCCAAATAAGTCTTTAAAAAATCGGTTATATAGGTTCTAACCGTTGGCAATTCGCCACCCATATCTGTAGAACCTAATTTTGTTTTTGTCTGACTTTCAAAAACAGGCTCCATAACTTTTATAGCTATGGCACTTACCACAGATTTTCTAATATCTGATGGGTCGTAATTCTTTCCGTAAAACTCTCGAATGGTTTTAACCAAACCTTCTCTAAATGCATTTAAATGCGTACCACCTTGTGTGGTGTTTTGTCCATTTACAAAAGAATGATACTCTTCACTATATTGTGTTTTACTATGTGTTAATGCAATTTCAATATCATCGCCACGTAAATGAATGATTGGATATAATCTGTCTGATTCATTTATGTTTTCAGACAATAAATCTTTTAGTCCGTGTTCGCTAAAATACTTTTCACCATTAAAAACAATGGTTAAACCGGGGTTTAAATACACATAGTTTTTAAGCATTTTAACGATATACTCGTTTCGATACTTGTAATTTTTAAAAATAGTGTCGTCTGGAACAAAAGATACTTTAGTTCCTTTACGCCGTGTGGTATCGTCTAGTAAATCCTGATTTAATAAATTTCCTTGCTCAAATTCTGCCGAAGCAGATTTATTATCTCTCGTAGATTCTACTCTAAAAAAGGATGATAAGGCATTTACAGCTTTTGTACCAACACCATTTAATCCTACAGATTTTTTAAAGGCTTTAGAATCGTACTTTCCACCGGTATTCATTTTAGAAACAACATCTACCACTTTACCTAGAGGAATACCACGACCATAATCTCGCACAGTAACTTTATTTCCCTGAATCGAAATTTCAATGGTCTTTCCAGCACCCATAACATACTCATCTATAGAGTTATCTAAAACCTCTTTGAGTAGAATGTAAATACCATCGTCGGGCGAAGAACCATCACCAAGTTTACCAATATACATTCCTGGTCGCATACGGATATGCTCCTTCCAGTCTAGTGAACGTATATTGTCTTCGGTATAATTGGTAATTTCTGCCATAGAATTAAGTAAAATGTCGTGTTTCGATGCTAAGATAATACAAACCTTTAAAAAAATAAAACTGCGATTTCACAAAGTAGTTAACAATACAAAAAAAATTTGTTGAGAACCCGTAATTACTGGTTCTTTTGCTTTTTTAAAGAGACCAGTAAGATACCAAAAATTACAACCAATGCACCAAATAATTGCAATAAAGTAAGCACTTCATTTAAAAAAATTCCTGCTAAAATTATAGTGGAAACAGGGCCAAATCCGGCAATGATTGCAAAATTTGAAGAACTAATTCTATTTATAGATTCCGACACCAAAAATGATGGAATAACGGTAGCAAAAATAGCAATTAAAAACCCTAATAAATACACCTGCCAGTCGAGACCTAAAATATCTGTTTTAGAAAAAAAACCAAAATGAATAAAAACACAAAAACAAGACACAACCATAGCATAGGCAGTAAATTTTACGACGCCAAATTTTGGTATTAGCCAACCACTTCCAGCCAAATAAATCGCGTAGGTTATCGCACAGAGTAATATAAAGAATCCTCCTAAATAAGTATCATTACCAGAAATAACTACTTCCCCAAAAAATGCAATAAAAATTCCGACATACGTTAAAAATATAGCTAACATCTGAATGGATGATATTGCTTTTTTAAGAAACAATCTGTTCAAAACAATTACTATTGTAGGGTATAGAAATAAGATTATGCGCTCTAAACTCGCTTTAATGTAATGCAAGCCTAAAAAATCGAAGTAGCTAGACAAATAATACCCTACTAATCCAAAAAATAGCACCCAAAAATAATCGTTTTTCGATATAACACTTTTGTTTTCTTTTTGGCTATAAATTATTGCAATAACAACATAAAATGGAAATGAAAAAAGCATGCGCAACAATAACAGACTCAAGGCATCTACTTGATACTGATATGCAAGTTTTACCATAACGGCTTTAGAAGAAAACAGAACAATCCCTAAAATTCCAATTAAAATACCCGAAATAAACCTGTTGTTAGATTGCATTGGGCTAATATAAAATAAGCAGAGCATTCAGCTCACTAAATAGTCAAGAAAAGTTTCTTTTAACAACTTTTGGACTTCAATTTAATTGCAGAAGCAAAAATATTTAAAATTTAAATTGGATTAAGGTTTTCAAAATTTAGAGATAACGTTGAAAAGTTTAGGTTATCTTGATACTAAGCATCAATTTAAAGGAACAGAATTGCTCATTTCTTCAGCCTTAACTTTTAAATAGTTATTTCTTTTTTCTAAAAGTCTTGACATATATTTTTTTAAAAACAAAGAATCGGCAACTTTTCCAAAAATGCCATATGGAGATTCAAAATAAAACACATCAATCATTAACGTACTATTATCGCTTTCGCGGAAAATATGCTCATGTCTCAATGACTTAAATGCACCGGTTACCATTTCGTTTACAAAATACCTCGAATCGTCATATTCAGTAATTTTTGAGGTTAAATGTTGGACAAACCCTAAATGTATGGCTTCCCATGTTACGGATTCTCCTAACTCGATTAACCCCGAAATTTTACCATCAACAGCAATTTCGTGCGTATGTTTTAAAGATTCTTGATGAACATCAATATTCCTTGCTAAATTAAAACAGGTTTTAACATCTGCTTTGATAAGTGTTTCAGTTTTAATGAGAGGCATTGTTGTATTTTTTTGGGGCAATAGCATTACAAAACTATCTCGAAAATACATATTTGCTTACAAAAAATACAATTTCGTATTAAAATAATACAGAAAAAATTAAAAACTGCGCTTTTTATCGATAAATTAAGATTAAAAGTACTACAACGAAAAATTACACATTAAACAAGAAATGCATAATGTCGCCGTCTTTTACAATATAGCTTTTTCCTTCAACACGCATTTTACCTGCTTCTTTTACTTTGGCTTCACTACCCAAAGCAACGTAGTCGTCGTAAGCTATAACTTCCGCTCTAATAAATCCTTTTTCAAAATCGGTATGAATTACACCTGCTGCCTGAGGTGCCGTGGCACCTATATCTATCGTCCATGCACGAACCTCTTTAACCCCTGCAGTAAAATATGTTTGCTGCTTTAAAAGCTTATAGGCAGCGCGGATTAATTTTGCTGAACCCGCTTCATCTAAACCTATATCTTGTAAAAACATTTGGCGCTCTTCGTAATCATCCAATTCATTTATATCGGCTTCAGTTCCTACGGCCAATACTAAAACTTCAGCCTTTTCATCTTTAACGGCTTCTCTTACTAAATCAACATACTTGTTTCCAGAAACCGCAGAAGCTTCATCTACATTGCAAACGTACATCACTGGTTTTTCAGTAATAAACTGAGATGGTTTTACGAAATCTTCATAATCATCCTCACTAAATTCTAAAGCACGTATAGAAACGCCTGCTTCTAAATTTTCTTTTATTCTTAGTAGAACAGCTTCTTCTTTTTGCGCGTCTTTGTTACCTGTTTTAGCAGCACGTTTTACCTTTTCAAGCTTTTTATCAACGGTTTCGAGGTCTTTAAGCTGCAATTCCATATCGATAGTTTCCTTATCTCTAATGGGATTTATATTGCCATCTACATGCACAATATTATCGTTATCAAAACAACGTAACACATGTAAAATAGCGTCTGTTTCACGAATATTAGCTAAAAACTGATTTCCTAAACCTTCACCCTTACTTGCCCCTTTTACCAAACCTGCAATATCTACAATCTCAACAGTGGCAGGTTGTACACGTACGGGCTTAACCAATTCCTCTAATTTTTCCAATCGTTTATCAGGCACATTTACCACACCTATGTTAGGTTCGATTGTACAAAACGGAAAGTTGGCACTTTGCGCTTTCGCGTTAGACAAACAATTAAACAACGTTGATTTCCCTACGTTTGGCAATCCTACTATTCCTGCTTTCATTGATACTTTATTGTGTTATTTTAAGGCTGCAAATATAAACTATATTAACAGTATTATATAATTTAAACCAAAAATTGAATCGTTACATTTTTTATATACAAAATGCTCTTTTATTAAATAATATATAAACATTTAAACATATCTCTTTCATTTTTGCATCATTTTAACATATATCAGCTTAACTAATTCAAAAAAAAACAAAAATGAAACACATTTTCTTATTAATACTAGTGCTATTTAGCATTAATTTGTCCCTTGCACAAACTGTAACCGGAATTATTACTGACAATTCAGGAATTCCTCTTCCAGGGGTTAATATTACAGAAAAAGGAACCAAAAACGGAGTGGTTTCTGATATTGATGGTAAATACGCCATTAGTGTTGGTGACAATGCCTCTTTAACCTTCAGCTTTGTAGGGTTTAACTCTAAAGTAATTGCGGTTAACAATCAATCTAAGATTAATGTTACTTTAGAAGAAGGCGTAAGTCTAGAAGAAGTGATTTTAGTTGGCTCGCGTAGCCCCAAAAGAACAGCAACAGACACCGCTGTTCCTGTTGACGTTATTGATGTTGCAAGTATCGCCTCAATGACCGGTAAAGTAGAAGTTAATGACATACTGCAATTTGCCGCACCCTCATTTAATGCGAGTAAGCAATCGGGATCGGACGGGGCCGATCATATTGTCCCAGCATCTTTACGCGGTTTGGGGCCAGATCAAACTTTAGTGTTAATTAATGGAAAACGAAGACATCAATCATCACTTGTAAACATATTTGGCACAAGAGGACGCGGTAATTCTGGAACCGACCTAAATGCTATTCCTGCTACTGCTATAAAAAGAATTGAAGTTTTAAGAGATGGTGCTTCTGCGCAATACGGATCAGATGCCATAGCAGGGGTAATAAACATTGTTTTAAAGGACAATACCGACGGTTTCTCTGGAGGTATTACTTATGGTGCATACAGTACTGCTATTGGTGAAGGTTGGGCAGATGCTACCGGTGAAACACTTTATAATGTTGAAGGTGAGAATAGACTAGACGGAAAAAGTAAGAGTTTTGATGGCACTACAGTTAAAATAGATGCTAATTATGGCGTTTTATTGAATGATAAAGGCGGATTTATGAATTTTACTACCGAATTTTTATCTAAACAAAACACTTTAAGACCAGGTTTCTCTTGGAGAAAAGGTTACGGTAGTGCAGGTGTAGACGGCTTTAATTTTATGATTAATTCATCATTACCTATAAATGATAATACCGAAGTATATGCTTATGGTGGTAGAAATTATAGAGATACTAATGCTTATGCTTTTTCTAGAGATAGCTTTGACGACGGTGACAATAGATCGGTTCCAAGTTTATATCCAAATGGATTTACGCCAAAAATTACTTCCATAATTACAGATGTTTCTGTATCTACTGGGATTAGACATAAAATGGACAATGGCTGGAATGTAGATTTTAATAATACATTCGGGAAAAACAATTTTCATTATTATATAAAAGAAAGCAATAATGCCTCTATGCAAGAAAGCTCTCCAACCGACTTTGATGCGGGAGGACATTATCTTTCACAAAATACAACTGGTTTAGATTTTAATAAATATTTCGATGAAGTGGCTTCTGGTTTAAGTATCGCTTTTGGAATGGAATACAGAACTGAAAATTTTGCCATATTTTCAGGTGAAGTTCCTTCTTATGGACTCTATGATGTTAATGGGGTTGTAATTACAAATCCTGCTCAACAAACAGTGGCTTTTGATTCTAACGGTGATGATTTACCAGGTGGTTCTCAAGGATTCCCCGGATATAGCCCAGACAATGAAGTAGATAGAAGCAGAACTAATTATGGCATTTATTTAGATACAGAACTTAATGTAAGTGAAGCTTTTATGATTGCAGGTGCTGTTAGGTTTGAAGAATATAGCGATTTTGGAAATACGTTCAACGGTAAATTAGCAACGAGACTAAAAATAACAGACGACTTATCATTAAGAGGCTCGATTTCAACAGGATTTAGAGCACCTTCCTTAGCACAATTATATTACAATTTAATATTTACCAATATTGTAGCAGGTACTTCTGTTCCGTCATTGCTGTCTGCAAATAATAGTACTATAACCAAGGCTTTTGGCATTGGTCCATTACAAGAAGAAAAAGCCGTTAATGGAAGTATTGGTTTTACCTATAAAAAAGGAGGCTTTACAGCAACTGTTGATGCCTATTCTATTTCTGTTGATGACAGAATTATTTTAACTGATAATTTTACTGACCAAACTATTTTAGGCCCACTAAAAGTAGATGCTGCACAGTTTTTTGCTAATGGTGTTGACACAAGAACAACTGGTTTAGATATGGTATTTAACTATAACACATTAATAGGTAATGATGGTAATATCAACATCGGTTTAATAGGAAATTTCAATAAATTAAAAATTGATAAAATTCATAATGGCGCGTTAAACGAATTTACTTTTTTCGGACCATTCTCGCAAGCCTATTTAAAAGCAGCAGCACCCGATTATAAATTTGGTTTAAATCTTGGATATTCTAATTCCAAATTCAATGGTCAAATTTCTTTAACACAGTTTAGTGACGTCACACTTCAAGATTTTCAATGGGTAGATTCTCCCGCTACGAATCAGGCTGAAGCAGATGCTCTTTATGCAACAGCCACCGATGTTTATAATGCTGCAATGACCGTAGATGTAAGTTTAGGATATGAATTTACAGAAAAACTAATATTTACTATTGGAGCAAATAATCTATTCAATAAATACCCAACACCTCAATTTGATGCATGGACTGATCAAGGTGGTTTAGCAGATTCCGTACAAATGGGATCTGATGGTACTTATATTTTTGGCAGATTAAATTTTAGATTATAACACTAGTTCATTTATAATAGCATCAAAACCGAGCCATTTAGCTCGGTTTTTTTATAATGTAACAATTACTTAACTAAATCGTTTATATAGTTGAAAGTAATTATCATGAAAAACCTATTTCTAACCTTAAGTATCTTTTTAAGTTTCGCTTCAACATTTTCCCAAAACATCACAGCAAAACTAATTGATAAAAATACCAAGAACCCAATTCCCTATGCCACGATAAAAACGGGCGAAAATAGCGGTGTCATTACCAACGAAGAAGGTTACTTTTCAATAAGTGACGAAAATAAAGATTCAACAATTTTAAACATTTCTTGTCTCGGATATAAGTCTAAAAGCTTAACAATAAAAGACCTTAAAACTCTAAAATTTATTGTAACATTAGAAGAAGCCATTAATCAACTTAATGAAATATATTTAAGCAATCGAAAACCAAATGCAGATTCCATTATTTCCAGAGTAAAAAGAAAATTTTCTGAGAACTACAATTTCAATCTTAAATCCTATAGCATATTTTACAGAGCGACAGATTATATAGATTTCGAAAATTTACATTTTGAAATTGATAAAGCATCACAAGCTAATAAACAACAACTTGAACGTGCTAATTCCGATTTAAATACCTTAAGTCGAGATATTATAAATAGTAAAACCATTCATTTTACAGATTTTAAAGCCACATTACACACGCAAAATAAAGACAATAGCAAACTCACAGTTACCAAAGCCATTAAACTTGTTGACCACAAAAAAGATTTCTCTCTAAATGAAGTTGAAAAACGCGCACAACATATTGTCCTTAAATATTTAGATACTTCTAAAACCTACAAAGTTAAATCCGGCTTGTTCAAAGTTGAAGATTCTATGTCGTTAAAAAATGAAAGAATTAAAAACAATAAAAAAAATGAACTTGAAGTAAATGATTTAAAAAACACTACTATTAATGCATTTCATAAATCACAACTTTATGAAAGTTCCTTTTTAACGAATATTCTAAACCCTAAGTTATATAAATACACATTAACAGATATAGCAAATTATAATGATGTAATTACCTATATAATTAACTACACGCCAAGAAAAGGCAAAGCTAAATACACCGGCAGACTATTTATAACCGACGATAATTATGCCATTAGTAAAATTGAATATGCCTATTTTGAAGACAGACACGGCAGCAAGCTAAATTTAAAATTATTGTTAGGCGTTAAATATATTGAGAACCAGAATAGTGGTGTCATTATATACCATAAAAACGAAAACCATAATTATCAACCTAAATATATAAAACAGGAAACGGGCAGCTATTTTTATATAAACAGAGATTTAACATTAATTGAAAATAGCAAAGGCCGCTTTAAAATAAACGCCAATTTTAAAATTGAAGGCAATGGTCGCCATAAAGTTGAAATGCTATTCACCTCAACTAACACCATTACACGAGAGGAATTCAATACTATTAAACAAGAAAAAACAGTAAACTACCAAACCTTAAACAAATTTGAAAAATCTATTTGGGAAAACGAGGAAACTTTAGAGCCTTTAGAAGAAATGAAACGTTTTGGCAAAAACCAAAATTAATAAACGGTTTGGCATAAAAAAATCCCAAGCAAACGCTCAGGATTCTATATTTTTTAATTGTTATTTGCAAATTACCCTTCTGGGTGCATAAAGCGTTGTTTTCCTAACAATACCTCTTCAGTTTCTACATGGGCATCATCTGGCACACAACAGTCTACCGGACAAACCGCAGCACATTGTGGTTCATCATGAAACCCTTTACATTCTGTACATTTATCAGGAACTATATAATAAAGTTCGTCGCTTATTGGTTCCTGAGCTTCATCAGCATCTACTTCTTTACCATTCGGTAAAACAACTGTACCTTTTAATCTAGTTCCGTCTCTATAACGCCAATCGTCTGCGCCTTCATATATTGCTGTATTTGGACATTCTGGTTCGCAAGCACCACAATTTATACATTCGTCTGTTATAATTATTGCCATAGTGTTTTCTTTTTCTAACTTTGTGGCGCTAAAATAAAGCCAAAAGTATTCATAACCAAATTCCGCATGCAATTAGAACAAAGAATTAATGCATTTGTAAAATTAGGAGAATTTTTAAGTCAATTTTCTAAACAAAAAATCCAAAAAAAAGAGAATATTGAACTTAACGACATTTTTTTCGATGGTTTTAAGCATCAATTAAAATTGGCTGAAGAACATAATGGTTGGTTTACTCCAGAAAACATTCATTTCGCCATAAAAGGATGGTCTGATGCTCTAACCAAAAGCAATTTAAATACCTGGTTAAAACCGTATGCTATAAAAGAGACTAAACCAAAACTAGTTGCCATTATAATGGCTGGAAACATTCCTTTGGTTGGATTTCACGATTTTCTGTCGGTGTTAATTTCCGGTCATAACGTATTGGTAAAACAATCATCTAACGATAAACAACTGCTGCCCTATTTAGCGAAATATTTAGAAAAAGTTGAACCAGAATTTAAAGGAAAAATAAGTTTTACTGAAAATAAAATTACTGGTTTTGATGCTGTTATTGCCACCGGGAGCAATAATACAGCTCGATACTTTGAATATTATTTTAAAGGCAAACCCTCCATTATTAGAAATAACAGAAACTCCATTGCTATTTTAAATGGACAAGAAACTGAGGATGATTTAAAAAAATTATCGGAAGATATTTTTAGATATTACGGTTTAGGTTGCCGCAACGTTTCAAAGCTTTTTGTTCCTGAGAATTATAACTTTGAAGCCTTTTTTAATGCCATGTACCATTGGCACCCGATAATAGAAAAAGCCAAATACGCCAATAATTACGATTATAACAAAGCAGTTTATCTAATGAGCGAGTTTGAAATGCTTGAAAATGGCTTTTTAATGATAAAAGAAGATAAAAGTTACTCCTCACCTATTGCAACCGTGTTTTACGAGCATTATTCGGACTTAAATCGTTTAAAAGAACAATTAAATGCAGAAAAAAGTCAAATTCAATGCATTGTTTCTAAAGGATTAATTGAAAATGAAATCGCATTTGGCGACACTCAAAATCCACAACTTAGGGATTATGCGGATAGTGTTGATTCCATTGAATTTTTGTTAGCAATTTGACGAAAAAATTATTGAATTTTCACTACTATTTTTCTAATTATTTAGCACCTTTGCATCTTAAAATTCTACTACAAAATGAAGAAACATAACTTTAGTGCAGGACCAAGTATTTTACCACAAGAAGTAATCCTTAAATCTTCTCAGGCGGTTCTTGACTTTAATAACGAAGGATTATCTATTTTAGAAATATCACATAGAAGTAAAGCTTTTATCGATGTAATGGAAAAAGCCAGAGCTTTAGTTTTAGAGCTTATGGGATTAGAAGGCAAAGGCTATAAAGCATTATTTTTACAAGGTGGAGCTAGCACACAATTTTTAATGGTAGCCATGAACCTTTTAGAAAAAAGAGCTGGTTATTTAAATACGGGTGCTTGGAGTTCTAAAGCAATCAAAGAAGCAAAAAAATTAGACGACATATACGAAGTAGCATCTTCAAAAGAGGCTAACTTTAATTATATTCCAAAGGCGTACGATATTCCTGACTGATTATGATTATTTCCACTGTACTTCAAACAATACAATTTTTGGAACTCAAATAAAATCATTTCCAAACTCTCCAATACCAATGGTTTGCGACATGAGTAGCGATATTTTTTCTCGCGAATTAGATTTCTCTAAATTTGGTTTAATATACGCTGGTGCTCAAAAAAATATGGGACCTGCAGGTACAACTCTTGTGGTTGTTAAAGAAGATATTTTAGGAAAAGTATCTCGTAACATCCCATCTATTATGGATTATAAAATTCATATTGATAATGGTAGTATGTTTAATACACCTCCAGTATTTTCAGTTTATACATCTATGCTTACTTTAGAATGGTTGAAAAATCTTGGTGGCATTAAAAGCTATTGAAGAACTAAATAAGAAAAAAGCAGAAGTAATGTATTCTGAAATTGATTTGAATCCATTATTCAAAGGATTTGCAGCAAAAGAAGATCGTTCTATCATGAATGCTACTTTTACTTTAGAAAATGAAAATTTAAAGGAAACTTTCGAAACCATGCTTAAAGAAGCTGGAATTAGTGGTGTTAACGGACACAGAAGTGTTGGTGGATACAGAGCATCTATGTACAACGCTTTACCAATAGAAAGTGTAAAAGCACTTGTTGAGGTAATGAGCGAATTAGAAAGCAAAGCTTAAAAAGATGAGCATTTTGTCATTCCCACAAAGGTGGGGATCTCATGAAGCTTCTATAATTAAATAAAAAAGATTCCCTCCTTCGAGGGAATGAAAATAATAGAATTAAAAAAATGAAAATATTAGCAAACGACGGGATTTCACAAACCGGTAAAGAAGCTCTTGAAAAAGGAGGTTTTGAAGTAATCACAACAACCGTAGCTCAAGAACAATTAGTAAATTATATAAACGAAAATAAAATTAGTGTTATTATTAGTACGTAGTGCAACAACAGTACGTAAAGACTTAATTGATGCTTGCCCAAGCATTAAAATTATTGGTCGTGGTGGTGTTGGCATGGATAACATTGATGTTGAGTATGCAAAAAGCAAAGGTCTGCATGTAATTAATACACCTGCATCTTCTTCGCACTCTGTTGCCGAATTGGTTTTTGGTCATTTTTACGGATTAGCACGTTTTTTACATAACTCGAACAGAGACATGCCTTTAGAAGGTGATACCAACTTTGGAAAACTAAAAAAAGCATATGCTAAAGGATCTGAACTTAAAGGAAAAACTTTAGGTGTTTTAGGATTTGGACGTATTGGACAAGCTACTGCAAAAGTAGCTTTGGGAGCTGGAATGAAAGTAATTGCTTTCGATCCGTTTATTGAAAAAGCCAACTTAGAATTAGAATTTTTTGATGGTCAAAAAGTTAATTTTGAAATTAAAACAATTTCTAAAGATGAGGTTTTAAAACAAGCAGATTTTATCACTTTACATGTGCCTGCTCAAAAAGAGTATGTAATTGGTGCTCCAGAATTCGAAATAATGAAAAAAGGTGTATTTATTGCTAATGCTGCAAGAGGTGGTGTTGTTGATGAAGCTGCTTTAGTTGCTGCTATTGAAAGCGGTAAAGTTGCAGGAGCAGCTTTAGATGTTTTTGAAAAAGAACCAAAACCAGAAATTCAATTATTAATGAATTCAGGATTGTCTTTAACACCACATACTGGTGCTGCAACTAACGAAGCTCAAGACAGAATTGGAACCGAATTAGCTGAACAAATTATAAGCATCTTAAAATAATTAAGATAAAAATTGTGACGTAATAGATATAAATGAGTCCTAACTTATAGTTGGGACTTTTTTTGTACATTCAACTTTTCAAAATTAGTAACCTTATTTTAATTTAAAACTATACAATTATTATGTCAGGAATTTTAGACTTATTAAACAGTGACTTAGGAAAATCAATCATTAGTGGTGTTGCAGGACAAACAGGACAAGACGAAAGCAAAACAAGCAGTGTGCTTACTATGGCGATGCCAGTTTTAATGCAGGCTATGAAACGTAACGCTTCAACACCACAAGGTGCAGAAGGATTATTGGGTGCTTTAAGGGTGGTAAACATGATGGCAGCATTTTAGATAACTTAGGTGGATTTATTTTGCGGAGGAGTTGATTCTAGTGTTCTTGACGATGGAAGTAAAATTTTAGGTCACGTGTTAGGTGGTAAACAACAAGCAGTTGAAAGCACCTTAGGTGCCAAAGCTGGTATGGATGCAAATTCAGTTGCACAAATTTTAAAAGTAGCAGCACCTATATTAATGGGAATTTTAGGTAACCAAGCCAAAAAACAAAACGTAAATAGTACCAGCGGTATTGAAGGTTTATTAGGCGGATTATTAGGTGGAAATTCTTCACAAAACGAACAAAGCTTTTTAGAATCTATTCTTGATGCCGATGGCGACGGTAGCGTTATTGACGATGTTGCTGGTATGGTACTTGGAGGCTCGAAAAAGAAAGGTGGACTGGGTGGATTACTTGGAGGTCTTTTTGGAGGAAAATAATTTTTCATACGCTTAGATATAAAAATGCCAAACGTTCTTGTTTGGCATTTTTTTTGTTAAAATGACTTAAAAACAAGCGTTTAAGGATTGGATTTTGTAAATTTAAATACATATACTCAAAATTTACAAATTGAAAAAGCCCTTAACATTTCAGCAAACTTTTCAATTCTAAAAAGAGTAAATAACTCTGATTATGTGTTTCAAAATTGTTGTATCATGAAAACATTCATTTCAGTATTATTAATTGGCTTCCTAATATTTAGTTGTAATACTACTAAACAAACGGCTTCAAGCAAAGATGAAAAACTAGAAAGTCTAAAACTTAACGATACCGTTAGCATTTCTAATGACGAATTAGAATACGAAATTATAATTATTGAACCTGGTTTTAACTTTTGGCTTGCCAGTAGGGCGAGACCAGAAGGTTATTACTCCCAACAATATATGGAAAGCAGAAATTTAATTTATGTTGCAGAGTGGAATAATCGTGTCATGCAACCAACTAGGTTTAATCCTAATTTATACGAAATGCGCATAGATTATAGTCCTGGAATCGATTATGGTTACGAGGTTAATTACAAACTCTACAACTACTTCATTTATTTTCAATTGACATACAAACAACAATTAGCAGGATTTGTACCTCGTATTTAAGTCTAAATTAATTACTTTTGCGACCTAAAAGTAAAAAGGTGATAAAATTTAAAACATACTGGGAAATACAAAAAAACTGGCAACTATTATTCCCTACCTTAGGTATTATTGTTTTAGCATATTCTTCCTATAAATTGTCTTTACTTTTAAATAATAGCGAAAATATTATACCCAATTTACTTATTAGCGCGATTGTTTTTTACCTGCTTTTAAAATTTACACTTTTCATATTTAACAAATTAGAAAACAAATGGGAAGTAAATTACCGATGGGAAATGATACGCATTTTTCTTGTTTTTGCTTTTACCGGTACATCATCTGTATTTGTAGGTCGACCAATTTTAGTTCTCATAGGAATTACTAAAGAAAACTTAAACTCTTTTCTTTACTGGATATTATATATTATTATTGGCTTTATTTTTTATCAAATATTACTGGTTTGTATTGGATGGTTATTCGGCCAATTTCAATTTTTTTGGAATTTCGAAAAAAAGATGCTAGTAAGATTAGGATTTAAACGATTTTTAAATTAGTGAATACTATTAAAAAACATATCCTTTTTAAAACTATTGCGTTAGTCTTGTCAATAACGCTTTTGCTACCTTACGGTGCTAAATTTGCACATATATTTGCGCACCATAAACACGACATTTGCAAAGGGGAAAAGGCAACCCATTTACATGAAATAAATACAGATTGCGACTTTTATAAATTCAAAATTAGCAATCCATTTACTTTTACATTTTTTAATTTTGAATTAATTCCCTCTGAAGAATCTTCTTTAGAACTGGTATCTCAATACCAATTTTCAAGTAAGTTTCAACGCTTACAAACGGCGCTTCGTGGTCCGCCTTCTTTAATTTAATAGTTAACTAAACTGAAAATATTCAGTAACAAAAACAATATTAAATTAACAATTATCCGTGTTTACGGAAGTTAAAATACATCATTATACATGAAATTATTTATAAAGACAATGCTATTGTTAGCATTCACAAATATATACGCACAAAATTCAATAAATGGAACTGTTATTGATGCCAATACAAAGCAAGGCTTAGTTTTTGCGAATATCTATTTTCCAGATATAGACCGCGGTGCAGCAACCGATGAATATGGTTCTTTTTCCATTCAAAATTTACCTTCTGGCAATTACAAAATATTAGTATCGCTTTTGGGATATGAAACAAAATCAGTTACCATCACTATTCCAAACGCAAGTAAAATTGAAGTAAGTCTCGCACCTTCTGCTATAGAAATGGAAGCCATTATTGTATCAACTCCTTTTCATAAACTTCAAAATGAAAATGTTATGAAAGTGGAGCACGAAACCATGAAAAATTTAAAAACAACTGGCGCGGTAAATTTATCGGATGGTATTTCAAATATTGCGGGTGTTGAATCTGTAACAACTGGTTTAAGCATTGGCAAACCAGTGATTCGTGGGTTAAGCTCTAACCGAGTTCTGGTTTATGCCCAAGGTGTACGTTTAGAAAATCAGCAATTTGGAGACGAACATGGTTTAGGCCTAAGCGATTCTGGTATTGAAAGCGTTGAAGTTATTAAAGGACCTGCTTCCCTGCTCTATGGTAGCGATGCTCTGGGTGGGGTTTTGTATTTAAACCCAGAAAAATTTGCTCAGAGTAACACTTCCAACACCGATATTAATGGCAATTACTTTAGTAATACCCAAGGTTATAATAGTAATATGGGCTATAAGTCGTCTACCGAGTATTTTAAATTCCTTTTCCGAGGAAGTTTAACCGAACATTCAGACTATAAAACCACTGATTACAGAGTTACTAACACCCGGTTTAAAGAACAGGACTTTAAAGCAGGTTTAGGTTATCAAAAAAATAATTTTAAAACCGAATTTCGATATAATCTAAACGCCTCTAAGCTTGGAATTCCTGAAGAAATTGGAGAACAATCTTTGTCTAAAACACCACTACTGCCCTATCAAAGCATTACAAACCATATATTCAGTTCTAAATCGACAGTTTTCTTTAATAATTCCAGACTCGATATAAATCTGGGATATATTTATAATGACCGAAAAGAATTTGAAGAACACCATCATGATGAACATGAAGATGAAGATGAAGAAGAACCTGAATCCGATATTTTAGAGCCGGCGTTACATATGAAGCTAAAAACAGCCAATTACGATGTAAAATACAACCTGCCTAATTTAGGTAAATTTGAAACCATTGTTGGAATACAAGGTATGAACCAAGTAAATACCAATTATGGTGAAGAAGAATTAATCCCGAATGCCACCACAAACGATTTTGGCGTATTAGCAACTTCACATATCCATTTCGAAAAAGTAGACATGCAACTTGGGGCGCGATTTGATAATCGTACTATTAATATAGATTCTGGCCTTTCAAAAGACTTTAATAGCTTTAATGGTGCTTTCGGAATAAAAACAGACCTAGCCAAAAATGTATCGATGAGACTTAATTTAGCTACAGGTTTTAGAGCTCCAAATCTATCAGAATTAACGTCCGATGGATCTCATGAAGGCACTAACCGCTACGAAATAGGAAATATCGATTTAAAAAGTGAACAAAATTTTCAAACCGATATCGCTTTAGAATATTCTAATGAACACGTAGAATTTTTTGTAAACGGTTTTTACAACAGCATTAACAATTATATTTATCTATCTCCAAATGGCGAGACAATTGATGATGACCCTGTTTATATTTATTTACAAAATGATGCCAATTTATATGGTGGTGAAATTGGATTGCATTTGCATCCACATCCGTTAGATTGGTTACACCTAGAATCGAGTTTTGAAACAGTTACAGGAAAACAAACTGGCGGCAGTTATTTACCGTTAATCCCAGCAAATTCAATCACCAATATTTTAAGAATCGAGTTTGAAAAAACTTGGTTGAAAAAGGGGTATTCTTTTGTGAAATTAGTGTCTACATTTTCCCAAAATAACATAAGTGCTTTCGAAACCAATACGTCCGGATACAATCTATTAAGTGCCGGATTTGGCGGAAGCTTTAACCTGTTTAAAAACGAAGCCTCTTTTACAATCTCTGGTACTAATGTAACCGATAAATCCTATATTAATCACTTATCCAGATTAAAGTCTGATGGTATTTTTAATATGGGAAGAAACATTAGTATTGGAATATCTTATAACTTATAAACACAAAAAATCCCTTTCAATATATGAAAGGGATTTTTTTATTGTTCTATTTCTACAACTGCTTCTTCCTTACTAAATACATATGTAATTAACCACATAATGGTAAAGGTTGGAATAAAATCTAAACCCGGAATAATCTCTTCTAAAAAAGATACAACCCCGGCAATTTTACCCTTATTTCCTTTATACATTCTGGTCATTAAATATCCCGAAAGTGGTGCCCATATAATGTCTATAATCGTTATAAAGCCAATAATATCAAAGACGATACTTAATGCGAGTTTTTTATATTTTGGTAATTTTTCTAATGTCATGTACTATAAATTTAGGTGTTGATATCTAAACACATTACAAGAAACATACCAAAAACTACTTGCCTATAAGTTTTAAAAATTCGTTACGGGTTTCATTTTTCTCAAACTGACCTCTAAAACCTGAGGTTGTTGTTATCGAGTTTTGCTTTTGTACTCCGCGCATCATCATACACATATGCGCCGCTTCTATTACAACTGCTACACCTTGTGGTTTTAAAGTATCGTTTATACAATCTAAAATCTGTTCGGTAAGACGCTCTTGCACCTGTAATCGTCGTGCAAAAACATCTACAACCCTTGGCAATTTACTTAACCCAACGATATGGCCATTAGGAATATACGCAATGTGTGCCTTTCCAAAAAATGGTAACATATGATGCTCGCAAAGCGAATACAACTCAATATCCTTTACGATTACCATTTCATTATAACTCTCTGCAAACATGGCACTTTTAAGAATTTTAACCGGGTCTTGTTGATAGCCTTGGGTTAAAAATTGCATCGCTTTCGCCGCACGTTCTGGCGTTTTTAATAAACCTTCTCGCTTCGTATTTTCACCCAAATCACCAATAATACTTTCGTATCGTTTTTTAACTTCCTCGGTAACGCGATAATTATATTCTTCAAAATTTTTACCAGCCATTGCTCATTTTTTATTCTATAAAAGTAAGCATTATTTTTTGCTATTAATAAATAGATCCAAGACTTAACGTTAACAATACCAAAATATTTTCAATTTTAAATTATATAGACTACCTTTAAATGGTATTTGTTTTTGTAATATTTAACTGTAACAACTTTAGCATTTTATCGTCTTAAATAATACATTTTAATACGCATCAATCAAAAAATCAATGAAACCAATAATCAAAATGTTTCTTGTAGCCCTTTTTAGTATCTCATCAATACTGGCTCAAGAGAAAAAATCACTTCAAATACAAAAAACCAGCACGCCTCCAAAAATAGATGGCATTTTAAATGACGACGCTTGGTTAGTAGCCAACGAAGCCAAAGATTTTACGCAATTTAGACCTGAAATGGGTATAAAAGATACTGTAGGCATAAAATCTATTGTTAAAGTAACATATGATGATAATGCCATTTATTTTGGGGCTTATTTGTTCGACGATGCTTCTAAAATTATGAATCAGATAACCACGAGAGATAATTTTGGGCAATCTGATTTTTTTGGCATTATTCTCAACCCAAATAATGATGCACAAAACGATACAGAATTCTTTATTTTTCCATCGGGCACTCAAGCCGATGCCATTGCCAACCCTAGTATTGGTGAAGATTTTGGTTGGAATGCTGTATGGGAAAGCAACGTAAAAATTGTAAACGACGGCTGGATTGTAGAAATTAAAATCCCTTACAGTGCATTACGCTTTTCTAACCAAAATGTACAAACTTGGGGCGTTCAATTCCATAGACATTTTAGAAGAGACCGCTCTCAATATGCATGGAATCCCATAGACCGAACAAAGGGTAATATAGGCTTATACCATGGCGAGCTAAAGGGAATAGAAAATATTAAAGCACCTACGCGACTAAGTTTTTATCCTTTTACTTCTGGATTAGTAAACTTTTATGATGACAATACAGAAACCGATTTAAATTTTGGTTTGGATGTTAAATATGGGATTACCGAAAACTTTACGATAGACGCCACGTTGGTTCCCGATTTTAGTCAAGCAGGTTTCGATAATTTAGAGTTAAATCTTGGACCATTTGAGCAAACGTATTCGGAACAACGGCAATTCTTTACCGAAGGTGTCGATTTGTTCAGCAAAGGCGATTTATTCTTTTCAAGACGAGTAGGAAATAGTCCAATTGGCCAAGTAGCGTTAAATACTAACGAAGAACTAAAAAACTACCCAAATACGGTAAAAGTTTTAAATGCATTAAAATTATCTGGAAGAACAAAAAATGGCCTTGGAATTGGTGTTTTTAATGCCATCACCGATGAAACTAAAGCTACCATACGAAATACTGAAACCAATGAAATACGGGAACAAATCGTAGAACCATTAGCTAATTATAGTATTTTGGTCTTAGACCAGCAATTCAAGAAAAATTCATCTATTAGTCTTATTAACACCAATGTTTCAAGATCTGGAAATTTTAGAGATGCTAACGTAACGGGACTTGTTTTTGATCTTTCAAACAAAAGAAACACATACAATTTGTATGGTGAAACTAAAATGAGTTATCTTAATTTAGAAGATGGCACCTCAACAGGTTTCAGCTCATTATTTTTAGCAAGAAAATCTCATGGTAAGTTTAGATATAGTTTTGACCATAAGTATGCCGACACTAAATATGACATTAACGATTTAGGACTTATTTACAGAAATAATTACAACAATTTTGGAGTAGATATGTCGTATCAAATATTCGAGCCCATAAAAAAACTAAATAGTTATTATGTAAGTTTTTATTATAACTATACCAGATTAGCAGATCCTTCAGTCTATACGGGAAACAATTTTGGGTTTAATTACAACGCCACTACTAGAAAAATTAATTCTTATGGCGCTAACCTAAACTTTGCCCCGGGCAAACAGTATGATTATTTTGAACCCAGAACCCCTGGTCGTTTTTTTGTTTATAAAAACGGATTAAATTCAAACATCTGGTATTCTACTAATTACAACAAAACATTTGCGTTTGATTGCAATTTAGGTGGCGCTACCTATTTTGACCCGAATAGAAATACGAGTGAGTATTGGTTTGGAATAGACCCAAGAATTAGATTTAACGACAAGTTTTCTGCTAATTATTCTTTTAGTTACAATAAAGAATTTAATGATATTGGATTTACAGCCAATAAAGATGACACTATCATTTTTGGCGAAAGAGATAGAAAAACAATGATTAACGCTATTTCTGGAAATTACACCTTTAGTTCGTATCACAGTTTATCTTTAACTTTTAGAAATTACTGGTCGTTAGTAGATTATAACACTAATTTATTTACATTAGAAGCTAACGGAGCCTTAAATGGAAATTCTGGCTATACTTTAAACGATTTAGATAATAATCCGAATGTAAATTTTAACACTTGGAATTTAGATCTCAGCTATTCATGGCAATTTGCTCCGGGTAGTTTTTTAACTGCACTTTATAGAAATCAATTATTTAATTACGATAATAATTCTGCCGATACGTATAGCCAAAGTTTAAACACCTTGTTTAATCAACCTATACAGCATACCTTTTCTTTACGAATACAGTATTATATCGACTATAATAGTATTAAAAATATTTTCAATAAGAAAAACACCTGATTATTGCCAGTAACCACTTAAAGTGCTAAATTGTGAGCATGATTCAAGCAAAAAATATCCATAAATATTATAAAGATTTACACGTTTTAAAAGGCGTTGATATCGAAGTAAAAAAAGGTGAAGTTATATCTATTGTTGGTGCTTCTGGTGCTGGCAAAACAACCTTGTTGCAGATTTTAGGCACTTTAGATAGTGCTTCAAATAATGAACCTTACCAACTCACGATAAACGATAGTAAAATTAATGGGCTTAATGATAAAGCATTAGCAAAATTTAGAAACGAACATATTGGATTTATTTTTCAGTTTCACCAATTGTTACCAGAATTTACAGCTTTAGAAAATGCTTGTTTACCTGCTTTTATTAAGGGTACAAAAAAAGCAGAAGCCGAAAAACGAGCTAAAGATCTTTTAGACTTTTTAGGATTATCACACCGTTATAACCATAAACCAAATGAACTATCTGGTGGTGAACAACAACGTGTTGCCGTAGCAAGAGCGCTAATTAATAACCCAGATTTAATTTTTGCCGATGAACCTTCGGGCAATCTAGATAGCGAATCTGCCGAAAATCTACACAGTTTGTTTTTTAAACTTCGTGATGAGTTCGGACAAACATTTGTTATTGTAACCCATAACGAAGAACTTGCCAATTTAGCAGATAGAAAATTGGTTATGGTAGATGGTAAAATTATTAATTAGCTCAATAAGTAATCGAGCTAATTAATAATGTTTTCCTAAAAATAAGGGTATTTATGTTTTTAACCTGTATTCTTTAATCCTCCAGAAAGCGAGTTAATTATAGACAACAGTCTGGTTAATAGTTTATCGCCATCTACAGAATTGGTGTCTTTTATTTCGCGCCATTCCTTCAAATATTTTATATGAAGTTCGTGCAGCACCTGCAACTCTTTTTCTCGACGTTTTAAATTATCTATTTGTCCTAGTCTTCTAACTTCTACTGGTTCGCCAAGTAACTCTTCAATATTTACTATGCCTTCTTCAAAATCTTTTAAAATCATGTCTAAAAGCCTTTTTCTAATACTAGTATCAGGTTCCATTTCCGCATAGCGCTTCATAAGGTCTGAATTTGCAAGTATTAAATTGGTTTCAATCTGAATAAATAAAAATTTCAAGAAAGGCCATTTCTCAATAAACTGTTTTAGCTCGTTAAATTTTGAAGGTTTTTCGGTTTTAAGTTCCTTCAAGGCTTGACCAACACCATACCAGCCGGTTAATGTAAATCGGGAAAGATTCCAACTAAATACCCATGGAATGGCGCGTAAGTCGTTCAAGCTTCTTTGCCCTGTTCGTCTTGCGGGACGTGAACCAATTTTACTATTCTCTAATAC